>JBJHBW010000026.1:0-38391 GCA_050485685.1 Gammaproteobacteria bacterium
CGGCGGTACTGCGCTGCCAGCGCCTCGCCGGGTAGCGCGCCTGCGTTGTCTGCCTTTGCTGTGGCCATGGGTCGCGTCGGCACTCCCTGTAGCCGCACCGCGAAGTATGGGTGACTGTTCGAGCCTAGCGAGGCACGGAAGACGTGTCAAAACACGGGTTTGCCGCCAGGTGCCTTGACCGCAACGCAGCGTGCCGGTCTAATACCACGCCTCACGCAGGCCTCACGCCCTGGCCAGGTAGCTCAGTTGGTAGAGCAGCGGACTGAAAATCCGCGTGTCGGTGGTTCGATTCCGCCCCTGGCCACCATTCTTGCGAATCCTTCAGATCAGAAACGCCAGCGTGCACCCAGCGCAACGAAGTTCGACCCGCTGGCCCGGCTCGCGACATCGAACGCACCGGATCGGTGATGTACCCGCACCTTCGCTTCCCACGACGCGGCTGGTGCGCCAACGGTGATCTCGAACGGCATGAACAGCAGTCGGCGCGACGTTCGGTCATGGCGTTCGCGCTCGATCGCTGGCGTGGCCAGTGCGAATGACGGGCCTATCCCCAACGCGATCGTTGTGCGCACGCGAGCGTTCCACGGGAACTGTGTCCAGCGCGCGATCGCCGCCGCATTCAGTTCCTGGTGATGCTGCCGTCCCCAGTGCCACGCGGCCTGGCCTTCCACTTCGAACTGCAGATGACGCATCGGATAGTGGAACACGCGGCCGCCCGCAATCGCTGCTACATAAGAATCACGAAAGTCGGTTTCGAAGCGGATGATTCGATTGAAGCGGGTGTATGTGACTTCGCCGGCATAGGCTGACACGAACCAGCGCGCCTGGTCCGCCGCGGCTGAGCGCGCCGGCGCCATGACTGTTACTGCAAGTACGGCGAGCAACAGCCCCGTACCTGAACGACTGATGGTCAGTCGCCATGCTTTCATGTCCGCTGTCCGGCCTGACATACGTACGCCCGCTGTTCCGTTCAGTGTACTTGCGAAGTCAGTACTGTCGCTGTTTGCCGACAGATCCCGAAATCAGTTGGAACCGACACTCAATTCGTTCGTCTTTATAGCAAGGCCACGTTGTACGTGGCGCGAGCAAGAAGAAAGGAGACAACGCTATGAACAAGTCCATGCTGATCGGTATTGCGGCCGGCGTAGCAGTGGCAACAGCCGGCGGTGTCGTCGCAGGCTACCAGCTGTTCGGCAAATCCGCAGACGAAGAAGCGCAGGACGCGGGCTACGTTGCTCAAACCCCGCAGGCCGCAGCCCTTGAGGAATGCTGGGAAGAAGAAGTTACCGTGCAGGCCGAAGCACGCGATTCCAATCGCATCGCAGGTACGGCGATTGGCGCAATCCTTGGCGGCGCCGTGGCGCGAGACGTCGGGGATCGCGACCTGACCACTGCGGCGGGCGCCGCAGTCGGAGCTGCGGCGGGTCGCCGCGCACAGCGCGAGTTCCAGGAGAACCGCACAACCACAGAGACAGAGATCCGCTGCGCGCCGGTGCAGCAGCGCTGAGGGACCAGCGCCATCCAGTCAGTGCTCGGGAGACTCAAGGAAGCGGCCCCTGAGCGGTGGGAGGTGCGCCGGGCAGGTTCGTCCGGCGCACCATTTCTCTGCGCACCAATCTTTGAGTTTCGCCGCTCCATCCCTTTCTGACCATGTCGATCTGGCGGCATTTCATGCGACCATGCCCACTGGCGTCTGAACGCTGCGGTTAAAGGGGTGGAGCAGGGTGATGAGCAGGAGCGGCTGGATACTGACGGGATTATTGCTGCTGTTTCTGGTGCCGGCATCGGTGGTACCGAAGCTGCTGGGGCTGGAGGTTGCCGTTGAGTCCATGGCTGCGATCGGCTGGTCGCCACAGCATCTGCTGCTGATCGGTCTGATAGAGCTTGCTGCGCTGGTGCTGTTCGTGGTTCCGCGAACAGGTCTGCTGGGCGCGGTGATGATGACGGCCCTGCTGGGCGGCGCGCTGGCCAGTCACCTGCGTGCGGGCAGTCCGATGTTCAGCCACACGCTGTTCAGCGTGTATCTCGGGCTCGCCATGTGGGCGGCGCTGTGGTTGCGCGATGCAGCGCTGAGGCAGCTGTTTCCGTTGCGTTCCTGAACATTCATAACCGCCGGCTACTCTTCTGCCCACGCCACCTGTACTTCGAACGCCCCGGTCGATCGGCGCGAGAAACTGGTGGCGCGAATCGTGTATCGGCCGTCATCGTCGAAGCGGTGAATGATGCGCGCATCGAGGTTTCCGATTTCCATGTCGTCATTGCTTGCGATTACCCGACCCCGCTCATCCAGAAGCTCCAGGTAACTGTCGAAGTCGTCGCTGAGCATCTGTATGGAGACCGTGCGCCCTGAGCGACCGCGCAGTTCGCGCTGCCAGTCGATCTCAGCCGTGCGGCTGCGTCCGGCGCGCAGCGTTCCGGTAAACACCTCGGCAGGACCGAAGGTCTGAAGGTGCGCGCGAATGCGGTAAACGCCGGTCGCGCGGGCAAGCTGAGCATTCGCCAGTACCACGTAACGGCCGGTCTGCTGCGCGGAGAAAGAGATGCGCGAGTCGGTCGTGTTCTCATCACTGTCGCCGTTTTCCGCGACGATCTCACCCTGCGGATCGACGAGCATCAGGTAAGTGTCGAACTCGCTGCTCAGCATTTCTATCGCGACGATCTGACCGGCTTCCAGGTCCAGCGTGTAACCGTTCACGAAGCTTCTGTCGCCCAGCAACTGGTCGCTATCGGGGGTGAGCCTGCCGGTGTGTTCTGCGGGCGGTACCAGCTGCGGAAGCGGAAGAGTCAGCCAATCCATATTCGCCTGGCGTATCGCCGTTACCGCACCCAGGCGCACGTCGGCAAGAAACGAATGCAGACGTTTCGCATCCAGTGCTGTACCGAATCCGGACGCGGACTCGAACGCGAACAGACCCGTTCCCGACTGATCGAGCAGACGGGCTGTGACAATCCCAAGCGCCTGACCACTTGAGTTGATGACCGGGCTGCCGGAGCTGCCGCTGGCGATGTTTGCATCGATCAGCATCATTCCGTACCGGTCGCTAAGACTGCCAATGATCCCGCCGGACACCGTGACCGGGAACGTCGGGTAGGGGTTGCCGGCCGCGTACACGGTCATTCCCACACGCAGCGAGGCCGGATCGGCAAGCGGCAGCCAGGGCCGCGGCGCACCACCTGGAAGCCGCAGCGCGGCGAGGTCGTGACCATCGCGCTCGAAGCCGATGAACTGAGCGATCTCGGTGCGGCCGTCAGCGAAGGTCAGCGTCATCATGTCGCCTTCAACAACGTGCGCATTGGTCAGGACGATGCCGTCGGCAGAGGCGACAAAGCCCGTACCGTGTCCTTCCTCGGTATTGATCACGACGACTGTCTGCTGCAGCAGCGAAAACACGTCCTGCGTGAGTTCGGCCTGGACCGACCATATCGGCAGTACGCAGACAGCCAGACACCACAGCGCGCCGAGCGACCTGCCACCCGTCAACGTGCGTTTCATGAACTCACCTGTTCGGGCAACGCGCCCGCCGACCAAGCATATGCCAGCCAGAAGAGACCGTACAGGAGCGGTTCTTTGGCAGGGCATACACCCGTGGCCGGCGGTGAATGCGATGCAGACGGCTCAATCCACGTACGCCCAGAGCAGCTTTCTGCTGTGTGCATCCAGCTGTTCGGGCGCGGCAATATGGAACAGGTCGCCCGCGACGTCGCGGATCAGCAGTCCACCACCGGGCACCGGCCGCGGCCACTCGTCGCGGCGCGTCTGGAAGCGGCGCGGCCCCTGCTGTGTGATCACCGACCAGCACCGGATCTCGGTTTCTTCCGTCACCGCATCGATCGCCTCGATGACGAAGACGAAGTCGGCCTCCACCAGCGCTTCCTCCAGCAATTCACGGGATCGAGTGTCCAGCATTGCGGGGTCAGCGATCAGGGCCACCTCGCTGCGCTGTTCGTCGCGCAACGAAATGAATCGACCTGGTGCGGACCAGGGAAAGCAGCGCGTGACGCGAACCTGTCGGAAGGCCCCACCCTGGCCGACCCAGAGCTGACCATCGGCCCGTCGCTCGAGTTGTGGCGGTTCGCCGGCTTCGTGACGAGTAATTCGTTCTGCCTGTGTCTGTTTCATAGGATTATTCCTTTCACGTTTCCGGTGAGAACGGGGTCGGGACGCGATTGCGTTCCGACCCCGTCCGTCACACTCGATGCACAAGTTCGCGTTGCATGTCGTACAGCCGCCGATACAGCCCTTCGGCATTGGACAGCAGCTCTCTATGAGTGCCCTGCTCGGCGACGCGTCCGTTCTTCATCACCAGGATGCGGTCAGCACGACGCAGCGTAGACAGCCGGTGCGCAATCGCGATGACGGTGCGTCCGGCGGTGAGCCGGTCCAGCGCCTCCTGGATGCGCCGCTCGTTCTCGGTATCCACGCTGCTGGTGGCTTCATCGAGAATCAGCAGTTTCGGATCACGCAGGATCGCGCGCGCGATCGATATCCGCTGACGCTCACCGCCTGACAGCGTGTGCCCACGCTCGCCGACTATCGTGTCGTAGCCTTGATCGAGCCGGCAGACGAAGTCGTGCGCGTTTGCCGCCACCGCGGCTGCAACGATGTCCGCCTCGCCGGCACCGGCAACGCCATAGCAGATGTTCTCAGCCACCGTGCCATGGAACAGATACGGATCCTGCAGCACCATGCCGAGCTGGCCGCGAAAACTTGCGATGTCCAGCTCACGCAGGTCCACGCCATCGATCAGTATTCGCCCTGACGTCACGTCGAAGAACCGTGCGAGCAGACTCACCAGCGTGCTCTTGCCGCCCCCGGAGGGACCGACGATGCCCACCGTCTCACCCGGCTGCACTTCGAAGCTGACGCCGCGAATCACCTGACGCACGCCGTCGTAGCCGAAGGACACGTCCTCGAAGCGTACGTGGCCAAGCATGGGCTGCAGCTTCACCGGTGCGCTCGCTTCGACGATGTCAGGTTCGGTATCCAGCACTTCGAACACGCGATGCGCCGAACTTGTCGCCCGATTCGCGATCCTCGCCATCTGGCCGATGATCTCGATCGGTGCGATGAACATCGTCATGTAGAGCAGAAACGCGACGAACGTTCCGGGCGACAGCGCCACGGTGCCGGGCTGGCCCAGCAGGCGCGGCAGGGCGAACACCCACACCAGGATGGTCATCGTGTGGATCGCCAGCAGCAGCGCGGGCCAGAACGACGTCCAGTGACGATGGATGCGATTGAACTCATCCGTCACCGCGAAGTTGCGCGCATTGAAGCGTGTCGTTTCGTAGCGCTCCTGATTGAACGCCTTGACCACTCTCATGCCGGGAATCGTGTCCGACAGCACGTCGGTCACATCCGACCATTTCCGCCAGGCGCGCACGAACAGCGCATTGAGGCGTTCGCCATGCGCGTAGATGGCCCAGAACAGGATGGGCAGAGGCAGTGTCATCACCAGCCCCAGCCGCCAGTCCAGCCAGATCAGTATTCCGCCCAGGCCGAGCAGCACCAGCACGGCAAGTGACGCGTCAATGATCCCCAGCGCCAGAAACTCCCACAGTCTGTCCGTGTCGGCACTGACCCGGGTGATCAGGCTGCCGGTCTTCTTGCGCGAGAAGAACGCAAGACTCAGCGACTGCAGGTGCTCGTAGAGCTGGGTGCGCAGATCGCGCGCCACCAGTTCCCCCAGCACCGACATCACGCGCAGCCTTGCCCAGCTGCATGCGGATTTGAGCAGATGCACCAGCGCCAGCGCCGCAACCGAGATCCACGCGATCTGTGCGCCGTCGGCGAGACTCAGGGCGCCGCCCTGCACGGGTTCAATCACACTGTCTATGAGTCGACCGGCGATGAATGGTGGCGCGAGGCTGAACAGCGTGATGCCTGCAGCGGCACTCATCCCGATAGTCAGCTGGCGCCGGTACGGCGCAAGGTACCCCAGCAGCCGCCACAGCACGGCGATATCGCGGCTTGCGATCAGCGCCTGCGCCTCGCGCACCGGCTTGGCGATGCCGTCGACGTACTCATCATCCGCATCGCCGACCGCAACGCTGCGGTCCAGCAGCGCTTCCTCGAGCACGAATGCGATGTTTTCCACCGGAATACGCTGGCGATGCGAGTAGCGCAGTATCGCCAGTGCCGGCTCGTCGGGGGCGCCAAGCAGGGTCAGCACATTGCAGGACAGCCCCTGACGCCTTTTCACCGCGCGCACACGGGCGCGATCGAATAGCTTGATCTGCCAGTTTCCGGATGCCGGGCACGCGCGCGCGATCGCAATCGACCGTTCGCCGAGCGCGAGCCAGGTGCTTGCCAGCTGCATGCGGGCGTCGAGGTCGGTGAGTGCATACAGGCAGACATGCCCGTCCATGCGGGCCTCGATCTGTAGGCGAAGATCCTGCGGCAGCCGCTGCGGCTGATCGGTATAGCGGCGAATGATCTCTGCGTCGGTGTTTTTTTGTATCGGTTTCATCAGCTTTCTCTCGGGCCCTGTCTGCCTGGGCCTTTTCCCGAACGTCCGGGGATGGTGTCCCCGAAACGAAAACGGCCTTCCGGTGAAAGTCCCTGGAAGGCCGCTGAAATAGAGAAAGCTGCGGTGCTTCTAGGGCGCTCCACCTCCCGTGGTGAGCGGATTGACGTGGCAATTGACGATGCCGGTGCTCCACATCATTCCGCGGGCAAGGCCACGGAGGGACCCGCTTGAGGGTCGTACCTTCGTGGCAACAGACGTTGCCCGACGGCGGGACCGCGGGGAGCACGCGCGCATGATCTGCACGCCGGGGTTTTGGGTATAGCGATGGGTCATCGTCGTCGCATGGAATCTGACGCCAAAAAAGCAGGCGCGGGACTCTACTCCTGTGTACTGCATCAGTCAACTTGCCGGTAGCGTCCAGCAGCCAGCATGTTCCTTGTCCTGCAATTTCTTCATCACTGTTGCGGCAGCACGGCAGCACGGCAGCACGGCAGCACGGCAGGGGCGTCAGGTCACAGGCGATCGCAGTGTGCCGACAGTGACGTGCATTGATCCGGCATCAATGCGAAGGTGTAGAGACGGCAGACTGGATACAAGGAGAGTTCCATGCCTGATCTGATCGAGTCCTGGCCGGTCTGGGCACGCACCCTGTCGCTGCTCGGTGGTGCAGTGATCGCCGGCTTCCTGCTGCGCCTGATCATTCAGTGGCTTGTGGCCTGGAGTGCGCCGCGGCATCAGGCCGGGCTGGTCAGCGCCCTGCGTAATCGCGCAGCGACGCCGCTGGGCTGGTTGCTGTCAGTGCTGCTGATCTATCTGGCAGTGCCGCTGGCCCTGCCGGAGACCTGGATAGAACCCGCCCGCCAGTCGGTGTGGGTGGTGCAGATATTCATCGCGGCCTGGTTCATCGGTCGGCTGCTGCAGGTGGCCGAGGACATGATCGTGGGGCGGCTTGGCGTCGAGAAGGCCGACAACCTGCGTGCGCGCAAGATGCAGACGCAGCTCAGGGTCATTCGCCAGCTGCTCGTTGCGCTGGTGTTCTTTCTCGCCCTGGTCGTCGTGCTGATGAGCTTCGAGAGGCTGCGTGATCTGGGTACCGGGCTGCTTGCCTCTGCCGGTGTAGCCGGCATCGTGCTGGGTCTGGCGGCGCAGCGCACGCTTTCAAACATCATTGCCGGTTTTCTGATCGCGTTCACGCAACCGATCCGCATGGACGATGTCGTGATCGTCGAAGGCGAGTGGGGGCGGGTGGAGGAAATCACGCTGAGTTACGTGGTGATCCGCATCTGGGACCTGCGCCGGCTGATCGTGCCCATCAGTTTCTTTCTGGATCGTCCGTTTCAGAACTGGACGCGAACCGAGGCGAAGATTCTCGGTGCCGTCATGCTGTTCCTGGATTACCGCGTGCCGCTGAACGAACTGCGAGCCGAAGCCGAACGTCTGGTGAAGGACCATCCTGACTGGGATGGTGAGGTCTGCGGCGTGCAGGTCATAGACACGACCAGCTCTGCGCTGCAGGTGCGTGTGCTTATCTCGGCAGGCGACTCCGGTCGTGCCTGGAACCTGCGTTGCGAACTGCGCGAGGGGCTGGTGCGCTGGCTGACCGAGCACCATCCGGAGGCGCTGCCGAGAATGCGTGCGTATCTGGAACCGGAGCTGCTGCCGGAATAGCCGGCAGCGGGCGATCCGGTTACCGGGCGATCGCGTCCGCGCCGGCCTGCGCGACGAGTTCGTCGTCCGCCGGTGGCAGACCGCTGACGGCGATGGCGCCGATCAGTTCGCCGTTGCGCAGGATCGGCACGCCGCCGCCGAAAGTCACGCCGTCTTCGATCTCCTCAATCTCGCCGGCACGCAAACGCTCGCCGTACACTGCGGAAGTCAGGCCGGTGGCCACGACGACGCGGTTCTTGGCCAGAGCGACAATGAATGTCCCGGGCGATGCGGTGCCCCGGCGCTGTACGTAAACGGGGACGCCAGCGTCATCGGAGATCGCAATGGTGATGTTCGCCCAGTCGTTGCGATCCGCATAGGCGACAGCGGCTTCCATGGCCTGCATGGCGAGATCCAGCGTCAGCGCGCGGGGCGGCGACGGGGGGGGTTGTGCGACTGATGCGGCAGACCATGCGATCAGGCTGATCAGCGAAAGAATTCCGAAAACTGAGCGACGCATGACAGGCTCCCTGTTCGTGTTGTTGGCGAGGACCTCGCGGTCAATTCCACCGCCCAGTCTACTTGCAGGTCGGCCCCTGCTCCAGCCGTCCGTCCGGCCCCGTCGCGTAATGCTTCTTTCACGCTGCCGAAGGGGCTATGCTCGCCCGAGGCCCGAGGCCCGAGGCCCGAGGCCCGAGGCCCGAGGCTTGGCTGGACGTCTGGGGGAGGCGGCGCTCATGGTCAAAGCAATGGTATCCCTGTTCAGGCGATTGCCGGGTGGCACTCCGGTGGTCAGTCCGAAAGTCATTCTGAGGCGCTTTCTTCTGATGCTGAACTGCGCTGCCGCACTGACGGTGGTCGTGAACGCATCCGCCGCCGATGAGATTCCGCAGCTCAGCGGTGTGTGGCTGTTCGGCAGCTGCAGCACGGCGCGGTTTGATCTCAGCTGCACGATTCTGGCAGAGAATGATCCTCTGCTCACGGACAGGGCGAGGGCGTATCGCGACGCAATTGATGAGGCGGCCCAGCCCAAGTACGATTGCGCGCCCATGCCGATTCCGCACATGTGGACGGATCCCTATTCCTACCTGATTGAGCAACTCGACGACCGCGTGCTCATCCATTACGGCAAGGACGATGTCGTGCGCACGGTGTGGCTTGAAGGTCACGGACATGAACAGCCGGCCGTAAATGAGTTCTTCTACTTCGGCTATGCCAGAGGTCGCTATGAGGACGGTGCACTGGTGGTGGTCACCGACCGGTTCACTTTCGATCCACAGGGTCTGAATGCGGATTTCAGATTGCCGTCGTCCACACAGAAGCGGGTGACGGAACGGTTTACCCGGAACGGCGAGAACGTGATTCTCGAGGTTACGACGATTGACAGCTTCTTTCTTCGTGAGCCCTGGACGTTCACAGTGACCTCACGTCCCGACCCGGAGCCGTGGGAGGGATCCTGGGAATGTGATCTGGAGGGTGCGCGCCACGCCCTGCGCGTGATGCCATCCATGTATCCGGATGACCCTCCCGTGCAGCGGCTCGAATACTGACTTTGATATCCATGGCCTGACAGAAGTCGGGCTGGCCAGGAGGCGAAGTGCCTGCTGAACATCGATCACGTTGGGGGAAGCTGATGAAAAAGATCATGCGGGGAACGCTGACTCTGCTGTACCTTGCAGGCGCAGGCGCGATTCTCTCCATGCCCGCCGCCGTCGCCCACCACAGCACCAGCGGGCTTTACCACAATGACAGGGTGGTAGAGCTGACCGGAACAGTGAAGACCTGGCGCTTCACCAATCCCCATCCGTACCTGATCCTCGAGGTGCAGGGACCCGATGGCGCCGTCGTCGAATGGGATGTGAGCTATGGTGGAGCGGCCGTCGTACATCTGAGGCGACAGGGCTACACCGGCGACACGTTCAGGACGGGGGACGTCATCGTGGTCAGAGGCAGGCCCGCGATCGCCGAGGATGCGAACGGACTGCTCATACAGGGCCATCCGACAACGCAGGATGGCGTTCAGGTGGTTGAAGGCGGCTCGATGTTCTAGCGCGATGTTCTAGCGGTTCCAGTGCTGCACACGCAGATGCAGCCTTGCCTTGAAGCCTTTCGGCGAGCGCAGTTCGATGGTGCCTCCGTCGGCGTCCGGTTGCACAAGCCTGCCGGTGGATTCGCCCCAGTTTTCGTCGCTGAGCACGTAGCGGACATTCCAGTCGCCGGCGCTTACGCTGGCCCCGCTGCCGGCACGCGGTGTCAGGCGGAACGTGATGCGCTCGCGGAACAGGTGTTCGCCAGGAATGCGCTGGTCACGGAACAGGCGCCTGTCAATGCGGTATTCGGTAGTGCGTACGGCCAGATCTATCTCGATGACCAGGGTGCGCCCATGTGTCACCCGTTTTCTGTCCAGGTACGCGGAAAACAGTACCGGCATGCGAGGCGCGGATCGGCCGGCGTCTGAAGGTTTGAACATCTCGTCATAGGTTCGCAACACAGCCGAACCGGAGTCGTAGGTTCGTTCCGTGAGCCTGCAGTCCACCAGACCCCGAATCTGAACGCTGCATTCGAAGTAGTAGGAAGCCTTGATGTCGCGTCCGGCTTCCTTTGCTCGGCGCACGGACGGCGGAAGTGGCAGGTGCTCGGGCACCAGCGTGCCGGTCACTTTCGTGTCACCGAACAGAAAGCGGGTCAGGTTCTGATAACCCTCTTCGGAGTTCACCAGCCCGAAAGGCCCGCTGTGACTGCGATGGATGAATGCACGAGGAGTCCCCTGAACGGTCGCATTCTCTATCCTGACCAATCCATCGCTCATTGCGCCGACGGCAAATCGCGCGAAGTTGTAGTCCTTGTGATTCGTGCCGACCAGGCTGAAGAACCGTTCCGGCGGAAACCGGTCGTTCAGCGAATCGACGCGCTGCCGACCGTCGCCCGGCAAGCCCAGATCGCGTGCCATGGTCGCGCGATTGAAGTTGCTGATATCCCAGATGCCGAGCATGCGCGGCACGTTGATGCCGCCGGCTTCGATTCCGTTGTGCGGCGTGCCGTAGGTGAAAACCTTGTCCACCAGTCGTTTCGCCTCGGCGCTGCCGATCTCGTCGTTCTGCAGCAGACAGCGGCAGATCAGGCCACCCATTGAATGAGCGACCAGGTACACCCTGAAGTCCTCGGGGTTCTGAATCCCGGGTGTGCAGACCTGGTCCCTGACCTGCAGGATCAGGTCGGAAAGCGACACGGCAGCCTCCGTGATGGAAGGGCGGCGTCCGGTGCCGAAATCGCGGTCCGCATCGTCATAGTAACGATGGATGACGATGCTGCGCGGCGGAATCGGATCGTCAATCTCGGCACCATCGCGATAGGTGTCGCTGTAGCCGAACTCTTTCATGAGTCTGATGAGCGGTGATTCGAAGATATGGCGGGTGACCTCCCTGTCCCACTCCTGACGTATCTTCGTCGAACCGAGGTTGAAGCCCATGTAAGGCGTGCCCGTTGTGGCCTCGATCTCGCCGCGCGTCATTGCAAAGCCGCGCAGGTAGATGATCGGATGAAACGGCGGGGTCAATCGGGCCATGGCATTCCTCCTGATGGTGTCCCTGACTCAGCGACGGGTTGCAGGTCCGTTGCGTTCCACGTTGCTCACGAGCCGCGGCCGGCACCCACGGTGTCGTTGGATCCGGTCAGAGCCGCCGGTTCAGAGTAGCCCTGCTGCTTGAGTTCGTTAACCACCTTGAGAATCTCGTGCACACTCACACCGGCACCCATGCGCCCTATACGATGGTAGTAGGCGGAGTCTTCCGGAAACCGCTCGGCGCGCGCATGCTGGCGGATATGACCGCACAGATCCTTGATGTGGGTGTGCAGGCGAATCAGTGCGAGCACAAGCTCCGGTGCCATGTACTCGGAGTACTTCATATTGAGCACGTCCCAGACGTCGTCCGCGCGCTCATTCATATACATGTAGGTGGCGTCGGTAAACAGGCCCGCTTCGTGAAGATGTGACACCAGCTGCGCCGGCCGCTGCCGTTCCATCTGCAGCAGCAGCTCGGCTCGCTGCTCCCGTATGGCCTCCAGCTGTTCGGTCTCGGCAAGCCCGTTCGCCAGTGTCGGATTGAACCCCAGGGCACGCACGGCGACGCTGTCGCGAAGCCGGTTCACGTTGCGCGAGATCAGATAGTCCATGTGTTCCTCGACCAGTTTCCAGCGCTTTGCCTTCGATCGCACAAGCAGCGTGTCGATGATGAACAGCGTAAACGCGGCACCCATCAGCTCGGTGAGCAGACCCAGCGTCACATCCGGGTGCACCTCCTGAATGACCCACAGCACGGCCATTGTGACGAAGATCGCAGCATAGACCGCCAGTGGAATCTCGGTGCGACCGAAGCGCTTGTACCATGCCTGCTTGTCGCGCAAATCTTCGGGCGTTGGCGTTGGCGTTGGCGTTGGCGTTGGCGTCGCTGTGTTCATCGATACTCCTGTTGCAGTGATTCCGCGGAATCGCAGGAGCCCGGCAAGGTCGCTGCGGCCGGCACGGTTCAGTCCCTGTCCAGCGTCTCCCGCAGCGCCGCGGCGAGATCCTCGCGGCGGTAGGGTTTGCTCAGCAGCCTTACACCGGGGTCGAGCCGGCCATGATGCACGATGGCGTTCTCGGTATAACCGGAGGTGTAAAGGACTTTAAGACCGGGTCGAAGGTGCAGGGCTGCATCGGCGAGTTCTCGCCCGCTCATGCCGCCAGGCATGACGATGTCGGTGAACAGCAGATCGATGTCCGTGCGTTCGCGCAGCAACTTCAGGGCGTCAGGCCCGTTGGCAGCGGTGATCACGTCATAGCCCAGCGCCTGCACCTGCTGACGCGCGAAACGCCGGACCAGATCGTCGTCCTCGACCAGCAGTATGAGTTCGCTGCCGCTGGCGGCATGTCTGTCCTTCGGCTCCGGGCTGGCATTCGTGGCGGATCCGTCCGCGCGGGGCAGGTAGATACGCACGGTCGTGCCTTCGCCTGGCTCGGAGTAGATGCGAAGGTGTCCGAGTGACTGCTTTACGAAGCCGTACACCATGGAAAGTCCGAGACCAGTCCCCTTGCCCTTTTCCTTGGTCGTGAAAAACGGCTCGATCACGCGGTTGATGTGATCTGCGGCGATGCCGGTGCCGGTGTCTGACACCGCGATCATCACGTACTGACCAGGCTCGAGATCGTCGTGCAGCTCGGTGTAGTTGCGCCCCAGATGCACATTGGCAGTTTCCAGTGTGAGGCGACCGCCGCGTGGCATGGCGTCGCGGGCGTTCAGGCACAGGTTCAGGAGTGCGCTCTCAAGCTGTGCGGAATCGACCAGCGCCGGCCAGAGCCCCGCGCCACGTACGAGTTCAATCTCAATGTGCTCGCCCAGTGTGCGACGCAGCAGACCATCCATGCCGCTGATCAGCCGGTTGGAGTCTATCGCCTTCGGCTCCAGTGCCTGACGCCGGGCAAATGCCAGCAGTCCTCGTGTGAGTTCAGCGCCGCGGTCGGCGGCGGCGTCTATCATTTCCGCCAGCTGCCGCAGGCGCCGGTCGGCGATCAGTTCGTCGATCAGCAGTTCCGCATTGCCACGAATCACGGTCAGCAGATTGTTGAAGTCGTGCGCGACGCCACCAGTGAGCTGACCGATGGCGTTGAGTCTGTCGGCCTGGGCCAGTCCCTCGGCCACCTTGCGGTTGGTCATCATCTGACCCAGGTGCAGTGCGACCGTCTTCAGCAGATCGTGCTCCTCAGTGAGAAACGGATCGCCATCCAGCAGCAGGGACGAGTGCGTTTCACTGTATCCGGCCTCGATGAAGCCGATCGGGGTGCTGCCGCTGAGTATGTCCTTGCGCAGTGATACGGTGGGTGGCGTCCAGCCGGGACCGCAATATTCCGATTCATTAAGTACGACGCGAACCGACGCGGCATCCGCGTGCAACATGCTGGCTGCAACCACGGCCGCCGCCTGCGCGCAGACCTCTTCTTCGGTCAGCGAATCGTCCGTCGTCAGTTCCAGCACCCGGTACAGGCAGCGAAGCTCCTTGATACGCTCGCGCAGCAGCTCCTGCTGCCGACGGGATTCCGTGATGTCGGTAACGTAGCCTTCAAGATCGCCGTTCTCGACGAGATAACCGCGTTCCCACAGCCACTTCAGGCTGCCGTCTGCGTCATGAATCCGGTAGACGAGTTCATAAGCCTCGCCTTGACTGGTCGCTTCTTCGATCTTCGTGCGGATGCGTTCACGGTCGTCGGGGTGGACCAGCTGCCGGAGTTCGACTTCGCCATCCAGAAACTGCTGACGGCGGTATCCGGTGATCGCCTCGATGCCGGAACTGATGAAAGCCGTGCTCCAGTTCTCGTCGGCGCGACAGCGATATGCCGCCCCCGGCAGGTTGTCCACGAATGTGGATTGTGACCAGGTTTCGGGCGCAGTAGGCCTTGAGCCGGTCGTCTCACCAAGGTCCGGATCTTTATCCATGACTCAGGCGCGTCATGCTGCCGCGATAGCATGCCGGCGCTCCGCAGGGCGCCGGCATGCAGTGTGGTCCAGGGCAGTAGGGATCAACTCCGGACGCTTTCCCAGTAACGCTCGATTTCGCGACGCATGTTCGCATCCGGCAGGCGGCCCCGGCCGGCGAGCTGGTTGTCCTGCAGATTGGACAGGCGCGTGGTGCCGGGGATGGCAACGGTCACGGCAGGGTGCGAGACCACGAACTTGAGAAAAAACTGCGCCCAGCTGCTGACGTCGATGTCACTGGCGAAATCCGGCAGCTGCAGGTCGCGGGTCTGGGCGAAGAGGCCGGCTGCGTTGCGACGGCCACCGAAAGGCGTGTTGATCATTACGCCTATGCCGCGCTCCTGAGCCAGCGGCAGCACTTCATTAGCGGCGGTGGTGTTGTCGATGGAGTAGTCCACCTGGATAACGTCCAGCGGATACTCGCGCATCGCATCCATGATGCCAGCGTACTGATTGTCGGACGATGTGCTGATGCCCACATAGCGGATGCGACCCTGCTCCTTGGCGCGCAGCAGCGTCGGCATCAGCTCGGCGGTGCCGGCGAGATTGTGGACCATCATCAGATCGATGCGATCCATACGCAACCGGTCGAACGAGACATTCAGCACGCCCTCCGGATCGGAGAAGTCGCCGCCCATGGGTGTTTTCGATGCGATGAAGTAGCGATCGCGATTGCCGAGTTCCTCAAGAATCTCACCGATGACTTCCTCGCTGCGTCCATATACACGCGCGGTGTCGATGACGGTGCCGCCCAGCCGGTGCATGTTGTCCAGCACCTCACGCAGTGGCGCCATTTCTTCAGGCGAGTTTGCGTTGTAAGCGTTGGTGCCGAGGCCGATCACGGGGATCTGCTCGCCGGTTGACGGAATGGCTTTTGTTATGAGCGGCAGGTTGCCCTGCGCCTGCGACAGCAGCGGATGTGCAAGTGCGATGCCGGCGGCGGCCGTTACGCCCGTACGCAGCACGTCGCGGCGGGAAACTCGGGAAAAATTCATTCCACCCTCCTGGGTATTGACAGGTTGTTCGAATTTTGACCAGTGATCCTAGCCTATCGCCGGGCAAAAGTAATTCCCGGGCGGCGGGCTCGGCTGATGACTGTGATCACGATCAGCAGCACGATTCCGGCGGTGACCGGTATCAGGCCTGCGGTCCATGGCCACAGCAGCATCACTGTGCATAAGCCAGACAACACCCGCAGGGGAAGGTTCAGCGGCCCTTCCAGATAGCCATCCAGCAGGCCGGCGAATGCATACAGTCCGGCAGCCACGATGACTGCAAGGACCAGGACTTCACTCCACTGACCGGTCAGCAGCGGTGTATAGGCGAACAGCAGCGGAATCACATAAAGCGCCTTGGCCAGCTTCCATGCAGTGACACCTGCCGGCATGGGGCGGGTGCCGGCGATGCCGGCCGCGGCGAACGCAGCCAGGCTCACGGGCGGTGTGACGTTTGAATCCTGGGACAGCCAGAACACGATCATGTGAGCCGCCAGCAGCGTCGCAGCGAGCAGCGAGGGGTCCAGCAGATCGTTGATCAGCGTCTGTGTCAGTTCCGGCGCCATGGCGAGTACCAGTGCGCGCGCGTCGGCATCGGGTATGGGCACACCCGGCTCTACCAGCGCTGCAGCGTCCACCAGGGCCAGTGCCTCCACAGCGACGGCCGAGAGCTCGCCGCGCGCAATGATGGCGATCAGCTCCGACTGAGCTATGAGTCCGTGCAGCGCCGGCGCGGCAATCGCCGCCAGTACGATATAGGCCGCCGTGACCGGCAGGCCCATGCCCAGCACCAGCGAGGCCAGCGCGACCAGTGCCAGACAGGCAAGCAGGCTGGCGCCGGCCCACTCGGTGATCATCAGCGAGAACGTGCTGCCGATACCGGTGGTGGTGATCACGTTCACGATCAGACCGACGACGATCAGCAGCATGGCGGTCGGGATCATCGTGCGTGTGCCGGCGGCAAGCGTCTCGATGATCGCCAGCGGTCCCATGCGCGCCGGTGTCAGCCACGAGAACGCGACCACGCTCACGAGTGCGGCGACGCCGGCGAAAACCGGTGTGAATCCTGCCACCAGCATTGCGACCAGCACCGCGAGCGGCGCGAGCTGCGGCCAGCTGCGCGCGAACACGCGCCCTGCGGGTTCGCCGGCGGGTGCGGCATCGGGAGTCAGGCCCAGCCGCAGCGCTTCGATGCGAACATGCACGGCGACCGAAAAGAAGTACAGCAGGGCCGGAATCAGCGCGACCGCTATGATCTCCAGATAAGGAATGCCGGTGAAGTTCGCCATCAGGAACGCACCGGCACCCATGACCGGTGGCATCAGCTGCCCGCCGGTGGACGCGGCGGCCTCGGTGCCGGCCGCAAAGCGCGGCGGAAAGCCGGCATTCTTCATCAAGGGAATCGTTACCGATCCGGTCGCAACGGTATTGGCAATGGCGGACCCGGTCACCGAACCCATGAGGCCGGATGCGCCCACCGCAACCAGCCCCGGGCCACCGGTGAGTCGCCCGGCCGCGGCGCGCGCGAGCGCCAGAATGAGATCGGCGGCGCCCGATCGCACCAGGAAGGTGCCGAACAGCACGAAAATGAACACATAGCTCCACGAGATCCGCGCGATGCTGCCGAACATGCCGTCATCGGTATAGATGCTGCGGTACAGCATGGTTTCCCAGGACAGACCGGGGAATGCGAACACGCCGCCTATCCAGCTGCCCCAGACGGTGGCGTAGGTCAGCGCGATCGCGACCAGCAACGGAATCACAGGTCCCGCACTGCGCCTGGTCAGTTCCACGCCGAGCACGATGGTCACGATCGCTGCGATCCAGTGCGCCGTCACGAACTCCAGGCCTTGCGCATACAGGGTTTCTTCCAGCGCGATCACTGCCAGCGATGCCAGTGCCAGCACTGCTGCCGGCAGCGCACAGCGCAGCAGCCACGACCGGCGCGAATCCGTGCCATCCGCAGCGAGCAGGGCGATCGCGCCCAGCAGCGCGAAATGCGCAATGCCCATGGTCAGCGCATCGACGCGCGCGGTGAGATTGCTCCACAGGTGAAACAGTGCGATGCCGGCGGATGCCAGCATGAGAGTGGCGGGCAGCCACGCAGCGATGCGCGCGCTGTCCGGAAATACACGCACGGCAGCCTCTGCCATGCACTGCCGCAACGCAGCCACGACGCGGACACTCACTGCGCAGGCACGCCGCGTTCACGATAAAAGCGCAACGCCCCCTCGTGCCAGGTCAGGGGAAGCTCGGCATAGGCACTGTCCAGCGTCAGTCGCCGGGTCGCGGCATGCGTGGCGTGCAGAAAGCCAAGGTGCTCGAACAGCATGCGTGTGATCCGGTACACATGCTCCTCGGGTACTGAGTCCAGCGTTACGAGTATGTTCGGTTGTGCGATCGTGACCACGTCTTCGGGCTGGTTCGGATAGGTACCGGCAGCGATCGTATAGGGCTGCCAGAGATTGTCGTAGTCGCCCGCGGCGCGTCGCCGCTGTCTTTCCGTGAATGCGAGTATGACCAGATCGTCATTCACGGCCAGCGCTCGTGTGACGGCGCCGACCGGCGCGCCGCCCGGCGTGTTCATCGCCGCGATGACACCGTCCTGCAACGCGTTCGCACTCGCCTCGTAACCGAGGAAGGCGAGATCGAAGTGAGAATCGGGATCGATGCCAAGTCCGTGCAGCAGATGGCGAGCCGACCCCTCGGAGCCCGAGTAGCGCGCACCAATGGAGAATCTCTGGCCTGCCATGTCAGCGAGGTCGTCGATGGTTCCGGTGGCTGCCAGCGCGCGACGCGCGACAAAGTGTTCGACGTTGGGCCACAGCAATGCGACCACACGCAGTTCGTCGAACGGCGGCTGCCCGGCCAGCCGCCCCTCGCCGTGTGCCGCCCAGGCGCCGAACAGCCCCTGCAGAATCGCGAACTGAGCCTCGCCATTGCGCAGCATGCGCAGGTTCTCTTCCGAACCCGCTGAGCTGATGGCGGCGAGGCTGACGCCGTGTTCGTCGGCCAGCAGCTGCTTGCTCATCGTCGCCATCGCGACGCCGACCGGATAGAACGTACCGCCGGTCGTGGCGGTGGCGAAGATGTAAAGGCCCTGGCCGTTCGTGCTGTCCGGGCTGCGCGGCCCCGTCACAATGACCGCGACCAGGAGCAGGCCGAAGAGCAACCACAGGACACGCTGCATGGCTGCCCGCCTCGCGACTCAGCGCCCGGCCAGCTGTTCGGCCAGCCAGTTGCGGATGGTCGGTGAATCCGGTGCGCCCATGTAGACATCGATCAGATCGCCTTCCGCGGAAAAAAGTGCGAGTGCTGCGATCGGCAGTCCCTGGCGCGCTGCGAACTGCGCACCGTTGTCAAGGTTCTGGTCGGCGACCAGAAACGCCACGTGCGGCTCGAAGTCTCCGCGTACGCGATCGACCGCGTGCATCAGGTTTCCGCTCTGCACGATGTTGGGATCGTGGATCAGTACGGCGGCAGGTTGCCCCGCACCGATGCGCGTGAGGTCGGTGTCATAGCCCACGGGCAGCAGCCGGACCATGAGCGCGAACAGCGCGATGATCGCGACAATGATCAGAGGTCTTACCAGGCGCTTCATCGACAGGAAATCTCCGGTTCCGGTACACGTGGCGAGGGCATTACGGCACCGGCGGTCTTGCCGGAAACCCTGTGCCCGACGGCTCAGTCGCCGGACGCAGCCTCGATCGTTCTGGTTCCGGATGGTATAGGCGAGGCGCGCGCCAGCCAAACCGCAGGTCCGGAATGGCTGCGGCGGACTGTCTGAGCGCGCCGGTTCTCAGACTGTCAGGATTCGTCATTTTCGCACCCTCGCCCTGCCCGAATCGCGGTGCAGTCTGTACTCCAGCAAGGGATGCCGGAGGTGAGAGATGCTGAAGCGACTCGTGGATACTGGCGTGGCGGTGTCGACACTGGTTCTGATCGCGCCGCTGCTGGCTGTCATCGCGCTTGCGATACGGCTGGATGATCGCGGCCCGGTTCTGTTTACGCAGATCCGGCTTGGGCGGGCGCGACGTCCGTATCGGATCTTCAAGTTCCGCACCATGCGTGATGGCGCCGTCACCCGCGTGGGCTCGGTGCTGCGGCGTACAGGCCTGGACGAACTGCCGCAACTGTTCAACGTGTTGCGTGGCGAGATGAGTCTGATCGGCCCCAGGCCGCTCACTGCCGCCGATGTGGTGCGTCTGGCGTGGGATCGCGATCTGCCGCGTTGGCAGGTTCGTCCCGGCATCAGCGGACTTGCGCAGATTCATGCCGGGACCGGGGCAAGGCTTTCCCGGTTTCTCGACGATCGTTACGTTGCCTGTCATGCCCGGGGTCGCTGGGCGGGTCTGGATCTTCAGATCGCGATGCTCTCGACCCTGATGGTGTTGTTCGGCAAGCGGACGGTGCGTGAGGGTATGCGCCGCCGGCGACGCGCTTTTCGGGCAATCGCGTACCGGGACTGGCAGCGTCTTAACGCGGACTGGGAGATGTCATCCGAGCCGCTGGTCGTGGCACCTGCACAGGCGTCACTGCATCGTCGCCGGGACCCCAGCGGCGTCATGCATCAGACTGTCAGGATGTCGTAACCGACGGCCAGACTGACCAGCGGGTTGCGGCCCGGCGATGGCGTGTGTTCGTGCGCGATGTAGCCCTCATAGCGGGAATCGGCAACGGCCTGAGCGATGTAGCGGTAGTAGAGCTCCTGCGTGTCATCAATTTCGGCGCGCGTGGGGACGCCGGCGACGTGCAGGTGGCAGATCAGATCGAGATTGTCGAGGAATGTGCGCGTGACGTCGCCGTCCATGATCTGCGCATGGTAGAAGTCATAGACAATCCTCACGTTCGGTGAGCCCACGCGCCGGCAGACGTCGAAACCCCACTCCAAGCGGTCAAAGACCTGATCGGTGCGGCCATCCGATGCGACCTTGGAATTGGTGTTTTCCATGCACAGGGTCACGCCGCGCTGCTCCGCATGGCCGACGACCCGCGAAAGAATCTCGACCGCGTTGTCGGCACCCTCCTCGCGCGACATCCCGCGCCGCTCGCCTGGCAGCGCAATCAGATTCGGGCACCCGAGATCGGCGCACATGTCTATGCCGGCCAGCGTCGCGTCATAGATCTGTGAATGCAGTTCGCGGCGGATCAGCCCGTTCTCGAAGGTTGTGCCGGTGCCTGTCATCATCGCCGGCGTCAGACCATGGTCGCGCAGCACCGGCACTTCGCCCGGCTGCGGCAGATCCATGGCAACGAATCCCATCTGCGCAAGAATCCGGCAGCGTTCCTGAATGGTGAGATTCAGATTCCCCCACACCTGCGGCATGACACTCTGCTTCAACCGTCCCTGCGCCAATCCTGCGAACGGGTTGTCCTGGGCGGCGGCATGCTTGGCCAACGCCAGCGACGACGCGCCCAGCGCGAGCATCAGATCCCTGCGGTTCATGAAATCTCCCCTGAAAGTGCGGCTTCTGTGGCCGGCCTGACACCATCCTGCACTGGTGTCAGGAAAAGTAAAACCCTTATCGCTGGCGTGAATCGTCCATGCGCCCGGCGCGTCGCAGCCGGCGCAGCACCCAGGCGCGGTAAATTCGGGAGATGACGGGGCGTATGCCGGGCAGGGCGATCAGCCAGGCCAGGGGTTTCATCAGCGTGACACGACGCATCAGCACGATGTAGGCGTCCATCTCACGATGAATCCTGCCGTCGCGGTCGCGCACATGCAGTTCGCGCATCGCGTGATCGGGATCTATGCCCAGTTCCCTGAGCTCCTCATCGCGGCCGGTGATGTCCGTCCACTCGACCTTCTCACCGGGGTCGCCGGACAGCTTTTCATAGCGTGCGCGCTCGTAGACACAACGCGGGCAGGCACCGTCGTAGTAGACCGTCAGTTCCGGCTCGACCTGCCGTATGTCGCTGTGCCCGGTCACGACGCTCGCCCCCGTCAGGCGGCCCAGATCTCCTCGTCCGTAGGTGCCTTCCTGTCACTGATGAGCTTGCCTATGCGCGACACGTTCATCAGGTGCTTGTAATCGAGATTCTCGGAAATCGAATTGTTGCCCCAGGAACCGCAGCCCAGCGTGGTGGTGGCCGCAAGGCCGTTGGTGAGCGAGCCGCCGGCCGTCAGCGCACAGGCCTGGTTCACGACCAGGCGACTGACCGGCAGTGCCACACCCGCCGCCCTGATGTGCGCTTCGTTGTTCGAATGCAGTGCCGCCGAGTGACCGGCACCTTCCAGCAGCAGATTGGCCCTGGCCTCGGCGATGGCTTCGTCAAAATTCCGGTAAGGACGGATTGCGACCACCGGGCAGAGCTTTTCCTTCGCAAGCAGATCGGCTTCGCCGGCACCCCTGGCCGGCAGCAGAATCAGGCGCACCGAATCGGGAATCTCGATGCCGGCACGGGCCGCGATCTCCGGCGCCGGTCGGCCGACGACCTCCTTGTTCATCTGCCCGTTCGGGAACACGACGTCGCGCAGGCGCTGCACCTGTTCCTCGTCGTCGGTGTACCAGACCTTGCCGGTCGCCAGGAACATGTCCAGCGTTTCCCTTAGCTGTTCTTCCGGCGCCAGCACGAACTGCTCGTGCGAGCAGATGATGCCGTTGTCGAATGACGCGCCAGCGACGATCTTCTCGACAGCGTCCTTCAGATCCACGTCGCGGTCAATGATGACGGGGACGTTGCCTGCCCCCACGCCCAGCGACGGTTTGCCGGACGAGTAAGCGGATCTGACCATCGGGCCACCGCCAGTTGCGACCACGACGTCCACGGCTCGCATCAGTGCCTGCGTTTTCTCGACCGAACCGTTGGTGATGGACTGGATCAGATGGTCCGGCCCGCCGTGCGCCTTCACGATCTTCATGAACTCGCCCGTCAGGTGTGCCGCACAGCGCTCGGCTTTCGGGTGCGGCGCGAAAATCACCGCATTGCCGGTTTTCAGCGCAAACATGCCGTTGCACATGGGAGTGACAATGGGATTCGTCACCGGCGTGACGGCGCCCACTACGCCCATCGGCTTGGCGACGTACACCAGATTGCTGGCGGCGTCCTCGCCGATGATGCCGCGCGACTTCTTCCCCTTCAGGCTGTTCCAGATGATGCGCGCCTTGCCCTTGTTCTTGAGGACCTTGTCCTCATACGAGCCAATACCGCTTTCCTCCACGGCCATTCGGGCGAGTTCCTCGGCATTGTCATAGACGTATTTGCCGATGTCGCGGACGATGCCGTCGACCTGCTCCTGGCTGAAGGTTTCATACACGGCCTGTGCAGCGCGTGCTCGGGCCACCAGCGTGTGAATCTCCGAATCCGGGCTTGCGTCGCGTTCTGCTGTGCTCATTACGTTCCGACCTTTCCTGGCGTTCTGAACTTTCTGGTGTTTCGACCCTTCACGGGCGACCCTCGCGCACCCCGCGAATTATATAGGATGCGCTCGCCGCCCCTGCGATTCAGCACCTGCCGCGGAGGTTTGCTTTGCGCACCTCGCGGTATTCGTGGAAAATACCGCGCTCCGCGCTCAGGCTGGGGAAAGTCTTGAACCTCCACGAATACCAATCGAAGGCACTGTTTGCCGAATACGGGATCCCCGTGCCGCAGGGCAGGGTCGCCCGCACCGCTGATGAAGCCAGGGCGGCCGCCGAAACGCTTGGCGGATCGCTGTGGGTCGTGAAGGCCCAGGTGCACGCCGGCGGCCGCGGCAAGGCCGGTGGTGTGAAGCTGGTCCGCTCGCCGGACGAAGCGGCCGAGGCAGCCGAAGGTATGCTGGGCACGCGGCTGGTCACGCATCAAAGTGGCGCCGACGGCATGCCGGTGGACTGTGTCTATGTGGAGTGCGGCTCGAACATCGAGCGCGAGCTCTATCTCAGCCTGCTGGTGGACCGCGAAGCCGAGCGCGTCGCCATCATCGCGTCGGCAGCCGGCGGCATGGATATCGAGAAGGTGGCCGCCGATACGCCCGAACAGATCCTCAACGTCACGCTGCATCCGGCAGCCGGTCTGGTCGATTACCAGGTGCGACGGCTGGCCTTCGGGCTGGGCCTTGGGAAAGAGCAGCAGCGCGCATTTGGCGACCTGCTGCGCAAGCTCACGCGGCTGTTCGATGAATGCGACGCCAGCCTGGTCGAGATCAATCCGCTGATCGTCACGAAGGAAGGCGGCCTGATGGCGCTGGATGCGAAGATCAACATCGAGGACAACGCCCTGTTCCGGCAGAAGAAGCTCGCCGAACAGCGCGACCCGGCGCAGGAAGACGAACGCGAGCGTCGGGCCCGTGAGCACGATCTCAGCTACGTCTCGCTGGATGGCAACATCGCGTGCATGGTCAATGGCGCCGGTCTTGCGATGGCGACCATGGACCTGATCAAGCTGCACGGTGGCGAGCCGGCGAATTTCCTCGATGTCGGCGGTGGTGCGACGGCCGAACGCGTGACCGAGGCTTTCCGCATCATTCTGACCAATGACCAGGTCAAGGCCATTCTGGTGAACATCTTCGGCGGCATCGTGCGCTGCGATCTGATTGCCGAGGGCGTGATCGCCGCGGTACAGGAGGTCGACGTGACAGTGCCGGTGGTTGTGCGCCTGGAAGGCACGAATGTGGAGCAGGGCCGCAGGCTGCTGGATGAAAGCGGTCTGAAGGTCATTGCGGCAAAAGACCTGGCCGACGCGGCCAGCAAGGTCGTATCACTGGCGGAGAAGGCCGCGTGAGCATACTCGTAGACGCGAATACGAAAGTCATCTGTCAGGGCCTGACCGGCAGACAGGGCAGTTTTCACGCCAGGCAGTGCCTTGATTACGGCACCAAGCTGGTCGCCGGTGTCACACCCGGCCGAGGCGGCGAGGAGCATCTTGGCCTGCCGGTTTACGACACGGTGGCCCAGGCCCGAGCAGAGACCGGCGCCACGGTCAGCATGATCTACGTGCCGGCGCCGTTCGCCGCGGACGCTGTGCTCGAGGCCGCCGATGCCGGTATAGAGCTGATCGTCTGTATTACCGAGGGCGTGCCGGTGCTGGACATGGTGCGCGTCAAGGAAGTGCTGGCGGATTACCCGTGCCGCCTGATCGGCCCCAACTGCCCGGGCATCATCACGCCGGGTGGGGCAAAGATCGGCATCATGCCCGGATCCATACACAAGCCTGGCAGCATCGGCATCGTGTCGCGCTCGGGCACGCTGACCTACGAGGCGGTGTCGCAGACGACGACACGCGGTCTCGGTCAGAGCACCTGCGTCGGCATAGGCGGCGACCCGGTGCGCGGCATGAACTTCATCGATTGCCTTGAGCTGTTCGAGGCGGACCCCGACACGCGCGGCATGATCATGGTCGGCGAGATCGGTGGCACCGACGAGGAACAGGCGGCCGAATACATTGCAGCGCACGTGAGCAAGCCGGTGGTGGCGTATATCGCCGGCGTTACCGCACCGCCCGGCAAGCGCATGGGCCATGCCGGAGCGATCATTTCCGGTGGACAGGGCACGGCCGAAGACAAGTACAAGGCGCTGGAGCGTGCCGGGGTCGCGACCGTCAGATCGCTGACCGAACTGGGCGAAACCATGGCGAAAGCGCTGGGCTGAGCTGCGCCGAACAGGTAACGCTGCGGAACCCGAAAGGTGCCCGCGCTGTCCATTCAGGTAATAATTCGAAGCCGGGGCGTCCCCTGGGGGCCCCCGATCATGGTGTTGTGCGTCTTCCGCATGGCGAAACGCCGCGCCTTCAGCGCGAGAGGAGCCTGATATGCCCGCTACCAGTTCGTCCAACGACTCAGTTCGACGTCACTCCCTGTTGCTGCAATCTTCCGTCGCATTCGCTGCGCTGGCTTTCGCCACGGTGGCATGCGCGAATGACCGCGTCTACGAATCCGAGGAACACAGCTTCCGCGTCGTGACCGTGGTCGAGGGACTTCAGAATCCCTGGGGCATGCAGTGGCTGCCCAACGGCGACATGCTGGTCACGGAACGACCGGGGCGCCTGCGCATCGTGCGCGACGGCCGGTTGCTGCCGGACCCGGTGGAAGGCCTGCCGCAGGTTCGCACCGGTGGTCAGGGCGGTCTGCTGGACATCGCGCTGCACCCGGATTTCGAATCCAACCGCCTGCTCTACATCAGCTATTCCAGGCCCAACGCCAACGATTCCGAAGGCACCACCGCGGTGATCCGCGGGCGCTTCGAGAACGATCGCCTCAGCGATGTCGAAGACGTATTCGAGGCCGTGGCCTGGACCGATGGCCGCGGTCACTACGGTTCGCGTCTGGTATTCGATCATGACGGCTATCTGTTCATCACGGTCGGGGACCGTCAGGCACGGCCGGCCGGTGACCTCAGTGCTCACCCGTCACAGAATCTGACCAACCACTACGGTACGACCATACGCCTGTACGACGATGGCCGGATTCCGAATGACAACCCGTTCGTCGGTCGCTCCGACGCGCTGCCGGAGATCTGGAGCTATGGCCACCGCAATGCGCAGGGCATGGCCGTGCACCCGGATACCGGCGACATCTGGCAGAACGAGCATGGACCGCAGGGTGGTGACGAGCTCAATCACATCCGGCCCGGCCTGAACTATGGCTGGCCCGTGATCGGCTATGGCGTGAACTATGGTGGTGCCCCGATCCACGACGCCACCCACCGCGATGGTATGGAACAGCCGGCACTGCACTGGACGCCGTCCATAGGCGCGTCGGGCATGATGATCTACGACGGAGACCAGTTCCCTATGTGGCGCGGCAATGTGTTCTCGGGCGGTCTGTCCAACCAGCATCAGGTCCTGTCCCGCGCCGTGGTCGTGGGTGAGGAAGTCGCGCACCAGGAGCTGCTGCTGGACGGCGTGTTCAGAATCCGCGACGTGCGCCAGGGTCCTGACGGCTACATCTATCTGGCCGTGGATCACCGTGCCGGCGACACGACGCCGGTCGTGCGTCTGGAGCCGGTGGACTGACACCTTGCCGCCTGCGGCGGCTGTTCGGTATTGCCAGCTTTCAGTCCTGCCAGGGCGTCAAAACGAACCCGGATACGGCCGGTCCCGGCAGAAACGGGACCGGCTCGCCGGCAAGCCAGTCGGCAGTCCGGTCGTTGAAATGGGGTGACAACGGGTGGCCGCTCTGGCCGCCGGGCACCTGCAGCACGCCGCGTTCCGGTGCCGCCGGCGCAATCACCATGCGCGCGGTGGCGCCATAGTCGGGAGCGGCTACGCGCAGCGTGGCCATGGATCCCGACAGCGGTGCATCTCCGAGTTGCAGCCGTGCCCATCGCACGGGCAGAAGTCCTGCAAACACGTGACCGGCAGACAGCCGATTGACGTCGCCCCACGGAGCCCCGGCAGGTGGCGCGCCAGGCACCGACAGTGCGTCGTCCAGCGCATCGATCAGGATGTGCCGCAGGAACCCGGGCCAGTCGTCGAACCCCTGCGGCAGCAGATGCGCTGGGCGCTCATCGAGAATCCGGCGCAGCGTCTCGTCAGCCAGCGGCCAGCGGTAGACGAACTCCGTATCCGCATCTGCTGCAGGCGCCAGCAGCGGTGCCAGCACCCGCTCCAGCAGCGCCAGGTAGTACAGGTGCAGCAGTCGGAATCCGGCCTGGTCGGTGTCGGCATGTCCGTTCCAGTCTGCGATGGCAGCCTGTACGGTCTGCAGTGTGCCGGCTTCGCCTATCGTCCCCAGCACCTCCAGGGCGAGGTCGCGAAATGCGTCATAGCCGGCGGCGCGGGTGTCCAGCTGCATGGCGAGAAAGTCCGACTCCGTGATGGCACCGGCTGCGCCCGGCCGCCGGAGCGTTTGTGCAGCCGGCTCCCCGGTCATCCACCCACCGGTCACCAGTTCCGCCATCAGCTCGGCAATACGATGCGCTCGCAGTGGCCGCATCCACGCCCGGCTCACGGAGTCGCTGTCAGCCTGTGGCAGAGTGCGGTTGTTTGCCGTGAACAGCCAGCCGTCGGGGCCGCTGATCAGGGCCGGCGGCGTGATCAGGGCTTCGCTGCCCGTTGTGCCGTCCGATCGCGTGACAGGCACCGAACCGTCATAGCCGCTGCGCGCGGGAAGCGGTCCGTTGACCGTCCAGCCGCTGCGCCCGTCGGTGTCGACCAGCATCCAGTTCATCGCCGGACCCGACCATCGCGCCAGCGTTGCCAGCCCGTCGCTGACGTTGCCCGCCAGCGGCAGCTCCAGCAGGGTGAGGTTTGCTCCGTGCGGCTGAAGCCAGGTCGCATCCAGCGCCATGGGCCGTTCCAGCCAGTCGTGTGCTGCCACCGGACCCCAGCGCGTGGTCAGCACTTCCATGCGCTCGTCAGAGCTGCCCCTTACCGTGATGGTCTCGACGGTGACGCCGAAGGCTTCCCATCCGCCGGGCACGCGGTAACGGGTCGGATCCTCCGGATCGGTCTCGATCACGACCCAGTCGCTCTGGTCCGCGTTGCTCACGGTCGCGCCCCAGGCCAGATGCTCCGATGCACCGATCACGATGCCAGGCAGGCCGGCGATGCTGAGGCCGCCGGCCCGGTGGCCGGGCCAACGCAGATGTGCCTGATAGAACACGTTCGGCAGCGTCAGGCGCAGATGCGGATCGTTCGCGAGCAGCGCCCGGCCGCTGCCTGTCAGCGCGGCGCCGGCTGCCCACTGGTTGGAGCCGGCAGGTCCGAGCAGGGGTGGTGCCACGATCCCGCGGCGCGGCTCGGGCGTGTTGCGAAGGTCCATGACGTCGGGGCCGGGTACCGGGACGGGCTGATGGTCGGACAAGGCGCCGTCGTGCGTGGGCACGATCAGCGCGTCGAAGCGGCTGGTCGATGGCGTCAGGAACGCAAACACCTCCGGTGGCAGCGTGGCTGCCATGACGCCCTGCGTCAGCTCGAACTGGTGATTCATGGACATCATCGTGTACAGACTGAACAGCACCAGCACACTGTCCTGGGGTGCCCAGGGCTCGGGGCGCTGCCGCAGCAGCCAGTACTCAGGCGGTCGTGCGCCGAGATCGGCAAGACCCGCGTTTACGCCCGCCGCGTACGCTTCAAGCCATGAACGCTGTTCTGTCGGGAGGACTTCGAGCAATTGCAGCGCCCTTTCGCGCAACTGAAACACCCGCTGCTCGCGGTCGCTTTCCAGGGCCACCGCGCCGAACAGCGCCGAAAGTTCCCCGGCGGCGTGACGCCGCGCGAGATCCATCTGGAAGAAACGCTGCTGCGCATGCAGGAAGCCCTGTGCGAGCAGCGCGTCCCTGAAGCTGGCCGCGTTCACCGTTGGCACCGCATTTGCATCCAGTTCTATGCTGGCTTCGGCCAGCATCGCGGGGACGTGGACGGAGCCGCGGTCGCGCGGCAGCGATGCGCTCAGCATCAGCCAGCCAATGACCGCAGCGATTGTGAACACGGCGGCAGTGACGGCACAGGCCAGTGCGATCGGCAATGCGATGCCGCTTGCAGTGGTCTGCCGCCGCTTTCGTTCTGGGGAATCAGCCATGGTGTACGAATCGCGCCCCGCCGCTTGACTGGGGTATTGTAGGGGCAGCCTATGAACATCGACTGGCGCAGTTACGACCCGAACGGGTTTTTCGACGAGCTTTTCGCCTCGCCCGGCGTGGCCCGACCGTCTGCGCAGGCGCTGTCGGAGTACCTCGCCACACTCGGCATTCCGCAGCTGCTGGAGCGCCAGCGCGAGGCCGAGCGGGTGATCGTGGAGATGGGGATCACCTTCACCGTGTACACGGAAGGCCAGAACATTGACCGCGCCTGGCCGTTCGACGTGATCCCGCGCACCATTGCACTGGACGAATGGCGGCGTATTGAACGGGGCCTGGAACAGCGGCTGACGGCGCTGAACCTGTTCGTGGAAGACGTCTACAACGATCAGCGCATCATCGCCGATGGCGTGATCCCGAAAGACATCATCGTCGATTCACCGAACTATCTGCCGGCCTGTGTCGGTGCACACCCCCCTTTTGGTGCCTGGGCGAACATCTGCGGCACCGATCTGGTGCGTGATGCGACCGGTACGGTGTATGTGCTGGAAGACAATCTGCGCGTGCCGTCCGGTGTCTCGTACATGCTGGAGAACCGCATCGTCACGAAGGAAGTGTTTCCGGAGATGTTCGACCATGCGGCCATCCTGCCGGTCGATGACTACGCATCGCAGCTGTTTGACATGCTGGCGTCGCTGTCGCCGCGGGATCTGGATCTGCCGCGCGTGGTCGTGCTCACACCCGGCATCTACAACTCGGCCTATTTCGAGCATGCGTATCTGGCCCAGAGGATGGGTGTGGAGCTGGTCGAGGGCGGTGATCTGGTGGTCGGCGACGATAACTGCGTGTACCTGCGTACCGTGGACGGCCCCGAGCGGGTGGACGTGATCTATCGGCGCATCAACGACACGTTCATGGATCCGGAGGCTTTCGAGCCGGAGTCGGTTCTGGGCGTGCCGGGCCTGATGCGGGCCTGGCGGGCTGGCAACGTCGCAATCGCTAACGCGCCCGGCGCCGGTGTCGCCGATGACAAGGTCATCTACGCCTATGTGCCGGACATGATCCGCTACTACCTGGATCAGGATGCGATCCTGCCGAATGTGCCCACGCAGCTGCTGCGCGAGAAGAAGGACGTGGACCACGTGCTGGCCAATCTCGAGTCGCTGGTCGTCAAGCCCGCGAACGAATCGGGTGGATACGGCATGCTGATAGGCCCGCGCTCCTCCGAGGAACAGCGCAGCGAGATGGCCGACCTGGTTCGCGCCAATCCGCGCAACTACATTGCCCAGCCGGTGCTGTCGCTGTCGACCGCGCCGACGCTGGTCGGTGATCAGATCGAGCCGCGGCATCTGGATCTGCGGCCGTTCATCCTGCAGGGCGAGCGCACCTATGTGACACCGGGTGGTCTGACGCGGGTGGCCCTGCGCAAGGGTTCGCTGGTCGTCAACTCATCACAGGGCGGTGGCAGCAAGGACACCTGGATCGTGGCGGTGCGCTCATGAGTCTGCTGTCGCGGGTTGCGGAGCGAATCTACTGGGCGGCGCGCTATCTGGAGCGTGCTCACACCACGTCGCGACTGGCGCGCGTGTACGGCAACCTGTTGCTGGATCTGCCGCGTGAGTCGGGGCTGAAGTGGGACATGCTGGTCGAAATCATGGGCAACCGGCCACTGTTCGATGATCTGTACCCGCAGCCCGGTGCCGACAGTGCCGAACGCTTCATGGTGTCGGATCGCAATAATCCCAGTTCCATTCTGTCGTCGCTGGCACTGGCGCGCGAGAATGTGCGTACCGCGCGTGACATCGTGCCCTCCGAAGCGTGGCGTTCCATCAATCAGCTGTATCTGTTTGCAGCCGGCGAACTGGCGGCCGGTGCGCCGCCGCGGCGGCGCCACGAGATTCACACCCGCATCGTCGAACGCTGCCAGCAGCTGAACGGGCTGCTGTCGGAAAGCATGAGTCATGGCCCCGCCTATCAGTACTTCAAGATCGGCCGTACGCTTGAGCGTGCCGATATGACGACGCGCATCATCGATGTGGCTGCCGCGACCATGCTTGCCGGGCGGGAAGAGCTGGTGCGCTTCGACAATACCCTGTGGATGGCGGTGCTTCAGTCGGTCAGCGCGTACCAGATGTATCGTCAGCACGTACGGCGACGGATCATCGGCAGTGACGTGATCGATTTCCTGCTCAAGGACCGGCAGTTTCCACGCGCGTTCACGTTCTGCCTGATCAGCCTCGGTGTTTCGCTGGCGCGTCTGCCCAGGCATGAGCAGGCCGTGCAGCGTGCAGCAGGCCTGCGCCGCGATGTCGATGCCCTGGACCTCGAGCGCCTGGATCTGGCTGCCCTGCATCGCTGGATCGATCATGCGCAGACCGATATCGGGGCATTGCACGGTGACATTCATGCCGCCTGGTTCGCGCCGGCCATCAATCCGGGCCGGCCATGAGGCCATGAGACGATTCCATTGCCGCTGCGGCGCGCGGGTGTTTTTCGACAGCCTGCAATGCGTCGCGTGTGGCGCGATGCTGGGCTTCGATCCGCGCGCTCTGACCATGGTCGCGCAGGCGGTCGGCGATCAGTGGGCTGACGTACAGGCATTGCGCATGTGTCGTAACAGGATCGAGTACAACGTCTGCAACTGGTGGCTGCCGGCAAACGCGATCGGTCACTACTGCGACGCCTGCGCACTGACTGAAGTCATCCCCAATCTGTCCGTGCAGGGCAATCTGGTGCTGTGGGAGCGCATGGAACGTGCCAAGCGCCGGCTGCTTTACGATCTCATCCGCCTGCAGCTGTACGTGCCCGGTGGCGGGCCGCTGGCCGCGCCCACGTTCCGTTTCCTGGAGGACAGCCGGCACAATCCGCTGGTTGAGGAGTCGTTCGTGCTGACCGGACATTACGCCGGCACGATCACAATCAATCTGGCCGAAGCCGATGATTCATTGCGGCATGCCGTGCGCGAACAGATGCGCGAGCGCTATCGCACGCTGCTCGGGCACCTTCGTCACGAAAGCGGGCATCTTTACTTCGATGCGCTGGTCAACGCATCGCCGCAGCGCCTCGATGAGTTCCGTGCGCTGTTCGGTGATGAGCGCGTCGACTATGCGGCGGCGATAGAGAGCCACTATCAGAGAATACAGACCGATCCGGTGGATCTTTCGCGTTACATCAGTTCCTATGCCGCGTCTCATCCGCTGGAGGACTGGGCGGAAACCTGGTCTCACTGTCTGCACATTGCCGCGACGCTGGAAACTGCCGCTGCCTGCGGCATCGGGCTCGTGTCGGACGGGTCGGGTGCGGACTGGGTCAGTGACTGGACCGAACTGTCGGTCACGATCAACGAGCTCAGTCGCAGCCTGGGCGTGGATGATCCTTATCCGTTCGCGCTGTCACCGACAATCGTCGCCAAGCTCGAATGGGTGCGCGGAACGCTGCCGCAGGCGCCGGGCGGTCACTGATACGGCCCGACGCCCCTACGCCATTGCCGACGCCAACGTTGGCGACGGCGCAATCATTTCAAGTTACTGCGCGTGGATGCGGTTCCCCGTCAGGCGCGTCCGACGCGCTGTCTGAGTCCGTGGCCAGCCCCTGCTCGCGCGCAACGCGCGCCTGCTGGCGCCCCAGCCAGTAACCGAGCACGCCCCACAGCACGGCCAGCGGCAGGGCCACCATGGCCAGTGCATACAGGCCCATGCCCAGGCGGCCCAGCGCGCCTTCCGTCACCGCACCCACGCCATCGCCGCCGCGGTATACGAACGTATCGATGAAGGCCTTGGCCTTGTATTTCTGTTCGCGGCTGACCACGGTCCACAGCGTCTCGCGTGCAGGCCGCATGATGGCCCGCTGCACGGCGCGCTGCGTGGCGTCAAAAATCACCAGCGCGGCGAGGGTGCCAACGATCGCAAGGCCGATGAAGCCAAGTGCCACCGTAATCGGCAGCAGCACCAGCGTGAAACTGACGCCGAAGCGTTTCATGACATGGCCGACGACCAGCAGCTGAAGGGTCAGCGTTGCGGCCTGCGTGTAGAAGTCCATCATCGCGAATATGCCGGTGCGCGTATCCACGCTGTCACCGGCCGCGGCCACCATCTGCAGGCGGGTGAAGTAGATGAACGTAACCACGATGGCCAGAATCAGTATGTACCCGGCGATGCCGAGCAGGTAGCGTGACTGGAAGATCGCACGAAATCCTTCCATTGCGCTGCCGCCTATGATGCCGGTCGTATCCTTTCCAAGTCTGTGTCCGCCAGAGCCCTGCCTGTGCTCCGGCTGCAGCCGGGTGACCGTCCAGGCCGCGCCGGTCGCGAATACCAGGAAAACGCCGGCCGTGATCAGCATCATCGGTGCGCCGATGATTTCCGCGAGGTTCCAGGTCAGCGTGGAGCCGGTCATGGCACCCAGCGTGCCGCCGACCGCGATCACGCCGAAGATGCGCTTGCTCTGTTCCAGCGAGAAGCGGTCGGCCATCAGTGCCCAGAACACCATGGTCAGGAACAGGTTGATCACGCTCATCCAGACATAGAACGCCTGTCCGGCGCGTTCACCTATGGCCTGTGGCGCCAGCAGCAGCAGCGCGGAGAATCCGATCAGATTGACGATGAAGAAGCCGTGGATCAGCGAGATGAACGTCATGCGCCGGAACTTCGACACCAGCATGCCGAATATCGGATTGACGAACAGCGTCAGCACCAGCGTGGCGAGGAAAAGGATGCGTACTTCGTCCATGCCCCGCTGTATGCCCAGTGCATCGCGTGTCGGACGCAGGATCATCAGCGCGGTCAGGACGCAGAAGAAGTAGACCGCTGCCATCAGGATGGGCAACAGTTCCTCACGGCGCACATTGAAATATCGTTCCAGAGCTGCGGTCACGCTGATTCCCCTCGTCGTTGTTGTTTGGGCATTCTAGAGACGACAATGCGCGGCAACCAGAAGTTTCGTCCGGATGCTCCCGGCGTCGCGCCTGCCCCGGTATCCTAGCAGCATGAATTCCGTCTCAGGGTCACCGCTTGCCCGCGCGATCACCCGCCTGACGCCGGTCGAGCCGGGGGAATTGCGTGCCGTGATCGCGGCCTTCCTGCTGTTCTACACAATGTGGGCGGGCTACTTCGCGGTGCGGCCGGTGCGTGAGACGGTGGGCACCATTCTCGGCCGCGATCAGGTGGCGGATCTGTGGATCCTCACGGCGGCCTTCTCGGTGCTGGTCATCCCTGTGTTCGGCGTAGTCGTTGCCAGATTCCGGCGCAGCGTATTTCTGCCGGCAACCTATGCGGTGGTTGCGATCGTTCTCGCGATCATAGGTCTGTCGTTCCAGGGCGGCGATATCACGCCGCTGGCCGGCAAGGTGTTCTACGTATTCATCAGCGTCGTGAACCTGTTTCTGATTTCGGTGTTCTGGAGCTTTCTGCTGGAGCTGTTCGACAAGGGACAGAGCAAGCGACTGTTCGGCGTGATCGCCGCCGGTGGCAGTGCCGGCGCGCTGACCGGGCCGCTGGTGTCGGACCTCAGTGTCGGTTACATCGGTCAGGGTGGAGTGCTGTTCCTGGGCGCGACACTGTTTGTTGCCGCAATCCTCTGTCAGTTCGCACTGCTGCGCATCTGGACACAGCGAACAGCCGCCGATCGCACCGTGGCCGCCGATGATCGTCCGCTGGGGGGCAATGTGTTCGCCGGCGTCACGCTGATTCTGCGTTCGCCGTATCTGATAGGCATCGCACTGTTCATCGTGGGTCTGTCCATGGTGAGCACGCTGCTGTACTTCGAGCAGCTGCGTCTGGTCGCCGAGACATTCGACGACGTCACGCAGCGAACGCGTGTATTCGCGCGCCTGGATTGGATCGTGCAGAGCCTGACTCTGTTTACGCAGCTGTTCCTGACCGGCCGCATCGCGGCACGCTTCGGTGTCACATCGCTGCTCACGCTGGTGCCGCTCGCGCTGGCGCTGGGATTTCTCGCCCTCGCTGCCAGCGGCACGTTCGCGGTGCTGGCGGTGATCATGGTGCTGCGGCGCGCCGGGGAGTATGCGCTGGTGCGGCCGGGGCGCGAAATGCTGTGGAGCCCGCTGGATCGCGAGACCAAGTACAAGGCCAAGAACACTGTCGACGTTCCTGTTTATCGTGGCGCCGATGCGGTATCGGCACAGCTGAACAGCGGCATACAGGCGGCCGGTGTCAGCGCGGCCGCGGTCATGCTGATTGGCGCAGTGGTCGCGACTGCCTGGGCCGCAATCGGCTGGCTGCTGGGTCGCCGATTCGAGTCCGGCAAGGCCGCGACGGTGGCATCAGCCCCTGCCACGATGTCGGAACCACCGCAGCGCTGAATACACGAACCGTCCGGCTGCGGGCTGGCGATCATGCACGTAATACGGCTACGATCGGGCCACGACGGGTGGGCAGCGGCCTCGGGGGAGATGCAACGATGGAGCAGGGGACCGGTACGGGGCGCTTACGGGCCGCAAATCTGTGGCTGCTCATGGTCGGCATACTGACGCTGCTGGCCGGGCTTGCCACCGGCGCGGTCGCGCTGGCCGCTGTGGTGGGCGTGTGGACTGAAGCCTGGAACTGGCAGCGGGGATTCGAACTGCTCGGTGCCGCGCACAGCTGGGGTCCTACTGTTGCCATCAGCGCGGCCGTGGTTGCGGCACTGGTGCTTGTCGCAGGCCGCGTTCTCAGTGGCCGGCTGGTGATGTTGCCAGCAGTGCTGGCACTGTCAGGGGCCGGCGCCGCAGCACTTGCGTGGTATATACCCGAGTCTCATCGCCCGCCGGAAGGCGCAAACATTCCCCCCATTCATGACATCTCTACGGATGTGAATAATCCGCCGCGCTTTGTCGACGTGCTGCCGCTGCGAGTGGACGCGGCCAACACGACCGATTACGGCAACTATCCGAACATGACCCCGCAGCGGCTTGGCGAGCTGACACGCGAAGCCTATCCGGATCTCGTCACGCGACGCATCGACATGTCGCCGGCGCAGGTCTTCGAGCGTGCGCTGGAAGCGGTTGAGCGACTGGGCTGGGATCTGGTCGCCGCGGTACCCGACGACGGGCGCATAGAGGCCACCGACACGACGTTCTGGTTCCGCTTCAAGGACGACGTGGTGATACGCATTCAGCCGTCCGGCGACGGCGGTTCGCTGGTGGACGCGCGGTCCACATCGCGTGTGGGCCTCGGCGATGTCGGCACCAATGCCCGCCGGCTGCGCGCGTTCTTCGAGCGTCTTGATCCCTAGCGTGCCCGGCGCAACAGCTGCCGGCAGGACGACGCACGGTTTCACGTTGCCGCGCCATAGCAAGTACTATCGGCCGACAGGTGACATACGATGGAGGGCCTCATGAAACGCAACCTGGTTTTTTTACTTGTGCTTCTGCTGCCGCTGGCCGCGCAGGCCGGCCGGTACCCGGAAGGCTACGCCGAGGACCGGGCGGCCATCGTCGACCTCCTGGGCCGTTACGTACTGGCCATGGACTTCTTTGATGCCGACGGCTACGCCGAAGTATTCGCCGAAGACGGTGTGCTCGACTGGGCGCGCGGTCAGGTGGTGGGCCGCGAAGCCATTCGCGAGTTCATGGCCAGCCGCACCTACGATTTCACGGTCGGGGCTGCCGAAGTCACGACGCCTGATGGCCGGGAATGGCCGTCAACAGTCCGTCATCTGATCACCAACCAGGTCATCACCGTGGAAGGCGACACCGCGCGCGCGCTGTCTTACTGGATACAGTTCAACAACAACGCCCGCAGGGACCAGGTGGAATGGATGCTGTTCGGCTCCTGGGACGACGAACTCGTGAAGATCGACGGCGAGTGGTACTTCAAGGTTCACAAGATCTACAACGAAGGCAATCCGAACCGCTTCATCGCCGGCGAGCCGAACCCTGCGCGCGAATGATCGGGTGATCCTCGTCAGCGGCTGCCGGCATCATCGACAAGCCGCATCGTCGGCGTGTCGGAAGGCAGCCTCGGCATACCGTTGAACGCGGCCCGCAGGCTGCTCTGCCACGCCTCGCGCAGCTTCAGCAGATAGGGGTCGTGCTCTTGCAGCACGATGTGCCGCCCGCCGTTCATGGTATCGGTCTCGTAGATCAGCAGTTCTATGGGCGGTCCCACCGTCGCATTGCTGCGCATGGTCGAATCCATGGATACCAGCGCGCACAGGGCCGCGTCGTCAAGGCTGGTGTCGGGCCGGATGATGCGATCGAGTATCGGCTTGCCGTATTTCAGTTCGCCGACCTGAAAGTATGGCGTCTCGCGTGACGCGCGTATGTAGTTGCCTTCCGGATAGATCAGAAACAGACCCGGCGGGCGCCCGCGGATCTGCCCGCCAAGGATGAACGTGGCTTCGGGTTTGAACTCGTCACCGTGATGTTCGGCGAGCTTGTGCGTGTAGCTGACGTTGACGTGGCCGACATACTCGGCGGCCGCGGAAAGGTGCGGGACGTTGCCGAAACTGGTCTGGGCACTGTTCTCCAGATCACGTCGCAGTTCCGTGACCACGGCCTGCGAGGTGGCGAGATTGCCGGCGCTGAGGAGCACGAAGAAGCGCTCTTCGTCGCCGAGAAAGCGGTGCATCTTGCTGAAAGCGGCGATCTGGTCGACGCCGGCGTTGGTACGGGAGTCCGACGCCAGTACCAGGCCACGGTCCATTGTAATTCCCAATCCGTAGGTCATTTCCGTGTTCCTGGTGCGCCGGAGCATACTAGGTGAAAATCGAACGGGCGGTCAAACACGCTGTCAAACAATACGCGCCCGACTCCGTGCGCGCTGAGGGGAAGGTTGAGGCATGCTCAGAACAGTACTGGTGGGGCTTGGCGGGTTCGCCGCCGTCATTGTTGCCGCGGCCTGGCTGATGCCATCGTCTCCGCAACTTCGTACTGACAGTTCGTCAGACAGCGCATTTCTCGCGGCCCGCGTGGGCGCGCTGGAAGCGGCACTGGAATACGAACGCGAACGACGTCGCGATCTGGAACTGGAGCTCTATACGATCAGTGATCAGCTGACCGCCCGAATTGCCGAAGCGGGGCGCCAGGGCGCTGCGGTTGCGGCAGGCAGCGGCGCGGATGCTGCGGACGATACCCGTGAGCTGCGCATCCGGCGTGGTGCGGACGTCGAAGACCTGCAGGGACTGATGGACCGCGTGGGCGGTCGGCTGCAGGGCCTGCTGGGCGACCCCGACGCGCTGCGCCGTCGTCAGCTGGACAGACTGGTGTCCGCCGGCTTCTCGCCTGATCAGGCCGAATGGATTGAGCGGCGTACCGAAGAACTGCGCATGGAGCAGCTTTCGGCGCGTTACGAGGCGGCGCGATCAGGGCGGGCGCTGGACGCCGGCGAGTTGCCCG
>JBJHBW010000027.1:0-38129 GCA_050485685.1 Gammaproteobacteria bacterium
CGCAACAGCGACGGCGCCGAATCGCGCGACTTCTCTCATCCCATGTCCTGTGTTCAGGTGTGCGGCGATGTTGTCACGCCTTCCTCTGGACGCGCAAGCGCGGAACGTTGGCGCATCAGGCTTGTCAGAATCCCTATGTGTTGTGTCGATGAGACGTTGTAATCAGTGGTTTCTTCCCGTCTGCCGCCTCAGGAATTGTCAACTATTCCGACATATGGCCTGACATCGTCATTGATGAACTATAATCCGCACCACAGCAATCTGAAGGTTTCCACGGTTTGCGATCCCTCCCTCCCATTCTGCTGAGCTCGTTACTCGTAACCTGCTCAGCGCCGCCGTCATTGCTCGAGCAGATCATGCGCACGGGCGAGCTGCGTATCGTCACGCGCAATACGCCGACGACGTTCTATTACGGTGCTGATGAACCGCGCGGCATCGAATACGAACTTGCGCGTGGCTTCGCCGACTATCTCGGCGTCAGCCTGAACGTGCAGATCGCGGACCAGTTGCATCAGGTCATGCCCCATGTGACCGAAGGTCGGGCGCACATCGCTGCGGCAGGACTGACCGCTACCGATCCCCGCATCGCGATGGTGGACTTCAGCCCCGGATATGAGACGACCGAACAGCAGGTCATCTATCGTCGCGGCACGAGACGGCCACGTGAATTGTCGGACCTGCTCGGCGGCCGTCTGGAAGTGGTTTCGGGTTCCGCCTATGCGGCGGAACTGGATCGTCTGCGGTCGCACGAACCCCTGCTCACGTGGATCGAGAACCCCACCGCCAGCGCGGAAGAACTGATTCGGCGCGTGACTTCCGGAGACATCGATTACACCGTCATCGACTCCAACGTGTTCGCAATCCTGCGTCAGTTTCATCCCGAAGCCGGCGTGGCCTTCGGACTTGGAAACCGAAGCGAGCTGGCCTGGGCGCTGCCAAGAAATGAACCTGCGCTCAGGGAATCGGTAGCCGCCTACTTTGCCCAGATCACTGCGGGCGGCCATCTGGCCCAGGTGCTGGATCGCTACTACGTAGCGTTCTCCGCTGACGATTTTGACTATGTCGGTTCACGGGCGTTCATCAACCACTTTCGCTCAAGACTTCCGGAGTACCGCGATTACTTTCTGGAAGCACAGAGCGAGACGGGCATAGACTGGCGACTGCTGGCGGCGATGGCTTATCAGGAATCGCACTGGGATCTGCACGCCGTCTCACCCACCGGCGTACGCGGCATCATGATGCTGACGCAGCGTACTGCACAGATGATGGAAGTCAGCGACCGGCTGGACCCGCGTCAGAGCATTGTCGGCGGCGCACGCTATTTCAGGCGCATGCTGGAAACGATTCCCGAGCGCATCGCTGAACCCGACAAGGTCTGGCTCGCAATCGCAGCCTACAACGTCGGCTACGGGCATCTTGAAGATGCGCGCATCATCACCCAGATGCACGGCGGCGATCCGGACATCTGGGACGACGTCCGCGCGCACCTGCCGCTGCTCAGCGATGAGAACTGGTACACGCGCGTCGCGCGCGGCTATGCGCGCGGATCAGAGCCCGTGCATTACGTGGACAACGTGCGCCGCTACTACGAGCTGCTGCAGTGGCTGACCTCCAACGACTTCCTGCTGGAAAGCGAGCCGGGTCTGCAGGCCGCGCTTATCGCTCGCTGATCGCAGCCAACTCGTTCAGCGCCGTTCGGCAAAAAACCCTCTCAGCAACGCCGCGCTGGCATCGGCAAGAACGCCCGCCGTCACTGCCACGCGATGATTCAATGCCGGGCTGCCGGTAATGTCGAATACCGAACCGCAGGCGCCGGTGCGAGGATCGGCAGCGCCATACACGACCCTGGCGACACGCGCATGCACCATGGCCCCGGCGCACATCGTGCACGGCTCCAGGGTGACATACAGCGTGGTTCCTGGCAGCCGGTAGTTTCCCAACCGGGCAGCGGCGGCGCGCAGCGCCAGGATCTCGGCGTGGGCGGTGGGATCATGCGATGCGATCGGGCCGTTGCCGGCTTCCGCCAGCACCGTGCCCTGCTCATCGACCAGCACCGCCCCGACCGGTACTTCACCGGCGCGGGCAGCCGCTTCCGCGCAATCCAGCGCGCGGCGCATGAAGAGCGAATCGGCTTCGCCGCTGCCGACGTCGCCGCCGTTCATTCCCACTCTATGGTAGCGGGAGGCTTGCTGGAGATGTCGTAGGCCACGCGGGAAATCCCCCTGACCTCATTGATGATTCGGCGCGAGACGAGGTCGAGAAAATCATACGGCAGGCGTGCCCAGCGCGCGGTCATGAAATCGGTCGTTTCCACGGCTCGTAAGGCAACGACATAGTCGTAGCGTCGGCCGTCACCCATAACACCCACCGACTTCACAGGCATGAACACGGCGAACGCCTGACTCACGCTGTCGTACAGATCCTGGGCGCGTAGCTCTTCGATGAAAATATGGTCGGCCTTGCGCAGCAGGTCGGCGTACTCCTTACGCACTTCGCCGAGTATGCGCACCCCCAGGCCCGGCCCTGGAAACGGATGACGCCCGATCAGGGTCTGCGGCAGTCCCAGCTCCAGGCCGATGCGACGTACCTCGTCCTTGAACAGGTCCCTGAGCGGCTCCAGCAGCTGCATGCGCATGCGCTCCGGCAAACCGCCGACGTTGTGATGCGACTTGATCAGGTCGGCCTTGCCGGTCGCCGAACCCGCCGACTCAATCACGTCAGGATAGATCGTTCCCTGCGCGAGCCAGCGTATTGCGCCGCGCGTGTCGGCAAGCCGGTGGGCTTCCTGCTCAAAGACCTCTATGAAGGTTCGGCCTATGATCTTGCGCTTGGCTTCCGGGTCAGCCACACCGGCCAACGCGCCGAGAAACTGCTGCTCGGCATCCACGCGAACCACGTTCACGCCCAGGTGCTCGGCGAAAGTGGCCATGACTGCATCGCCTTCGCCAAGACGCAGCAGCCCGTTGTCGACGAACACGCAGACCAGCTGATCGCCGATGGCCGCATGCAGCAGGGCGGCAACCACCGATGAATCCACGCCACCGGAAAGGGCCAGCAGCACCTGCTCGTCGCCGACCGTGGCACGCACCCTGTCGATGTGATCGGCAACGATGTTGCGTGCCGTCCAGTCCGAAGCACAACCACAGACGCCGTGCACGAACCGCTCGATGATGATCTGGCCTGACTCGGTGTGGGTGACTTCCGGATGAAACTGCAGTCCGTACAGTCTGCGTTCCTCATCGGCCATACCGGCCAGCGGCGCATTGTCGGACGCGGCAATGGCGGCGAACCCGTCCGGGAGACGATCTACCCGGTCGCCATGACTCATCCAGACCTTCAGCGTATCGGTCGGTTCGCCGAGACCTGAGAGCAGCGCGTTGTCTGCGACCACACGCACTTCGGCATAACCGAATTCCCGGTGATCGGATCCGGAAACCGCGCCGCCCAGATGCGCGGCCAGCGCCTGCATCCCGTAACAGATGCCAAGCACCGGCACGCCGAGTTCGAACACCACGTCAGGAATACCGGGCGCACGTTCGGCCCCGACCGACTCGGGCCCACCCGACAGAATGATACCGGCCGGCGCGAACCGCCTGATAGCCTCGACCGGCGCGTCGCACGCGTAGATCTCGCTGTAGACGCCTGCCTCGCGAACCCGACGCGCAATCAGTTGTGTGTATTGCGAACCGTAATCGAGAATCAGTATGCGGTCGGCCTGCGCACTACCGTGGTGCGCTTCAGTGACGACGGTGTCCACTCAGTCGCGCCCCACGCCGTAGTTCGGAGCCTCTTTCGTAATCGTCACGTCATGGACATGACTCTCACGCCGCCCGGCCGATGTGATGCGTACAAAGCGTGCCCGGCTGCGCATATCCTCTATGCTGCCGTTGCCGGTATAGCCCATGGCCGCGCGCAGACCGCCGATCAGCTGCCGCACGATCGCCACCAGACTGCCCTTGTAGGGCACACGACCCTCGATGCCTTCCGGCACCAGCTTCTGCAGTTCTTCGCTGGGATCCTGAAAATAGCGGTCGGACGACCCGTGACGCTGGGACATCGCGCCCAGCGATCCCATGCCGCGATATGACTTGTACGAGCGCCCCTGGTACAGCTCCACATCGCCAGGCGACTCCTCGGTGCCGGCGAACAGACCGCCTATCATCACCGAGTGCGCGCCGGCGGCAATCGCCTTGGCGATATCACCGGAATAGCGGATACCGCCATCGGAGATCACCGGCACCCCGCTGCCCGCCAGTGCCTCGGCCACCGTCGACACCGCCGTGATCTGCGGCACACCGACGCCGGCCACGACGCGCGTCGTGCAGATGGAGCCGGGGCCTATGCCCACCTTGACGCCATCCACCCCGGCATCGACCAGCGCACGCGCCGCATCGCCAGTCACGACATTACCGGCGATCAGCGGCAGATCCGGATGATCGCGTTTGGCCAGACGGATACGATCGAGAACGCCGCGCGTGTGCCCGTGTGCCGTGTCCACGATCACCACGTCCACACCGGCGTCCACCAGCAGTGAAATCCGCTCTTCGGTGTCTATTCCAATACCCACCGCTGCACCCGCACGCAGCGCGCCACGCTCGTCCTTGCAGGCGTCGGGGTAATCCGTGGCCTTCTGGAAATCCTTCGCGGTAATCATGCCGCGCAGACGGAAGCTGTCGTCCACGACCAGCACCTTCTCGATGCGGAAGCGATGCAGCAGCGACAGCACCTCGTCCTTGGCCGCGCCTTCTCGCACCGTTACCAGGCGTTCCTTGGGCGTCATCACCGATGACACCGGCGCTTCCAGCTGCGTTTCGAAACGCAGGTCACGGTGCGTGACGATGCCGACCAGCTCCTGTCCCTGCACCACCGGCACCCCGGAAATGTTCTTGGAACGTGTCAGTTCGATGACATGACGGATGGACGCATCCGGTGAAACGGTGATCGGATCCGTGATCACACCGCTCTCGAATTTCTTCACCCGGCGCACATGATCGGCCTGGTCGCGCGGCGACATGTTCTTGTGAATGATGCCGATGCCGCCTTCCTGGGCCAGCGTAATGGCCAGCCGCGACTCGGTCACCGTGTCCATGGCGGCCGAGATCACAGGAATGTTCAGGGCAAGATTGCGGGCCAGTTCGGTCTTCAGGTTGGCTTCGCGCGGCAGTATCTCGGAGTAGGCGGGCTCAAGGAGGACATCATCGAAAGTCAGGGCCTCTTGGATGATCCGCATACGTGTGACTCCGGGGGGCGCGTGGTTTAGATAAACCGGCCATTCTACGCCTGACACGCGGCCGCGTAAATCGGCGTCCGAGATCCGGCCGCTGGCTTCACCCCGGGCCCTGAGGTAGATTTCGCGCAGCCAACAATTACAAGGAAAGGAAACATCCATGATGATCAGCAATCTGGAAGCGGTGCCGGGCAGACGCGTGCGCGAGCATCTGGGTCTGGTCAGCGGCAGCACGGTCAGGGCCAAACACGTGGGCCGCGATATCGCCGCCAGCTTCAAGAATGTGTTCGGCGGTGAACTCAAGGGCTACACGGAACTGCTGAACCAGTCGCGACAGGAAGCGATAGAGCGCATGCAGGCACAGGCCCAGGCCATCGGTGCCAACGCGATTCTGAACGTACGATTTTCGACCAGTTCCGTAGCGCAGGGCGCGGCGGAACTGTTCGTCTACGGCACTGCGGTCGTTCTCGAACGCGGCGAGCCGGTCCGATGAGCACGCTGCATGCGCTGGGCCTGCTGGCACCGCTGATCTTTTTCGCGCTGCTGCTGCTGATCGGGCTGATCGTCGGCCGCATCATCGAACGACGGCATTACGCTTCAATCATCGAACGCGAATCGCAGCCGGGACAGGTCATGATCTTTCCGAGCCGCACACCGCCGCCCGATGTGTCGATCGTCGATATGCAGCTTGTCAGCGGGTCCGTTGTCATTTCGGTCGATTATTTCAAGCGCTTCATCGCCGGCTTGCGGATGCTGATCGGCGGCCGCCTGAACACTCACGAATCACTGCTGGACAGGGCACGCCGGGAAGCATTACTGCGCATGCGTGACGAAGCGGCGGCACTGGGCGCAAACCTCGTGTTCAACGTGAGACTGGAAACGGCGGCCATTGCCGGACGCGTGCAGCGGCAGGGAACCGGCTCCGTGGAAGTGCTTGCCTATGGCACGGCATTGATACCGGCACGGCGCTGAGAAATCGGCGACGCGAATGGGCTACCAGAACCGTCAACCGCCTGAAGGCATCAATGTTGTCCCGCGCGGCTGGCAACGCGATTTCTGGCTGGCTATCGCCGGTTTTCTGGTCGCAACCACGGTACTGCTCTGGCTACTGATTCAGCTGGCGGCCTGGGGCGCGCGCTGGACGCCGTTCACGTGGGAACAGGCCTGGGCCCGTTCCGTCATTGAAACGCAGCCACATCCGCAACAGGCCTGGCTGCAGGAGCTGGCTGACCGGCTGGCGGCGGCCGGCGGGCTGGACGAACACCTGAGCATTCACGTGCACTACCGGCCGCAGCGCACCGTGAACGCCTATGCCACGCTGGGTGGAAACGTGTTCATTCTTCGCGGTCTGCTGGACCGGGTCGAACATGAGCAGGGCCTGGCCTTTGTGATGGCGCATGAAATCGCACATGTGCAGGGTCGCCACCCGGTGCGCGCACTGGCAAGACACCTGAGTTTTCAGTTGCTATGGGGATTGCTTTTCGGCCACAGCGACGTGGGTCAGCTGATCGGCACAGGAGGGCAGCTGGCCCTGCTCGAATACTCCCGCGCCCAGGAATACGAAGCCGACGCGTGGGCGCTGCAGGCGGTTTACAACCTCTACGGCCACACAGCCGGCGCCGACGAACTGTTCAACCAGGCAGCCGGGCGCTCAGCCATCCCCGTGTGGATGAGTTCACACCCGGATACCGCCAGTCGCATCACCCGCCTGGCTGTCATGGCCAGCGACCGCGGCTGGTCTGTCAGCGGCACGCTGACGCCGCTGCCGGACTGGCGCGAGGACGAGTAACTGCCACGGCCTGATCCGCGGCCGGGCCGTCAAGACTGGTGCCCCTGGGTATACTTGACCGCATGTCATTCAGCGACTCCCTGGAACTGCCTCTGCAGCCGCAACGCGAGATTCTCACGGTCTCCGCGCTGAACCGAAATGCTCGCCTCGCACTGGAGCACGAGTTCGGCACTGTGTGGGTGGAAGGTGAGATATCAAACTTTTCCCGCCCCGCCTCCGGCCACTGGTATTTCTCGCTCAAGGACGCGCAGGCGCAGATCCGCTGTGCGATGTTTCGCGGTCAGAACCGGCACGCTGCCGTAAAGCCCTCCGACGGTCGCCAGATACTGGTGCGCGCACGGGTCACGCTGTACGAAGCGCGCGGCGACTTTCAGCTGGTCGTGGACTACATGGAAGAAGCCGGCGAAGGGCTGCTGCGGCGACGGTTCGAGGAACTGAAGCGCAGATTATCCGCGGAAGGACTGTTCGACAGCGCGCGCAAGCTGCCGCTGCCTCATCTGCCCTCGCGGATTGGTGTGGTGACCTCGGCGACCGGCGCCGCCCTGCGTGACGTGCTGACCGCGTTGCGCAGACGCTGCCCATCGGTCGCGGTATTGATCTATCCGACGCCTGTACAGGGCGACGCGGCGGCTGCCGAAATCTCCCGCACACTCGCGCTTGCCGAACGCCGCGGCGACTGCGACCTGCTGATCCTGACCCGCGGCGGCGGTTCGCTGGAGGATCTGGCTGCATTCAACGATGAACAGCTGGCCCGGCAGATCGCCGCACTGACCACGCCCATTATCGTCGGCGTGGGTCACGAGACGGATTTCACGATCGCCGACTTCGTCGCCGACCTGCGCGCACCAACGCCCTCGCAGGCGGCCGAACTTTCCGTGCCGGATCAGCGCGAATGGCACATCAAGCTGTCGCGCGCCGCACTGACCCTGAAACGGTCTCTGGACCGCATTGTGGAAACGCAGCGCAGCGCGCTGACGCATCTCGGCCACCGTCTGATGCGCACGCACCCCGGCACGACATTGCGCCAGAGCGAACAACGCACCGACGAATTGCACAGCCGTCTGGCCAGGGCAATGGAACGTCACCTTGCGGCAGCCTCGATCAGGCTGCAGCAGCTTTCTGCCGCGGTCAGCGCGGCCAACCCGCGACTGCAGCTGATGGCGCTGACGGAACGGTGTTCAGCCGCCAGACAAAGACTGCGGCAGGCGGCACTGAGCGGCCTGGAGCAGCCTCGCAACCGGTTCCGGCTGGCCGCGCGAACGCTGTCCGCGCTCAGTCCGCTGGCAACGCTGGAACGCGGTTACGCCATCGTCTCGACAGACGATGGCCGCGTCATCACGGACAGTGCCCAGGCACCCTCAGGCACCGATCTTGACGTGCGTCTGGCCCGGGGGCGCCTGCAGGTCACGGTCAACCCGCCACGCGGCAGGCGCTAGCGGCACGAGGCAGCAGGATCGTTACGGCTGGCGCGCGAAGAAGCGCGCGATCACGGGCCGGAAGGTATCCATCTCGACGAGAAACGAGTCGTGCCCCTTCAGGCAGTCAAGCGCAGCGAAGTCGACCTTACGCCCCTGACGGTCCAGGCTTTCAGCCAGCTCCTGCTGCTGGTACAGCGGAAACAGGAAATCGGTGTTCACACCGATGACCAGCACGCGCTCGGACTGCACCTTGGCCAGCCCCTCAGCCAGCGATCCGCCATGCTCGGCGACATCGAACAGGTCGCTGGCACGTGAAAGGTACAGATAGCAGTTGGGATCGAACTGGCCGATGAACTTGTTGGCGTGATGCTCCAGATAGGACTCGACCTCGAACAGAATGCCGAAAGGGTCGCCCTGCTGGGCCTGGTCGGCCGTCGCACGCTCACGCCCGAAACGCAGGCGCCATTCCTCCGCCGAACGGTAGGTGATCATGCCCAGCTTGCGCGCCATGCGCATGCCGGTCAGCGGCACCGCATCGCGCGGATAATCGCCACCCTTCCAGTCCGGATCGCGGCGAATCATTTCACGCTGCAGTGATCGCAGCGCAATCGAAAACGGCAGGGAACGCGCGCCGGATGAAATCACGACCAGCCCCCGTGACATGCCGGGAAACAGCACCTCGAATGCCAGCGCGGTCATGCCGCCCATGGAGGGACCGACGATCGCATGCAGTTTGTCGATGCCGAGCGAGCGCACGACCTCGTAGCCACCGCGGGCCACGTCCTCCAGAGAGAGAACAGGAAAATCCAGGCGGTAGATGTCGCCGGTCGCGGGATTCACGGAGGCCGGGCCTGTGGACCCGAAGCAGCTGCCCAGCGAATTGATGCAGATGACGAAATAGCGGCGCGTGTCGATGGGGCGGCCGGGACCGATGATCTCTTCCCACCAGCCGGCTGAAGGGTCCTCGGCTGAGGACGCCGCGTGGGCTGATGGCGAAAGACCGGTGAATATGACCACCGCATTGTCGCGCGCGGCGTTCAGTTCGCCCCAAGTCTCATAGGCGATGGTCGGACTCTGCAGCCGCCCGCCGCGATGCATGGGGAATGCACCTTCTATCTTCAGGTAGCGACGAGCGTCAGCCAATTCAATCCTCCAGGATCCGTCCGCAGCGGAGCACGGTCTGCCAGATGGGGACCGCAGTGTAAGACCCCCCTGTTCGTCGCCTTGTAACTTCTCGTTATGACATTAGTGCGGAGCGGAAAATCAGGGCCCGGCGCATACCCCGCGTTTAATCAGCGGCCGTGTTTGATGACACGGCGACGGCGCTTGAGCTGGCGGGGCGTGAGCGGATTGCGTCTGCCGGCAAAAGGGTTCTCGGTCGTTTTCAGTTCCAGCCGCAGCGGTGTGCCTCGCAGCTTCAGCGCTTCACGGAATGCGTTTTCCAGATAACGTCGATACTGCGCGGGCAGTCGCTGCGCCTGGTTACCGTGTATCACGATGATTGGCGGGAACCGGCCACCCTGATGCGCATAACGAAGGCGCGCCCGACGACCGCGTGACAGCGGAGGCGGGTGAGCCTGCTGCACGTCGGCCAGTATGTCGTTCAGCAGCGGCGTGGGCAGTTCGCGTCCGGCGGCCTCCCAGGCGACGAAAGCCGATTCGACCAGCTCCGCAATCGCCGAGCCGTGCAGCGCCGAGACGAAATGCACATCGGCGAAAGCGACGAAATCCAGCCGCCTGTCCAGCTCCGCGCGCAGCCGTCGACGCGCCTGTGCACTCAACCCGTCCCATTTGTTGGCGCCGATGACAAGAGCACGCCCCCGCTCCAGAGCGACGCCGATCAGATGCAGATCCTGATCGGTTACTCCCTCACTGGCATCCAGCAGCACGATCACGACACGCGCCTGCTCGATCGCCGAGAGGCTCTGCACGATGCTGAATTTCTCTATCGCCTCGCTGACCCGCGCGCGACGCCTGATGCCCGCGGTATCCACGAGCACGAAACGCCTGCCATCGCGTTCACAGGGCACCATGACACTGTCACGCGTCGTACCGGGCACCGGTGAAGTAATCAGACGATCCGTACCGATCAGGCGATTGATCAGCGTGGACTTGCCCACATTGGGCCGGCCGATGACCGCGAACCTCGGCCCATCCTCGGCAGTCGCTTCTTCAGGCTGCGCGGCATCAGGAAACGGGGCCAGCGCGCGGTTCAGCAGTTCGCCAATACCCTGGCCGTGCAGCGCCGCAATCCGCACCGGCTCACCCAGGCCCAGCGAATGAAACTCTGCTGCCGCTATCTCCGCCGCCAGACCTTCCGCCTTGTTGACGGCGACGATGACCGGCTTGTCGGTACGACGCAGGCGTTCCGCGATACGCTGGTCGGCCGGTGTACAGCCATCGACATGGTCGACCACCAGAACAATGACATCGGCTTCCTCGAGCGCGAGCTCGACCTGACGATTGACCTGACTCTCGATCAGGCCTTCGGCATCCAGCGCCAGCCCGCCGGTATCGATCGCGATGAAAGCCCGGCCATCGTGATGCGCAATGCCGTAACGACGATCCCGCGTGACGCCGGCCAGATCGGCAACCAGCGCATCACGCGAGCCGGTGAGGCGATTGAACAGCGTGGATTTGCCGACGTTGGGTCGGCCAACCAGCGCAATGGATGGCAGCATGGGTCCGCGTCCCGGCCGTGTGTCAGGCCAACGTCAGTCGTCGTTCTCTGTAACGACCTCTTCAACGACAAGCTCGAACGCCGCCAGGCGGCTGTCCTCGGTCTGTACGAAGAACCGGTCACCTGCCACCAGCGGTGCATCTGTGACACGACCGGAGCCGGCACGCACCCGCGCAAGAAACCGGCCATCGGTCGGGTCCAGCAGGTGCACCCAGCCGTCGAAGTCGCCGACGATCAGGGCATCCCGGTATCTCACGGGTGCGGTCACATCCCGCAGCCGCAGTGCATCCTGTTGCCACTGCACGGCGCCGTTGCGCTGATTCAGCGCATGCACGGTACCGACGTCATCGGTGATATAGACGTTGTTCCAGTCGGCGCCCAGGCCTGCGAACGACGAGAGCTGCTGCTGCCAGATGCCCTGACCCGTATCGAGGTCCAGTGCCAGTGCACGGCCGTTGTAGGCCACTGCGAACACGTCGCTGCCCACGACCTGCAATGCGGCCCCGACATCGACCAGCCGTTCGAGCTCGGTGCGACCGCTGGGCGTGGCAACCGCGATCTCCCAGATCGTATCGCCGTTGGCGAGACTGTAGGCGCCGACCCGGCCGTTGGCGAAGCCGGCCACGACACGGTTGCCGGCCACCCGGGGCGGTGCATTGCCGCGCAGGGTCAGGACCGGGGTGCTTTGCTCTACCGACCAGTTGGTGGCACCGTTTTCCAGGGAAAATGACCGCAGACGCCCGTCCACGGTACGCAGCAGCACGGCGTTGCCGGCGATCACCGGCGGCGCCATGACTTCGCTGCCCACCAGGCGACGCCAGCGCTCCGCACCGGTCTGCGCATCGAGCAGAATCAGATACCCGTCCGTGGAACCCAGCGCCAGCGTGCCTGCACCGTAGGCCGGCCCGGCGGACAGGGGCAGATCGGTACGCACATTCCATTGCCGCCGTCCGCTGTCCATCTCGAAGGCGAACACCTGACCATCATGGGAGGCGGCGAATACGTAGACACCGTCAGAGGCAGGTCTGAGCTGCAGGCGTAGACGATCGAATCCGGATCCCACGCGCACCTGCCAAAGCCTGCGCACGTCGACAACCGTCTCTACGGCAACCAGCTCGGCCGGGGCTTCCGTCGTATCCGTGGATCCGCAACCGACGATCGCGATTGCCAGCAACAGCCAGGGCATCCTCACGAGTTGCTCTCCAGTGGTGCCGGCAGGTCATTGAGCTTCAGCTGCAGCAACGTGCGATCGAGCAGCTCGGCACCCGGTTCAACCAGTGCCTGCATGTAGGCACCGCGGGCCGCGTCGTACTCACCCAGCGCGGTATGCAGGTCGCCTCGCAACTCGCTGAATCGGGCTGCCATGTTGCCAGGCTCACTGACCCGCGCGAGCGTCAACGCCTCGTTGTATTCCTCGAGGTAGGCAAGGACTCTGGCCAGCCGCAGGCGCGCAATCAGCGCCATTTCCCGATCACGGGTGCTCTCCATTACCTGCCGCAGTTCCGTTGCCGCGCGCTGCGGGTCGCCAAGGCGGAAATACATACGCGCCAGCATCAGCCCGCCCTGATCGGTATAGGCACTGCGTGCGTACTCGTCGCGCAGACGGTTGAGCAGCGATTCGGCATTGCCGACGTTGTCCTGCAGCGCCGCGTCATACAGGCCCTGGTAAAGGGCGGCGGAATCGGCCAGGCGACGTTCCTGCCAAGCGCCGTACTGATTCCAGCCCACCAGCAGCATGATGCCGAGCCCGATGCCGCCGAACACGTACCAGCCGTTCTCGCGCCACCACTCGCGTATTCGCTCCAGTTGTTCTTTGTCAGACAGATCGTCCATGCAGCCCTCCGAGGCTGTGCAACCCGGGCGCCCCGGTCAAAAGCGCCCTATTGTGACGGCTTCCCGCCATTGAGCAAGCACGTAGCCAGTTCGTCCATTGTCAGCGCCTGTTGTTCCGCGTCATCGCGCAGCGGCTTCAGCCCGTAACGCCCGCTCCTGACCTCATCCTCGCCGATGATCAGCGCGTAACGGGCGCCGCTGCGGTCGGCCCGGCGCATCTGCGCCTTGAAACCGGCCGATGGCAGGCCCGAGGAAATGACCAGTCCCGGCACGCGGTCGTGGAGCTGCTCGGTAACGGCAAACGCGTGCCGGCGCGCCGCTTCGCCCGCCGTGATCAGGCAGACATCCACGCCAGTGCCGGCTCTATCCGCCACGTCCATGCGCATCAGTTCGACTATGCGTTCCACGCCCAGCGCCCAGCCCACGGCCGGCGTGGCGCGACCGCCCAGCTCCGCCACCAGTCCGTCATAACGACCGCCCGAGCAGACGGCACTTTGCGCGCCCAGCCGATCGGTGACCCACTCGAACACGGTGCGGCTGTAGTAATCCAGGCCACGCACCAGGCGCGGATTCAGTACAAAGTCCACGCCCACATCGCCCAGCAACGCCTGAACACGATCAAAATGCAGCCGGGATTCGTCATCCAGATAATCCGCAAGCGACGGCGCTGCGACGATCACCTCGCGCAGGGCCGGATTCTTGCTGTCCAGGATGCGCAGGGGATTGCGGTCCAGGCGGCGCAGGCTGTCTTCATCCAGCGCGTCCCTGTGCCCGGCGAAATAGCTGCGCAGCGCATCACGATAGACCGCGCGTGACTCAGGCGTGCCCAGCGAGTTCAGTTCCAGGCTCACGCTGTGGATGCCCAGCTCACGCCACAACCGTGCCGACAGCACGATGAGCTCGGCGTCCACTTCGGGGTCTGCATAGCCCAGCGCTTCAACGCTGAGCTGGTGAAACTGCCGGTAACGGCCTTTCTGCGGCTTCTCACGGCGGAACATCGGGCCGCTGCACCAGAGCTTCTGCTGCTGGTTGTGGATCAAACCGTGAGTCAGCGCCGCACGCACCACGCCGGCAGTGGCCTCCGGACGCAATGTGATGCTGTCACCGCCGCGATCCTCGAAGGTATACATTTCCTTGTCGACGATGTCAGTCAGCTCGCCTATGGAGCGACGGAACAGCTCGGTGCGCTCCAGCACAGGAATGCGGATCTGCCGGTAATCGTAGGCCGCGAACAGGCGCTGAGCCGCCGACTCCAGCCGTTCCCACAGCGGCGCATCGTCGGGCAGGATGTCATTCATCCCGCGTACAGGAGAGATCAGGTTGCTCATTGTCGGCTTGATCCGTCGCGACCGGCTATCGTGAAGCGGGCAATGTTACCGATTACATCGTCGGCGGGCAGCGGATAGGGCTGGCCATCGATCTGAAGAGCAACCGACGATGCGTTACCCAGCACGAATGACAGCGGCGCCCTGCCGTCCAGGGTCAGTGTCTGCCCCGCCCTGGCGAGGCCGTAGAAGACGCGATCTCCGTCCGCATCGTTGATCTCAACCCAGCAATCGTCGCTGACCGACAGCACGATGCCGGTGTGCGATTCGGGTATCGGTCCGGTCCGGTTGGCAGATTCAGCCGCCGCTGTGCCGTCAGGCAGCGAGCTGCCTGCAGCGTCGGACTGCGGCGCCTGCCCGGATTCCGGTGCTGTTTCAGCGAATACAGCAGCCGCCGACACCGCTCCAACGCTCTCGGCCTGAAGCATGCCATCCTGCGCGTCACTGTCACGTGCATCCCGCAACTCAGACCCGTCGCGCACCTCGGACACCAGATCAGGCTGGATCGCTGTTGCGGGTGCATCCCGGCCGACGGTGCCGGCAGGCCGCGCCGGCTGCACGCCGGCCGGCGAAGCGGCGGGCGCCGAGGCAGGCGCAGCAACACTCGCCGTCCCTTCGACATCGCCGTTTGCGGCACGGCTGAGAAGATCCTCCACAACGCCGCTGGTCCAAAGCATCCATGAACCCGCGGCAACGAAGGCAACGGCGGCAATCACGAACAGCGCCCGCGTACCACGCCGGCCTTCCTGCCAGCGCGTGCCGCTGCGATGAACGATGGGCATCTCCTCGACGTCCGCGGCCTGCTCGTAACGACGCAGCAGGTCCGCGTAGTCCAGGCCCAGACGGTGGGCATACTGCTTAAGGTACCCCTTTACGAACACCGCGGGGCCGAGCTCACTGAATCGCTCGCCTTCCAGGGCGAACAGCAGCCCCGGTTCTACCCGCAGTTCGGCAGCCAGCTGTTGTACCGATAACGCGTGCGCGCTGCGGGCAGTTGCCAGCGTGTCTCCCAATCGGGGTCCGGATTCCCGCAGCTCACCATCGGCAGGCTGCACCGGCTGATCATCATCGTCGCGCATCACTGTCCAGCTGATTCAGCTGCGCGAACTCCGCCGAGTCGGGGAAACTGTCCCTGAGCTGCCGGGCGCAACGGTTTGCGGCTTCGTCGTTTCCGAGGTCGCGTTCGATGTGATAGCAGTAGTAGAGCAGGGAAGGGTTCGCCGGCGCGACGTCCAGATAGCGCTGGACGAATGCGCGCGCGCCAAGCGAATTTCCGCCCTCGTAGGACAGCTCCATCATCCCCAGCAATGCGTCCGGGAACGCTGGATCCCTGGACAGCGCCTCGCGGTAATACTGTTCAGCACGCGCGGCATTGCCGGCGCCCATCGCACAGACACCGGCATTGGTCAGCGCGGCGGCGGGGGTTGCGTAGCGGGGATTGTCCGCGGCATTGCGGAAGTGACGCTCGGCTTCACTCCAGCGACCCTGGCGGCACAGGAACACGCCGTAACTGTTGGCGGATGAAGGGTTGCCGGGTTCAAGCTGAACAGCCCGTCGATAGTGTTGCTCCGCAGCCGCGTCGTCGCCCAGTTGATCGTAGGCTATGGCGATGCTGCTGTGTGCGGCAGCCAGTCGCGGATTCTGTTCAATCGCGCGTTCGAGTCGGTCCAGCGCCAGATCGGGGCGACCCTGACGCAGATAAGCCACACCAAGATTCAGGTTGGCCTGCGCCGCTTCCTCATCGGAGGGAGGTCTGGAGACGCCATCCGTGGATACGCACCCCTGCACTGCCAGTGCAAGGACGGCCAGAACCACTGCCAAAACGGGCTTCTGCATCAGCGAATTCCTCCGACCAGCTTGTCACCGAGACGTACACGCAATTTGTCCTGTACGCGGCCTGCCAGTTGTCCGCAGGCGGCCGCAATATCATCGCCGCGCGGTCTGCGCACGGTCGCAACCACTCCGGACGCCCACAGTATCTGCGCAAACCTGTCTATGGTTTCCGTTGTTGAGCAACGAAACTCGGAGCCTGGAAAATGGTTGAACGGAATCAGATTCACCTTGGCGGGACGGCCGGACAACAATCTGACCAGCTGGCGCGCATGGCGCACATGATCATTGACGCCGTCCAGCATGACATATTCGAACGTGATCTGACGGCTGGCTATGCCCTCGGCATATTTCCAGCAGGCGTTGAGCAGTTCCGCAATCGGATAGCGGCGGTTGATGGGCACCAGCCTGTCGCGCAGTTCGTCATCGGGCGCATGCAGCGACACCGCCAGGGCAACGTTGCATTCCTCGGCCAGTTTCAGCATCTGCGGCACCAAGCCCGCAGTGCTGATCGTCACGCGGCGGCGCGACAGGGCGAAAGCCAGGTCATCGACCAGCAGTTTCGCGACCGGCACGACATTGCGGTAGTTCGCGAGCGGCTCGCCCATGCCCATGAACACCACATTTGTAATTGCGCCTTCCGGCAGTTCGCGCGATGCGAGCAGGACCTGCCCGAGAATCTCGGCCGCGGTGAGGTTACGGTTGAATCCCTGCTGCGCCGTCGCACAGAAGGCGCAGTCCAGCACGCATCCGGCCTGGGAGGATATACACAGCGTGCCGCGGCCCGGTTCGGGAATGAACACGGTTTCGACGAACTGTCCGCCCGCGACCCTGACCAGCCATTTGGTCGTGCCGTCAGCGGATTGGTCCTTGCCGACCGCTTCCGGCAGCTTCAATTCGGCCAGCGCCGACAACTGACTGCGAAGCGCCGCGCTCAGATCCGTCATCGCGTCGAAATCGAGCACGCCCCGCTTGTATGCCCAGCGCATCAACTGGCGCGCACGAAAAGGCTTCTGGTCCAGCTGTTCGAAGAACCGGACCAGAGCGTCGGGTGACATGCCCAGCAGATTGGTTCTGCCGGGCATGCTGTCGGCAACCGTTAGCGGGTTCGCGGACAAATATCAGCCTCCGCGAAGAAGAACTTCACCTCGGCAGCGGCGGTTTCCGGTGCATCGGATCCGTGCACGACGTTTTCCTCGATAGATGCGGCAAAGTCGGCACGTATCGTGCCCGGAGCCGCATCCTTCGGATTCGTTGCACCCATGATCTCGCGGTGCTTGCGCACGGCGTCATCACCTTCGAGCACCTGAACCATCACCGGCCCGGACGTCATATAGGCAACCAGATCGCCGAAGAACGGTCGTTCGCGGTGAACGCCATAGAACTGCTCGGCCTGTTCACGACGCAGCTGCACCATTTTCGCGGCCACGATACGCAGACCGCCCTGTTCAAATCGTCGATAGACCTCGCCGATCAGATTCTTCTCTACACCGTCCGGCTTGATGATGGATAACGTTCGCTCGACTGCCATTTTTCACCTGATTCCAGTCAATAAAAAAGCAGCTGCGGCAGCTCACACCGTGAAGCTTTCGCCGCAACCGCACTCACCCTTGACGTTCGGATTCCGGAACCGGAAGGCCTCGTTCAGGCCCTCCTTGACGAAATCCACTTCCGTGCCGTCGATCAGGTCAAGGCTCCTGCTGTCGACGACCACCTTGACGCCGGATTCATCGAACACGATGTCGTCCGGCGCAATCTCATCCGCGTAGTCGATCGTGTATGCCCAGCCCGAACAGCCGGTACGCTTCACACCGACTCGCAGTCCCAGGCCATGCCCGCGTCTGCCCAGGTAGGATCGGACCCGCTCAACCGCATTCTCTGTCAATGACACTGCCATCAGTTCGACGTCCTCCGAACGTTCAGCATCGCGCGGGGTGCACACCAGCGGACAGGTCATCCCCGTCTGCACTCACCCCGCCTGTACTCACTTTCTCAGTCCATGCGTTGCGACAAGCCGCCAGCGCATCCTGCAGAACCAGCAGCTTGCCCAGTTTCTCGACCGGAATCCGCAGTCGCGTGGCGAGTTCCTGTACGTCCCAATCCGTCAGCTCAGCGACCGGACGCCCCGGCAACTGCTCGGCCAGGTAATCGGCTGCGGCCACCGTGTGCGGGCAGCCAAACACTTCAAAGCGCATGGCCCCGACTGTTCCGGCATCGAATTGGACCTGAAACCGCACCCAGACGTTCAGTGCCCTGTCACCGGCCTCTCCCCAGACCGCATCAGGCACCTCGGGCATCCGCTGCGCACCTGCGCAGGCGGCCGCGAAACGCTGCCGCACTTCCGCACTGTAATCCATACAATAGTTTAGCGGATCTGCCGGGCCGAGCACCAACCGGGCGCACACAACCCGACCAGCGCACGCAGCCGCGTCACCTCGAATTGCACGCGGGCAATGGCCCGGTCGATTTCCCCGCTGTCGGTCATGCGGCTCACGGAAAACCGCAGGGAACTGGCCGCCAGCGCGTCGCCCAGCCCCATGCCGGACAGGACGTGGGATGCATCGGGCGTGTCGGATGCACACGCGGAACCGGCCGAGACGGCCAGATCCGCCAGTGCCAGACGCAGGCTTTCCCCTTCCACGCCAGCGAATGCGACGTTGAGGATATGCGGCGCACGGGCACTGTCAGCCCCGTTCAGCTGCACACCGCCGAGTTCAGCCAGGCCTGACCAGAGCCGGTCCGTGAGCGCACGCAAGCGGCCGGCTTCCGAACTCGGATCCGCGAGCTGGCACGCAAGGCCCATGGCGACGATCTGGTGGGTGGCCAGCGTGCCGGCGCGCAGGCCGAACTCCTGTTCACCACCATGCTGCTGCCGAGAAAGGCGCCGCCCCTCACGCAGATACAGGGCGCCCACCCCTTTCGGGCCATGCAGCTTGTGCGCGCTCAGCGAGACCAGATCGACACCGGAGGCAGATACCTCCAGTGGCAGCTTGCCGAGACTCTGCGCGGCGTCGGTATGGAATGCGATGCCGCGCTCGCGGCACAGGCGCGAAACGGCATCGACATCCTGGATCACGCCCGTCTCATTATTGACGTGCATCAGCGAAACCAGCGCGGTGTTGTCCTGGACGGCGGCAACGATGGCGTCAGGCGATACGCGCCCGTCGGGGCCGCAATCCACGATGCTGACCCCGAAACCACGTGCCTGTAGTGCCCGCGCGCAATCGAGCACCGATGCGTGCTCTATGCGTGTGGTGACCAGGTGAGCACCGGGGCCGGCCAGTTCCATCACGCCTTTCAGGGCCAGATTGTTGGCTTCGGTCGCACCTGACGTGAACACGATGGTGCCGTCGGTCGCCCCGATGCGCGCAGCGACCTGTGCCCGGGCACGATCCACCAGCGCGCGGGCGCGGCGGCCCGGTTCGTGGTCTGACGAAGGGTTGGCCCAGGCGCTGCCGGGACCAAGACAACCGAGCATCGCTTCGATGACGCGTTCATCCACCGGTGTCGTGGCGGCGGCATCCAGATAGATGGGGTCGGTGGCGCTCATCCTGTCCGGTTCCGCCGGTCGGGATCCAGGGCCGAGAGCATACCCCGCAGAATATTGATTTCGTCGCGGTCCAGGGACGCCCGATGGAACAGGCGGCGCAGCTTGAGCTTTAACTGATGCGGATGGTCCGGGTGCAGGAATCCTGCGCGGGTCAGTATGCGTTCCATATGCTCGTGCAGCCCTTCCAGTTCCGTGGCCGTTGCCGGCGGCGCCTCGCGTGCATTGTCGATCGCCGCGGCCCGCTCAGCGGCATCCTCCTCCGGTCGCGATGATTCAAGCCATGCAACCCGCAGCTCGTAACTCAGAACCTGTACGGCCATCGCGAGGTTCAGCGAGCTGTAGCGGGGGTTGGCCGGAATCTGGACCAGCATGCCGCAGCGCGCAAGATCCTCGTTGGTCAGGCCGGTCTTCTCCGGTCCCATGACAATCGCCGCTGCCGGCAATGACAGCTGTCGTGCCGCGGCGGCCACACTGTGCGCATGCATTACCTGCGCCGCCTGACGCGGCGTCGCATTGGTCCAGGCCAGGGTACGCGAGCGTGCACTGGTGGCAATCACCAGCGAGCACTCACCCAGCGCTTCGGCCAGCGTATCGCAGACCCGCGCATTGACCAGCAGGTCGTCGGCACCGGAGGCCATGGCAGAGGCCTCGGCGTGCGGAAACTGGCGCGGGCGCACCAGCACGAGGTCCGTCAGGCCCATGGTTTTCATCGCCCGCGCGCACGCGCCTATGTTGCCGGGATGAGAAGTCTCGACCAGCACGACTCGAATCGGTATTTCCATCGCATGTCAAGTTTGTAAGGTGGCGAAGACTATTCTACGCTGCGCGCCGACATGCACGGGATGGTGAACATAGCGACCAGGGCAGCGCGCCGCGCCGGCGAGCTGATGGTGCGTCAGCTCAATCAGCTGGACTCGCTGGAAGTGACCGAAAAGTCACGCAACGAGTTCGTGACGCGGGTGGACGTGATGGCCGAGGAAGCCATTATCGAGATCATTCGCGATCATTATCCCGATCACGCGATTCTCGGCGAGGAAAGCGGTCAACTCGGCGATCACGAGTACCAGTGGATCATAGACCCGCTGGACGGCACGACGAATTACATTCACGGCTTCCCGGTGTTCTCGGTGTCGATTGCCGTAGCGCGGGCCGGTGAACTTGCCCATGGTGTCGTCTACGACCCGATGCGCCAGGAGATCTTTACCGCATCGCGTGGTCAGGGTGCGCAGCTGGATGGCAGACGCATACGTGTCAGCAAGCGACAGCACCTGAAGGACGCGCTGCTGGCGACAGGCTTTCCGTTCCGCATCACCGAGGAACAGACGGAAACCTATCTGAACATGCTGCGTGCCGTGATGCGTGACACCGCCGGCGTGCGACGTCCCGGATCCGCTGCCCTGGACCTGTGCTATCTGGCCGCAGGTCGCGTGGACGGATTCTGGGAACTTGGGCTCAACAAGTGGGACATTGCGGCCGGTGCCCTGATCGTTCGCGAGGCAGGCGGTCGCATCAGCGATTTCCAGGGCACGGACCGTTACCTGGAATCCGGCAACGTCGTCGCCGGCAACCCGAAAATCTACGCAGCCCTGTCGCGACTGTTCGCGCCGCTCACCCGCGGACTCTAGATCACGCGCGCGCCGGCATTACGGCATCGCGTCGACTTCCTCGCGCTTGACCGGGATCAGATCGGCAGGTGACACGTCCAGCGCAAGCGCAGCCGCGCTCGCAGTATAGATGGATGAGTACGTGCCGATGATGACACCTGCGATCAGTGCGATCGCAAACGTGCCCACGGCTGCGCCGCCCAGAAACAGCAGTGCGAACAGGACCAGCAGCGTGGTCAGGCTGGTGACGATGGTACGCGACAGAATCTGGTTGATGGATGTGTTGACGATGTCGACCGCCGACCCGCGACGGATGATGCGGAAGTTCTCGCGGATGCGGTCGTAAACCACGATCGTGTCGTTCAGCGAATAACCGATCACCGCCAGCACGGCCGCGAGCACCGTAAGGTCGAAACTCAGGCCGGTCACCGAGAAAAACCCGAACGTCAGGATCACGTCGTGCACCAGCGCGATGATCGCACCGGCCGCGAACTTCCAGCGGAAGCGGATCATCACGTACGCAAAGATCATGATCAGCGCGAACAGCATCGCGAGGCCGCCCTGCTCGGTCAGCTCCTCGCCAACCTGCGGACCGACAAACTCCAGCTGCCGCAGCTCCACCCCCGGCACCTGGGTACGCAATGCCGAAAGCACCTCGGCACCCAGCGGCGCGCCCTCTTGCGGATCGGCAACCGGCGGCAGTCGTACCAGCACTTCCGACGCGGTGCCGAAGTTCTGAACCTGGGCATCGGGGAATCCATGGTCGGCCAGGGTCGCTCGCACCTCTTCAAGATCCACGGCGGCGGGATAGCCGACTTCGAGCAGCACACCGCCGGTGAAGTCGATACCGAAGTTCAGGCCGCGCGTCGCCAGTGACACGATGGACACGACAATCAGAATCGCACTCAACCAAATCGCCGCCTTGCGGCGACTCATGAAATCGAACTGGGGAGTGCCCTTAAGCAGCTGCATATGCTGAAGCCCTGCCACCTATGGCCAACCGCTTGATCTGCGGTCGATTTCCATAGATCAGATTGATGACGGCACGCGTACCGATGATGGCCGTGAACATGGAGGTCATGATGCCTATGCTCAGCGTGACCGCGAATCCCTTGATGGGTCCCGTACCGAAAACGAACAGCACCAGCGCCGCGATCAGCGTCGTCACGTTGGCATCGGCGATGGTCGAGAACGCCTTCTCATAGCCGGCCCGGATACTCGCCTGCGGCGAGTTGCCGTTCCTCAGTTCCTCTCGTATGCGCTCGAAAATCAGCACGTTCGCGTCCACGGCCATGCCCACCGTGAGCACGATGCCGGCGATGCCCGGCAGCGTCAGTGACGCCTGCAGTAACGACAGCACCGCAATGATCAGCACGACGTTGGTGAGCAGCGCGAGGTTGGCGACGACGCCGAACACGCGGTAGTACAGCGTCATGAAGATCACGACCAGCATGAAACCGACGATGATGGCCAGCCTGCCCTTTTCGATATTGTCGCGCCCGAGGCTGGGGCCTATGGTGCGTTCCTCAACCTTGACGATGGGCGCGGCCAGTGCGCCTGCGCGAAGCAGCAGCGCAATATCCTGCGATTCGAACGGCGTCAGACCCGTAAGCTGGAAGTTGGTCGAGAACACGCCGCGGATCACGCCATTGAAGATCACCCGCGACTCGCGAATCGGATCGCCCAGTATCAGTTCGCCGTTACGCTCTATGAGGTCCAGTTTTTCCTCGATGAACAGCACGGCGATATTGCGGTTCAGGTTTCGCTGGGTGGTCTCCAGCATGCGCCGCCCGCCCTGGGCGTTGATGCGCACGGACACCGCGGGCCGGCCTTCCTGGTAACCGGAGGTCGCGTCGATCAGCTGGTCGCCGGTGACGATGACCTCACGTCGCAGCAGCACGGGCTGGCCGTCACGATCAGTAAACAGTTCCGAACCCACAGGCGCACGACCGCGGCGTGCCGCATCGAAAGGATCGTTCTGCATATCCACGAGCCGGAACTGCAAGGTCGCGGTGGAGCCCAGCACACGCTCGGCCTGGGCCGGGTCCTGCACGCCCGGCAGCTGCACCAGGATTCGGTCCAGTCCCTGACGCTGCACCACCGGTTCGGCAACACCCAGCTCGTTGACGCGATTGCGCAGCGTGATCGTATTCTGCTGAATCGCGAAGTCCTGACGCTCGCGAAGGAGATTGTCGGACAGTGTCAGGCGGAAACCGGGTGCCCCATCAATCTGGGCGCGCTGCATGACCAGCTCGTCGTCGAGACTGCGAATGATGCGCTCGGCACGATCGGCATCCTCGGGCCTGAGCATGGCCACCTCGATGGCACGACCGACCACATCCGGACGCGCGCGCACGTCGGCTTCACGGAACCGGTTGCGCAGATCGACTTCGTAGGAGGAAAGAAACTGACCGATGGCATCGTCCAGTGCCACCTGAAACAGGAAGTGAACGCCGCCGCGCAGATCCAGGCCAAGGCTCATGGGCCGCAGCCCCAGTGCCTGCACCCAGGGGGGCATGCGTGGCGCCAGCGTCAGTGCGATCGTGTGATCGGTGAGTGCAGAGCGCAGCAGTGAGTTCGCGCGCAGCTGTGCATCCACGTCATCGAACCGCACCAGCGCCGCGGCGCCCTCGATATCCGCGCGTTCCCAGGGGATACCCTCACGCGTCAGCAGCCCGGTGATGTCGCCGAGAATTTCGGGAGCGACGCGGGCTCCGTCAGCGCGCGCCACATGCACGGCCGGATCGTCACCGAATATATTCGGCAGGGCGAGCACTAGGCCACCCAGCACGACCAGCAGTACGAGCCAGTTTTTCCAGGCCGGGAAACGATTCATCGATGTCAGGCGCTCTTGTAGGTTCCCTTGGGCAGCACCATCGCGATCGAGTGCTTCTGCACCTTCAGCGCCACGTTATTGGCGACTTCGACCGTAACGAACTGCTCGTCCACTTCCTTGATGCGGCCCAGCACGCCGCCGCCGGTAATGACTTCATCGCCCTCGCCCAGCGCCGCGACCATCTCGCGGTGCTCTTTCTGCTTCTTGGCCTGCGGCCGGATCAGCAGAAAATAGAACACGACAAAGATGACGATCAGGAAAAGCAATGGCGACAACGCGCCGCCCTGCGCACCGTTCTGTGCCCAGGCCGGGCTGACGAAGAAATCCAGAATAAGTTCCATGCTCGCGGGAGCCTCTGTGACCAGCGTTCGCAAAGCGGGCATTATGGCACAGCACCACCGGAATCGGTGGACAAGGCCACGGCACGGGCGGCGAACTGCCCGAACCGCCCCTGTCCTATGGCTTCCCGCATGTCCCGCATCAGCGACTGGTAGAAGTGCAGATTGTGCAACGTCGCCAGGCGCGGCCCCAGAATCTCGCTGCACTGGTGCAGGTGCCTGAGATAGGAGCGGCTGTAGTGGGCGCAGGTATAGCAGCTGCAGGCAGGATCCGGGGGCGATGTGTCGGTACGAAAACGGCTGTTGCGGATATTGATCCTGCCTTCGCTGGTGAACAACTGGCCGTTCCGTGCATGGCGGGTCGGGATCACGCAGTCGAACATATCCATGCCGCGAGCCACCGCCTTGACCAGATCGGCCGGTGTGCCCACCCCCATCAGATAGCGGGGCGCGGCAGCCGGCAGATGCGGTGCAACGTGGTCGAGCACCATCAACCGTTCATCTTCGGGCTCTCCCACGGCAAGGCCGCCCACCGCGTATCCCTCAAAACCCGTGTCCATCAGCCCGGCGAGGGATTCAAGGCGCAGGTCGGGATACACCCCGCCCTGTACGATGCCGAACAGCGCCGCGTCGCCGGTCCCGCCGGCTTTCAAATCATCGAAACGCGAGCGACTGCGCTTCGCCCAGCGCAGCGACAGCTGCATGGACCGCGCCGCCTCCTCGCGCGTCGCCGGATAGGCGGTGCATTCATCGAAAATCATGACGATATCGGCATCCAGGTCGTGCTGCACCTCGATGGACAGTTCCGGTGTCAGCAGCAGCGGAGAACCATCCACCGGCGACTGGAAGCGCGCACCCTCCTCGCTGAGCTTGCGCAGACGGGTCAGACTGAACACCTGAAAGCCGCCGGAATCGGTCAGTATCGGGCCGTCCCAGTGCATGAACCGGTGCAGACCCTTGTGGGCGCGGATCACGTCCATGCCAGGCCGCAGCATCAGATGAAAGGTGTTGCCGAGCACGATCTGGGCACCCACGGCGCGCAGATCCTCGGCCGTCATCGCCTTCACCGACCCGTAAGTGCCCACCGGCATGAAAGCCGGCGTGTCGACGACGCCACGTGCGAACTCAAGCCTGCCGCGGCGTGCCTGTCCGTCGGTCGCCAGCAACTCAAAACGCATCGTCAGTCCGCCTCCGTATTACGTCTTTCGGGCAGCACGAACATCGCATCTCCGTAACTGAAGAATCGGTAGCGCTCGCGCACCGCATGCCGGTAAGCCGCGAGCGTGTGCTCGCGCCCGGCAAAGGCGGCGACCAGCATCAGCAGCGAGGATTCCGGCAGGTGAAAATTGGTGACCATGGCATCGACGACACGAAACCGGAATCCCGGACGGATGAATAGCGAAGTCTCGCCGTGCAGCGGCCTCAGCACGCCCGACAATGCGGCACTTTCCAGTGCCCGCACCACCGTCGTTCCAACGGCGATGATGCGCCCGCCACGGTTGCGCGCCGCGGCGATGGCTTCACACAGTGCCGCCGGCACCTGGACGCGTTCCTCGTGCAGGCGGCCGGATTCCAGCACCTGGGGTTTCAGCGGCGCGAAAGTGCCGGCGCCCACGTGCAGCGTGACGAATCCGCGCGCGACACCACGGGCATCGAGCGCATCCAGCAGCGTCTGGTCGAAGTGCAGCCCGGCGGTCGGCGCTGCCACGGCTCCGGGTTCGCGCGCGAAGACGGTCTGATATCGCTCGCGGTCGCTGTGGTCGGGCGTGCGGTCTATGTAAGGCGGCAACGGCACCTGTCCGTGGGACTCAAAAAACTCGATCGGATCGCAATCCAGCAACAACCGGAAGAACCGCTGTTCGCGTCCGGTCACCTGGGCCGTGGCACCCCCGGGCAGTTCCAGTTGCGTACCCGGCGCAGGGGCACGACGTGCCCCGACCTGCGCCAGAATCTCCCGCTCCCCGGTGACGCGCTCCAGCAGCACTTCCACCCTTCCGCCGGTGGTCTTGCGGCCGATCACTCTTGCCGGCAACACGCGGGTATCGTTGAAAACCAGCAGGTCGCCCCGCTGCAGGAGTCCGATCAGATCGGCGAAGCTGCGGTCGGTCACGTGACCGGTGGCACCGTCCAGCGTCAGCAGTCGACTGGCGGACCGCTGTGTCAGCGGCGCCTGTGCGATCAGTTCGGGAGGCAGTTCAAAGTAAAAATCGGCGGGGCGCATGCGGGCAACATTGTAACGCCCGGCATCCGTCAGCGGCGCCGCATTTCCGGTAGCTGCACTTCCAGTGTCTGCGTGAGGTTGTGGCGCATGATGCCCAGGCGCAGCGTTTCGCCCGGCGCGAACGTCGCCAGTATGCGCATTGCATGCTCCGGTGACGTCGGAACGCGACCGCCAATATCCAGAATCACGTCGCCGTCACGCAGATCCAGCTCGTTTCCGGCCGGCGCGCGCACGACCAGAAGGCCCTCCGCGGTGCCGAAATACTCGCCCAGCGCCGGCGTCAGCGACACCAGTTCCAGATTTCGCCAACGGCCTGGCATGCCCGGCATCAGGCCGCCACCGGGACCGCCGCCCATCCGCTGACCGCCCCGTTCCAGCAGCGACTGGAACTCTTCCAGTACCGGTCGGCCCTGCCCCGGGCCGCCCCACGCAGCACCTGCTCCGGTCGCACGTGCAGTGACATCCAGCCGCTGTTCCGCGCCGTCTCGCAACACCGTCAACGTCACGACCTGGCCCGGCTCCACATCAGCCATCAGCGCCAGCAGGTGACCGACGGCGCCGCTGCCATCCTGATCGGCGAGCAGGTGCTCATCGAGTGCGGTGATACGATCACCGACACGCACGCCGGCGGCCGCGGCCGGCCATCCCGGAGTGACGGCCACCACGTTGACTCCGCGATCGGCTTCGTCGATGGCGATGCCCAGCGCCGTTCCCGGCGCGTTCGCCATCCAGCGGGATCGCACCTCTGCCCACGGCAGCGTCATCTGCGAAGACAGCCGCACGACCTCCTGCGCCGCCTCGGCCAGCCTTTCCCTGGCCTGGGCGAGTTCGTGTGCAGCACTGTCGCCGGCATCCGCACCCTCCTGCGCCAGTGCGTTACCCGCCGCGCCGAGCAGGATGTACAAAAGCCCTGCCAGCAGCGCGGGCCTGAGGGCCGATACCAGAGCTGTGCTTGTCATGGTCAGATCCATCCTTGTCATAGTCACTTTGTCACTTTCACTTTCCGGGGCGGCTGCTCACCACGCCTGAAAAATTCGCATCAGAATCAGGGGTCCTGCGCCTGCGCATATCGCAGGTGCAACAATGCATTCATCATTTCCACGCGCTGACTCCAGAGCAGGAGGCGCTGCTCCGGCGGCACCCCGTAGGCCGTGGCCAGCAGGATTTCCTGATCCAGCCACGCGACCCGGTCTTCAAGGCCGGCGATCAGGCTGGCAGTGGATGCACTCATGGTGCTGCGCTGACCGGGCAGCTGGCTCATCAGCCTGTCCAGGTGCTCCGATTGCGCCACCGCCGACGCGTAGGTCACCGGGACCACGGGGCGATCGGCAGTGTTCGGTACGCCGGAACCCGTCGTAGAGAAATAGTCAGCAGCGAATGAAACGGAGGTCTCGGGCGCATCCGGCACTGCCGGTATGGGCCCCGGCGCACCCGCCAGCCACAGCGCCGCAACTGCCACGCCGGCCGCGATCGCCCCGCCGGCAGACCAGCGCCACAAGGCCGTCGGGCGGTGCGACCGTGCAGCGTTGTCGTCCATGTCATCCAGTCGCGCCTGCAGGGCTTCCCATGCTCCCGCAGGCGGCTTCGGATCAGGCAGCGCGCGCAGTGCGTCCCGCATGCAATGCAGGGCTTCAAGCTCGCGCAGTGCCTCCCGGTCCTGGAGCAATTGCGCGCGCTGCTGCGCGTCCATGGGTTCGTGATCGCGCAGACTCAAAAGATCTTCAGTACGCCGGTGCATGGCTCACTTCCTGTACATCCTCTGACTGTTTCATCCCGGCCGTGGCGTCGTCGACCGCGCTGGCGGCCGGTGACAGCAGCGCCCGCAGTCGTTCGTGGGCGCGCGCCAGCTGTGACTTGGAAAAGCTGGCGGTGTGACCAAGCAGGTCGCCGATCTCGCGGTGTGTAAAACCTTCCACGTCGTGAAGCCAGACGACCACCCGGGCCTTTTCCGGCAGCGCCGCCAATGCGCGCTCCAGATCAATCGCATGATCCGCCGTCAGTGCCGGCAACGGCGCAGCCAGCAGCGATTCTTCGGGTTCGTCAGCGCTGCGCTTCGATTCCCAGGCGCTGCGCAGCATCATCAGGCAGCGGTTCACGGCGATGCTGCGCACCCAGAAACCAAAACCGGCTTCGCCACGCCAGGTCGAGATCTTGCCGAACACGTCCATGAACGTTTCCTGCAGGGCATCTTCGGCAGCCGCGACAGACACCAGCAGTCGCCTGGCAATGGCATACACCATGGGCGAGAACTGTCGGTACAGCACGGCGCAGGCTTCCCGCTCGCCTCGACGTGCGCGCGCAAGCACCTGCGGATCGGCTTCGGGCATGCTTCGACTCATTGCAGAGTTAGATGCGCAAACGCCGGAAAAGGTCGCAACAACTGCCCACAGTGGCTTGTATACTGTGCGCGCTGCGGTGGCGGGTTCACGACGACCGCGATGTCAGCGGCATCACGGCCGGGATGGCGGAACTGGTAGACGCGCCGGACTCAAAATCCGGTTCTGGCAACAGAGTGCGAGTTCGATTCTCGCTCCCGGCACCAACAACCCGGCGCGCAATCAGCGCGCCGCGTCGCCTGACGCGAACATCTCCTCCAGCGTCGACGGCGGCAGATAGCCCCCGATCAGCTCACCGGACTCGGTGTAGATGGCAGGCGTGCCGCGCAGGCCTACGCGTATGCCAAGACTGAAGTGATCGTCCACTGGTGTGGCATCGCAGGAAGCGTCAGGAAGCCGCACACCCAGCTTGGCCTGAGTCAGTGCCTGGTGACGGTCAGCCGCGCACCAGACGTTGTCGGCCTTGGCCCAGCTGTCGGTATTCGGCCCGCCACGAGGGTAGAAAAGGTAGCGGACCTCTATGCCCAATGCGGTGACCTTGTCGATGTCACGATGAAACTGGCGGCAGTAACCGCAGTCGACATCGGTGAACACGTAAAGGGATGCGCGCACCTCGCCATCCGGCGGACCGAACACGATCATCGTGTCGACATCGACCGCGGCAAGCATGTCCATGCGCGTTTGTGATCGCGTGCGCTCGGTCAGATTCACGCCCTGACTGAGGTCGTAAACCTCACCCTGCAGAAGATGGCGACCATCCTTGCTGATGTACGCAATCTCGGCGCCGACGACGATCTGATAGAAGCCATCCAGCGGCGACTCGAGTATGTCTTCCGGTTCCACGCCGGGCAGCTGTGCTGCCAGCGCATCCGGAGTCAGCGGTCCATCGGCGAACAACACTGCCGGTGCGGCCAGCCACAGGACAGCCGCCAACAACCCGGCAGAACCGTAACGCAGTTTCGAGTAACGCACTGACCGACTCCCGCAGGATATGCTGCGGTAATTCTATCAGATGCGGGGCCCGCCACCGCAGGCCTGAGGACAGGATGCGGTGGGGCGGTCAGCCGCGCGGATGGTGGCGGCTGTGCAGATCCTTCATGCGTTCGCGGGCCACGTGCGTGTAAATCTGCGTCGTCGACACATCGCTGTGTCCCAGCAGCAGTTGGACGACGCGAAGATCGGCGCCGTTGTTCAGCAGGTGCGTGGCAAATGCATGGCGCACGGTATGCGGGGAGAGTTTCTTGCGGATGCCGGCCTTCTTGCCGTAACGCTTGATGATGTGCCAGAACGCCTGGCGCGTCATGCGGTCACCGCGCCGGGTCGGGAACAGATACTCGGTCTGGCGTTCCAGCAGAATCTCACCGCGTGGCCCTTCAATGAAGTCGCTGAGCCAGCCCTGCGCCTCGTCGCCGAGCGGAATCAACCGTTCACGGTCACCCTTGCCGATGATGCGCAGCACGCCCTGATTGAGATTGACCTGCGTGAGCTTGAGGTTGATCAACTCCGACACACGCACGCCGGTGGCATACAGCACCTCCAGCATGGCCCGGTCCCTGTGCCCCAGCGGCTCGGCCACATTCGGCGCCCGCAGCAGGGCTTCGACTTCTTCCTCGGTCAGTGATTGCGGCAGCGCCCGCCCTATCTTCGGCATTGCAATCTGCGCGGTGGGATCGTCCGCAATGGCGCCCTCACGCAGCAGATAGCGATAGAAACGACGGAAACTGGACAGCTGACGCGCCGTGGAGCGCGGTTTTGCACCACCGTCCACGCGCCAGGCGATGTAATCGAGAATATCGGCGCGGCTTGCCTCGACCAGATCCACGCGACGTTCAGCGAGACGCTGGTTCAGCGCCAGCAGATCTGCCCGATAGGCACCCAGCGTGTTCTCGGACAAGCCCCTCTCCATCCAGATGGTATCCAGAAAACGGTCTATCGCCGACTTCGGGTCGCCGGAGACCGGTGCTGACGAGCGGGTTGCCGTATGCTTTTGCAAGAAACTGTGAACCATTCTCAAGTGACATTCGTTGTCGCTGTTGGCGGCATGGACACCCTGTGTCCATCCGCGGACCACCCTGCTGCGCATTACACGCAGGCGATGGATGGGTCGATTTCCTCTATAATTCCGCGCCTTGCGCCTCACCCCTCGCACCATCACAGTGCGTGACGGGTGCGATTCGAGTATGGGTCAGCACTGCCGGGCGCTGCGTGACCCGGGTCACAAAAGGTCCCGGGCGTTTACATAAAGAGAATTCAGTCACAAAAACGGCCAGCAGTCCGGGCCATTCGTTCACCGTAACCGCATGCCCTTTTGACATAACCGTGGAAGCCGCCGCAAGACCCAACCGCCTGTTCCGCATCCTCTATGGCAGCTACGCGTGGCTTGCCCTGCTGGCCTGTGTGCTGCCCGTCATCTGCCTGATTTCGCTGACACCGGACGTACACAGGCGCCGACGTATCGCACGGGGCGGCGCAAGACTGTTTTTTCGGCTCATCGGCAGCCCGATACACCTCAGCGGCCGGCAGCTGGATTCTGACCAGGTCTGTGTCGTGGTCGCCAACCACGCCAGTTACCTGGACGGCATCATTCTGACTGCGGTACTGCCGCCCCAGTTCACTTTCCTGATCAAGCACGATATGGCGCACTTTCCGGTCGCCGGGTTTCTGCTGCGCAGGCTGGGGTCGGAATTCGTGGATCGCGGCAACACCTCGCATCGCAACCGTATCGTGCGCCGCCTGGTGCACGCGGCCCGCAATGGCGATGCCCTGGCCCTGTTTCCGGAGGGCACATTCGCGGCACCGCCGGGATTGCGGCGCTTCCACCCCGGCGCGTTCGGCGCGGCCTGGCGCGCCGGCCTGCCGGTTGTGCCGGTCGTGATCAGCGGCTCACGGGCCAAACTGCCTGCCGGTGCGTTCCTTTCTGCACCGGGGCCTCTGGCCGTGCACATCTGCGCGCCCGTGCACCCCGACGCGCATGCCTGCGCACGCACGCTGATGCTCGCCTCCCGGGCCGCCATCCTGGACCAGCTGAACGAACCGGATCTGGACTACGCGGCACAGGAGGAGCCGTCAGCCGTGGACGGCATAGGCAACGGTGACGGCGCCGGAGGCGATTAAAAACGCGGCACCTCCGATCACATGCTGACGTAACCGGGACCGTCGCCTCCCTGTGGCGGTGTCCAGACGATATTGCCCGCCGGATCCTTGATCTCGCATGCCTTGCAGTGCAGACAGTTACCGGCATTGATCACGAATGACGGCTTATCCGGCTGCCCGGTGATCTCGTACACGGCCGCCGGGCAGTAGCGCTGCGCGGGCTCGGCGTAACGGGGCAGGTTGTCGCCTAGCGGAACGGCTGCGTCGCGCAGCTTCAGGTGTCCCGGCTGATCTTTCTCGTGCGAGGTGCCGGAAAGATACACCGACGACAACCTGTCAAAGCTGACGACGCCGTCCGGCAGCGCATATTCAGGGGCTGGTGCGAGATGAGCCGGCACCAGCGTTTCATGGTCGGGGACGCGATCACGAAGCGTCCATGGCACGCGACCGCGCATCAGATTGTGCTCCACGAAGGCGAGCATGCCTCCGGCCAGGCTGCCGAAGCGCGTCAGTCCCGGCACGAAGTTGCGCGCCCGGTGCAGATCGTCAGACAACCACGATTCGCGCAGGCGCTGCGGATAGCCGCTGAGTACTTTCTGTCCGGAGTCGCCACCCGCCAGCGCTTCGAACACGGTCTCGGCGGCCAGCATGCCGCTCTTCATCGCGGTGTGGCATCCTTTCAGCCTCGCACCGTCCAGAAAGCCCGCATCGCAACCGACCAGCAAACCACCAGGCACCACGAGATCGGGCAGTGAATTCAGCCCCCCTCGGGTAATGGTTCGCGCGCCATAGGCAATGCGCCGTCCGTTTTCCAGCAACGGTCTGATCAGCGGATGCGACTTCCAGCGCTGAAACTCCTCAAAGGGACTGAGCCACGGATTACGGTAATTCAGACCCACGACGAAACCGGCACAGAGTCGGTTGGTGCCGATGCGGTAAAGGAATCCCCCACCCTGTGCGCCGGTGCTCAATGGCCAGCCCGCCGTATGCAGGACGTCGCCGAGCGCGGACGCATCCGGCCCGACTTCCCAGACTTCCTTCATGCCCAGCGCATAGTGCTGCGGATCGACGCTGGCGCGCAGTGCGAAACGTCGTTCCAGCTGCCGGCCCAGGTGCCCGTGACTGCCTTCGGCAAATATCACGTAACGTGCCCGTAACTCGTAACCAGGCTGGTACGACGCCTTGCGCTGCCCGTCACGGCCCACGCCACTGTCGCCGGTCACGACACCGGCAATGCGGCCATGCTCATCCAGCAGTAGTTCACTGGCAGCAAATCCGGGCAGCACATCGCAACCGAGCTGCTCTGCCCTCGCGGCCAGCCAGATACACAGTTCACCAAGACTTGCGATGCGACAGTCCGTGCTGTGCAGCACGGCAGGCACCAGCATGCGCGGCACGCGAATGGCGTGCCGCTTGCCGGACATCCAGTAGAGTTGATCGTCACGAACCGGCACACCGGCCGGCGCGCCAGCGTCACACCAGTCAGGCACCAGCTCATCCAGCGCGCGCGTGTCCAGCAGTGCTCCGGAGATCAGATGCGCGCCCACCTGGGCGCCTTTCTCGAGCACGGCGATATCGAGCTCAAGGCCTGCGGCTGCAGCCAGGTCACCCAGTCTGCACGCTGCGGCAAGACCGGCAGGCCCCGCGCCCACGATCACGACATCGAACTGCATGGACTCCCGTTCTGTCATGGCTGGCAAAGAACACGATGCAGGCGTTGAATGCAAGATCGGGCAGAATAGTGCGGATGTCCGTGACTTCTCCGCTTGCCGCCTATCGCCAACGCCTCGATCAGGGGCAGCTGCAACCCGATCCTGATCAGCAACGCGCTGTGCACGCGCTGCAGCGTCTGCATGACGATCTGATTGCGTCTTCGCAGGCGGCATCACGTCTGCCTCAGCCGCTGGCGCGCTGGCTGGGTCGGCGACGCGAACCGGTCAGGGGCATCTATCTGTGGGGCGGAGTCGGCCGCGGCAAGACATTACTGATGGACATGTTCTTTCAGTGTCTGCCGTTCCGCGACAAACGGCGTCTGCATTTTCATCGCTTCATGGGTGCTGCGCACGAGCTGCTGAAACGCTTTCGCGACCGCAGGAATCCTCTCACCCATGCCGCCGCCGAGCTGGCCCGTGACACACGCATCCTCTGTTTCGATGAGCTGGCCGTGACCGACATCGCCGATGCGATGATCATCGGGACGCTGTTCGCCGCGCTGTTCGAGCGCGGCGTCACGCTGGCCGCCACATCCAATCTCGCGCCCGCGGATCTTTACCGGAACGGTCTGCAGCGCGCCCGCTTCCTGCCGGCCATCGCCCTGATCGAGCAGAATACCGAGGTCGTGCGCATGGTGGGCCAGACCGATTACCGGCTGCGTGTGCTGGAGAAAAGCGATGTCTACCAGCACCCGCTCAGCGACACGGCCGAAAGTCGTTTGAGTGAGTACTTTGACGCGATAGCCCCCGATCAGGGCAGCTGGAATGGTGAGATTGAGATCCTGGGCCGCAGCATCCCTTACAGAAAAGCCGCCGACGGCGTTATCTGGTTTGACTTTGACAGCATCTGCGGCGGCCCGCGCAGTCACGCCGACTACGTGGAACTGTCTCGTCTTTACCAGACCGTACTGATCTCCGCGGTGCCGCGCTTTGACGAAACACTTGAGAACGAGGCACGCCGGTTCATCGCGCTGGTCGATGAATTCTATGACCGGCGCGTGAAGCTCATGCTGTCGGCCGCTGTGCCGGCAAGCGGACTTTACAACGGCAGCAGGCTGACCCATGAGTTCAGGCGCACGCTCAGTCGCCTGGAGGAGATGCAAAGTCACGCCTACCTCGCTGCCGAACACCGGCCATGACCGACCGCAGGCTGCATGCCGCGGGCCGTTTTTTGTATCTGGCCGCCGTCAGCGGTTACGCTGATCCATCATGTCCAGCCGATTGATACGCAAAGTCACCGACGCAGGACGACACCTGCGACTTCCGGCACGCCTGCCACTGAACCGCTCGCGCTTCCTGGAACGTTATTACGCCCATACGCCGGATGAGGATCTTGGCGGCGACGCGCGTTCGCTGGCAGCAGCAGCCCTGCATCACATGCTGTGGGCCGGCACACGCAAACCGGGCGTCGCGCTGGTGCGCGTGTGCAACCCGGACACCCTGCCGGACGGCTGGGCATCCGCGCGCACGGTGGTGCAGATCGTGAACGACGACATGCCGTTTCTGGTCGATTCGGTCACGATGCGGCTGAACGCCCTCGGGCACGCCATCCACCTGACCATACATCCCGTCATTCATGTGGCCCGCGACCGGCATGGGCGGTTGACCGGTTGGCGCGCGACACCTGCTGCCGATCACATCACCGAATCACTGATTCACATCGAGATCGCGCGCGAAACCGACCCCGACATGCTGGCCAGGATAGAGCGTGAGTTGCAGGAAACGCTCGTGGATGTTCGCTGCGCCGTCGACGACTGGCCGCCGATGCTCGAACACCTGCGGGAAGCGAGCCGCGAACTTCTGTCCGGCGCTGCGCCTGATGACGCGTCGATTGCGGAGAGCTGTGCGTTCCTTGACTGGCTGGCCGACGATCATTTCACGCTGCTTGGCTACCGCGAGCAGGATCTGGTAACAGGGCGCAGCGAAGACAGACTGGTGCCACGCCCGGGCACGGGACTCGGCATATTGCGCGAATCGGTACGAAAGCCCGAGACCATCGTATTGACCGGCGCGGCGCGGCAGGAAGCCCGCTCGACAAGCCGGATGGTCGTCACCAAGGTCGCAATGCGATCGACAGTGCACCGGCCGGCACGGCTGGACTACATTGGCATCAAGGCGCCGGACCGCAAGGGCCGGCCCGCCGTCGAGAAACGATTCCTTGGCCTTTTCACGTCCGAGGCCTACCACCAGCGGCCGCGAAACGTCCCGCTGATACGACGCAAGGCGGAGCAGGTGTTCGCTCAATCCGGTTTCAGCGAGGGCGGACACCGGGCCCGACGCCTTCAGCATGTGCTGGATACGTTTCCGCGCGATGACCTGTTCCAGATCAGCATCGATGACCTGATCAGAATCAGTTTCGGCATCCTGAGCCTGCAGGAGCGTCACCGCGTGCGTATTTTCTGGCGCCGCGATCCTTTCGGCCGCTTTTATTCCTGTCTCGTCTACCTGCCACGGGATCTATACAACGCGCAGGCCAGATCCCGTACCGAGGCGATTCTGAAAGACGCATTCAACGGCATCGAGGTGGAGACGGATGTGACCCTGTCCGAATCCACGCTGGCAAGACTTGCGATCACCGTGCGCACGGCGCCCGGGACACCGGACGCCGACCCTGATCAGGTCGTGCTGCAGGAGCGTATAGGCGAGGCCGTGCGCAGCTGGGCGGAACGCGTGCGCGAAACGCTGCTGCAGCGGCTTCCGGAAGACCATGCACTGCGACTGCTGCATCAGTACGCGGACGTGTTTCCGGCTGCTTATCAGGAGGAAGCCGGGGCCGGGCGTGCCGCGCCGGACATCATGCTGCTGGCCACGATGTCGGAGCGTGAGACAGGGCCGGCCACACGCCTGATGCCGCATAGTGATGAATCCGAGGGCCCCTGGTGCTTCACCGTACTGCGCCGGGATGCGGCCATCCCGCTGCATCAGGCGTTGCCGGTACTTCAGAACATGGGCATGCGTGTACTCGGCGAGCGCACCTATGAACTGCGTGGGGCCGCCGCCGACGTGCGCATTCAGGATTTCATTCTCGAACCCGTTGTACCCATGCTGCTGGACGATGCTGCGACGGAGCGATTCAATACGTGCTTCGTGCGCGTTCTTGGCGGCGACACGGACAATGACCGCTTCAACAGTTTCGTGCTCAGCGCCGGATTGCACTGGCGGGAAGCCGCGCTGCTGCGGGCATACTGCCGCTTTCTGCTGCAGACCGGGCTGCCGTTCAGCCAGGCGTATATGCAGGAAGTGCTGGGCCGTCATCCGGTGTTCGCCCTTACCCTGGTGCAGCGATTCCACGCACACCTGGACCCGGACATGTCCACAACGCGCAGGCGCCATCGTCTGGCGGCCACGACCGAGCGCCTGCACGAGGAGCTGAATGCGGTGACCAGTCTGGACGAGGACCGGATACTGCGTGCCTTCCAGGCGGTCATGGAAGCCACGATGCGCACGAATTACTTTCAGCGCATGAGCAACAGCTACCGGTCGCCGGGCTCCGACGCGACCGGCGATGCCGACAGTGCCGATGGCGGCGCGGACCTGCAGCCCGATACCGGCAAGTCCTACCTGTCTTTCAAATTCTCGTCACGCAGGATTCCGGACCTACCCAGGCCCTGGCCCATGCACGAGATCTTCGTCTACTCACAACGGGTCGAAGGCGTACATCTGCGTTGCGACCGTGTCGCGCGCGGCGGCATACGCTGGTCAGACAGGCGCGAGGATTTTCGTACCGAAGTACTGGGACTGATGAAGGCCCAGCAGGTCAAGAATGTCGTGATCGTGCCGCGCGGTGCTAAGGGAGGTTTCGTCTGCAAGCGGCTGCCGTCCGGAGATCGGGCCGCGGTGCAGCACGAGGTGACTGCCTGCTACGAGACTTTCATTCGCGGCCTGCTGGACCTGACAGACAACATCGTCGACGGCCGGATCGTACGTCCGCCACGCGTCGTTGCTCGCGACGACGACGACAGCTATCTCGTCGTCGCTGCCGACAAGGGAACAGCCACATTCTCCGATCGCGCCAATCGCATCGCTGCCGAGTACGGCTTCTGGCTGGGCGACGCATTCGCATCGGGCGGCTCCACCGGCTATGACCACAAGAAAATGGGGATTACGGCAAGGGGTGCGTGGGAAGCCACCAGGCGACATTTTCGCGAATTGGGCGTAGACGTCAGTCGTGATCCTTTCACCGTCATCGGCATTGGCGACATGAGCGGCGACGTTTTCGGCAACGGCATGCTGCTGTCCCCCACTCTGCGCCTGATTGCCGCTTTCAACCACCAGCACATCTTCATCGATCCAACGCCGGACGCCGAGCAAAGCTTTCTGGAGCGCCAGCGTCTGGC
>JBJHBW010000028.1:0-36455 GCA_050485685.1 Gammaproteobacteria bacterium
CTGTCCATCGACGGCAGGCTCCGCTTCTCGAACAGTGCCGACGTGGAACTGACCACCGAGTGGATCATGTTGCACGGGGAGCTGCAGATCGGCACCGAGGCCAGCCCCCACACGCGCAATGCGACGATCACCTTTACGGACAACGTCGTGGGCGAAAACATCATGGGTGGCATGGGAGACCGCGGGATCATGATCTCGGGCGGGACCCTGAACCTGCACGGTGATCGGACCAATACCTGGACCAAGCTGGCCAGGACAGCCGAAGCCGGCACTCGCACGATCGAGGTTCTGAATGCCGCCGAATGGCGGGCAGGCGATGAGATCGTTCTGGCGTCGACGGATTTCGATCCGCGGCAGGCGGAGAAGCGGACGATCACCGCGATCAGCGGCAACACGATCACGCTGGATCAACCGCTTGAATACATGCATTTCGGTGAGATCACCTATGAGGTGGATCAGCGAGGCGAGGTCGGTTTGCTGACGCGCAATATCACGATTCAGGCATCCGAAGATGCGCTTGAGTCGTATTTCGGCGGGCACATCATGGCGATGCCGGGTAGCCGAATGTACATAGCAGGTGTCGAGCTGCATCGCATGGGGCAGCACCTGGAGCTGGCCCGCTATCCGATTCACTGGCATCTGGTCGGTGAAGCCGGCGAGGGGCAGTACATCCGGAATTCAGCCATCCATGACACCTTCAACCGCTGCGTGACCGTGCACGGCACACACAATCTCCAAATCGAGAACAACGTGACCTACAACACCGTGGGTCACTGCTTCTTCCTCGAAGACGGCATCGAGACTGGTAACGCATTCGTCAGGAACCTGGCGATCCAGACCAAGTGTCATCCGACGTTGGACTGTGTGCCGACCAACATTACCCCAAACGGAGAGCTCGACTACACGTACGAGAATCGAATGGCCGTGAGGGAAATCAGTTTCCACGGCGGGAATACCCTGCTGCCTTCTGATAACACGGTGGCGTCGTTCTGGATCACCAACCCGGACAACATCTACATTGACAACGTAGCCGCTGGTTCCGACCAGTCCGGTTTCTGGATGTCCCTGCCGCAGCATCCGAACGGCGAGTTCCTGGGCACGGAAATCAGCCGCAACACCTGGCCGCGCCGAACGCCGTTCCGCGAATTCAGGGGCAACGTTGCCCATTCCAACTTCGACGGGTTCATGTTCGACCGCAACATCAATGATGACAACACCTTCGGGTTGGCCGGCAACGCGCACCTGCCCAGGGAAAATCCTGCTGACCCAAACAGCCCGATGGTGAAAACGTACTTCGAGGATCTGACCGCCTACAAGAACCGCAATAACGGCCTCTGGGGCCGGGGTGAGCTTCACGTACTCCGCAACCTGAGGTTCGCCGACAATGCCATCGGACTGACGCATTCATCCGGTTCCTTCGGCAGTGAAGAGTTCACCTCACTGGTAATAGATTCGCTGTTCGTGGGCGAATCCGACAATATCGGCAACCCCGTAACGCCAGAGGAAATTGCCTACGGCCGCAGCCTGCCGAAGCGCCTGATTCCGGATTACCCGATCCGCGGCTACGAATATTACGATTACCGTGATGAGGTGGTTGACACGACGTTCGTGAATTTCGAGGACAACGACGTACGTGAAGCAGGGGCGCTTTCCTGGCTGTTGTACACGAGCTCCGGTGTCACTACCGCAAGCACCATCGAGGGTGCAAAGTTCGTCAATGCCAAGCCCGTACACTTTCCGAGCTACGATTACAGATTCGACAATGACAACAGGGGTGGTATTGCCTATCAGACCCTGGCGATCCTCGATCTGGACGGCTCGGTGACCGGCATCCCTCAGTCCTACATTCTGCTCCACGACGGCGAGTACAACAGCATCGCCACTGACGACACCTGTGAGATTCATCCCACCTGGAACGCTGCCGTGTGTGCGGGTGATGTCGGACGCCTGTATTTCCGTGCCGCCGGCGGTGGTCCCGGAGGTGGCGGATTCGGCGGTGGCGGTGCCGGCGGTGCCGCGCAGCAGCCCATCACTCTTGTTCGCAATGGCCAGGAATTTGCCAGCAGGGGCCAGAACACGGTGCGCGCCGGCACTGAGATTCTGGTGAAAACCGAAAGGCCGGAATTCGCGATCAGTCTGAGTGAAATGAACAAGGACTCATGGGTGATATTCGAACTGCCGGGTTTCTCCAACGCAGCCTCCGGGACGCAGCAACCCAGCCTGGACGCATTGCGCAACGCGAACGAGACTTCCTATTTCAGGGACGAGAACGCCCTCTGGGTCAAACTGGTGGTCTCCGAGGAGCCGGTCCCACCGATTCGTCCGTTGGATATGCAAGTCAGCGTAACGGTCAGCCGGTAAGGACCTTTCTCGTGAACTGAACAAAGCCCTCGGCGCAAGCCGGGGGCTTTTTCGTTCTGGATAGGGACGGCCTCAAGTGGTCCTGGCGAATAACGCTACGTCTGGCAGGCCCTTGAAGTGCGCATCGCATGTGAGTAGTTCCGCACTCTGGTGGCGCGCTGTCGCGTAGACGATGGCATCGGCAGTGGCCAGCCTGTGTTTGCGGTGCAGGTCCGCCGCGAACAGTGCGATGGTGGTATCCAAAGGCACCACGATGCACTTCTGGGTGTAGGCGATCACCTTGTCAGCCTGTTCCTCGCCAAGTTCACGCACCAGCCACTTCGACAGTTCGAGCTGGACGATGGTCGGCACGATGCACCGCGGTTTTTCCGGGAACTGCTTGCCCAGCTTCTTGCCCAGCGCACTGCCGGTGAACCATTCGATCCAGGCCGAGGTATCGACCACGCGCATCGGTGCCGCCATCAGTAGCGGTCTTTGCGGTCGCGGTAATCGTCGGTGCGTGCGCCCTTGGCGATGCCAGCCAGCTCGGTCAATTCGGGCACCGGCATCACCAGAACACCCTTGCCCTTGGGAATGAACACGAATTCCTGCCCGGCCTCCCAGTGCAACTCTTCGCGCACGGCCTTGGGAATGGATATCTGGAACTTGCTGGACAAAGTGGCAGTAGCAGCCATATTCATACCATTTTTGTATCGATCAGGGATCGGTAAGAATATACCGCTTCGGCCTGAGAGGCCAGCCGCTTCGACAACCGGTTGGCAACCAGAGGCAACAGCGGGCCTTATTGATCCGGGAAGCGGGAACGAGTGTTGCGTTCAGCAACACCAACTCAGCTTGCACCTTTGGTGTGATGCCGGAGATTCGCTTACTATTGGCCAAATTCGGGGGTTGATGTCATGAACAAAAAGAATCGCGCGATCCTTCTTCTCTCGCTGGTTCCGGCACTCCTGCTTGGCGGCGTGTTCGCCTGGGGCCAGGTGGGTCAGCAACCGGCGTCTTCAGAGGCCAACGCGGCGCGCTGGTCCGATCCGGCCACCTGGCCGAACGGTCAGGTGCCGCGCGCCGGCGATCGGGTGACCATCGCGGCCGACATGAACGTGGTCCTGGATGTCAGCCCACCGGCGCTGAACGGCCTTTCCATCGACGGCAAGCTCACTTTCTCCAACGACGCCGACCTGGAGCTGACCACCGAGTGGATCATGCTCCATGGAGAGCTTGCGATCGGCACCGAAGCCCGCCCGCATACGCGTCTGGCCACCATCACCCTCACCGACAACGTGAAGGGTGAAGATGTGATGGCCGGCATGGGCGATCGCGGCATCATGATCTCAGGCGGCACGCTCAACCTGCACGGTGACCGCACCCACACGTGGACCAAGCTGTCCGCAACAGCTGAGGCCGGCGCCACGACGATCCAGGTGCTGGACGCTTCCGGCTGGCGCGCCGGGGACGAGATCGTCCTGGCGTCAACGGATTTCGATCCCAGGCAGGCGGAGAAGCGGACGATCACCGCGATCAGCGGCAATACGATCACGCTGGACCGGAGCCTGGAATACATGCACTTCGGCGAGATCACCTACGACGTCGATCAGCGCGGCGAAGTGGGCCTGCTGACGCGCAACATCAAGATCCATGCGACTGAAGATGCGGAACAGTCCTGGTTCGGCGGTCACATCATGGCGATGCCGGGCAGCCGGATGTATGTCGCAGGCGTCGAGCTGCATCGCATGGGGCAGCACATGGAGCTGGCGCGCTATCCGATTCACTGGCATCTGGTCGGTAACGGCGGCGAAGGGCAGTACATCAGGAATTCGGCCATCCATGACACTTTCAACCGCTGCGTGACCGTGCACGGCACGAACAACCTGCGGATCGAGAACAACGTGACCTACAACACCGTGGGCCACTGCTTCTTCCTCGAAGACGGCATCGAGACCGGTAACGCATTCGTCAGGAATCTGGCGATCCAGACCAAGTGTCATCCGACGATGGCATGTGTGCCGACCAACCTCGCTGCAAACGGAGAGAACGACTTTCTGTACGAGAATCGGATGGCCGTCAGGGCAATCAGTTTTTCCGGCGAGCATACCCTGCTGCCTTCTGACAACACGGTGGCGTCGTACTGGATTACCAACCCGGACAACAGCTACATCGACAACGTGGCCGCCGGTTCCGACCAGATCGGTTTCTGGATGTCGCTGCCGGAGCATCCCAACGGGGAGTTCCTGGGCACGGAGATCAGCAGGAATACCTGGCCACGTCGCACCCGGATCCGGGAGTTCAGGGGTAACGTGGCCCATTCCAACTTCGACGGGTTCATGTTCGACCGCAACATCAATGAGGACAACACCTTTGGTTTGACCGGCAACGCCTATATGCCGAGAGAGAATCCCGCCGACCCGAACAGCCCGGCCGTGATATCGGAGTTCGAGGATCTCACCACCTACAAGAACCGCAATGGCGGCATCTGGGGCCGGGGCGAGAACAACATCTTCCGGAACGTGAAGTTCGCCGACAATGCCATCGGCTTCACGCATGCAGCCGGTTCGGCCGGCCGCGACCCTTTCAGCTCGCTGGTCATTGATTCGCTGTTCGTGGGCGAAACCGCCAACATCGGCAACCCTCGGACGCCCGAGGAAATCGCCTACGGCCGCAGCCTGCCGAAGCCCTCGATACCGGATTTCCCGATCCGCGGCTACGAATACTACGATTACCGTGACGACGTGGTGGACACGACGTTCGTGAACTACCAGGACAACGACAGGCGGGAAACTGGCGCGCTTTCCTGGCTGATGTTCACGAGCTCGGGGGTCACTACCGACAACACGATCAGGGGTGCGAAATTCATCAATGCCAAACCCGTGCATTTCCCGGCAGAGAATCCTGCGTTCGACAATGACAACAGGGGTGGCGTGGCCTGGCGGACTGCGGTGATCCACGACCTGGACGGCTCGGTCGGTGGCATTCCCGACGCCTATATCCTGATCCACGACGGCGTGCACGACAGTGTCGCCACGGACGACACCTGCGAGATTCAGCCAACCTGGAACGCCGCGGTGTGTGCCGGAGATGTCGGACGACTGTTCCTGAACAGGCCCGGCGGCACTTTAGCCGAGCTGGGTGCCGGTTTGCCGGTGTCGCTTCACCGCAATGGCAAGGACCATCGCATCACGGCGAATCAGAGTAACGTACGCGCCGGCACCGAGATCCGGGTGGATACCGATAGAGAGGAGCTTCACCTCAGCATAAGGGAAATGAAGCAGGGCTCATGGGTCATCTTCGAGCTGCCAGGGTTCACCAGCGCCGCATCCGGGAAGCGGCAGGCCAGCATGGATGCATTGCGCGCAGCGAACGAGACCTCGTACTTCCCGGACGGGGATACCATGTGGGTCAAGCTGGTAGTCACCGATGCGGACTTTCAGGGTCCGGTGGTCGAGCCGGTTGGACGCCTGGTTGCTCAGTCGACCATTGCGGTGAGCCGATAAGGCGCTTGTTCCTTGCTTGCCGGGATCCACGCCGAAACGAAGCCGGCGCGGGATCCGGTAAGCTGCTGTCTGAACAGAATTGATCTGGGGGAAACGATGAACGATAAAGTACATGCGGCTGCCGTGCGCGGTGGCCTGGCACTTCTGGCGATGGTATGCGTCTCACTCGCGCCTGCGGCCACGCTCGCCGAACAACCGGACCTGACCGGCGTCTGGACGGCCTATCGGGCCGCCGGTCCTCTGGGCGGGGGCGGTGGCGGACAGAATCCGCCGCTCAGGTTGCGGCCGGAGGTGCAGGCCCGCGTCGACCTCTACCGCAGCGTCACGCAGGGCACGAACTATACGCCAGGCGGCTACTGCGTAGGCGGAGGCATGCCCGCATCGATGAACAGCTCGGGCGTCTACCCGATGGAAATCATTCAGCGACCGGAGCAGATCACAATCATCTACGAGGCGCACAGCGAGATCCGCCGCGTTTATTTCGGCGATCGCGTGCCGCCGGCGGAGACTTACTTCCCTGAGCGTAACGGCCGCTCGGTCGGGCGCTGGGAAGGCGACGTGCTGGTGGTCGAGACCGACAGGCTCGTCGAACAGTTCGACACCGCCTTTCCGCACAGCGACCAGGCCCGCATCATCGAACGATACGAGCTCAGCACCGAAGACGACGGGAGTCGTCGCGTGCTGACGAACACCTGGACGATGATCGATCCGCTGTTCCTCGCCGAGCCCTACACCGCCGTGAAGCGCTGGCAGCAGGTACCGAACGGACACCTCAATACCTTCGAGTGTAACGAGCCCGACTGGATGGACATCGTCGACCGCCTGATGGAAGAGGCGACCGCGGGATCGTCCGCGGAATGAATCGGCACAACGCGAAATTTATGAACGGAGCGATTATGAAGACGCTGACCGCGGCCTGCGCCGCAACCCTGCTGTTCCTGCTGCCGCTCAGCGGCACGCTCGCCCACCATTCGGCGGTGCAGTTCGACTTCCAGAATCCGGTGAACGTCAGTGGCGTCGTCAAGGTGGCACGCTTCACCAACCCGCACGCGCGTTTTGTGCTCGAGGTCACCGACGAGCGCGGCACGCGCGACATCGAGTATGAGGGCCACAGCCGCGCCAACATGCAGCGTCAGGGTCTGATGCCCGACATGATGACCGTCGGTGACCAGGTCACGATCCGCATCGCGCCGCTGCGCGACGGCTCCGACGGCGGTTATGTGGTTGCGTTCATCACGGCGGACGGCACGGCGATCGGCAACATCAGCAGTGCGGACTGATCTGCGCGCGTCATCGAGTCCGCGCCGGCGGTAGCGAATCGACGTCTCTGACGCACTACCGCGGCCCCAGGGGCGTACTCGTCAGCACTTGGCCCGCCGGCAGCATGGTGCTGTGGGTGGCGGTGATTTTGGTGGCGTCGCTGCTGATCGACTACCTGTAGGCTGGGACCGCGCTTCAGCTGAAGCGTACCGGCCCGGTCGGCCCCTGTTCCGCTCGAAAGGAACCGGTACTGAGCGCAATGAACGAGAACGGAGGAGTGGTATTGAAGTTCAGGCAAGCAAGAATTGTCCTGGCGGTGGGGTTAGCGATGCTTGGAGTGGGATGCGCTACCTATCCGACTTTTGGATTCCCCGTTGAAGAAGGCAGTATCGACGGAGGAAGACAAGCGTTTCTGGATCATCAATGCCATCAGTGTCACACCGTAGCCGGCGTGCGCCTGCCCGAACATGCTGGTGCTTTATCGCCATTATTCGAGTTAGGCGGTGAAACGAGTACCCTGAAGGCCTATTCGGAGCTTGTCACCTCGATCATCAATCCGGATCACAGAATTTCGGAACGGTACCGCGAAGAAGTTCTGCGGCAGTACATGCCTCCGTTGCAGTCCCCAATGCCGATGGCGCATATCGAGACGATGACAGTGCGTCAATTGATCGATCTGGTGGCATTCCTGGATTCCCGATACGTTCTGATTGACGATTACAAAACCAGCTATTGATCTGCAAGCAATAAGAGCGCAGGCACACGGCGTTATGGTCTCTATCAGTTCACTGTACCCGGCGTTGTCCTCGACGTGGCTCAGCATCGAGAAAACTGCGTCGCGACGCGCCTGAACCGTCGCTGAGTGCTTGATGACAGGCATCACCCGCCGGGGCGGATCGACGGACTCATGGCCGTCTCTCTGAGCTGCGTGTTGTGGTTCGGGCTGGTTCCGCTGATCAATCTTGCGCGCGCTTGAGCACCTTCACGGCTTGTGTCGCCCGCGACAGGCGGTCGCGCACGCCGGCCCAGGCAGCATCGGCCGGCGGTGCCTCGATCACCAGCAGATCGAGTCCGGCACGATCGAGACGATGCAGCGCGCCGTAGAGCTCCCGGGCCGCGGCCGTCGCATCGGCCGGCAGCCGCATCGCTAACTCTGCTTCGAATCCGGCCGACCCGAATCCCAGAAAGCCAATCCGGCTGTCGGCCGGGGGCCGCCATGCCGCGACATCCGCCGTCGTGAGGAGCAGCGCGGGTGTGTGCGGTGCGTAATGCACCAGGTCCTGCCCGGCAGTGCGAACAGGCTCGGCAACACCGGAAGCGTCGGCCGCCCCCACCCCCTCCAACTCTCGTACCACGAGCCCGGTAGTCGCGGCGATCTGAGCTGTCGTGATCAGGCCAGGGCGCAGCACCTGCGGCAGGGGACCAAGACACCCGACGATGGTGGACTCGATGCCACCCGTGCACGGCCCCCCATCCAGAACAAATGGCGTGGCCAAGCCGAACCCGGCGCGCACGTGTGCGGGCTCGGTGGGGCTGATGTGGCCATAGGGATTGGCCGAAGGGGCGGCCAGACCGCCACCGAATCGCTCCAGCAGTGCCAGGGCACGCGGATGCGCCGGTACCCGAAGCGCCACCGTGTGCTGCCCGCCTGTGACAGCGTCCGGGACCCGCGACGTTCGTTTCAGCACCAAGGTCAGAGGTCCTGGCCAGAACGCCTCCGCGAGCACACGGGCATAGTCGGGCACGTCGCGAGCCCAGTCGTCGAGCGCCTCGACACTCGCGATGTGAACGATCAGCGGTCGGCTCCGCGGGCGCCCCTTGAGGGCGAAGATAGCGGACACCGCCGCTACATTCTCGGCGTCGGCCGCCAGCCCGTAGACGGTTTCGGTAGGCATCACCACCAGCTCGCCAGCGTGCAGCCGACGCACCGCTTCTGTCAGCGAAGCGTCTGGATCGTTCAACTCGCGCAACTCGATTCACGCAACCCGGCGGCCAGAAACCTGCGAAGCATACAGAAGGGCGCGCCAGCGCTCCAGGCGCTGCTCTCCCGCCGCCCGACAGCTGTCGGATATAGTACGCGCCTGCGTTCAGCTTCCTGGACGCTACCCAAGGTGGTATGGCATGGACGAACTGGTGATGACCCGGCCGGATGATTGGCATCTGCACGTGCGAGACGGTGACGCCACACGCGACGTCCTGCCATTCACCGCGCGCCAGTTCGGCAGGGCCATCATCATGCCGAATCTGGTGCCCCCGGTGGTGCGGACAGCGGACGCCACCGCCTACCGCGAGCGTCTGCTCGCAGCGTTGCCGGAGGGTTCGTGCTTCGAGCCGCTGATGACGCTCTACCTGACCGACTCGACACCGCCCGAAGAGATCGTCCGGGCCCGTGAAGGCGGCCAGGTGGCCGGCGTCAAGCTGTATCCCGCCGGCGCCACCACGAACTCCGCATCCGGGGTGACCGACCTCAGGCGCTGCGATGCCACGCTCGCGGAAATGGAGCGTGTCGGCCTACCGCTGCTGATCCATGGCGAGGTGACCCACGCCCACGTGGACATCTTCGACCGCGAAGCCGTCTTCATTGAGGAGGTGCTGCAGCCGCTCACAGCCCGGTTCCCTAACCTGAAAGTGGTCTTCGAGCACATCACCACCGCGGATGCCGTCGACTTCGTTCGGGAGGCGCCTGGGCATATCGCCGCCACCCTCACTGCCCATCACCTGCTGCTGAACCGCAACCACTTGCTCGCGGGCGGCGTCCGTCCGCACAACTACTGCCTGCCCGTACTGAAACGTGAACGTCACCGTCAGGCGCTGGTGGCTGCCGCGACCTCCGGCGATCCGAAGTTCTTCCTCGGCACCGACAGCGCTCCCCACGCCCGTTCCGACAAAGAGAGCGCCTGCGGGTGCGCCGGCACCTTCACCGCACCCGCCGCCATTGAACTCTATGCCGAAGTGTTCGACGCAGCCGGCTGCCTTGATCGGCTGGAGGCCTTCGCGAGCCACCACGGACCGGATTTCTACGGCATGCCGCGCAATCGTGACTGCATCGTGCTGCGCCGGGAGCCCTGGCAGATTCCCGTGATCTATCCTTATCTAGACGAGACCATCGTACCGTTCATGGCTGGTGAGACCCTGAACTGGCGGCTCGTCTGAGTGCGGGCAGCCCGTCCGGCACGATTCGCGCACAAGCGTATAGTGGTGTATACGCAAGCATGGCAATCGATCAGACTCAACCGGATTTCGACATCACAGTTCGTGTGGGATGCAGCCTGGTGTATCAGGCCACGGGGCCCGCAACGCTCCTCCTGAATCTGAAGCTCGCACCGGATCCGCGCCGCCACGTATTGTTCGAGGCGCTGACACTGGGTGACGACCTCCCGTCCGAGCAGTTCAGCGATAGCCACGGCAACAGCGTCTGTCGGGTCACGCTCGAGCCAGGCACGCACTGTTTCCGGCATGATGCCGTCGTCGCCGTGTCATCGATCCCTGAAAACCACGGCATCGTCGTGGAGAAACCCGAAGACATTGCCCACCTTCCCGCCTCGCTGCTGCGCTACACGCTGCCGAGCCGGTACTGCGATTCTGACAAGCTCGCGAATTTCGCCTGGAAAGAATTCGGGCACCTGGAACACGGATGGAGCAGAGTCCAGGCCATCAGCCGCTGGATCCACGACAATATCGAGTATCGTTACCTGTCAGGGCAGCCTGACCTGTCTGCGTGGGACATCCTGCGGCGTGGCTATGGCGTCTGTCGCGACTTCGCGCACCTGGCTGTTGCGCTCAATCGCACGTTCAACCTGCCGACCCGCTACGTCACCGGGCATCTGCCTGACATTGGCTTTCCCTCGCCGGAAGAGCACATGGACTTCCACGCCTATGCCGAGGTGTACCTGAACGGCAACTGGTTCACGACCGATGCGCGGTTTCATGTGCCGCGTATCGGCCGCATACGCGTTTCCTGCGGGCAGGATGCCGTTGATGGCGCGTTTTCGACGATCTTCGGCGGCGCCGCACTGACCTACTTTCAGGTCTGGGCCTATCAGGTGGAACCCGGGTCTGTGAGTGTGGGTGACCCGATCGACTTTACGAAGCGTCTGGATAACGACTGGGCGATACGCACCAACACCACGGACTGACCTGCTGCCAGCGCTGCGCGCGTCATCGCAGCGGCGCAGGCGGTAGCGAGTCGACGTCCGGCAATGTCAGGCCGCGCTCGTTCAGATAGTCGTCCCACAGCGCCACCGTGCAGGTGTACTCGAGCAGATGGAAATCGGGTCGATGCACGGCGTCGGAGCGCCAGCGCACCGGCTCCGTATACAGACGCGGATCGGTCAGCGTGATTTCGTCGATCAGGTACTTCTGAACCGTGCCGTTCACTTCGCGCTCTTCCAGCCACAGTCGTTCAACGATACGCGCGTCGGAGGAGGTCGGGAATCGATTCATATACGGGTAAGGCCGCAGATGTGTCGTCTCGATCACGAGTACGTCACCGTCCCAGTGGGCGACGGAATGTCCCATCGCTGACGGCAACACCGGTTCCGGTGGATCGTGGTCGGCCATGAACACCTTTCGGTACATGCCATAGCCTTCCCAGATGATCGTCAGATCGTGTGCGTTGTGGAATATCTCGATCGCAAAGGGCGCGCCCCAGGGGGCCCGGGGCATGCCTGGCCAGATGCAGAAACGCCCGGGGTCGTCGTCCGTTACGAACTCGGTGTTGAACTGCTCCGCGAGCGCCAGGGCTGCCTCGGTGAATGGCGGCGGATTCGGGCGTGGCTGGCTGAACCCTGCCGGGAACCAGACGCCGCTGAAGTTCCTCGTGGTCGGCTCGGGCCGCTGCGCTTCGGCCGTCGCAAGGGCTGCGAGAAACACGCAGCCGGCAATCAACCATCGAATCTTCGATCCGCGAATTCCGACGCCGCGCGAATAATTGGCCATCCCGCTTCCCCCGGTCTGGTTTGCCTCGACTGCAACTGTATGCGAAAACGCCGCCGTTCGGAATCCGGGGAGGCAGTCGCTCGTCCGCTGAAAAGGCGTCGCACGCGCCTCAATTGAACAACGAGAGGTACAGGTACAGCAGGGCGACGAAGTTCAGTGTACATATGGTGCCCCAACTCCAGATCCGCAGCGCCGGACCGGGCTGGCGCTCCTTCGGTACGCGGCGCGAGAAGATGACCCAGTGGTTCAGGATCGCAACCGCCGGGGCCACGATGAAGCCAAGCGAAGTCACCAGGTTGATGAACGTATTGAAGGATTCCATCAACAGCAGCAGTACGCTGCCGACGAGCAGCAGCTCGACCACGATGAAGCCTGCATAGATCCGGCTGTCGTGGGCATTGAGCTGCGGTTTCAGACGCACGACGATGGCAGTAGAGGTACGCGGCAGCAGGTCGACCAGGGTAAGCAGCGTGGAGAACATCACGGTGATCGCGGCAAAAGCCATCAGCGGGTACATCCAGTTGCCGATGATCGATGTGAACAGTCCGATGAACTGGGTGGCGAAGCCAGCGCCGGTCGTCTCTAGCGGCACCTGGTTGATATAGAGCACGTAGGTGCCGAGGATGACGAAGCAGACAGCGGTGAAGATCGAGGCGCCGTAACCCACATTGAAGTCGAAGGCGGCTTCCCGCTCTGTGACCGGGCGGCCGAGGCGGAGTGACTTGGCCTTTACCCACAGCGACAGGCCCACCGCGCCGGCGGTGCCGGTGGGCATCCAGCCGGCGGCGGCCACAAGGAACAGTATGGTGGGCGTGTCGAAGGTGATGGAGCCTGTCAGCGAGGCGCCCTGGGTATCGATACCGACCACCGCAACCATGGCCACGACCATCGTCACCACGGTGAAGGCAATGACCAGTGTCTTGGTGATGTCCTCGAGGATTGGATAGCGGCCGATACTGAGGATCACCAGGCAGGTGCTGATCAGTAGCAGCGCCAGCGGCACGTCGCCCATGCCGATGCCGAATACGCTCTTGAACAGGGCAACGGTGGTGATGGCAACGCCCGCAATGGCGAAGGTGTACTCGAACATCTGCAGCGCGAAGTAGAGCATCACTATCCACTTGCCCATCTCCTCGTAGCCGTCGACGAGGGACTTGCCGGTAATGCCGGTGTACCTGGCAGCGAACAGGAACGTGGGATACTTGACCAGACAGACAAAAGCCAAGTAGCCGGCCATGATCAGGCCGAAGTTGGCGCCGGAGGTCGTTGCCTGCACGAGGTGCGACACGCCGACCGCGGCGCCGGCATAGACCAGCCCGGGGCCGAGTTTCTCCTTGAGCCATCCGAACGCGCTCACGCGAGTTATCCCCCTTTTATTGTTGTTTTTCTAACCCACGTACGTGCGCCGCCGCACTACCGCCGGCTATTTTTCTACCCCCTGTAAGGCAAGTACATCAGCGACGTGGAATCGCTTCGTCGAGAAAGTCGGTTCCTTTGCGGATGACCACTCGATGCTCTGATGGCGAAGTCTGACGTTCACAGGCTCAAGCCCGTCACCGCCCTGACGTTTCCGCGGAATCCTTTTCTCGAATTGACTTTAACTTCAGGGTGATGACATGAGCCTGCGTTCAGTTCACCGGTTCAGCTGGCCGCGTAGCGCACCAACCGGATAGTCGTCGTTGATGACCACGAGGTAGTACTCCTGCGGGGAGCGGGCAATCCGCGCGACGATGCCGGGCATCGCCGCCTGGCGATGCCCGGTCAGCGTGCCGCCCGCGTCACTCTGGATAATGATCGGCACCACCACGTTACCCTCCAGGCCGGTGGGACCCTGACGGATGTGCACGCGTGTCGGCGAGGCGATATTGCTGTACTGAAGACGCAGCTCGACCTCGTTGGTTTCAGGATTCAGCGTCAGCGTGGCTTCCCCCCGCCCGGTCGGGCTGCCGGACACCGGGGGACCGCTCAGTGTTGCCCTGACGGTCACCGACTCGGCGGAGAGCGCGAGGGACGGGGCGAGCATCAGCGTGACGACGGCCGACGCCAGCACGAGAAGCCCTCTGCGATGTTGAAAGTTGCTTTTCACTGTTTGTTTACCTCGAACCTGGACCACTTACCTGCGCCGTCGGCGCGTCGAGGCGCCTGAACGTCACGGGTAAAGCACCCTGAATGCTGACAACGCTTCCTTCCAGGCTGCCGTCCTCGTTCAGCGTCAATGTCACATCCCAGGGATCGACGTTCGGCAGTGAGAACTGCAGCTGGCGCCCGTTGATGCGAAAGTCCCGCAGCGGGCGGTCGATCTCGCCCAGCGTCGTACCCACGAGCCGGCCACTGACGCTGCCGTCGTCGTGCCGGACGAAGCGCAGCTCGATATCGATGTCGATTGTCCTGATGGGGGGACGGCCGACCCAGCGCCCGTCCAGCGCCTCTGCGATCTGCGGCTGCGCCGCAACCGGCGGTTGAGGCGGAGGCGGCACGTAGTCCGCGCGCCGGTGGCGATCCGTCTCGATGAAGTACGGGATGACGGTATTGCCCTCGTGGCAGGCGTATTCCGGCCACCAGTAGAACGGGTCGTGCCGCATCGGATAACGAACCGTGAACGGTTCGGTCAGGATGACCGGATCCTCGGTGGTGATCTCGTACAGCCATACCTCGTCGTTGAGACGCACCACGCGCTCGGTGATACGCATCTGGTCACTGTGCGGGAAGCGGTTGCCCGGCGGTGAGCCCTGCACGGCCAGGTTGATCATCGGATTATTGATCGGCATGCCGTCAGGGAAGTTCGTGGTCTCAACGACCAGCGTTGTGCCTTCCCAGCGCGCGCGCGAGTCGCCCATCCACTGCCGGATGTTGTCGTCGACATGCGGCCGGCCGTCGGTGGGAATGATGCGGGCGTCGTGGATCATCTCGGTCTCGAAGATCACGTAGCCCGGTGTCTGCCAGATGCGGAAGCCACCGTTGTAGCGGTAGGGCATCATCGAAGACGGCATGCCGCGCGTGACGCAGCGGTCCCAGCTGTCGAAGTTCTCGAGTCCGTCGAAGGTGACGTCCTCACCCGGCAACGGCCAGTCGCTGCCCATCTCATAGGCGCGCATTCTTCCCTCGAGCGTCAGCTCGGGCAGCAGGCCGTTGGGCGGGTCAACGAGGAGGTTCGTCTGGCGCTGCGGGATGCGCGAGGGCCCCGCGGCACCGGCCCTGAACGCGGACATCAGTTCACCTTCGGGAAGCAGGTCGATTTCCGCCTGAATCCGCCGCATCTCCTCATTGTATTCCGCCATGCGTGCGGCATGCTCTTCCTCCGGATGCCAGGCGCGCTCGGGATCGCAGGGCGGGGTACCGGGCCGGGCGCTGTCCGCGCAGCGTTCCAGCGGCACGCGTCCCGCCTGCATCATGTCGAGCGTGGCGGTGATGTCCGGCTCGCCCCACTCGGTCATGGGGTGTGCCCAACCGGCCGGGGTCTGAAAGAAATGGTTGGCTTCGCTCGGTGCGCCGCGAATCGAATCGTCGATCTGCGCGTGCGCGCTGGTTGCCGATATCGCCGCGGCCACGGCTGCGGCCAGCGCGCATGGCATGGTCCTCTTGAATGCGTACATCACTCGCTCCTGCTATCTGCCCGGCAGACTTCCTTGCCGATCGTTGGAACCGAAACTTACCCGGTCTGCGGGCGCGGGTCCACCCAAAGCCCGCTTCGGTCAGGTGCGCGGCAGTCCGGAGTCGAGGCCGAGCACACTTCCGTCGAACTCGGACTGCAGAAGTGCCAGTTAGAACGGGGTCGTTGCGTCCGCTATACTTCGCGCGGTGGCGTGCCAGAGCTTGACAGGGATTGCGCCGCTGCTCGCGTTCGATACCGACGGCACGTAACCTGGAGTACAACTTTGCACTCGACACCCATGCATCTCGATCTCCAGAAAGTCTGCGACATCCACGATTTCTTTCATCCGGATATCGATCGCATTCTCCGCAAGGAGTTGCGCAGCGTACCTTTCGGCTCCCGCCGCGCATGGGAGTTCGCGATGAACTTCCGTGCGCTTCAGCAGAAAGGCAAGTTGACCCGCGACGCGACCGGTCTCGGTCTCGGAGCCGGCACCGAAAAGCTGATCTATGCGATCGCGCCGCACGTCGGCAGGACGGTCGTCACCGATCTCTACGAGGATGCCGGTGGCTGGGAGGGGGTGAGGACGGGCGACCCCAAGGGTCTGGTCGTGAGCAAGGCGCCCTGGCCGGTCGACTTCGACCGGATCGACGTGGCGACGATGGATATGCGCGACATCAGATTTCCGGACGAATCATTCGACTTCTGCTGGTCGAGCGGCTCGTTCGAGCATATCGGACACGACGAGGACTATCTGCGTCACCTTGCCGAGGTCGATAGAGTGCTGCGGCCGGGCGGTGTGTACGCGTTTACGACTGCGATTGTTTTCGGGCCGAAAACGCTGCCGATTCCGCACAACTACTATTTCCATCCGGAGCATCTGGTCGACCTGCTGCACGATTCACCGCTCCATGCGGAGCCGGAGTTCAACTGCCATGTCAACGATCACCTGTTTAATCGCCCCCACATAGAGCGATTTCAGGACTACGGTTTTCCTGCCGGCCATCAGATGAGCAAGCCGATCGTCTCCTACCGGCGCGGCGTGTTGCTTGCGGCGAACGTGATGGTGCTTACGAAGGATCCGGGACGGCCGAAGAAACGTCCGCGCGTGGTCGGGTTCGATGAGTCCTGCCGTCAGGTCGAGCGCCATGCACGGAATCTGTTGAAGCACCTCTGGGGCGACTGGCAGTTACTGAAGCCGAGCTTCAACGGCAGCCAGCTCGTGACGCAGCCGCAACACTTCGGCGACGGGCAGGTCGCACTCGAAATGTTCGCGCCACCCGGCGGCCCGGCAGGCAGCAGCATCACTCTGAGGAGCCGGGCGATCAACGAGTTTCACGAGTGGCGTCGCGAATCCTCGACTGCGTTCGGGCCGGATGGTTCGGCGACAATTGCGTTCCCGGCAGACCGCAATCGCATCTACGCCGCTGCAATCGGCCCGGTGTCAGAGGCGCAGGCGCATCGAGTCATCATTCGCGCTCGGCGTACCGACGTCGAGCGCCGGCCGGGAGCGGTGGACTCGACCCTGGAGGACGCGTCGATGAACGGATTGCGCGCGCGGCTCAGACTTCTGCGGCGCGCGTTCAGCTGGAGACTCTGAACCGCTGAATATCCGGCTCTGAGAGCGTGCTTCAGTGCACCAGACGCTGGCCGTTCGCGAGCAGGCGCTGGCGCAGGCTCGCGTAGCTTATATCCTGCACATCTCGGTTCGTCTCGATCGCCAGTGCCGCGGCAATGCCGGCTGCCTCGCCCATGATCATGAAAGTCGGTTCCATTCTGATCGCCGCATGGGCTACGTGGGTGACCGAGGGCGTTACCGGATTCAGAAAGTTCGTCGCGTCTTCGGCACGGGGGATCAGGGAGCGATACGAGATGGGCCACGGCCTGTCGTTGGGCAGATGGCCGATCCAGAAACCTTCGAGCACGATGGCATCACGACGTACGCCGTCAGGCCAGTTCAGCGGGGCCGCGAAATAGCGCACGGTGTGGACATCGATGTTGTACGAGCCGAAGCCGATCGGGTCCGTGATCGGCGGCCGGCGTCCGTTCTGGACAACGTCGTTCTCGTTCATTATGTATGCACCGACCATGCGACGGGAGGTGCGAACATACATCTGATGCGGCCAGCCGTCGCGGTCGACGAACTCGTCGGCACAGTAGCCGAAGCGCTCGATCTTCTGGTTAAGCCCGCCGAAGCGCGGGTCGGTCTGCCAGAAGTAGAGTAGCCCCTGGATGTAGCGGCGGTAGGCGGCGCGTATCTCTTCGCGCTGCGCTTCGTTGGCTTCGGTGTAGGCCTGGTTCATGTCCGGCGCGGTCATGTCTGTCGAGAACGTCGAGCCGCCGTTGAGGTCGTACTTGTAATACGAGCGGTTGCGTGACAGGGCCACTCTCTCCGGATTGAACTTGCCCTGCGCGAGATCTACGCCGGTCGCGGCCCACGCCACCGCGACGCGAGCTGAGGCTTCGTAGTCCTGGGGATCGTAGCCTTCGGGAGCGAAAAAGGGGATGCGGTTCGTCGGATCGTCCGTGACGCAGAGCCGGTAGTTGTAGGCCTGCACGCGCGTGTCCCCGCTCCCGATGCTCGGAATGACGTCCGGTCGCGGCTCGACGTAGCGCAGCGTGCCGCTCGACGGGTCGCCCGGGATCACGTACGGATCGACGAACAGGGCGCGCGGGCCACGGTATCGACGCGTGCCTGCGGTGTCTTCCTGCTCCGCGAGCTGCGCCGGGTCGTCTGGCGGGTCGGCCAGTTGCTGGGCCTCGCGCCCGAGGCGATACGGAATGCTGGCGAGCGCCATCAGATCGCCTTCGTAGGTTGCATCGATGAATATCTGGCCGGCGACGCTGCCGCGATCCGTCATCGCGCTGACGATCCGCGTGCCGGATTTCTCGACCGCGTTCACTGTTATGGCGCGTTCGAGCACGATACCGGCTTCCGCGATCATGTCCTCGAACACGCGTTCGGCGACCTGTGGCTCGAAGTCGTAACCGCTGCACGAGCCGATGCAGGTTCCCCTCGAGCTCGACAATGTGTTGGTGCGCTGGAAGAATTCGGCCGCAATACCGCCGATGATCTCGTGTCCTCGGGGGCCGATGTCGGTTTTCGTGAGTCCGCCGCTCATCATGCCGCCGACCCAATGTGTCGGTTCCAGAATCGCGGCCGGCTGACCTGCCCTCGCGGCAGCCACTGCGGCCGCGATGCCTCCAGGGGTGGCGCCGATCACGACCACCTCGACCGGCACGACGTCGAGTCGGTGAGTGAACTGAATCGGTGAGGCGGTACCACTTACCTCGACGATGACCTCGTGCTGGCCCTCTTGAAGATCTGCGAACGTGACCGCGCCTGCGCCCGGGTCTACGATGCAGCCGCCGGACGTTTCACCGTTGACGGTGCAGGTGAGCTGTTCAGCCGAGGACAGGGCCGGCGACACGACGAAGGGGACTGAGCCGTCAGAGAACACGGTACGCGTCGTCGGCGATGCGAAGGCCACGCGTGGTGCCGCTACTGCGGGTTCTGGCGCGGCGGGATTTCCGCTGCCGCCGCATGCCGCCAGCAAGAGCGTAAGCAGTGCCGCGACCGGTAAGCAGCCGGAGTGACGCCGGCGAGGAAATACCGTGAAGCGCGTCATACGCGATTGGAATGCCCGGTTGGGGTGTGCTGCGGGTGTGTGATCGGAGTCACAGGGATTCGAGGCATGCAGTGGAGCATAGCCCAGGCTGCCGCGATACGACAAGCCACCGGGTAATTGTGATGAGACGTGCTTGATGAGAACGGCTACACAGCGACTTTCCGTGAACGCAGACACGGTGCATTGGTTCGGTCCGGCAGTCGTGCAAGTTCCGACCCGTCTTGTCGTGCTCTCCGTGATTCGTTGCTTGAAAGCCTGACCCCGCGACTGGTAGCCGGATCATCGCTCTTCTACAATCGATGCGATCTCGGCGTTTCGTGTGTCATCCGGGGCGGAACCGAGGCACGCGGTGGGGGGTGAAATTGAGGCGTTCTGACTGCAACGACTCGGCGCCAGCGCGTCGGCACTCCGGAGGGGCGACCGGGCTTGCAGCCTGTGCGGCCTGCCTTATCGCAATGTCCGAAGTGAACGCTCAGGCCAGCCCAGGCCGCGGCGCACCCGACCCGCTGCACGCGGAACTGATCGTCGGCTCGGAGGGCAAGGGCCTTTACACCGGCGCTGGTATTCCACCGGACAATACGCCGATCTATGCGGCGCGGGATGGCGATGTGCCGGCCGGCGTCGAGCCTTTGCCGATCGATATCTTTACGACGACCGATTTTTATCGAGACCGGGAGCTGTGGTTCGATCCTCGCTACTACCGCTGCAATTCACCCGTGGGTCTGGAGCAGATCTGGGGCGCGTACGAAGTGCCGCTGATCGGCGATGATCCGCCGCATTCGGCGGCCTGGGGGTACTGCGATCGGGACTATCCGCGCGAAGAGATCGTGAGTCCTTACGGATTCGAGACGGCGAAGGAGCACTACTCGGCGTTGCTCGAGGAGGCACGTACTGCCGGCGGCCCGACCCGGCACACACAGGCGACACTGCCGGCCCTGAGCGGGCGCTACCTGCGCCAGCGCGAGAAGACCTCGAGCTGGAACAATGGCGCGGTGCTGCAGGTGCCGACGTACCTGTCGCTGCTCACGCCCGAGTATCAGCAGCGTTTCGTCCAGCAGATGTATCACTACTCCGGCAATAACGCCGCGCAGTGGCCCGGTTCATATTGCTGGCCGGAGGGCTTCATGCGCCGCCTCGCGCAGTACGGCGGTGCTCAGATGAGCTTCGTCGCAACACCGGAGCTGGTGCTCGATATGCGCATTGCGGCGAAGACGCTGATCACGCAGATCCACATCGGCCGCGAGTTCAACGAGGAAGGCGTCGTGCCGCGGCTCGGTCCGGATGTCCCGCAGTGGTTCGGCGATACCATCGGTTTCTGGGATGACGATGCGCTGATCACCTGGACGTCAAACATCCAGGGCTGGATCTCTCACGGCGGGCACGAGTTCAGCAGCCGGCTGCAGTCGATCGAAATCTACACGCCGCGCACCGACGCGGGCGGTAGTCTGATCGGGTTGAAGCACGAGGTGATCCTGTATGACGACGCGGCTCTTGTCGAGCCGGTCCGCATCGTGCACTACCTCGACCGGCTGGGTGCCCTCGACGAGGGTGATCCGTTCCCGATCATCGAGTGCGTTCCGCAGAGTTTCCCGATCGACGGGCATACGACGCCGGTGACGCCCGGTGCGACCATCGAGTACGTTGTGCCGGACATTTTCGGCCGGCCGTGGGCGCAGATCTGGGAGCGCTACCACGAGGAAGGTATGGAGCGTCCGGAAGAGCCGGCGCTTTTCGGTTTCTGAGGAGCAGCTGACACGGGCACGGTGGTGTCGCAGGGGGGCATGATGAGGGTCGACCGTATTCTGCGGCTGCTGAGCGCAGTCGCCCTTGCTGCATTCGCGGCAGGCGCCGGCCAGGCGCACCACTCGTTCGCGATGTACGACATGAACCTGACGCACGTGCTCACCGGAGTCGTCACGAGGGTCGATCCGAACGCGAATCATCTGCAGATCTTCTTTGTGCCGCTCAACGAGGACCGCAATCAGGTGATCCGCGACGACAACGGCGATCCGGTCGTCTGGGCGGTGGAAATGGCAGGCGCTGCGGCTGCCGCCCGTGATGGCATTTCGGTGAACGGTTTTCCGCGCGGCACGATCATCAGCGTCGGCCTGCACCCGCTGCGTAACGGCTTTCCGGCCGGCGGTCGCGGCAACTATGGCCTCTTCAAGTGCCCGCCGAACACACCGCCGGCGCCGGGCATGCACTGCGATTCGGTGGATGGCGCCACCTCGCACGGTGCAGGTGTTCTGCCGCAGGAACCCGACCGCGCGCCGCACGAGCGCCAGGCGGAATGAGGTGCCGGCTAAGGCAGCTCGAAGTCGATACCGTGTCGGGTCAGCACGTCGTTCGCGAACTGCGCCCAGTGCTCGATCGGTGTCCACACCGCGCGCACGCGCTCGAACGCCTCGGTCGGTGACGCGCCCTCATGCACGACGCGATACAGGAAGGTGAAGGTCGAGGCGCGAGCGTTGATCTGGCAGTGCACGAGCACGCGGCCGACACGGCTGGTGCGCAGTGCGTCGCTGAAGCGCTCGAATTCCTGATAGGTCGGCGCACGGAAGTCGACGGGAATGTTCAGATAGCGAACGCCTGAGGTTTCCAGCAGGTCGCGTTCGTCCGCCACCGCATCTAGGGCGCTGGACGGGGCGAGATTGATAACCATGTCGAAACCGTCGGCGGCCAGAGATTTCAGCACGTCGGCCTGCGGCTGCCCGGATGTGTGCAGGCGCTCGTCAATGACGACGTGATTGATCGCGAGGGGTTCCTGCGCGGCCGCGGCCACCGATGCGAGCAGCAGGGCGGCCAGCATGCCGCTGGGAGTGAAAAATAATCTGAACACGATACGTGACCTTATGGCGCCCGCCGATGGCTGAGTATAGCGGTGATGATCGCCCACGGCGCCTCACGATGCGCGCCGTGATTGAGCGCTCCCGGTCGTTCAGGGTTATGTCTGCTTGCGCGGGCGTTCGTCCGGATGCGGCCGGGTCCTCAGAACACCGACTACCGTGAGCACAAGTACGACGACGTAGAGCATCCAGACTGTCATTCGTCACGCTCCTTGCGACCTGTTTCGTCGCCGGCTTTGCGGTAATTCCACCAGTCGCGGATCGCCATCGCCGCGACCGCTGCGAATGCCGCGACCGTCGCGAGCAGTTCGAACTCTGTCATGGCCAGCGGGTTGATTCTGGTCAGGTCGGTCACGACTCTCTCCTACAGGTGTCTGCGAATGCGATCGGCCGTGCGCCAGACCGGTTCGATTTCGGCACGGGCCTTGAGCAATGCATAGAAATATGATGCGTAGGCGGCGAGCAGAAACAGATGCAGTGCCATGTTCTTCGCGCCGATGAACTGGATCTGGGCCAGATCGGAATACAGCGTGTTGATCACGAAGATCGTTGCGGTCACCGGGAACAGCAGCGCAAGTCCCAGCGGCGCAAAAATGTTGGCGAGCAGCATGAAACCGCCGACCAGCTCCAGCACCTTCGCAAGTTGGAAAAGACCCATTTGCATCGAGGATTCCACATACGCGGCCGCCACCGGCTCGCCTATGACCGGCTGCGGCCAGACCAGGACGAAATAATTCAGCCCCGCCGCGAAATTGAACGCGCCAAGGTAGGTTCTGGCAAATACGACGAGGTACCGTTCAACTGTACGCATCCTTAAGCCCCGCGACTCAGCTCTCGCTGCTGTGCTGTCGCAGTATAGGGCACGACGGACGGCCCGACGATGAATGCAGGCTGGGACAAATGTCCGGCGTGTACCGGCGCGGCGTGTATGTGGCAGCGGCCCGGTTCATCGCACGCGATCCCGAAAGTGCAAAAGAGATCACAGTCTCATCACCCCGGTTGCGGGAAATTCGTGGTCAGCGACGAGCAGCTGGCCTACGGCGGACGGGGAGAGAAAAGTGGCAGCCGTAATGGAACAACGCGACACGGATACGACGCATCGCCTGGAGCAGCGAGCGCTGGAGCGCATGCTGACGGTGATGTGTACGCAGATTGATCAGGCGTGCCGGTGTATAACAGAGGCGGGTGCTGCAGCATCGCGCGAGGCGACGCTGCAGCATGCTGCGTATCTGGAACGACGCCAGCAGGCACTCAGCGTGGCAAAGAGCGCCGGCAACGAACCGCATCATGTTCGCGTGGCGCGGCTTGAGCGCATGGTCAACGCCCTGCAGTGCTCGCGGGCGTATTTCTGCCGCGACTGAGGCTGCGGAGAAAGCGAGATGTCAGTCCGGTAGTGGCACACCGCTGGAAATCAACATCCGGTTTCTACTGACCTTCGCCCATGGCATACCGGATTCCCCCGAGCAGGTGCCGCAGGAACAATTCCTCGGCGAACGACTCGCTGGTGTGCCCCAGCGCGGTGTAGAAAGATCTCCCGCCATCGAATTCGTGATACCAGGCCACCGGATGATTGCCCGGGTGATCGCTGCCACGATAGCTGTCGGTATCCAGCTTCAGCAGCACATTGACGTTTTCATTCATATAACCGAAGTTGTACCACTCGTCGCGGCGCTCCCATCGCTGTGGCAAGTGGGCGGTGGAAGGATGACCGGCGTCGACGACTTCGATGACGGCGTCGATCACTCCCGGCGGGTGATTGTCGAACCAGGCACCGACCAGTTCTCCATACCAGGGCCAGTCGTACTCGGTATCCGTCGCCGAATGGATGCCGACGAATCCGCCGCCTGAACGGATGTAGCGCTTGAACGCTTCCTTCTGAGCGTCATCCAGAACTGTCAGCGTCGTACTCAGGAAAACCACCGCATCGTGTTCGCGAAGCCGCTCATCGGAAAAATAGAAGGGGTCTTCGGTCCATGTGACCTGAAACCCGTGTTCCCTGCCGAGTTCGGCAATCGCCGCGGCGCCGGCGTCGATGGATCGGTGGCGAAAGCCCGCGGTGCGGCTGAACACCAGTACGGATCTCTCGGTGCCTGCCGCCTGCGTGGCTGCACCTGATGTGCTCTGCTGAGCACCACTGTTGGCGACTGTGAACAGGACGGCCATCAGGAATGTGGCCGTGATCGGCAGAAATCGTGGCATCGCGGGTCGACCCTGGTTGCTGAACGTCGTTCAGGCAGAGTCTATCGCCGCGGTGCGGAGATTTCAGGCAGGGCCGTCAGCCGCCACCCATCAGCATCTGCGCGGCACGCTGCGCACCACCCACGGTCACCGTCGTCTGCACGCCGAACCATATGTTGGCCAGCGTCAGGATCCAGGTCGGTGCCAGCAGCGTGAGCGGCGCCTCGCTGACCGGCCCGGCATCGGCAGGCCTTTCCCGGAAGTAGGCCGCCTCGACCACTCGCCAGATGTAGACCACCGCGATCAGAGAAGTGAGCACGACGAACACGGCGATGGGCCACCAGCCGCGCTCGAACGCGCCCAGCAGCAGATACCACTTGCTGATGAAGCCCACGGTCAGCGGTACGCCGATCAGGCTCAGGCCGCCGATCACGAACGATGCCATGGTCCACGGCATGGCACGCCCGAGCCCGGCCATACTGCTGATGGTCGCTGAACCCACGCGATAGACCACGCAGGCCAGCGCAAGGAACAGCGCGCCCTTCATCAGCGCGTGATTGAAAAGATGCAGCAGTGCTGCGGTCAGGCCGGTGACGCTGACAAAGCTCACGCCGAGAATCATGTAACCGATCTGCGCCACGCTGGAGTAGGCCAGCATGCGCTTGACGTTGTCCTGAAAGATCGCGACCAGCGACGGACTGAGCACGCCGGCCAGCGCCAGCGGCAGCAGAATCCAGGCCATCGGCAGTTCGTGGAATGAGAATTCAAAGCCGAACAGCGAATAGAAGATGCGCAGTAGCATGTAGACCGCCACCTTGGTCGCGGTGGCCGCGAGCAGCGCTGTCACGACCGAGGGCGCGAAGGCATAGGCATTCGGCAGCCACAGGTGCAGCGGGAACAGTGCCAGCTTCAGACAGATGCCGACCATCAGGAATGCAAAAGCCGCACGCACGGTGCGCGTATCCGAGACCTCCGGAACACGCGCGGCAAGGTCGGCGATATTCAGCGTGCCGGTCATCATGTACAGGAAGCCGATGCCGATCAGGATGAACGTGGTGCCTATCGTGCCCATGATCAGATATTGATAGGCAGCGGTCAGCGCACGGCGGTCGCGTCCCATCGCAATCAAGGTGTACGAGGCCAGCGAGGCAATCTCGAAGAACACGAACACGTTGAAGGCGTCGCCGGTGATCGTGATGCCGAGCAGGCCGGTCAGACACAGCAGCCATGCACAATAGAACATCGGCATGCGCCGCTCGCCCAGTTCCTTCGCGCCGCTGGCCGGTGCCGCCAGCAGCGTGATCACGCCAACCGCTGCGACAATCAGGAGTACATAGGCGTTGGCCGCATCGACTCGATACTCGATGCCCCAGGGCGGCGCCCAGCCGCCCATCGCATACGAGATCACGCCCACCTCGCCGACCTGCACGAACAGTGCAACTGCGATCAGCAGTGCCGCAATGCTGGCGCCCAGTGACACCAGCCAGGCCAGTGACGGCCAGCGCAGCAGCATGACCACGGGTGCTGCCACCATCGGTATCACAACCTGAAGGGCGGGAAGTTGGGCGCTGATCACAGACTCTCGTCCTGCTCGTGAATGTCGTCTTCTTCTATCGTGCCGTAGGCCTCGTTGATGCGGACCACGAGCGCAAGACCCACTGCCGTGATCGCGACGCCGACCACGATCGCGGTCAGAATCAGCACATGCGGCAGCGGATTGGAGTAAAGCGTGAAGTCTTCGTGGTAGATCGGCGCGGTACCGCCTTCCACCTTGGACAGACTGATATAGAAAATGAACACAGAGGTCTGAAAGATGTTCAGGCCGACGATCTTCTTCACCAGATTGCCGTGCGCTATGACCAGGTAGAAGCCGGCCATCATCAGCACGACCACGATCCAGTAGTTGTAAAGGCCGAGCAGGTTCACGTCAGCGACCCCGGCCCGCGAATGCAAAGAACAGTGTGATCGATACGCCGGCGACGGTGATGCCAACGCCCAGTTCGATTGCAATGATGCCGATGTGTTGGCCGGCCTGCGGATTCTCGGCCAGATAGTTGTAGTCGAGGAAATTGCCGCCCAGCAGCATTGCGATGACGCCGACGCCCAGATAGAGCAGGGCGCCCAGTGCGCCCATCGCATGTGCCCAGGACGGCGGGAACACGCGTTCGGCGGCATCGAGGCCGTAAATGAGCGTGTACAGCACCAGCCCCGCCGCGAACAGGATGCCAGCCTGGAATCCGCCGCCGGGGCTGTAGTCGCCGTGCAGCTGAATGTAAAGCGCGAACAGCAGGATGGTCGGCATCAGCAGCTTCGCGATGACGCGCAGTACGACGTGGTCTCTCATGAGTCGTCCTTCCTGCCCTGGTCACGACGACGCGGGCCGCCCGCGGCGAACAGGATCAGCACGCCTACACCGGCGACGAATATCACCAGGACCTCGCCCAGTGTGTCGTAGCCGCGATAGCTGGCCAGCACCGACGTGACCATGTTCGGAATGCCGATCTCGGTCGGCGAGTCCTCGATATAGCGCGGAATCACATGTTCGCGACTCGGCGCCTGGGGATCGCCGTAGCGCGGCATGTCCAGCGTGCCGTAGATCAGCGCCGCGCCGGTGAGCAGTATCAGTATGACCGGTAGCGGGCCTGAATGACGGCCACGCCGCTTCTCCTTGCCGGTGGTCAGCACCAGCGTGCCAAGCATCAGTATGGTCATGATGCCGGCGCCGACCGCCGCCTCGGTCAGCGCCACGTCGACCGCGTCCATCAGGACAAACAGCGCGGAGACGAGCAGACTGTAGATGCCGAACAGCATCACGACCGTGAACAGGTTGCGCACCCATATCAGGGCCAGCGCGACGACGGCGAGCAGTGCGAACAGGGTAATATCAATGAGACCGGTCATGACGGTGCCCTGTGACCTTTCAGTTTCCGCCGGCGCCGGTGCCGGTGCCGTCATTGCGGGCGCCGCCGGCGCGGGGTTGCAGGCCCTCGTGCAGCGCGGCTTTCGCCAGTGCATGACAGGCCGTGGGGCAGGTGAAGATGATGAAGAACAGTGCCAGCAGCAATTTCACGGTGACCAGATTCAGGCCTGACTGCAGCATCAGTCCGACCAGCATCAGGCCGGCTCCGGCTGTGTCGGTGATGCCGGCCGCGTGCAGACGCGTGAAGAAGTCGGGTAGCCTCAGCAGGCCTATCCCGCCTACCAGCAGAAAGAACGAACCGGCACCCAGAAGTACCCAGCTGACGATGTCGACAATCATTCAGTCGACTCCCTTGCCGCGCGGACCGGCACTGAAATCACCGTAGGCAAAGAATTTCAGGACAGCGATGATGGCAATGAAGCTGATCAGCGCATAAACCAGTGCGATATCGAGAAACTCCGGTCTTTCGGTCAGAAAGCCCATGACCGCGATGATCAGCACTGTCTTGGTGTTGAAGACATTGACCGCAAGGATGCGGTCCCACAGCGTGGGGCCGGCCAGCGCGCGAATCATCGCCAGCGCCATTGTCAGAAGGATGGCAAGCCCGGCCACGGTGAGCATGATCATTCGCTGTTGCCTTCAAATATGGCGACCCGGCGGCTCATTTCGCCAGTTTCAAGGGCACGCGCGTTCTCTTCTGTCAGCGCATGAACCAGCAAAGTGTCGCCGTCTATGGTCATTGCCACGGTGCCCGGCGTCAGTGTGATGGAATTGGCATAGACGGCACGGCCCAGCGGCGTCTTGTGCGGCATCGGAACCCGCACCATGGTGGGCGAGATCGGCAGGCGGGGGTGCAGGATGCGCCAGGTGACGTCGACGTTGGTTTTCAGAATCTGCACGGTCAGCCATGGCCAGTACAGGGGGGTGCGCAGGCCCATGCGAACCGGCACGCCTTCCTGGTCAGCGACATCCATGCGCATTGCCAGCCAGACGCACAGCGCCGTGGAAATCACGCCGAAGCTGATCAGCAGCGGGTTGGTCCAATGACCCGACAGCAGCAGCCACAGCACGAACAGCAGCGCGCCAAGACTCAATGCATGGGTCATCCAAAACTCTCCTGAGTGCGGTCACGCGCAATCCTGGCACGCAGCAACAATTTACGAACCGGGTTCGCGGCCGTCAAGGCAGGCTGCGCGGACAACAGTCGAAAAAAAGCGCAGCCGGCACGGTGTCCGGCTGCGCTTGAGGTGGGTCTCACGCGCGATCGAGAGCGATCAGCGTGAATTCGTTGTGGACTGAATGTAACGGAAGAAATCGGAGTTCGCGTCGATCATCAGTGTCGTGTTCTCGCCAAGGATTTCGTACGTTTCCAGTGTCTTGAAGAACGTGTAGAACTCCGGATCCGAGCCAAAAGCCACACCGTAGATGCGCGCGGCTTCAGCGTCGGCGTTACCGCGGATCTCCTGGGCGCGACGTTCGGCCTCGGAGCTGATGCGGCGCAGGTCGCGCTCCATGTTACCGAGGATCTCCTGGCTGCGGCCCTGGCCCTCGGAACGGAACCGTGCGGCAATACTCTGTCGCTCGGAGATCATCCGTGTCTCGACCTGGACGCGCACCGAGTCGATGTAGTTGATGCGCTTGATGCGCACATCCACCAGCTCAATGCCAAGATCCGGCATCAGTCGCGAGGCGCTGGACAGCATGTCCTGCTCCAGCTGTGCACGGCCGATCTGTGGACGCTCAAGGTCGGTGTCCGCCAGAGCCGAGACTTCTTCTTCGGCAAGCCCGGTCATGTCCACTTCCCAGTCGGCCGAGCGCACGATTTCCTCGAGCTCGGTGCCGGACACGATGTCGCGCGCGACCGAATCGAGAATGGCGTCCAGCCTGGAGCGGGCGCCGAACTCGTCACGTACCGAGCGCAGGAACTGCAGCGGATCAGCAATTCGCCAGCGCGCCGTGGTGTCCACGACGATGAATTCTCGACCCAGGGTAGGGATCTGGCTGACATCGCCGTCCCACATCAGCAGCCGCTTGTCGAAACGGCGCACCTCCTGAATGAACGGAATGCGAAAGTGCAGACCGGGATCGGAGATCACGTCGCCAATGGGTTCACCAAACTGGACGATGATGCCCTGTTCAGCCTGATCGATAATGAACGCGGAGTTCGCGCCAATGAACAGCAGGCCGGCCACAACGGCCGCGGGTATGGCAAGGTTCCTTTTCATCGGTTCGCCTCCAGATTGCGGACCTGCTGCGGTTGTGCATCACGCAGGTTCAGCAGCGGCAGCGGCGGTACCTGGCCGTCCTGAACGACGACCACGGAACCCACACGCGGCAGGGTCTGGTGAAGGGTTTCCAGATACAGGCGTGAGCGTGTCACTTCCGGTGCGTTCTGGTATTCGGTCATCACCGCGGTGAAACGCGTGGCCTCACCGAGTGCGCGATTGACACGCTCGGTGGCGTAACCTTCGGCCTCGGCGATGATGCGGTTGGCGGTGCCCTGGGCCCGCGGAATCGCGAGATTGAACTCGCGGTTGGCCTCGTTGACCATGCGCTCCAGTTCCTGCCGCGCCTCGTTGACCTCGTTGAAGGCCGGCTGTACGCGTTCCGGCGGCACCACGTCCTGAAGTTCGACAGTGATGATGTGCAGGCCGTTGTCGTAGCGGTCCATCGCGTCCTGAATCTCCTGACGGGCCATCGACGCGATTTCGACACGGCCTATGGTCAGGACCTCGCTGCCGATGCGGTTGCCGACCACGCGGCGCATCACCGATTCGGACAGGTCGCGCAGCGTCTGCGTGGGTTCGCGCATGGCGTACAGGTACTTGATTGGATCGGCAATGCGGTACTGCACCACCCACTCGACCTGAATGATGTTCAGGTCGCCGGTCAGCATCAGCGATTCATCGAGAAACTGCCGGCTGCTGTAGCGCGTGCGTCCCGGCCCGCTGGCATCCTCGGTGCGGAAGCCGAATTCCTGATTCATTACGCGCTCAGTGGCGACTTTCTGTACCGTGTCGATGCCAAACGGCAGCTTGAAATGCAGACCCGGATCCGAAATGCCGTAGACGGCGCCAAAGCGCTTCACCACGGCCCGCTCTTCCGGCTGCACGGTGTAGAACGATGTGAAGCCCGCCCAGACCACGAGGCCGATGACGGCGCCGATGATGATCTGGCGCACGCTGGGCCCCTGGGGTGGCGCACCTTTCGCTCCTAGAAGCTCGTGCAGCACATTCTTTTCCCTGCTCATAGAACTGTGACCTCCTGGCATGGAACCGGTCATGAACTGTTGCGGCGGCCCGGGGAAGGGGCCTGGTGACCGCGGCGCTGATTGTCGAGGACAGGATCCTGACTGACGCACTGGCAGTGTACCGCAGTGGCCGCGCCTTGTGCCGGGATTTCGGTGCGGCCAAGGTTCAGTTTTGGCGCACTTGCGCTTAACCTTCACGCCGTCCCGGTGTGCAGGCAACAATCTGGCGGTGCCAATTCAGTGGAAGAGACAGTCGGCAACGGTTCCGGCGCTGCGCAGGCGGACGCGCCCCGCGCCAGCGATTTTCTCGCGGTGCGCTATTGGCCGGTTTGGTGCGGCATCGGCGTGCTTGCGGTATTGCGGTGGTTGCCGTTTCGGGTGCAGCTGGGGCTGGGCCGGGCGCTGGGGCGCTTGATTTGTCGCCTGGTGCCGCGCGCGCGCCGCACCGCCGAAATCAATCTCGGCATCTGTTTCCCGGAATTCTCCGCCACCGACATCAGTCGCGTGACTCGCGAGCACTTCGAGTCGCTGGGCATGCAGCTGTTCGAGACCAGCTACTGCTGGGGCAAGAGCGAGGCAGCGTTACGGGATCTGGCCCATTTCGAAGGGCTGGAGCACCTTGAAGCGGCGCGTGCAGCCGGCAACGGGGTGATTCTGGTCACCGGCCATTTTGCGTCGCTGGAGATCGCCGGCGTGCTGCTGGGCCTGACTGTGGAACGCATCCAGGCCATGTATCGCCCGCAGAAGTCGAACGAACTCGTCGATTACTACATTTACAAGGGACGATCGCGGGCGGTCACACTTTTCGAGAAGTACGAAGTTCGCAAGATGATGGCCTCACTGGCCGATAACCATATGGTGGTGTATCTGGCCGATCAGGCCTATCGGCGCAAGCGCAGCGCGATACTGCCTTTCTTCGGTCATCCGGCCATGACGAACACGTCGATTTCCCACATTGCCAGACTGAGCGGCGCGAAGGTTGTGCCCTTCCTGCCGCTTCGCACCGGTGACAGCCGTTACCTGCTGCGCTTCCTCCCGGCGCTCACGGATTTTCCGACCCGCGATGCAGAAGCCGACACGCTCAGAATCAACCGTATCCTGGAAGACCATGTGCGCGAGGATCCGGGCCAGTATCTGTGGGTACACCGTCGCTTCAAAGGGCTGCCGCCCGAATATCCGGACGTCTACGCCGACGGTGGCCGCTGAGTCGGCCTCGACCCCGCGTCGTCCAGGACCTGCGCCGCGTCAGCTCTTCATCGCGATGAGCCTGCCAGGTGATACCTGCGACTTGGCGAAATCCCTACCCAGCCGGTAACCTGTGCTGATTGGTTTGGAGGGGGGCGATTTCGGTGCTGGAAGGCAGAAAAGTCGCAAAATGGCTGGCGTATGTGACGCTGGCGCTGCTGATCCTGACGGCGCTGGCGCTGCTGGTGGCCGGCCCCGGGCACCGAACCGGTCTGCTCGGGCTAGGTACGGCTTTCTCTGCGCTGGCCGTGGCGGCTTTCACCGCGGTTCTGATGGTCATCACCGGTGTGGCTGGTATCTGGTTCGCATTACGGCGCGGTGTGCGTGGTGTAACAGCGATCTGCGTGATCGGGTGCATGGCGGGACTGGGGCTGACGGCGAACAACCTCGCCTGGTTCATGCGCATGGCCAACGCGCCGCCGATTCATGACATTTCCACCGACGTGCGAAATCCTCCTGATTTCGTCGCTCTGGGCGAGGAACGTGCCGCCGCGCCAAACCGCGCCGAATATCCGGGTATAGAGACGGCCGAGGCGCAGCTGACCTGGTATCCGGACATCCAGACCCTGCGTTTTCAGCAGTCGTTCGCCGATGTATTCGCCGCCGCCGAGGCCAGTGCCCGGGCGATGGATTGGCATGTGGTGTTCGCCGAACTGCAGGACGGGCGGGTGGAGGCGACCGCGATCACGCCTTTCTTCGGCTTTCGCGATGACATCGTGATTCGCGTGCGTCAGCGCGAAGGGGCGACGCTGGTGGATGTGCGTTCCGCGTCGCGAGTCGGACGAAGTGATCTCGGCACCAACGCACGCCGGATCCGCGCCTATGCCGAGGATCTGGAGCGCCGCCTGCGATAGTCAGTCGGCAGGCGTCCAGTCCAGCGCCCGTGCCACGGCGCGCTGCCAGTGCCCGAACAGCCGTTCGCGCTCGTCGTCGTCCATGCAAGGCTGCCAGCGGCAGTCTTCCTGCCAGTGCGACCGGATCTGTTCGAGGTCCGGCCAGTAGCCGACCGCCAGACCCGCCGCATAGGCTGCGCCCAATGCCGTGGTCTCGGTAATTCGCGGCCGCACCACCGGCAGTCCCAGCATGTCGGCCTGAAACTGCATCAGCAGCCGGTTCGCGACCATGCCGCCATCCACACGAAGTTCCGGGATGGATGCTGCGGCGTCGCGCTGCATCGCCTGCAGCACTTCGCGAGTCTGATAGGCCGTCGCTTCCAGCGCGGCACGGGCGATGTGACGGCGATCGGCGTAACGCGTCAATCCGATGATCACGCCCCGTGCGCGTTCGTTCCAGTACGGCGCGTACAGCCCGGAGAATGCGGGCACGAAATAGACGCCGCCATTGTCGCTGGCCTCAGCCGCCAGCGCCTCGATCTCGGCGCTGTTGCGAATCAGGCCGAGGTTGTCGCGCAACCACTGTACCAGCGCCCCGGTAATCGCAATCGAACCCTCCAGCGCATAGTGCGCCGGACCCTCGCCAAAACGGTAGGCGACCGTTGTGATCAGTCCGGCAGACGAGGACACCGGCGTCTCACCGGTATTCAGCAGCAGAAAGCAGCCGGTGCCATAGGTGTTTTTCACCGACCCGGCGTGCAGACAGGCCTGACCGACCAGCGCCGCCTGCTGATCACCGAGAATGCCGGCCACCGGTACACCGCGCAGCGGCGTCACGCGTGCCTCGCCATAGACGGCGCTGGATGCGACGATGTCCGGCAGCACGGCGCGCGGAATACGAAAATCAGCCAGCAGCGTCTCGTCCCATTCCAGCGTGTTCAGGCGCATCAGCTGTGTGCGGCTGGCATTGGTCACGTCGGTCACGTGCAGCCCGCGTCCCGGCCCGCCGGTCAGCTGCCAGGTGATCCAGCAGTCCATGGTGCCGGCCATCAGTTCCCCGGCCTCGGCCCTTTCTCGGGCGCCGGGCACGTTGTCCAGCAGCCATTGCAGTTTCAGGGCGCTGAAGTAGCTGGCCAGTGGCAGGCCCGTGGCGGCGCGAAAGCGGTCGCGGCCACCGTCGGCTGAGTATTTCTCGACCAGACGGTCCACGCGCGTGTCCTGCCAGACGATGGCATTGGCTACCGGTCTTCCGGTGTCGGCTTCCCACAGCACCACAGTTTCGCGCTGATTGGTGATGCCGATGGCGGCGATGTCATCGGCGTGAAGCTCGGCGCGCGCCAGTGAGGCGCCGATCACTTCCCGCGTGTTGTCCCAGATCTCGGCCGCGTCATGCTCGACCTGACCGGGTTGAGGATAGATCTGGCGGTGTTCCTTCTGCGCCACCGAGACCATCTGTCCGTCGGCATCGAAGATGATGCAGCGGCTGCTGGTCGTGCCCTGATCGATCGCCGCGATGTACCGTGTCATGAGAGGTCCCGGCGGTTGCGCCCCGGTGGAATTTGCATGAGACTTCGCGGTCATACAACCCATCGCGATCCTTTCGGGAGTACTCCATGCTTCGCCTCACGATCAACGGACAACCTTACGAGGTCGGCGACGATGTCGATCCGTCCACACCGCTGTTGTGGGTGCTGCGTGACACCCTGGGCCTGACCGGCACCAAGTTCGGCTGCGGTATCGCCCAGTGTTCTGCCTGCATGGTGCAGCTGAACGGTGCACCGGTGCCGTCCTGCCAGATGCCGGTCAGCAGCGTGGTCGGTCAGCAGATCACCACGATCGAGGGCATTGCACAGCCCGATGGCGAACTTCATGCGCTGCAGAAGGCGTGGATAGAGGAAGACGTGGCGCAGTGCGGCTATTGCCAGGCAGGGCAGATCATCAGTGCCGCGGCGCTGCTGTCACGCAACCCCGAACCCAGCGATGCCGACATCGACGCGGCCATGTCGCCGCACCTGTGCCGCTGTGGCACCTACCCGAGGATTCGCAAGGCTATCCATTCAGCGGCCCGCGCGCTGCGTGATGGAGGTACGGCATGAACCGCAACGAGGCTGATATGACCAACCCGTATGTGCCGGAGTTCATTCGCGCGGCCGAGCAGGCCCTCCAGCGCGACCGGGCGGCGCTGAGCCGTCGCGGATTCATCAAGCTGTCCGGTATCGCCGGCGGCGGCCTGGTGCTGGCCTTCACGCTGGGCGTGGGCCCGGGCGTGCGCGAGGCGCAGGCGCAGCGTAGAAGTGGTGCGAGTAATGGCTCACAACCTCATGAATTCAATGCCTATGTGCAAATCGCGGCTGACGGTCGCATCGTACTGTTCGCAAAAAACCCTGAGGTCGGTCAGGGCGTGAAGACCGCACTGCCGATGATCGTGGCCGAGGAACTGGATGCCGACTGGAATCACGTCGAGGTCCGGCAGTCCGATATCGATGCCAGCCGCTATGGCGTGCAGTTCGCCGGCGGCTCGCTGTCGGTGCCCATGAACTGGGATACCCTGCGTCAGGCAGGCGCCGTTGCCCGGGCGATGCTGGTGTCGGCGGCCGCTCAGCGCTGGAACGTTTCCGAAGACCGGCTGCGTACCGAGGCGAGCTACGTGATCCATGATGCTTCCGGCCAGCGCGCCAGCTTTGGTGAACTGGCAGAAGCGGCGGCGCAGCTGCCTGTACCGTCAGCCGATGGGCTGCGCCTGAAGCAGCCGAACGAGTACCGACTGCTGGGTCGGCGCATCACCGGCGTGGACAATCTGGCCATCGTGACCGGGCAACCGTTGTTCGGCATAGACCAGAAGCTCGACGGCATGCTGTATGCGGTCTATACGAAGGGGCCGGCCATAGGCGCCAGGCCGGCATCGGCAAACCTCGACTACATAAGGTCACTGCCCGGGGTGCGCGACGCGTTCATCCTCGAAGGTAACGGCGACCCGGTCAATTTCACGACCAATGCGCCGGCCTATCTGCCCGGCGTCGCGATCGTTGCCGACTCCACCTGGGCCGCGATCAAGGCCAAGCGCGAACTCAGCGTCACCTGGGACGAGAGCGAAGCATCGTCCGACAGCTGGACCCAGGCCGTGGCCGAGGCGCAGCGCCTGGCACAGGAGGACGGCCAGCTGTTGCAGGGCGGTGAACGTGGCGACGTCGGTGCGGCGTTCAGTTCCGCAGCCGATACCGTCGAAGCGTTCTACACCTACCAGTACGCCTCGCATGCTGACCTTGAGCCGCAGGATGCGACCGCCTGGTACAAGGAAGACGGCACGCTGGAAATCTGGGCCCCCACCCAGACGCCCCAGGGTGCAGTCGATGGCGCTGCCAGGCTGCTGGGCATAGAGCAGGACAAGGTCACTCTGCATCAGTTGCGCGGCGGCGGCGGTTTCGGTCGGCGCCTTGCCAATGATGTGGTCATTGAAGCCGTCGCCATCGCCGGGCGCATGCGCGTGCCGGTCAAGCTGCAGTGGACCCGTGAAGATGACATGACCTTCGATTACTACCGGCCCGGAGGCTTCCATTCCATGCGCGGCGCGCTGGACAGCGGAGGCAGAATGACGGCCTGGACCGATCACTTCATCACGTTCAGTCGTGACGGGCGCAGTCCGGTATCCAGCGGCAACCTGTCGCCGCAGGAATTCCCGGCCAATGTGCTCACGAATGCCCGTGTCACGCAGTCGCTGATTCCGTCGCAGATTCCGACCGGCCCGTGGCGCGCCCCGGGCGCAAATGCGATTGCGTTTGCAACGCAATGCTTCATTCATGAATGTGCGGTGGCGGCTGGTCGCGATCATCTGGAGTTTCTGCTGGAGCTGATGGGCGAGCCGCGTCATCTGCCGCCGGCCATGGCGCAGTCGCTGAACACCGGACGCGCGGCCGAAGT
>JBJHBW010000029.1:0-32563 GCA_050485685.1 Gammaproteobacteria bacterium
ACCACCGACTCGCAGCGAATGATGTAGCCGTAGCGCAGCCGCACTTCTGCACCAGGCGCCAGCCTGTGAAACTTGCGCGGCGGATCTTCCATGAAGTCTTCATGCTCTATCCACAGTTCCCTTCCAATGGGAATCTGGCGTTCACCGAGTTCAGGACGACTCGGATGATTGGCTGCTGTCAGCCACTCCACATGCCCCTCCGGCCAGTTTTCGAGCACGACTTTCAGCGGCTTCAGCACAGCGAAACGACGCTCCGCGCCGTCATTCAGGTCATCGCGTATACAGGCTTCGAGCAGGCCGAGTTCGATCACTTTTTCCTTCTTCGTCACACCCACGCGGGCGATGAAGTCGCGTATCGATTCCGGCGTGTAACCGCGGCGGCGTATGCCGGCCAGTGTCGGCATACGCGGGTCGTCCCAGCCTTCCACCCGGCCCTCATCCACGAGCAGATTGAGCTTGCGCTTGCTGGTGATCATGAACATCACATTGAGGCGCGAGAACTCGGTCTGTTCAGGATGATGCGGCACCGGCAACTGCTCAATCAGCCAGTCGTAAAGAGGACGGTGATCCTCGAACTCCAGCGAACACAATGAATGCGTAGTGCCCTCGATCGCATCCGAAAGCGTATGCGCGAAGTCGTACATCGGATAGATGCACCACGCGTCGCCGGTGCGCTGGTGCGGGACCTTGCGTACGCGGTACAGCGTGGGATCGCGGAGATTGATGTTCGGCGACGCCATGTTTATCTTCGCGCGCAGTACACATTCGCCTTCACCGAAGCGTCCGGCGCGCATGCCCTCGAACAGTTCGAGGTTTTCCTCGACACTGCGATTGCGATAAGGACTGTCGCGCCCGGGTTCGGTCAGCGTGCCGCGAAACTCGCGAATCTCGGCGGCGCTGAGGTGATCCACGTAGGCCTTGCCCTGGCGGATCAACTCCAGCGCATATTCGTAAAGCTGCGGAAAGTAGTCCGACGCATGCCGCAGCCGATCCTGCCAGTCGAAGCCCAGCCAGCGTATATCGTGCTTGATGGCCTCGACGTATTCGACATCTTCCTTCTCGGGATTGGTGTCATCGAAACGGAGATAACAGCTGCCGCCGAACTCCTCGGCGATGCCGAAGTTGACGCACACCGCCTTGGCGTGACCGATATGCAGATAGCCGTTCGGCTCCGGCGGAAAACGCGTCTGCACGCGGCCATCGTGTTTGCCGCGCGCGACGTCCTCGGCCACCATGTGGCGCAGGAAATTCGGGGCGGGCATGCCTTTGGGGGGGTGTTCCGTGCTCATCGGCGGGCATTGTAATCGAAGCGCACGTCTTCAGACTGCCGGGGGATCGAAGCAGTCGCCTGCAGACGCCGGCTAAGACCCCTGCGGGCGCAGCCGCATTGGCAGCTCCGTTGCCTGCAAAGGGGCGATTCGGCAGAATGAGCGCCACTCCCATTCCGGAAGACGAGCAAGATGATGCGACCTCATATTCGTTCCTGCGGTTGGGCAGCACTGTGCGCGCTCCTCGTGACAGCCTGCGGCAGCGGCACCCAGGATGAAGCCACCACCGTGTCCACGCCCGCGCGGGCGCCCGAACCGGCTTCAGCACCCACACCACCACCCTCGGAAGGATTCGCCGTGCCCATGCAGTACGCCTCAGAACCGGAGATGACCATCAATCCGGAAAACCGATACATCGCGACATTCCAGACCGCCCAGGGCGATATCGTCGTCGAACTGTTTGCCGATCGTGCGCCACGCACGGTCAACAACTTCGTGTTTCTGGCCCGCGAAGGCTTTTACGACAACACCACGTTCCATCGCGTACTCGACAACTTCATGGCGCAGGGCGGAGATCCCACGGGGACCGGTATGGGCGGCCCCGGCTATCGCTTTGCCGACGAGTTCCACCCGGAACTCCGTCACGACCGTCCCGGCGTCCTGTCCATGGCCAATGCGGGACCGAACACCAATGGCAGTCAGTTCTTCCTGACGCACGTACCCACGCCGCATCTGGACAACCGTCATGCCGTGTTCGGACATGTGATCGACGGCATGGATGTGCTGCTCAGCCTGCGCACCCGTGACCCGAACCAGAACCCTTCCTTTGAAGGCGACGCACTGAACACGATCACCATCGACGAGCAGGCCCGCTGAGCGCTCAGGCCCGTCGAGCCATTCGAGTCAACTGAAGTGAACCGGCGGGCGGCGCAGACGGTCGGCGCCGCCCGCAATTTGGGAACGACATGAACGCCGGCGCCCCCGGCGCTCGTTATCACCTCGCCGACCGCATCCGCAGGCATCTGTCGGAACTTGCGCGGCTGTCCGCGCCGGCCATGGCCTCGAGGCTGGGCATACTCGCGATGGCCATCGTCGATACGGTGATGGTGGCCCGCTACGCGACCGTGGAGCTGGCCTGGCTGGCGCTGGCCAACCGCTCCGTCGTGAGTTTCCTTGTCATCGTCGCGATCGGCCTGCTGATGGGCACGATCGTGATGACCTCAAAGGCCTATGGGGCACAGGATCTGCGCGAATGCGGACGCGTCTGGCGGCGCACCTTGCCTTACGCGCTCGCCATAGGCGTGATCATGATGCTGCTGACGCTCCCGGCGCCATACTGGATGTCGCTGCTCGCAGCAGACCCGGAAGTGGCCGCGCAATCGGCGCAACTGGTGCTGATACTGGGACTCGGCCTGCCGGCGCACCTGCTGTTCTTCTGTTCCATCGCATTTCTTGAAGGTGTGCGCCGGCCGTATGTGCCCATGGTGATTCTGCTCAGCGCCAACCTGCTCAACGTGCTGCTGAACTACGCGCTGGTGTTCGGTCATCTGGGTGCCCCGGAACTCGGAGCGGCGGGCTCCGCGTGGAGCACCACGGTGGTACGCTGGACCGTTGCGGTGCTTGCGGTTGCGTACATACTCAAGGCGCCCGGCATGCGCGAGTTCGGCGTACGCCTGCCACACGGACAGCGCTGGCGCGAATGGGCCCGTCAGCGCACGATAGGCTATGCGTCGGCGATCAGCATCGCGACCGAGGTGGCCGCGTTTGCAGGCCTGGCCGTGATCGCCGAGAAACTTGGTGCACTGGAACTGGCCGGCCAGGAAATCGTCTTCAATGTGTTGACGGTGCCGTTTATGGTGGCCATCGGCATCGGTGCCGCCACGGCCGTGCGCATCGGGATTGCCCATGGCCGCGATGATCCGCTTGACACTGCTGTCGCAGGCTGGACGGGCCTCGGTGCTGCGACCGTCCTGCTGGCTGCAGGCGCAATACTGATCGCGCTGTTTCCACACATCCTGTTCGCGCTGCATTCGGCCGACCCGGAGCTGGCTGCGATCACGGTACCGGCGATTGCGTTCATTGCCTACGTGACCGTGTTCGACGGCACCCAGGCGACGATTTCCATGGGGCTGCGCGGACTGGGCGAGACGTGGTGGCCGACAGCGATACAGGCCACGGCGTTCCTGATGATCATGCTGCCGCTGTCATGGCATCTGGCCATGACACTGGATCGCGGCCTGATCGGCCTGCTGGAGGCGACGCTGATCGGCTGCCTGTTCGCGGTAGTGGGCCAGAGCCTGAGATTCTGGTGGCTGACGCGGCACGCCGCTCACTGACAGGTCGCCGACATCGCGCTGATCCAGTCCGCGACCAGCGTCACGCCGGCCTCATCGACCAGCAGCGTGGCCAGCGGCGGCATCGCATGCGTATCGCGGCTGTCCATGCGTGCCAGCAGCACCGATCGTTCCGGATCACCAGGCGCAATCACGCGTGCACTGACGATGTCGAGATCGCCGCGCTGCGGAACGGCATCGCAGGCACCGGTGTTTTCCATCAGCGTTGTATGACGCAGATCGATACCTGCGATCGCAACCGTGCCGTGGCAGTGCGCGCAGTTGGCATGCAGGTAGGCGCGCGCGCGATCGGCAAGCGGTGCGCTGTCATCGGCAGGATTCGTCAGCACCGGCAGCACCTCAGGGTCGGGCAATGGTGACGCGGTCATGCCAATGGCGCTGAGCGTCGCCAGCTGATTCTCTGTGCGACCGGTGGCGGCATACGTGAAGTCGCGGTTCAGCTGCGCAAGACCCGTCCCCAGCGCGTAGCCGGCCGACCCGCGATGGCAGCTCATGCACTGGGCTGAATCCGGGAACACCCAGTCCTGACCGTTCACGTCACTGACCGCGCCACCGGTGACCAGCGTCGCGTCGGTGCCGGTCTCATCCCAGGCATAGCTGTAACCGCCCCAGATACCATCCGGATGACGCATCAGCAGGCGTGTCTCGACCAGCGCATCGTCAAGACGCAGATGCTCCATCAGCACCGTGCCCAGCGGCCAGACCAGGTGATCCTCGCTATCCACATCGATCACCGTGCCGTCCGGAATCGCAAGCCATCGATCCTGCACCGCACCGTCGAACCAGGCGCTGGCCGCGACGTGATAAGGGATCAATCCACTCGCCGGCTGCGCCGCGTCCTGGTCGGCTACGCATCCGGTCAGCGACAGCTGCTCAGGCAGCGGCGGCCCCGCCTCCAGTCCGGGCGCCTCGCCGGCCCGCACCATGCGATAGATTTCCCCGTTGGCGCCGGGGCCGAAGCCGCCGTACTGCAGCACATACAGTTCGCCGTCGTGATCCTGACCGAAGGCGGATATCCAGAATTCGGTGTCCGCGAGCAGTTCGGCATCGTAGCCGCCCTGACCGTCGTCCAGCAGGCGCCAGACCTCACCGGTCATGAAATCAGCAAACAGGAACTGGCCGATGAGTTCGGGAATCTCGCTGCCGCGATATACGAAACCGGCCGTGACCGATCCGTTCGCGCCGGTGTGCGAATAATCATGCACCGGATCGATCAGATCATCGCGCAGGGCGCACGAGGCCGGCGCAAAACGGTAAGGGTTGGCTCCTTCACGGCAGTTCCAGCCATAGTTGCCGCCGCGTTCGATGATGTTCACCTCTTCCCAGTCGAACTGACCGACGTCTCCCAGCCACAACCGCCCGGTGACCGTATCGAAATTCCACTGCCAGGGATTACGCAATCCCCACGCATGGATTTCCGGGCAATCGGTCGTGCTGCTGTGGTTACCGGCACAGACAGGATTGCCGGCGAACGGGTTGTCAGGCGGAATGCCGTAAGCCGCACCGGCGGCCGGCGGGCCGTCCACGTCTATGCGCAACATGGCGCCGAGCAGATTGGTTGTGTCCTGGGAGCGGTTCAGCGGATCCCCCGGGCTTGAGAAATCGCCATCGCCGAGGCCGATATAAAGATAACCGTCCGGCCCGAACTGGATATGCCCGCCATTGTGGCCGAGGCCGTCCTGGTCTATGCGCAGGATGTCTTCCTGCGTCCCCGGATCCAGCGTCAGACCGCCATCGAGGGTGCGAAAGCGCGCGATCACCGACTGCGGTGCACTGGCACCTTCCACCCAGGCGAGGAACACCTCGCCGTTGTTCTGGTAGTCAGGATGAAATGCCATGCCGTGCAGGCCCGCTTCCAGGAAGCTGGTCTCCACGGTCAGCTGGATGAAATCCGGCTGATCGAAAGCGGTCACAGCCGGATCATTGGCGAACGCACGTATGCGCCCTGCCCGCTCCATCACATACCAGCGCGAATCATCTCCGGGCGCCTGGCGCATGCCCAGCGGTTGCGTGAACGGCAGGTTAGCAAACACACGCTCGAACGCGATCGGTGCATCCTGTGCGGGCCGCGGCGGTGCGACGCAGCTGAGATTGGCAGGGCGTGCATCGAGACCGGAGTTCAGTGGCGGGGGCGGGGGCGGGGGCGGCTCGCCGGGCCCCGACGATGAACTGCCGCTGCAGCCGGCCACACCCATTGCCAGCAGCAGCGGCGACATGACCCGCACGAACCTGCCCATGATGTCTGCTCCCGATCGTGTCTTCATCCCGTCAGCTGTCACCCGTGTGCCTGCCTGCGCGCACTCAATCGGTGCTCACTGCACGCACCCCGTCATGTCCTCGATCCACGCTCCGATCAGTGCAGCGCCTTCGGCGTCAACGATCAGTGTGCCCAGCGGCGGCATGGCATTGGCATCGCGACGCTGCAGGCGCGCCAGCAGCACCGAGTTAACCGGCTCACCGGGATCGATCAGCAGCGGCGCGGTCAATCCGAGATCCGGCCCCTGCGGCACCTGTCCGCAGGCCCCGGTGTTCTCCAGCAATGTGGTGTGGCGCAGATCGAGACCTGCGATGCGGTTGCCCTCACCGCCATGGCAGTGCGCGCAGTTCACGTGCAACCATGACCGTGCACGGTCGATCAGCGGTGCTGCCTCGTCGTAAGGATCCGCCAGAGTCGGCAGCACCTGCGGATCGCCGATCGGGCTGCCGAAGTAACCGACGCCATCCAGGGTCGCCAGCTGATTGGCCGTGCGGCCCGTCAAGGCATAGAGGAAATCGTGATTCAGCTGGCCAAGCTCCAGTCCCAGCGTGACGCCAGCGCCGCCACGATGACAGCTCATGCAGTTGCCCGATGACGGGAACTGCCACTGCTGTCCTTCCACGTCAGCCACTTTGCCGCCTTCGAGCAACTGCGCATCGGTCTGCGCCGCATTCCATTCGTAACTGTAGCCGGCCCAGGTACCGCCGGGGTGATGCATCAGCAGCCTGGTTTCGATCAGCCGGTCGTTGAGGCGAAAGTGCTCCATCAGCACCGCGCGTTCCGGAAACACGAACCGCCCCTCACCATCCACGGCGATGGCCGTAGCGTCCGGCACCGCGAACCAGCGTTCGCGGCTGGCGCCGTCGAACCACGAGGACGCGATACCGGCATAGGGAATCATGGAATCGGAAGCCTGCGACGGATTGCTCTCAACGACGCAGCCGGTCGCTGACAGTTGCGCAGGCACCGGTGAACCAACTTCGACACCGGGCATGCCGGCGACGGGTACGATGCGATGCAGCGTGCCACCCAGGTCTACGACATACAGCTCGCCATAGTTGTCGACACCGAAAGACGATATCGACAGGCCGCTGGATATCAGCAGGTCGGACTCGTACCCGCCGGCACCGTCCTCGACCAGCCGCCAGATGCGACCGTTTACGAAATCGCCATAAACGTACTGCCCGTACAACCCCGGAATTGCACTGCCGCGATAGACAAAGCCGCCGGTGATGGACTGTCCCTCGCTGTGCGGATAGTCGAAGACCGGGTCTATGAAATCCGCTGCCGTAGTCCCGGCACAAAGACTACCCGCCCCCGAATAGGCGATCAGTCCCTCGCGACAGTTCCAGCCGTAGTTGCCGCCGGAGACCACGTGGTTGATTTCCTCGCGCTGGTTCTGGCCGACGTCGGCGACCCATAACGTGCCGGTCACTGCATCGAAGCTCCAGCGCCACGGGTTACGCAGCCCCCAGGCAAAAATTTCCGGGCAGTCGGTCGCGCTGCTGTGGTTGGCCGGGCAGATGTTGTTGCCGGCGAAAGGATTGTCCGCGGGAATCGCGTAACCGGCGCCGGGTGCCGGCGTGCCGTTCACATCCAGACGCAGCATCGCGCCATGCAGGTTGGTCGTGTCCTGACCGCGCTGATTCGGGTCACCGGAACCACCGCCATCGCCGAGACCGAAATACAGCAGGCCATCGGGACCGAAGCTGATCTGACCGCCGTTGTGATTGCGAGCATCCTGATTGACGCGAATCACATCCTGCTGCGAACCCGGATCCAGCGTCAGGCCGCCGTCGAGACTGGTGAAACGCGCAACCACGGACACCATCGCGTCGTTCGGACCCTCAGTCCAGGACAGGTATACGTGGCGGTTGGTTGCGAACTCCGGATGGAACGCCATGCCCAGCAGACCGCCTTCGGAAGAAGAATTCACCTGCAGACTGATGAAGTCGCTGTCCAGCGATGTCACATCCGACTGATTGGCGAAAGCTCTTACGCGACCGCCCTTCTCCAGCACATACCAGCGACCGTCACTGTCCGGTGCCTGCATCATGGCCAGTGGCTGCGAAAACGAAAGGCCAGCGAAAACTCGCTGCAGCTCCACCTGCACCTCGGCTTCCGCTGTCAGCGATGGCGCCAGGCAGGCGAGGTTCGCCGGCCTCGCATCCAGCCCCAGAGCGTGATCGGGTTCAGGTTCGGGTGCCGGCCCGGGACCGGGTCCTGGCGTACCGCCACCTCCGGATGATGACGAACTGCTGCAGCCCGTCAGCACCATTGCACCGGCAACGATCAGCAACGCGAGGAGGCCGGAAGCAGAACGCGGACGCATGGACAATCTCCGTTGAGCCGTGTCAAACATCCTGACATCCGGGAGAAATTATTCAACCGTGCCGCCGCCATGTCGCCACTCCGCGACACCGGCGCCGTGATTCGGAAAAACGGGCCGCATTGCGACACCAGAATTGCCGGATCCCGGCGGCTTACGCGACACCGCTTGACCACCGTCGCCACAGGCGGAGAATGAGCACCATGAACATCAGCCACCGCATGACCCGTTTCGGCCGCACAGCGCGCACGGCCTTTGCCGCACTCCTGCTGCTGTTCGCGGCCACCGCCTGCACCATCAATCCGGTCACCGGACAGCGTCAGCTGGCGCTGATTTCCGCTCAGGAAGAAGTCGCGCTGGGCGAGCAACACTACCGGCCCACACGCCAGACCCAGGGCGGCGACTATGTGCTGGACCCTGAACTGAACCGGTACGTCGCCGACGTCGGGCACCGCCTGGCGGCCGTCAGCGATCGTGACCTGCCGTACGAGTTTGTGGTGCTGAACAGCTCGGTCCCGAACGCCTGGGCGTTGCCGGGCGGCAAGATCGCGATCAATCGCGGCCTGCTGCTGGAAATGGAAACCGAAGCAGAGCTTGCCGCAGTGCTCGGCCACGAAATCGTGCATGCCGCCGCGCGTCACGGTGCACAGGCGATGCAGCGCGGTCTGATTCTGCAAAGTGCCGTGCTGGTCGGTGCCGTGGCCGCGCAGCGGGGCAATTACGGCGGGCTGGCGGTGGGCGCAGCAGCCGTCGGGGCGCAGCTGATCAACCAGCGTTACGGGCGCAACGCGGAACTCGAAGCCGACGAATACGGCATGCTGTACATGTCACGTGCCGGCTACGACCCACAGCAGGCCGTGGCACTACAGGAAACGTTCGTACGTCTGTCCGGCGGACGTGACAGCCAGGGCTGGCTCGCGGGCCTGTTCGCCAGCCATCCACCCTCGAACGAACGCGTGGAACAGAACCGGCGCACCGCTGCCACCCTGCCGGCCGGCGGCGAGATCGGGCGCGAGCGCTACCAGGCGGCGATCAGCACGTTGCGCGAAACCGCTCCCGCCTACGAGGCGCACGACCAGGGTCGCACCGCACTGGCGGAGAACCGCCTCGATGATGCCCAGCGTCACGCGGCCGAAGCGCTGCGCCTTGAACCGCGCGAAGCGCTGTTCCATACCCTGATGGGCGACATCGAATACCAGCGCGGCAACCACCTCGCGGCAGCGGACCGCTATCGTGACGCCATCGGTCGTGACGACCAGTTCTTCTATCACCACCTGCGCCATGGCCTCACGCGTCACCGCCTGGGCGAAACGGCGGCGGCCGAGGCGAGCCTGGAAGCCAGCGTACGGCTGCTTCCTACCACCGATGCCTACCTCGCATTGGGTCAGATCGCCGAACAGCGCGGTGACCGTGCTGCAGCGATGGAGCGTTATCGCATTGCCGCCGATTCCGACAGCCCGTCCGGTCGCGCGGCCCGCGACGCGCTGGTGCGTCTGGACCTGCCGCAGAATCCCGGCGAGTATCTGACCATTCAGACGGGACTGGATTCACAGGGACAGCTGCTGGTGCAGGTCGGCAATCCCACCGGCGTCGCCGTCAGGAACGTGACGGTCGCGATCCGCTACCCCGACGGCGGCAGCACCCGCCAGGTCGAAAGACGCATCAGCGGCACCATCGAAGCCGGCGCCTCCCAGCGCATCGCCACGAGCCTTGGCCCATTCACCGCCCAGCAGACCATCGAAGCCCGCATAATCAGCGCCGCAACCGCATCCGACTGAGCGCCCTGTCGGGCGGTCCGGGTGCGGGTGGCCCCCTTTGCGGGGCTTCCGCGGCCATGGATGGCCGCGGCGAGGCTACATGGATGTATTCACGCCGTCCCCGCAAAGGGGGCCACCCGCACCCGGACCGCCCGACAGGGCAAACCCTCACAACCAGTCGCGACGCCTGAAGTACCAGAGCATCAGGCCGACCAGGCCGAGCATCACCGCCCAGATGATGGGATAGCCGTAATACCAGTAAAGCTCCGGCATGGCCCAGGGGCTCTCCGTATGCTCGAAGTTCATGCCATAGATGCCGACGATGAACGTGAGCGGAATGAAGATGGTCGCAATGATGGTCAGCAGACGCATGATCTCGTTGGTGCGATTGCTGATGCTGGACAGGTACACCTCGAGCAGACTGGCTGCCATTTCGCGAAAGCTCTCAAGCAGGTCTATGACCTGAATGCTGTGGTCGTAACAGTCCCTGAGATAGGGACGCGTGTCCTCGTCTATCAGCTCCAGGTCTCCACGCACCAGAAGGCCGGCCACGTCCCGTTGCGGCCACAGCGCGCGGCGCATCATCAGCAAATCACGACGCAGCCGGTGTATTTCCGCCAGGGTTTCGCGGGCCTGGCGCTCCAGCAACTGATCTTCCAGCGCTTCTATGCGTTCACCAAGCACCTCCAGTTCCGGAAACGCGGCATCGATGATCAGGTCGACCAGCGCATACAGCAGATAATCGGCACCCCGGCTTCGGATGCGACGATTGTTCGCGGTACGCAGCCGCTTGCGCACGGGTTCGAACGGGTCTTCATGCAACGGACAGAAGCAGACCACATAACCCTTTCCGGCAAACAGGCTGAACTGCGAGATCTCCAGGCGTTCGCCGTCATCATCCGCAATGCGGTGCGGCATGTTCAGTACGACGAACAGCTGATCGTCCTGCACATCAAGCTTCGGACGCTGCCCCACATTGAGCACATCTTCCAGCGCAAGCTCGTGCAGTCCGAAACGGTCACCCAGCGCACGCAATGTCACCGGATCCGGAATGCCGTTGATCTGTATCCAGGTTATGGAATCGCGCGCAAGAAACGGCTCGCAGTCCTCGGCAGAGGCCAGTGTGCGTTCAATGAATTCCTGCTCGGTGTAGTCAATCAGGCGAATGACAGGCTGAGCGGCCGAATCGGCAGCGGCAGGCAGCAAAGTGCCGGGCGCGGTGCCGGGCGGGTGATAGCGCTTGATCCTGTACATCCGGCCTGCCTCCTGTCGGCCTGAACGGGTCCGAAAAACGTGCGCGAAATTTTCAGCGAGTCAGACGCAGCGCCGCCTCATGCACACGGCCGTTGGAGAATACCGCGGTGCCGCTGGCGATAGAAAGTTCACCGCGCATATCCGTGAAACGGCCACCCGCTTCCTCGACGATCAGCGACGGCGCGGCCAGATCCCAGGGACCTGCGACAAAGAACATCGCCAGCTCGGACTCGCCACTGGCAACCTGCAATGCCGGATGAGCAGTCGCGGTCACCGGCCGCGTGTTACTCATCAGACGATCGACAACCGCCTGTGCAGCTTCATCAGGCACCCATTCCGGCGGCGGCACGAAGCTTCGCGCCTCGGACAGCTGATGCGCGTCGGTCACCCTGAGCCGCTGCGCACTGCCTGCGTCATCACGAAACCATGCACCGTGCCCGCGCACGGCCCAGTAACGACGCTCGCGTGCCGGTTCGTCACAGACGCCGACAACGATACGGCCATGCTCTTCCAGTGCAATCAGCGTCCCCCATTCCACTCTCCCGGCAGCGAAACTGTGGGTGCCATCGATCGCGTCGACGATCCATCGCCTTGCGCCGACACCCGTCTGCCCGCGTTCCTCACCGAGCATCGCATCGGCGGGCCGTTCGCCGGCGATGTGGGCGCGTACCGCATCCTCCACGGCATGATCGGCCTCAGTGACCAGACTGCCGTCCGGCTTTCGCCATTGTTGCGGATCTTTGCGAAAGTGCCGCATGGACACGGCTCGCGCAATGTCCGCCAGGGTATGCGCAAGTCCCAGATCAGGCTCAAGAGACGTCATGTCAGCCACGGTGTCGTTCCCGGTCGGTAGTGAAGGAATGTGCCCGCTGGCGCTGCGAGCGATATCAGGTCTGCCACTGCTTCTCCGCAAGCAGGCGACGCAGCGTCACGATTTCGGCCGCTGAGGGGTTCAGGCGCGCGGCGGCGTCGGTATCCGTCGCCGCTTCAGCGTAGCGGCCCGCCAGATAGTGTGCAAAGGCGCGGTTGGTCCAGGTTCGCCAGTTCGCCTCGTTGAAACGCAACGCTTCGGTGCAGTAGCGGATGGCCGTATCAGGCTCGCCGACCGCGGCGTGCGCGGCACACAGATTGGACAGGGCCGCGGCGCGCTCCAGCGGCGGCGGATCGTAACGATCAAGGCCAAGGCGCATCAGGCGAATGCCTTCACGATAGCGTCCCTGCGTGATTGCCGTGGTGGCAGCACTGATCATATCGTTGTTGAAAGTCAGCGTGGTGCGGCTGTCGGCGAACGCCGATGTAGCGACGACCATCGCAGCGGCCACACCCGTGACCAGAACACAGACTCGGACGATGACCGAGACAATGACCTTTTCAGCGGCCATTCCGGCGCGGCGCATGTCAGCCACCCTGCGCAAGGACGCGTTTGATACTGTTCGCTAGTATAACAGTGGGCCCCTGAGGAACGGGTCTGCCGGAGGAGTCTCAATTGCTGGATGTCGCTGCTGCCGAAGCACTGATCATGGGCCGGGTCAGACCGCTGGACGCGGAGACCTGCAGGTTGACGGAGGCAGTCAGCCGTGTGCTGGCCGGTGACGTCGCGGCCGATCGCGACCAGCCGCCGTTTGATCGCGTGACGCTGGACGGCATTGCGATCGTATTCAAAGCCTGGCAACAGGGGCAGCGTGAATTCATGGTCTCCGGCACGCAGGCGGCCGGCACGCCGGCACTGGCTCTGGAGAACCCTGCGCACTGCGTTGAAGTCATGACCGGTGCCATGCTGCCGGAGGGCGCCGACACCGTCATTCCGGTGGAACGCCTGTCACGAGACGGTGACACGGTACGCGTCGCTGACGACACGCCGGTGGAAATCGGTCAGGGCGTGCACGCGCGCGGCAGCGACCGACGCGCCGGGAGCAGCGTGCTGCCGACCGGCACGCGAATCGGTCCTGCGGAAGTGGCCGTGCTGGCCTCCGCAGGACAGGCCATGGTCAGTGTCAGCCGCATGCCACGTGTCGCAGTGGTCGCAACAGGCGACGAACTCGTGGACGTGGACCAGCCTGTGGCGCCACACCAGATACGCTCCACGAATGATCGCGCGATAGCGGCCAGCCTGTCCGGTCACCACCTGGCGACGGTCACACGCACGCATATTGCAGACGATGAAAAATCCACGCTGCGTACCGTACGTCGTCTGCACAGCCGGCATGACATGCTGATTCTCAGCGGCGGCGTGTCCATGGGCCAGTTCGATTTCGTGCCCGCGGCCCTGAAAGCGCTGGGCGCCGATCAGGTTTTTCATCGCATCGCGCAGCGCCCCGGCAAGCCCATGCTGTTTGCCGTCAGCCAGGACGGCAAACTGATCTTTGCCCTGCCCGGCAACCCGGTCTCCACACTGGTCTGCCTCACACGCTACGTGCTGCCCGCGTTGCGCGCGGCCGCGGGGCTGCGCGAGAGGCCAACCGAGAAGGCCGTGCTGACCACCGACGTCCGCAACGAAGCCGATCTGACGCTGTTCATGCCGGTCGTGCTCGGCGCCTCGGATGAAGGCATGCTGCTTGCCGAACCAAGGCCGACCAACACATCCGGGGACTTCATGTCGCTGGCCGGCACCGACGGATTCGTGGAACTGACACGCGGCACCCGGTCCTGGCGAACCGGTTCCGTGGTGCGCCTGTTCCGCTGGTAGCCGCCCGGCTGCGTGCGCGTTCAGCTTCCCGCGACAGCCGGCGCCGTTGACGCGTCAAGCAGCGTCTGTGCCATGCGGCCGCGCAATACGGCATGCATCTCGGCGAGTATGGAGAGCGCGATGGATTCAGGCGTGTCAGCGCCTATGTCCAGCCCAACCGGCCCTTTCAGTCGTCCGGCCAGACGGGCACCGGCCTCACCGAGCTCGCCCAGCAGTCGCTCGCGCCGCGCCGGCGGACCCAGCACGCCGATGTAGGCAAGAGTGACACCCGCCAGTTCGCGCAGATACTCACGATCCGACGCCAGGTGATGACTCATGACCAGCACGGCATCGAAACGGGAAAGATCCAGCTGCCCCGACAGCTTTCCGGGCACCACTTCAAGCACCTGGTCCGCTGCCGCGAATCCTGCACGCTGCAGGTAGCCGGGCCGATGATCGGCGACGGTCACATTCCAGCCCAGTTCCACGGCCATGGCCACGACCGGGACCGCATCCAGACCCGCGCCCAGCAGCAGCAGTCGCGGTACCGGCACCAGCGGCGCAAAGAGAATCTGCGTAGCCTCGTCGGGCGAGGACAGCACCGCCCTGCCACTCCTGAACGACGCCTCGCATCCGCTGAGAAGCTGGCTCGTTTCCTCCGTGGTCGCAGTCTGTACGTTCATACCGAAATATTCGGCGCCCTGTGGAGTCCATATCACGGTTGCGCCGGGCGGCAATGCATCGCGCCCGCTGGCGATCACCGTAGCGACCACCGCCGGCGTGTTGTCGAGAAGATGCGTCCTGATCGCCGCGAACGGCTGCCAGTCGGTCGTCGCGCCCGACGGCTGGAGGAACACGCGGATCAGTCCGTTGCAGCCCACACCCAGCCCCCACAGCTCATCCACCTCGTCGCGAAGATCGTAGGTGACAGCCATAGGAATGCCGCTGGCCGCGACCGCATGCGCACGCTCGGCAAGATCGCCCTCCAGACAGCCGCCGCTGACCAGCCCCTGATAATCGCCGTTCGCGGCCATCAGGATGCGGTGGCCGGCCTTGCTGTAGGTCGACCCTATGGTGTCATAGACGGTGGCGAGCACCATCGGTTCGTCCTTCGCACGCCAGGCGTCGAAGGCTTCGATAATCCTGCGCGTACTCACGAATCCGCCACCGCGCCGTGTTCAACCGTACGCAGCGCCTCGACGAAACGACTGGACCACGCACGCACATCATTGCGACGCAGCACGTCGATCATGGACTCGTAGCGCGCCTTGCGCTCGGCCAGCGACATCTCCAGTGCCCGCTGCATACCGTCGGCCATGCCTTCCTCGTCATACGGATTGACCAGTACCGCGCCATCCATCTCCTTCGCCGCGCCGGCAAGCATCGACAATACCAGGGCGCCCGGATCCTCCGGATCCTGTGCCGCCACATATTCCTTGGCCACCAGATTCATGCCATCGCGAATCGGCGTGACCAGACCCATCCTTGCCAGTCGGAACACCGCCATCAGCACGTCGCGCCGGTAGCCCTGATTCAGATATCGGATGGGCACCCAGTCCAGCTCCGCGTAGCTGCCGTTGATGTGGCCCGCGGTTCGCTCCAGCTCTTCGCGAATATCGTCATAGGCACGAACGCCGGTACGCGTAGGCGGTGCGATCTGCATGAACGTGACACGCCCGCGGTTCGATGGATACTTGCTGAGCAAGCGCTCATAGCCCTGAAAACGCAGCGTCAGACCCTTGCTGTAATCCAGACGATCCACACCTATGAGCAGGCGCCTGTCGTCGATACTCGTGCGCAGGCGCTCAACCTGAGCGTGGTCGCCGTGTTCGGCCGCCATGCTCCTGCAGGCATCAACGTCCACGCCGATCGGAAAGGTATCCGCGAGGAACGTGCGCCCGTATGCGCGGATCAGCCTGCTGTCGATCACTTCCCCGGCGATGTCGGGCTGGGTGATGCCTTCGACGAACGAGCGCCGGTCATTGTCGGTCTGAAAACCGACCACATCGTAGGCAGCCAGTGATCGCAGCATATGCTCGAACGGCGGCAGCACGCGCAGCACTTCGTAGCTCGGGAAAGGCACGTGCAGAAAAAAGCCTATGGGATTGCCAACGCCAGCCCGACGCAATTCGGCTGCCAGCGGAATCAGGTGATAGTCGTGCACCCAGATGATGTCGTCGGGCTGCAGCAGCGGCACCAGCTTGCGGGCAAACAGCTCGTTGACGCGGCAATACGCCTGATAGTGAGGACGACTGAAGGAAAAGAATCCGAGCAGATAGTGGCACAGCGGCCAAAGACTGTTGTTGCTGAAGCCGTTGTAGTAGGCCTCGAACTCGCGATCGTTGAGATCTATCGTTGCATAGGCAATGCGTCCCGAACGCACGATCTTCGGATCACCGGGCTCGGTAGCCGTGGTCTTGCCGCTCCAGCCGAACCACATGCCGCCATCGGCCTGCAGCGCCGCCAGCACGCCGACCGCCAGGCCGCCGGCGGACTTGTTGCCCTCGCGCGGCAACGGTACCCGGTTGGACACATTCACCACACGTGTCATATCGCCTCATCCCACGATCGACTGAGGCGCATGGCACCAATGATCACACCCACCATGCTGTAGGTCTGGGGAAAATTGCCCCACAGCTCACCGCTGCGCGGATCGATATCTTCCGACAGCAGGCCAAGGGAATTGCGGCGGTCGAGCATGTTCGCATACAGCTCCCGCGCTTCCTCTCGCCTGCCGGTGGCAGCCAGGGCGTTGATATACCAGAACGTGCAGATATTGAATGCGGTTTCCGGGCTGCCGAAATCGTCTTCGCCGGCATAGCGGAACAGGTAGGGACCGTTTCGCAACTCTGCTTCAATTGTGGACACCGTCGACAGGAATCGCGGATCGCGGGCGTCGATGAAGCCGATATCGGGCAACACCAGCACACTGGCATCGAGACTGTCGCCACCGAAACTGCCGACCAGACTCTGACGCCGTTCGCTCCAGGCCGCCTGCAGGATCTCGTCCTTCAGTCGCGAAGCGGTCGCGCCCCAGTCGCGGGCACGTTCATCCAGGCCCAATCGGCCAGCTATCCGCGCAAGGCGGTCACAGCCCGCCCAGCACATCGCGCTGGAATAGGTGTGCACGGCCTGCCTGCCGCGAAATTCCCAGGGGCCGGCGTCGACCTGGTCATAGAGCGCCGCCGCGCGCCGACCCAGGGGTTCCAGACGGTCGAATTCCTGCCGCCCGCCGGGACGCACGATGCGACGGTCGAAGAAATACTGGGTTGCGGACAGCATGATCGCGCCATAGGCGTCGTTCTGCCGCTGACGGTAGGCATCGTTGCCGGTGCGAACCGGTCCCATGCCACGGTAACCGGGCAACGCGGCAACATGCTTTTCATCGAGACGGGTTTCGCCGCTGATACCGAACACCGGCTGCAGTTCGGCGTCTTCCTCCAGATCCGCCGCCACGCCGAACAGGTAACGCAGATACGACTCCATGGTACGCGTCGCCCCGAGGCGATTCAGGGCCTGCACGGTATAGAAACTGTCGCGCAGCCAGCAGTAGCGATAGTCCCAGGTCCGGCCTGTGTCGGGCGCCTCGGGAATGGAGGTGGTCAGCGCCGCGACCACGGCGCCGGTGTCTTCGTATGTGCAAAGCTTCAGGGTGATCGCGGCACGTATCACGGCTTCCTGCCATTCGAACGGAATATGCAGGGCACGCACCCAGTTCTGCCAGTACGCCAGCGTTTCGCCATACATTTCGCGCGCGAGCTTGGCAGGGCTGGACGTGAGCGTCTCATCCGGACCGATCACGAAACTCAGCGGCTCATCCAGCACGATGGTGCGTTCTTCCATGACAGCCGCCAGTGATGCGTTCGTCGTGACCCGCACGGTGAAGTCTCCGCCGACGAAGCTGATGTGGTTACTGCCATGCGTCAGCGCGGCCCCCTTCTCGCCGTAACCGGCGGCCGGGCGGCAGCGTATGCGTATCGCCGGGCTGCCACTGACGGGGGTGATCGTGCGCACCACCATGACCGGATGGAAGCTGCGTCCGTACTGGCGAAACCGTGGCGCGTAATCGGTGATGCGCAACACACCACCGAAACGGTCACGCAGCGTGGTCACCAGGATCGCACTGTTCTCCACATAGTGCTGGTCGCTGGCCACCATGTCGGACATTTCGACATCGAAGAAACCGCGCTGCACCTGGTCACGCTCACCGCCAAGCAGGGAACAGAACATGGGGTCGCTGTCAAAGCGCGGGAAGGCGCCCCACACATAGCGCCCGAGGCGATCCACGAGGACGGCAACCTGGCAGTTGCCTATCAGTCCGAGGTCGAGGTTGCTCATGACCGGGTCGAGGCGGACGTCATGGCCGGCGATGCGCCCGCCGGTTGCAGGCGCTGGAAAGCTGAACACATCATGGATGCACCTTACACCGCGATTCCGTGCCCGGCCAGACGTCGGGATGCCGGCCCATTCTTGCACCGAACCGGCCGCGGCCTTAGACTGCCGGTCCCCCGGTGCCGTCCGGCACCGTCAATGCACGCAATTGGTGAGATCTGATGGCAAGCCACGAAGATCGGCCCTCCCGCGAAGAGGCCGAACAGGCGGTGCGCACCCTGCTTCGCTGGGTGGGTGACAACCCCGACCGGGAAGGACTGACGGCCACGCCAGGCCGCGTCGTCCGCGCGTACGAGGACTGGTTCAGCGGGTACAAAACCGATCCGGTGGAATTCCTGCGCCGCACCTTCTACGAGGTCGACGGCTACGACGAAATGGTCGTGCTGCGCGACATCAGCTTCGAATCGCACTGTGAGCATCACATGGCACCCATCATCGGCAAGGCACATGTGGGCTACCTGCCCGATCGCAAGGTCGTCGGCATCAGTAAACTGGCCCGCGTCGTCGAAACCTTCGCGCGCAGACTGCAGGTGCAGGAATCGATGACCGCCCAGATCGCGCACTGCATACAGGAAGTGCTGCGACCCAAAGGCGTGGGCGTGGTCATAGAAGGCGTGCACCAGTGCATGACCACGCGCGGCGTGCACAAGCACGACGTGAGCATGATCACCAGCCAGCTGCTCGGCAGCTTCCGCAAGGACTCACGCACCCGGGCCGAGTTCCTGAACATCATAGGCCGCAGCAACCTCAGAGGCTGACGCCGCCGCGACACGACGACTACACCCGTCAGTCGTCGCGCCGTACACTGGCGTCATGGCCTCGGGCACGACGCGAAACTGGCTGTATCGCGATGAATCGTTGCTTCACCATGTTGTGGACGACGACATCGCACGGCACTGGCTTGCCGACGAAACACAGACCACCCGATTCCTGCTCGACCATGCCCGCCTGGATCCCGCGCGCGGGCAGGCGGTGCAGCGTCATGCGCGAAATCTGGTCAAGCGCATGCGCACCCGCCAGCGCCAGGCGTCGGGGCTGGATGCGTTCCTGAGTGAATACGACCTGTCCTCCCGGGAAGGGGTCGTGCTCATGTGTCTTGCGGAAGCGCTGCTGCGTGTTCCGGATTCACAGACCGCCGACCGCCTGATCGCAGACAAGCTGGGCGAAGCCGATTTCAGCACCCATCTTGGCAGCAGCGAATCGTTGTTCGTGAATGCATCGACCTGGGCGCTGATGCTGACCGGGCGCATGCTGCGTCCCCCGAACCCGTCCGCAGGCCAGACCGGTCAGTTGCTGAAGGGACTGCTGGAGCGCATGGGCGAACCGCTGGTGCGCACCGCGCTGCGTCAGGCCATGAAGATTCTCGGCCGGCAGTTCGTGATGGGCCGGACCATGGACGAAGCCCTGCGGCGTGCCGGGGACAAGCCGGCGTATCTGTATTCCTTCGACATGCTGGGCGAGGCGGCAATGACGGATGCCGACGCGCAGCGTTACCTGTCGGCCTATCGTGACTCGATTCACGCCATCGCCACACGGATGCAAAGCGATGCCACGCCCATGGATGCGCCGGGCATCTCCGTGAAACTGTCCGCACTCGAACCCCGCTTCGAGCACGCACAACTGGACGCCATCGCAGGGCCGTTGAGTGAGCGGGTGCTGGAACTGGCAACGACCGCGGCGAAGTCCGGGATCGCGCTGACAATAGATGCCGAAGAGGCGGACCGGCTCGAGGTGACCCTGGCGATCTTTGCCATTGTCGCGCGCAGTCGCCAGCTGGCCGGTTACTCAGGCCTTGGTATTGCCGTACAGGCGTACCAGAAACGTGCATGGCACGTACTGCAGTGGCTGGAGGAACTGGCCCGCGAATGCGACCGCGTCATTCCGGTACGGCTGGTCAAGGGTGCGTACTGGGACACCGAGATCAAGCGCGCCCAGGAGCAGGGCCTGGCCGGTTACCCGGTCTTTACCCGCAAGGCCAATACTGATGTCTCCTATCTGGCCTGCGCCAGGGCGCTGCTGTCGGCCTGCCCGCACCTGTATCCGCAGTTCGCCACGCACAACGCGCACACCGTGGCCTGGCTTCTCGAGTCGGGACGACATCGTCAGTTCGAATTCCAGCGCCTGCACGGCATGGGCGAAGCGCTGTACCAGGAAGCGGATGGTTCGCCGGCCTTTGACCGACCCTGCCGTGTCTACGCGCCGGTGGGCAGTCATGAGGAACTGCTGCCCTATCTGGTAAGACGTCTGCTGGAGAACGGTGCCAACACTTCGTTCGTCAATCGCCTGGCGCAGGAACGAACGACCCCCGAACGCATCGTCGAGGATCCTGCCGAACGCGTGTCCGCCTGTGACGGCGATCTGGGCAATCCCCGCATTCCGCCGCCACGCGATCTCTTCCAGCCGTCCCGACTCAACGCCCGCGGCGCCAACCTCGCCGACAGTCGTGAGCTGCGGCAACTGGCCGGCGCACTGAAGACTGCGGACACACACGAAAGACTGGCCACGCCGGTCGTGAACGGCAAGCCGGTGCGAGGCGAGGCACATCCGCAATACGATCCCGCCGACCGGCGGCGCATCTCAGGTCAGGTACATCAGGCGAACGCCGACACCGCGAGGCAAGCGCTGAAGGTGGCGCATGATTACTTTCCGACGTGGGAGAAAACACCGGCGGCCGCACGCGCCGACATGCTGCGCCGCGCCGCGGACCTGTTCGAAACACACAGCGCCAGGCTGATCGCCGTCTGCGTTGCCGAGGGCGGACGCACGGTTCGCGACAGCATGGCCGAAGTGCGGGAGGCGGTGGACTTCCTGCGCTATTACGCCAGCGAGTCCGAAGCGCTGTTCGGCAGCTGCCGGCCATTGCCTGGCCCCACCGGAGAACGCAATTCGCTGCATCTGCAGGGGCGCGGTGTTTTCATGTGCATCAGCCCGTGGAATTTTCCGCTCGCGATCTTTACCGGGCAGATTGCAGCGGCGCTCGCCGCCGGCAACACGGTCCTGGCCAAGCCTGCCGAACAGGGATCTCTGAGCGCGGCACTGGCCAGCGAACTGCTGTGGCAGGCCGGCGTGCCCGCCAAAGCCCTGCAGCTGCTGCCGGGAGACGGGGCCACACTGGGCGACGCGCTGCTTGGCGATTCACGCATCGCCGGCGTCGCCTTTACCGGTTCGGTAGCCACCGCACGGCGAATCGCCGGCGCACTGTCGGCCACCGACGGGCCGCTGCCTGCGCTGATCGCCGAAACCGGTGGCATCAATGCGATGATCGTCGACAGTTCGGCGCTGGCCGAGCAGGTCGTGCGCGACGTCACGACATCCGCGTTCAACAGCGCCGGCCAGCGCTGCTCGGCGTTGCGCCTGCTGTGTCTGCAGGACGACTGCGCAGACCGCATCGTCACAATGCTGCGCGGCCATATGGACCGGCTGGTGATCGGCGATCCCGCACTGCTGGCCACCGATGTCGGCCCGGTCATAGACGCCGACGCGCAGAGCATGCTGCAGAACCATGTCGCATCCATGCAGGAGCGGGTGCTTCATCAGTGCGAGCTGGAAGACATTCACAGGCACGGCACGTTCTTTCCCCCCACGCTGATCGAACTGGCGAGTCCCGCCGAGCTTACGATCGAAGTATTCGGCCCCGTGCTGCACGTTGTCCGTTACCGGGAGAAGGAAATCGATGCGCTGATCGATGCCATCAACGCCAGCGGCTTCGGACTGACACTGGGCATACACAGCCGCATCGACTCGTTTGCATCGCATGTCAGCCGCCGCGCACGTGTCGGCAACATCTATGTGAATCGCAACATGATAGGCGCGGTCGTGGGCGTGCAGCCTTTCGGCGGCATGGGACTGTCCGGCACGGGGCCAAAGGCCGGCGGCCCGCACTATCTCCTGCGTTTTGCGAGCGAGCAGACGCTGACCATGAATACGGCGGCAATAGGCGGCAATGCTGCGCTGCTGTCGCTGGACGACACACCGACCGACCGTTCGTAGCGCTTGCTGGACCGCTGGACATAACGCTGGTGCCGCGACCTGTTGGCCGTGTCAGAAACTGACCCTCAGCGTCAGCAGAACTCGACATAAGATCGATACGCCAACCCCGGAACCGGGCTGCGGCGCGGGCTGCACAGGCTGGCACGTGTCTTGCTTTGATATCTGCAGAAGACGAATGAATCTGGAGGGATGTACCGCCATGTCAGTTCGAATCTGCAATGAACCGCTTGCCGGATCTCCGGACAAGGATTTCGTTCGCGTCGAGGCCTGTCCGGATCCCCTGGATGACACGGCCACGCTCGTGACCATACAGCGAATCGTTGAAATGCCGCCCCGCGCGACGCGCAGGGAGCCCACCCGACGCATCAAGACGCTGGTGACAGGCTCACGCATGTCCGCCGACATCGCTCTGGGCCTGGCAACGCGATACGCGGAGAGAAAACGAATACCGGTCGTCTATGCGCACGGCCTGAAGCCGGTGGAGGGGCTGCCGGTCAACGAATGGTGCGGCGACGCGGACGCCGAAACCGCAGCCTCAGCCTCAGCCTCAGCGCGGGAGCGCGATGCCGGCAGCGGCGGTCAGTAACGGCACCGCCCGCTCCCCGGCGATACTCCCCGGCGAAAACCGCCGAGGCCAAGAGCCAACCCGTCAGTCGGCCTCCTCGCCTGTCCCAGCACGCAGCCCCTGCCAGCGACGCGCGGCCTGCGATGGCACACCGAACAGGTCGAGCACACGCACCACCGTCTGCTCCACCATTGCATCAAGACTTTCAAGGCTGGCATAGAACGCTGGAACCGGCGGAAAGATGATGCCGCCCATCTCGGTCACTGTGGTCATGTTACGCAGGTGAACCAGCGTCAGCGGCGCCTCTCTCACCAGCAGCACGAGGCGACGGCGCTCCTTCAGCACCACATCCGCGGCACGACTGACCAGGCTGTCCGTTACGCCGGTAGCGATCGCCGCCAGCGTCTTCATGGAACAAGGCGCCACGATCATCCCGCTGGTCAGAAAGGATCCACTGGCAATGCTCGCGCCGATGTCTTTGTCGGCATGCACGACGTCGGCCAGTGATTCGACGTCGGACCTGGACATCTGCAGTTCGGAAGCAAGGTTCAGCCAGCCGGCGCGGCTGATCACAAGGTGGGTCTGGATGCCGTCCTGTTCACGCAGCAGCTGCAGCGCGCGAACTCCATAGACGGAACCGGCGGCACCGGTAATGGCGACCACAATGCGTGTGCTCATCGTACTATCGGATTCCGTGTCTGACCGGTGAAGTATCGGATCAGCTTACACGGACGACCACACGCCTGCAGCCATCATCGATCGGGGCAGGAAAAGCCGCTGCCGACTACATGCCGAGCGCGTAAAGCAGCGTGTCGTTATACATGATCATGCGCCCGAAGAAGATCACGTTGAACCAGAGCACCAGCGAGATCACGGCCAGCACCTTGGCCGAGCGAGGCGCATCGCCGTCAGGCCCGATCTCGTGCGCGGCCTTGCCGATGCCGGTGAAATAGAACGCGACCACATTCAGTCCGGCCAGCAGCATCAGGATCACCTTGATCTGAAATGCCAGGTTGCCGATATAGTCCAGCGAGCCGCCGATGGGATTGCCGGCCACGAAGATGTAACCCGTGATCGCGTTGGCGATGAATCCGGCCACGCCGATCTTGAGCAGCACCGACATATGCGCCAGCGGCAAGCCACGAATAATGCCCAGAATGCGCAGATCCACCAGACCCACAGTGCCGATCAGCAGTGCCATGCCGATGAAGTGAATCATCTCGAATACCGGCCAGCTCCAGTCGTAGTGGTTCAGGAACCAGGCCAGCGATTCACTGGCAACCAGATCGGCAATGGTCTCCATAAGCTTCTCTCCCGGTACCCCGTCAGATACCCAGATACGCACGCACCATGAATGGATAACCGGTCAGACGCCCGGTCACGACTGCAGCAAACCACAGGAACAGCGTGCCGAAGGCCAGCCATCGGACGTTCGCGGGTATCACACCGCTGTGTGCTATCTCCGGTGTGAAAGCTCGGCGGCCCAGCCACCAGGTGACGGCGATCGCCAGGATCACCAGCACCATCTTGATCAGAAACATGGCCATGGTCGCCAGCGATGTGGCGGACGCCGCGAACAGACCGAAGCCCGACAACGCATTGACGGCAAGGCCGAACCAGATCCATGGATACACGCGCCGCATGGCGGGCAAAGGCAGGCCGGATGCCACTCCCAGGACTCGCAGCGCAACCACTGAACTCAGACCAACGGCAACGGCCAGCCCCATCGCATGAGCGGAAAGAAATGCCGTGTAGCCCCACATCGAAGCCGACTCACGAACGAAGGTCGCAATCGTGCTCGCTTGCAGCGCCTCAAGTATCCACATCGCAGATCACCCCATGCCCCTCGCCGTGTCGCGGCAGTCTCTGTGAGCGCACCGAATTTGCACATACGTATAAATACGTGCGGCACATGGCGCGTCCGGATCGCACCGAAATTGCACACCGCGTGGATGTGCAGTACAGTCCGGCCGTTTGCTTTCAAGTCCATTGGTCGCGTGGAGTCGCTTTACATGGATCTGCTCCCGAGCTCTGCACCACACTGGCATCTGGTACTGAACCACTTTCCATCGGTTGGCACTGTCATCGGGCTCGGGCTGTTGTTGTCGGGCTGGTACTGGAAAAGCGAAGACCTGAAGCGGGCCAGCCTCGCGCTGTTCCTGATCCTCGCCCTGCTTGTGATTCCGACCTTCATTACCGGACATGCCACGGCGCTGGAGATCAGAGGCAACCCCGGCATCTCCACCGCCGCAATCGCCGCTCACAGGGATCTGGGCCTGCTCGCTTTCTGCTTCGTCGGATTGACCGGCGCGCTGTCGTGGTTTGCGCTGTGGCAGTACCGTCGTTTCACGCAACCGGCTTCCTGGGTCATCCCGGCGGTGACCGGGCTCGCCGTGGTCAGCCTGCTCTTCCTGACGCTGGCCGGCAGTGCCGGCGGGCATATCAATCATCCGGAGATCTGGGCGGAAGGGGCGACGGAAGTGCAGCCCGGCCCGGGGCCGACCGAAGCGCTGGTCGGGTTCGTGCACGGCACCCTGTGGGTATGGCCGGCACTGGAAGTCGCTCACTTCATAGGCATGGCATTGCTGTTCGGCACCGTGCTGGTCGTGTGTCTTCGTGTCCTGGGCGTTGCCAGGGCGATACCATTTTCGGCCGTGCACCGGCTGATGCCGCTGGGCGTGTTCGGATTCGCCGTCAACACCGGCACCGGCATGATGTTCTATATGGCCGAGACGGCCCTGTTTGCAGGGCGCGGCATGGGCATGTATCCGAAACTGGCGCTGATCGTGATTGGCGGCGTGGCGATCCTGTATTTCACGGTTTTCGACAAGGCCTGGAACCTGCGCAGCGGTGACGATGCACCTGTGACCGCCAAGGCTGTCGCCGTGGTCACACTGCTCTCCTGGGCCGGCGTGCTGCTGCTGGGTCGACTGCTGCCTTACCTGGAGGGTCTGTGATGCAGGTGTTCATTTCGGTACTGGTGTTCAACCTGATCATTTTCGCCCTGGTGGCGGTGCTGGCCATTACTCTGGACCGGCACACCGCGCGCCGGGATAACGAGCAGGCCTGACGGTCGGACTACAGGACAGCACGGGGGCACTATGGGATTTCTTGGCTGGCTGGAATCGACCTGGTATGCCGAATGGGTGAGTTTCTCCATTTTCGGCTGGCCGATTATGCTGGGCGCGCATTCGCTCGGACTTGCAACCATCGTCGGCATTGTCATCGTGACCAGCCTGCGCCTGCTCGGGCTCTACACCGGGGTGCCCTGCACCACGCTGTATCGATTCATGCCCATCGCGTGGACCGGATTCACGATCAACCTGATTTCGGGTCTGTCGCTGTTCATCACCCAGGCCGATTACTACGTCACCAATGGGCCATTCCTCACGAAAATGCTGTTCATCGTGCTCGGCACGGTGAATCTGGCCTGGATGCACAAGGTACTCAAGCGCGATGCCGCGATCTGGGATGCCACCGGCACTGTCCCCAGAACCGGCACCCTGCTCGCTGCCGGTTCGCTGCTGTTCTGGGGTTTTGCCGTCGTTACCGGACGCCTGATCGCATACCTGTAACCGGCCCCTGTCCTGCAGGCATCGCATGTCGCGGATAAGGTTCACCAATCGTCACGGCATCAGGCTGACAGGCACCTTGGATCGCCCGCGCACCGATCCGCCTGTGGCCACAGCCCTGTTCGCGCACTGCTTCACCTGCAACCGCAACTTCAAGGCGGCCCACAATATTTCGCGGGCGCTGGCCGCACACGGTTTCGCGGTGCTGCGGTTCGACTTCACAGGTCTGGGCGAAAGCGAAGGCGATTTCGCGGATACCAGTTTCTCCAGCAATCTCGACGACCTTGAAGACGCCGCCGCGTGGCTGACCGAACAGGTTGCGGCACCACGGCTGCTGGTCGGCCATTCGCTGGGCGGCACTGCGGTGCTGGCCGTCGCGCCGCGGATTGCAAGTGTGAGGGCGGTGGCGACAGTGGCGGCGCCATCCACCCCGGAACACGTGCTGAGACATTTTGATGATCAGCTGGAAAGGATAGAGCGTGACGGTGAAGCGGAAGTCACACTGTCCGGCCGCACGTTCAAGGTGCGGCGTGACTTCATAGAGGACGCACGCGGCACGGACCTTCAGGCAAGGCTCAGCCAACTCGATCGCGCCCTGCTCGTGCTGCACTCGCCGGACGACCGCGTCGTAAACATCGAACACGCCGAGCGCATTTTCATGGCCGGCTCACACCCGAAGAGTTTCGTCAGTCTGGCGGGCGCCGATCACCTGCTGTCGGACCAGGCGCACTCGCGATACGCGGGCGAGGTGATCGCGGCGTGGGCCCGGCCTCATGTCGGTGACGCGGCGAAAGGGATCGCTGCGAAGTCCGCCGACGCGAAACGGCAGGAGCACGACGAAGTCACGGTATTCGGCCGCACGGACCAGGGCTTCACCTGCACGGTTCACGCCGGCACGCACGAACTGACCGCCGATGAGCCCACCGTAAAAGGCGGCGCCGATGAGGGCCCCGACCCCTACGCGTTCCTGGCCGTCGCGCTAGGATCGTGCACGGTGATGACATTGAACATGTACGCCCGCCACAAGAAACTCCCCGTCAGCGAAGTGAACTGTCACGTGACGCATCGCAAGATTCACGCAGAAGACTGCGCGGACTGCGAGACACGCGAAGGCAAGGTGGACGAGTTCGAGCGCCGTATCGCGATCAGTGGCGACATCGACGCGGCTCAGCGTGAACGCATGCTGGAAATCGCCAATCGCTGCCCGGTGCACCGCACGCTGAGCAGCGAGATCCGTATTCGTTCGTCACTGATTGACTGACAGATCCGACCGGACTGGGCCGGCAACAGAGTACGATTGGCTCTGACCAACCGTTCAGGCTCGACGACGCGTGCTATCGTAAGCCGGCAGAAAGAAATAGACTGGTAACGTACTTGGTTACATTCGTCGAGCGCGAGGAGCTCAAGCAGCGTCTTGACGCGCAGGAGAGATGACGATGGCGAAGATTCATATCGAGTTGCCCGACGCTACCGCGCAAGCGGCGCGCGAGGCCGGGCTCCTGACACCCGAGGCACTCGAGCGCCTGTTGACCGAGGCGCTGCGCCGCAAGCAGGCCGCCGATTCACTCTTGTCTATTGCCGATCGCGTCGCCGCCGCCGGGATCGAGCCGATGTCTATGGAGGAGATCAACGCGGAGGTCAAGGCCGCACGCGCCGAGCGTCGACGTAAACAGCGTGCGGGCGATCATTGATACCAACGTGCTGCTGGCCGGGCTCCTCTGGCATGGCAAGCCACATCAGCTGATCGAGCACGTCCGCAACGGCACGCTGACCCTGATCAGCAGCCCGGCGCTCCTCGCCGAGCTCACCGAAGTTGTCGCGCGACCGAAGTTCGATACGATCCTCAATCGGTCGAACACCTCGCGTGAGCGCTCGCTCGATGAAGTTCGGGTGCTCGCCGAGGTCATCGCGCCGGCGCCTCTGCCCAAGCCCGTCTGCCGCGGTAATCCCCCCTTTTTAGCAGCGCCCAGAAGTAGAGCTATGCCACCATGGCCAACTTCTGCCGCGGCGTAATGCCGCCGAGCGCCATATTGGGACGCTCGTGATTGTAGGTCCATAACCACTTTGTGGCGAACAGCTGGACCTCGTCAATGCTGTCGAACAGGTGCTGGCCGAGCCAGTCGTATCGCACAGTCCTGTTGTATCGCTCCACGTATGCGTTCTGATACGGCTTCCCGGGCTGGATAAACTCCAGCCGGATACCTCGCCGCGCAGCCCACTCGACAACGGCGCCGCTGAGATGCTCCGGGCCATTGTCACAGCGAATCACTTTGGGGATGCCACGCCACTGCGTGATCTGCTCCAGGGTGCGAGCAACCCGTTCTCCGGGCAAGGAGAAGTCGACTTCTATCCCCAGCCCTTCCCGATTGAAGTCGTCGATCACATTGAGCAGACGGAAGGCCCGGTCGTCGCTGAGCCGCTCGTGCATGAAATCCATGGACCAGACCTCGTTGATTGCCGACGGAACGGACAACGGTTGCGGCTTCTCGCGCACCAGCCGTTTCTTTGGCTTGATCCTCAGGTTCAGCTCCAGTGCCCTGTAGATCCGATAGACACGCTTATGATTCCACACAAAGCCACGAACGTTGCGCAGGTACAGAAAGCACAGCCCGAATCCCCAGTTACGTTGATTGTGTGTCAGCCGGATCAGCCAGTCGGCGATCTCCGCGTTCTCGTCCGACAGCTTTGCCTCATACCGAAAGCACGTCTCACTGATCATGAACGCCTGACAGGCCAGCCGAATGCTCACACCGCGCCCTTCCACCGCCTCGCGCGCCAACTCCCGGCGCCGAGACGGCTTTAGTACTTTTTTGCAGCGCTTCCTGGACCAGCTCCGCCTTCAGGCGCTCCTCGGCGTACATCTTCTTCAGCCGGCGATTTTCGTCCTCGAGTTCCTTCACCCGCTTCATCAGCGACGCATCCATGCCGCCGTATTTCGATCGCCACTTGTAGAACGTCGCCGAGCTGATGCCGTGCTCCCGGCACAGCGCTGGAACAGGCGTGCCAGCCTCCGCCTTCTTCAGAATCGCAATGATCTGGCTGTCAGTGAATCGAGACTTTTTCACGTAGAACCTCCTCTGAGAGAAAATTCTACTTCTGACCACCGCTAATTTCCGGGGGGATTACCGATCCGCCACTAGGCCTGCCCACTGAATTACAGCAGCGGAGACATCAACTGACGCCTGACACCCACGTCACTGCACGACCGGTTCTCGTTGGCTTACATCATGAATCCGCGCTACAGCGAGCGGCGTGACAGGAATCTTGCGGAGCACAGTGGCCGCTTCCGTGAAGTCAGAGTCAACCACTTATATCAATCACGATCTGTGATGCTTTGTCCTCCGCATCTATCTCCACTCGAATGCTGGCGTGCTCGCTCGCAAGTACACGCCAACGGAATCGCACATCGCGAATGACGGCGCCGTAGAAACCTGTGGCGCTTTCCACCCTCCAAGAGAATCTGGGGCGGACATACTTCTCAGCATCCTCGCGACTTATGAACGTGTAGTCAACGCCGTGTGATTCGAAAACAGCTTCGACTTCCTTGCTCGACATGCCTTCATATAGAGAATTTGCTATCGAATTCGCGAGACCCATTCGGTCATTGACTCCACAGCCGTGCACGAGGATCGAAACGACCATCAGGCCCGCGAGACTAAAGGACCTCGCTAGGACAATCATGGGGCTGTACCGCAGATCATAGGACAGCGAAATGGTTCTTCCAAAACCGTACTGTGGCCTGGGGCGACTACAACCGGTGCCGGCCTCGGCACACCCAGCACGGTGATTGCCTGAAAAGCAACTGCGTTACTGTTCGTTAACTGCAACGTAGAATACCGAAAGTTCGACCTATTGACCCAGTCGACAAAACGGGATAGATCCGCAGTGATTTCATCATATGGTCGATCGGTCACGAGCACAAGCTGACCTGCGACTGTTTGTGCATTGTAGTCTCTAAAGGCAGGACCGAATGGTGCAGCTTGAGCGCGGAGCATAATGCCGTCCGGCCCGCCCCGAACACCAAACTGCTGTCCCTCTGGGCCCCTCACAACGACGAAGGCGTGTCGAGCAACCGGTATGTAAAGGTCCACTCCGAACGTCTGGCGGTCCGAAATCGGGATCAGGCTGTACCGCAACCACACTGTCGTGAGCCCCTCTGCGGCTATACCGGAGGCATTCCTAGGTAAGATCGTGGCAACACCGCGCGGTCACTTACTCATGTCGTGACCAACAAAGGCTATCGCGCGTTGACTCTTGATCCATTACCAACGTTATCGATTCCACGGTAGCGACCCCGTAATACCCTAGAGCCGGTATGAGGTCTAAGGTGCCGATCACCTCTACGTATGCTCCTGTGCACGCGTTGTCGTCGAGTTCGGGGCCATCAACGTCGGAAATAACGACGGACGACGCTGAATCCATGATGAGAGCGTGATCCCTAGTCATATACAAACGAAGAAATCCCCGGTGCTCTGCAAGATACCCGTAAACGATTACTCGGTTTCCCCTGTATCTACTGGGCTGGACGAGTAACTGCGGGACGGACACTGTTACCGATCAATCAGTTTCATCACTGATCCCAAATCGAGTAACCGGCGCGACCGCCTGGATGCAGCGCATCCCAGAGGATACTTCCCGGTGTGTGCTGAGATCGAGGCACGAGTTGCATGACGCCGGACTCCGGAGCGTGATGCCAGGTCCAGCCAGGCGGCGGCGTACGAGGAGCACGGCCGGTCGCTTTCCGTTGCAGGTTGATTCCGACCTGCTGAAGACGCTACTTACAGTAGAAGGCAATCACTCTCCACCCGGCCATCTCTTTCGCTATGTGTGCGTCCACTTCCTTCAGTCCCGTGTCGTCGCCATGTTGCCACTCACGCCTACCATTCCGATAGACCGCCAGCCCAGCTGAGTAAGCGGTAACCAGGATCTCGTGCCGATTCGTATTGCGTCCGACATGAGGAGTCGGAACGATTCTTCTAAACAACTGCTCTACAGTGTCCGCGGCATCGGCGATCCAATCTACAGGAGAACCGACGATCCACCAATTCTCGAATCCGTCCACGACAATAGGTTTGGCGCCAGCAACCGCGGCATCAAACACTAGTAGACTGCTGAGTTGTTCGGCGAGACGAGATGGAGAGCCAATGAAGCGATCCATATGGTCGCGTACATAACCGACGGCGTCTTCGAACACCTTATAGTCTTTGTGTTCCAATTCTGACTCCTGCTATCAGTCCACTACCGGCGTCACGAGTATTTGTTGCTGGCCTCTCAGACTATTGAACAGTGGGAATGCAGTCGGAGGTACAACTAGCTCGTATCCAGAGAAGCGTGGGAACCCCGTCGGCCCCGAGGGGATCGGCTGCCATTGGCTCCCGGCTGCGACCAGTTGCCGCATAGCACCGCCGGTAAGCACGTACTGAAGGACCATACCAGGCTCGCGTACATAGGCAAAGTGTTCGGCGTCTGCCAAATTGCTTGCGAGAAAGAATCCGGGTGGACCACCCAAGTTTAGTCTTTCAGCAACGTCAACAGACAGAGGGGCACCGGCCAAAAGAGCGAGTCCGGAAGCTACTGAAGTTCCATGGTAAAGGACATACGGGTTGTCAACCTCGGCTTTCCCGATCGTATTGGGATACAGTGCAGTACCGACAGCAGCGCCAATGGCCGCTGCAAGAGCACGCTTCCCGGCCGCCGCAGCAGTACTCTCGATGGCGCCCCAAGGAATGGCGACGCTTGTACCGAACACCACCCCTTGCGGCCTCAACATCGGGCAACAACCCGTAGCTATCACGCTCCTCCCGCTCCCGGAACTCCTCAGCCGACATCCCAGGAGGGCGCGGGGTAGTGGCGGTATTGCACCTTTGCGAATCCATCAGGCACACGATATACGCCGTATCTCCTTCACTCAGTCCGGGACAATCGTATACGTTGGCGCAGTTCTGCAGAGCGCTGTTGTCCCGCCTCGCCTGAAACCCGCTCGGATCCACCAGCGACACCGGGTTGTTCCACACATAGCTGTACCGGTTCAGCGACTGGCTGTGGTACGGCGCCTGAACGATCGGATCCGGACTGATGAATCGACCCAGCCGCGGATCCTGCACCCGTCCGTTCATGTGGATCAGCTCCACCGTGTCCAGATGCTCATGACCCGTGTAAC
>JBJHBW010000030.1:0-32455 GCA_050485685.1 Gammaproteobacteria bacterium
GTGTGGGTGTAGAATCGCATGTGAGGTCTCCTTCTTCGCGCGTTGAGTCCGAGAATGACGCAACTTGGATGGTAGCCTCGGCTGCCAAGCCTGAAGTCGGAGGAGGAGGCCTCAATAAGTGTCAAACCGCTGCAACCGACGTGCCTTAATGGCAAGCATTTTGCGAAAATTGAAGAGCAAAATGCTCGCCATTAAGGCACGCGGCTGAGCGGGGCGTTGGGGCCACGCAATGTTGACCGCAATACGGGACTCTTAGGCCGCAAGATCTATTGACCCTGCCTCGGTATCGTCCATAATACCAACGTGGTACCGCGGATTGTCCTTGATACAAACGTGCTGGTGTCGGCGCTGCGATCGCGGCGCGGCGCTTCCTTCAAGCTTCTCTCCCTGATAGGGAGGGAGCTATTTGATATCGTCATTTCGGTACCACTGGTGGTGGAGTACGAGGCGGTAGCGAAACGCCAGTCCCGGCAGTTGGGTCTCACTCATGGTGAGATCGACGACATTCTGGACTACCTGTGCCAGGTTGGGACGCATCGAGAGATTTTCTTTCTATGGAGACCGGTGCTCCGAGACCCGAAAGATGATCTGCTGTTGGAATTGGCAGTTGAGTCTGAGTCCGCGTACATCGTCACGCACAACGTTAAGGACTTCATGGCTGCGACGCAGTTCCGGGTGAAGGTCGTAACTCCGAAAGGATTTCTCCAAGTTATAGGGCAAGTGAAATGAGCACGCTCAGTCTGCGAATTCCGGATTCCTTGCACGACCGCATTCGCGAGATCGCGAAGCGCGAGAACATATCGATCAATCAGTTCGTTAATTCGGCGGTCGCGGAGAAGCTGTCAGCGCTGTTGACGGAAGAGTATCTTGAGGAACGCGCGAAGAGAGGTTCGAGTCGCAAGTTCAAGAGGGCTCTGTCCAAAGTCAAGGACGTCGAGCCGGAAGAGCATGACCAGCTTTGAGGCGGGCCCCAACAAACCGCTGCAACCGACGTGCCTCACTGGCAAGCATTTTGCTAAGAGTGAAGAGCAAAATGCTCGCCAGTGAAGCCCGCGGCTCAGCTTGGCGTCGGGCCGATATAGTCACACTTGCCGATAGTCACGCGTCGCGTTACTGTTCGGGGCATGATCCGCTCGTTCAGGTGCCCGGATACTGAGTTGCTGGCGAGAGGAAATCGCGTAAAGCGATTCGTGAACATTGCTTCAGTGGCGCGCCGAAAGTTGAGGCAGCTGGAGATCGCTGGACGGTTAGATGATCTGAAGGTGCCACCGGGAAACCGACTCGAAGCCCTGAAGGGCAAGAGATCGGGCCAATACAGCATTCGAATTAATGATCAATGGCGACTGTGCTTTCGGTGGACCGATGCGGGGCCGGAGGATGTAGAGATTGTCGATTGCCATTGAGATGGAGGCGTCATGAGGAAGCTCAATCCTGTAACACCCGGGGAACTCCTGTCAGAGGAGTTTCTAGGGCCCATGGGCATCACTCAGTACCGCTTGGCCAAAGAGATCAGAGTCCCTGCGCAACGGATTAGCGAGATCGTTTCCGGAAAGCGCGCTGTTACAGCAGATACAGATTTGAGGTTGTGCCGCTTCTTCGGCTTGTCCAGCGGGTACTGGCTGCGTGCCCAGGTAGCACACGACACCGAGATCGCCGCGCGCGAGCTTGAGCCGGAACTAAGAAAGATCAAGCCGTGGCAACACTGCAGCGCAGGTGACAGTTACGGGCCTTCCGGCACGAATAGTGAATCCTCTCGAAGGCGTCGCGGGTGAAGTTAAGCGCACCACGGCCCAACGGGGACTCGGGTGGCGACAAGATCGGGCCGTGAACGTCGTTTGATGCAATGGGGATGGTTCCGTGGCTTGGTGGGAGAGCTCTTTCGACGATGACTATTTGCGGCTCTGGGAGGGGGCAGAACCTTCCGGCCGCACTGAACATATTCACGTCTCTCGGCTACGGAGACGAGGAAGACGATTTGAGAATCCTGCGAGATCTGAGTCAGGCAGTTCGCCCTGGCGGTATGGTTTTCGTTGAGACGCACCATCGGGACGCTCTGATGCAGAGGCTGCCGAGATTACCAGCCGCCGGCCAACGACTACCGGACGGCACCCTGCTGCTGGAGGAGCCAAAGTTCGATCCAGTGTCGGGTCGTGTGAATACGAACTGGTACTGGAGCGGGCCAGCGGGATCAGGTCAGAAAAGCGGCTCTCTGAGGTTATACACTGCCACGGAGTTGATCGGACTTATGGAGGCTGCCGACCTGCGTATCGAGTCTGTCTTCTCCGGATGCTCGTTGCAGCCGTTCGAGATGTCCGTGAACGGTGTTCCTGCAGTTTCTGATGCAGAAGCCTGAGGCAGGGGGTCTCATTCCGGGATCCGGTGGCGTTCGACGATGAGTAAGAAGCTGACTGGAAAGGAACTGACCAGGTTTGAATCCGAACGCGACGTCTGGCAGGAGGTTCTCGAGGGTGTACGCGAGATCAAGGCCGGCGGCGGGAAGCGGAAGAAGGTGCAGCCGCAATCTCGAGTTGTCCGCGCACGCCTAAGGAGTGGTTTGTCCCAGGCAGAGTTTGCGGCTGTTCTGGGCGTCTCCAAGCGTACGCTCGAGCAATGGGAACAGGGTCGCCGCACTCCATCCGGGGCGGCGCAAATTTTGCTCAGGATTACCGCACACCACGGAACTCGGCGATGAGCGTCATGGTCAGCTCAAAGGTAGCGTGGAGCCAATGAACAGTTCTTCTATACGCATCAAAGTGTTATCTCCGGAGAACAAAGACGACTTCCTCAAGTTCTTTGACCTTGATGCCTTTTCCGACAATCCGGAGTGGTCTTTCTGTTACTGCCAATGTTTCTACGAAGATCATCGTCAGATCGTATGGAAGGAGCAAACGCGGGAGCGGAACCGGTCAGTGGCCTGCCGCAGGATCGACGATGGGTCGATGCAAGGATATCTCGCTTACCATGGCGAACAGCCTGTGGGATGGTGCAACGCGGCGCCACGTCGCCTGCTTCGTGCGCTTGATGAAGAACCGACTCCAGACGCGGAGAAGATTGGCGCTATAGTTTGTTTCCTAGTGGCGCCACAGCACCGAGGTAAGGGCATTGCCAGGGCCTTGCTCGAAGCAGCATGTGAGGGCTTGGCGGCGCAAGGTCTGGAGATCGCGGAGGCGAACCCAGAAACGGAGGCCAGAACGGATGCCGAGAACCACATCGGACCGCTTAGTCTCTATCTCAAAGCGGGGTTCGAAGTTCACCGAGAGGACGATGACGGCACGGTGTACGTCAGGCGCTCGCTCGAAGCACTGAGGAGATGACGCCAAACAAAGCGCGACAGATACGTATGCAGCGATAATTAGCTGAGACGCCACTCTTTCTGGTGGCGGATAAACCGATATGCCCACGAAACCAGCATGTACCCTCGTCCAGCCGGTGGTCGACCTGGAGGACAGTCATGGGCGGTTTGTAGGAGAGTTCCGGGCCGCACAGGAAAGAATCGTTCCGTGGATCGTTGGAGAGCCGTCCTCTGCTCGCCGAAAGGGTTATGGGGCTGAAATCTTGCGACGAACTTTGATTGAAGCGCAGCGACGTGGAATCACCAAGGCCAGGCTAACCTGCGACAAAGGTAACGTTGCGTCGGAAAAGACGATACTGCGTAACGGCGGGCGACTTGATGAGGAGGAGTATATGGCTGAACACCGATGTGTTGTTTCCCGTTTTTGGATAGACGTTGCTTCTCTGGAACCATGAGAGACGTTTCTTTCCAAGAAACGTGCAAGACATTCGATTGAAGTGAGTACGCAGTATTACCGCACGCTACTGAACTCGGCGCTGGGCATTTGGAGATCATGTGAACCGCCTTGCAGAAAAGGTCGCTCTTGTAACCGGAGCCGCGCGAGGTATCGGCGAGGCGATAGCTCGGGCGTTCGTCGAAGAAGGCGCCTTCGTTTACGTTACGGACATCGACGACGAGCTCGGGAAAGATGTCGCGAAATCGCTCGGCAACAAGGCGTCCTACTGCCGTCTCGACGTCCGCGAGGAGGCGCACTGGGCACACGCCACCTCACTGGTGCTGAACAAGAAAGGAAAGCTGGACATTGTCGTGAACAACGCGGGCATCACGGGATTCGAAGGCGGCGTATCGATTCACGATCCGGAGCATGCGAGCCTGGAGATCTGGCGGGAGGTTCATCGAACAAACCTCGATGGCGTCTTTCTGGGCTGCAAGTACGCCATCAAATCCATGCGCACTAATGGTGCCGGTTCCATTATCAACATCTCGTCTCGCTCGGGTCTGATCGGCATACCCGGCGCTGCGGCCTATGCGTCCTCGAAGGCAGGTGTTCGGAATCACACCAAGACCGTCGCTCTGTACTGCGCCGAGCAAGGACTGAACATTCGCTGCAACTCCATTCATCCTGCCGCGATACTCACCCCGATGTGGGAGCCGATGCTGGGCAATGGTCCCGAACGCGAGGATCGAATGCGCGCGCTTGTGGCTGACACGCCGCTTCGCAGGTTCGGAACGCCTCAGGAAGTCGCGGCGGTAGCAGTATTGCTGGCCACTGACGAGGCAGGCTACATGACTGGCGCTGAGCTCAACATAGACGGGGGGATTCTTGCGGGATCGGCGGCCGTACCTGAGCTGGAGAAAAATGCCTGACACCCCAATCGACACGGACCTGACGCTGAGCGTAGCGTTCGGCCATGTTGAATACTGATCCGCACGTCGGGTAGCAGAAGAAAAGATGGCCACAGTTACGCTGCAGGTAAAGGTCAAGCTTGGGGCCCGGGTGCTGACTGCCTGATGCGGCAGTCAATGTACCTGCTCAGATTCATACGGAGGGGAACATGTTTGACCATGTGAAGATTGGAGTAAGGGACTATGAAGTCAGCAAGGCTTTCTATCTGAAGGCACTGGAGCCGCTTGGAGTGGAAGCGGGGGCCGAAGGTGATCCGACTTATGGCATTGAGCTTTGCGGCAAGGGCGAATCTTCATTCTGCCTGTTCCAATCCGGCGTAGCGCCGGCACCACTCCACATTGCGTTCATTGCCGATACGCGTGAACAGGTGAGGGCCTTTTATCATGCAGCGCTTGAAGCTGGCGGCGAAGATAACGGGCCACCAGGCCTGCGCAGGCAATACCACGCAAACTACTATGCCGCCTTTGTCATATGTCCGGACGGCCACAACATAGAAGCGGTTTGCCATCTGGATCAGTCGGGGATGCACGACAATGGTCACATCGCCTGAAACCAGAAAGCGCTCAATGAATACCATCTCGCCAACCTTCTCTTGCAGGCGCTGGACTGGCATGTGCCAGCCATGACCGTTGCCGCACTCGCCGCGCTGTTTGGCGCCATGGTGGTGCTTGCGGCGACACCAAGCTCCAGCGTGCTGCTGGTCACGACCAGATCGGCGGCTTCAGGTTTCTCTCACGGTGCTTCCACTGCCGCCGGCGTGGTCGTCGGCGATCTTGTTTTTATCCTGGTAGCGGTATTCGGACTTGCCCTGCTGGTGGAAGCAGTCGGAGATGCGTGGTTGTTTCTCAAGTATGTCGCGGCAGCCTATCTGCTATGGCTGGGCGTCAGACTCTGGCAATCCGCGGGGCAGGACCGCGCGCCAGCGCAGCTTCAATCCACATCGTTATGGAGCAGCTTCACGGCCGGGCTGCTTCTGACGCTTGCCGACCAGAAGGCAGTTCTCTTCTATCTCGCGTTTCTCCCGGCTTTCCTGGATCTTGCCGATCTGTCGTGGCTTGACCTGGCTGCGCTGGTGACCATCACCATTATTGCTGTCGGTGGAGTGAAGCTTGCCTACGCGTACGCGGCGACGCGGGCGACGGCGCTGGTTTCTTCATCTATAGGAAACAAGGTGCGGATGCTGGCGGCCGTCGCGCTGCTGGCAACCGCCGTGGCCGTGGTCGTACGCGGTTAGAAAGGGTGTCGCATCGCCGCAGTGGTCTGCCACGCGGTGTCAGCGCTACTTCGCAGCCGGCAGCGGCCCTATTCCTGATTCTGTTCCTCGTACCGCAGCATGTTCCCGACCAGGACACCTCGTTGTGACCTGGGCAGACGTTCCTGATCGAACGTGTACAGTGCCTGCAGGTAGGATCGATCCCAATCCGTAAGTCCGCTGTAATACCGGGGCGATTCGAAGAGGTTCAGGATGCTGTCGAACTCGCTGGGCTTCGCGTTCGGGTCGATCTGAGCAAGTGATACCACTGCCAGATAATCGCCCAGTTGCTGCCAGGTTGTGCCGGTCAGCTTGCTGGCATCAACGATCACGAACGCCCTTTGCAGGTCATCACGTACACCGCTGTAGATTCGTGACGGACCGGCGACCGAGATGGTCGGCGGGTTGTCATCCTCGGGTCTCTTCATTGCCGGCAGGCCGGTGCGGGCGTCTACCGGCATGCTGATATGCCACCAGCGCACCGGTCGATCAGAGTCCATGAACTGATCCAGTGCTTCCAGCGACAGATTCATTCCGCCTTCGCCGCCTGCGGGCCGGAACAGGTGCCGGTCATTTTCCACCATGTGTCTGGCCATGCTGTTTGCATCGGTGGTGAAGATGATGATGACCTGGGGATTGCAGCCCGGCTCGCCCGGCTCCAGACCGACGTCCAGAGCCGCCTGTGAAATGCGGTCGACGAGGTACTGCGCCGCGCTTGGTTCCAGATTGTGCACACCGACGCACAGCCGCCTCTGCCAGCGTGCATAACCGCGTCCCGGGGGAGCGGCCGTGACTTCGAGCACGAAATCCATGATGTAACGCTGAAGATTGAACTCAATCTCGTCCATGCGGCGTCCGCGCACCTCGATCTCATCGATGATCTGTGAGGAGGCGGGCGACGAGGATGCTGCTGCCTGCGGCGACCCGGAACCACTCGCGGAGGGCGAGACATTCTCCTGGGCAAAAGTCTGCGCGGTCAGCAATCCGGTTGCCGATAAAAGAACAAGAGTCGCGGAACGAAATCTGGAAAACAGCATGAAAAGTCCCCCGGGGAGTTCAGCTCTGCGGTGGCGAGCGGTCCATGGCCGGACTGGGTTCCGGCCCGTAAGCGCAGCGGCACAACCCGCTCAGCATCAGCGCTCGCAGAGAATACCTGCGGTCAACAGGCGCGTCCATGGCCCGATTACCTGGTTCGCGCGCCGTACATTGCAAGGAAACAGGTGGGCGGCGCACGAGTTTGGCGGCGCTCGAATTCGGCCCGGACCGGTTGCCGGCAATGAGAAACTCGACAACAGCGATAGCGGTGCCGGACGCTGGATGTGCGTCTATCAAACTGATTTTCAGAGCATTTCCGCCGCTCTTTCGGACGAATGCCACGTCGATGCGGTCACGACTCCGTGCCGGAGCATCCCGGGACGGCGGATGGGTCTGAGATCCAGGCGACGCTACCGGTGCCTCGGGCACATGAATGCGATCGATTGATTCCGGGTCTTAAAGTGCCTCAAGAATTGTAAAGACCCGCAGACAGGCTGCGAACACCCACCTGGCGTTCATGAAAATCGGGCGATTCACCACGGTGGAGAATCAGCGTTCAGCCGCCGCTGCCGGTCTTGATCCGCTCCACCAGTTCACTGTCGCGCACGACGATCTTCTGTGAATCCGCGAGGTCCGTAATTCGCTGCAGCGCAAGCTCCAGCAGCTTCTCCTCTCCGGCGGGATCGGCAATGACGCAGCGTGGACGTCGTCGCAGGCGCGACCAGTCACCGCTCTCAAGAACGGTGGCGAGAAATTCCAGATTCTTGCGGATGAAGAGCATGTAGGGATTGGGACCCTGGTACCAGACATCCAGGTAACGCCAGGCCTGATTGAAATTCACGTCCAGGCGAACTCGCGCGGAACCGTGAAAGAACTCCAGTGTCTTGGCCAGAAGATCCTTGCCGGAGTGGTAGCGCACATCGGTTCGCTCGTCGAGCTCCGCAATCGCAACGCCACCGACCACGAACTCCGGGAAAAGGCGGTCACGACACTTTTCCAGATAGCAGCGATCGGCCAGCTGGGCAACCAGATCGGCAGTTCCGAGCAGATGTCCAACGACGCTGTCCCTGGGATCATCGAGCTCGATCTCGTCAATGTTCACTTCGTATCCGGTGAAATGAACGATGCGTGACACGACAGGCGAGAAATGCCCCAGCCCGGCCAGAGGCAGATAGTTTTCAATGAACTTTCCGCTTCTCGTCACGTGCGAAGTCGTGAACTCGGCACCATGATGCTTGTCACTGTCGTTCTCACGATGACGCAGGTATCCGGCGTCATGGAAGAGACCGCAGATCAGCGCGAGCATGGCACGGTCCGGTCCGAGTCTGTCCCTGATATCCACGCTCTGTTCATGGCCGGCGATGAGCCGCGCCAGAGCCAGTGTCATATCCAGTGTGTGCTGGATGTCGTGATAGGTGGTGTCGATGCCGAAGTATTCCGGGTGCTCACCGGTGTACATGCGCTCGAAGTCATGGAACGCGATCCAGATCGGATCAAAGGAGCGATTCGGGAAGGTGTCTGTGAATAACCGGCGCACGGCCTCGCGCACCGTATGGGGCGAACTTACCCTGACGGTGTTCGTGACATCGTAGTCATTGCGACGCTCCTGCGCGTCGTAGTCGTTCGCCATCTCCGGCCTCCGAACCGGACTGCCCGCAGTCTAGAAGATAGGGCCGTGCTACGAAACGGTGCATCTGACATAACCGTCATCCGGATGTGAATTCTGCGACGACGGGCACGTGATCGGAAGGCCTTTCCCAGCTGCGTGGATCACGATCAATCAGACAGCCCGTGCAGCGTGGCTGCAGGGCGTTTGAGGCGAGGATAAGGTCGATGCGCAGGCCCATGTTGCGCCGGAAGGCCGCGGCGCGGTAATCCCACCAGCTGAAGCTGGCATCCGGTTGCTCGAATTGCCGGAATACGTCGACGAAACCCAGCCCAAGCAGCTCGCCAAGCGCGGCACGCTCGGGTTCGCTGCACAGCACCTTGCCTTCCCAGGCAGCCGGGTCGTGTACATCGCGATCTTCCGGCGCGATATTGAAATCACCCAGCACGACCATTGACGGGAAGCGCTTCAGTTCGGCTGCAAGGTGTTCTCGCAGCGCCTTCAGCCACCCGAGCTTGTAGACATACTTGTCGCTGTCCGTGGACTGCCCGTTGGGCACATACAGATTCAGTACACGTACACCGTTCACGGTCGCCCCCAGAACCCGTCGCTGCGGATCGTCGTATCCGGCGAAACCGTCAATCGCATCACTGGCCGTGCCACGCGTGAGCAGTGCGACGCCGTTGTAGGTGGGTTGCCCGTTAACCAGCGCCTGATAGCCAAGATCGGCAAACTGCTGCGTCGGAAAATCCTCGTTGCGAAGCTTGATCTCCTGCAGCGCAAGAACGTCGGGCTGGTGCGTCTTGAGCCATTGCGTGACGTGCTCCAGGCGCACGCGCAGGCTGTTTACGTTCCAGGTCGCGATCTTCACGCGGCCCCTGCCCTGTCGCCGTCGGTCAGGCCGGCATGTCGCAGAAGCGCTTCGGGTGTGGGCGGGCGCCCGCGAAATCCTATGAATGCCTCCATCGCGTCACGCGACCCGCCCACCGCGAGGATGGATTTTCGGAATCGCTGTGCCGTCTGTGCATCGAAGATCCCTTGTTCCTCGAACGCGCTGAACGCATCGGCAGCGAGTACTTCCGCCCACTTGTAGCTGTAGTAACCGGCTGCATAACCTCCGCCGAAAATGTGAGCGAAGGTGTTGGCAAAGCGGTTGTACTCCGGCTGCCGGAGGACTGCGACTTCCTCGCGAACCTCGTTCAGCGTGTCGTACACCCGGGCGCCTGCTGCCGGGTCGAACTCATGATGCAGGCGGAAATCGAACAGCGCGAACTCCAGCTGCCTGACCATCGCAAGTCCGGCCAGAAAACTGCGCGACGCGGTCAGAGTCGCAATCTTGTCCTCGGGCAGCGGCGCGCCGGTTTCATAGTGGCGGCACATCTGACTCAGCACGTCCGGCAGCCAGGCATAGTTCTCAAGAAACTGGCTGGGCAGTTCCACGGCATCCCATGGCACCCCGTTGATTCCGGCCAGCGAGGGATAATCGACTTCAGTGAGCAGATGATGCAGCGTGTGGCCGAACTCATGAAACAGCGTGACAGTGTCGCTGTGCGTCAGCAGTGACGGCCTGTTTCCTACGGGCGGTGCGAAGTTGCAGACCAGATGCGCGATCGGCAGCTGATGATGGCCCTTGAGGCCTATGCGGTTTGCACACACATCCATCCATGCGCCGCCACGCTTGTTCGGCCGCGCAAAAAGGTCCACGAAGAAGCTGCCGACAGGGCTGCCCTCACGATCCCTGATCTCGTAGAACGTGACGTCGGGATGCCAGGTGTGCTCGTACTCGGCGCGTTGGATCTGCAGCCCGAACAGCTCGGACGAGACCTGGAACAGACCTTCCAGCACTCGCGGCAACGGGAAATATGGTCGCAGTTCTTCTTCGGCCAGCGCAAAGCGGTCCTGACGCAGGCGTTCGGCATAATAAGGCACATCCCAGGGCCTGAGCGGCCGCTGCGCGTGCTGTTCCAGCATGTTCAGTTCAACTGCGGACGCTGCGCGGCTGCGGTGAGCGAGATCGCGGAGGAATTCGATGACCTCCTCGGGCGACGCAGCCATCTTGGTCGCGAGCGAAAGCTCTGCGTAATTGCGAAAGCCCAGCACCTGTGCCGCCTCGTGGCGCAGTGCGAGGATTTCTTCCATGAGCGGACCGTTGTCCCACTCTCCTGCGTGCGGCCCCTGATCGGACGCGCGGGTAACCCAGGCGCTGTAGAAAATCTCGCGCAGACGTTCGCTGTCGGCGTGCGTGACCACGGACTGGAATGTCGGCGGGTCCAGCGCCAGCAGCCAGCCGTCCAGGTCTTTCTCGCGCGCCGCTTTCGCGGCGCGTTCCAGGACGCTCTCCGGCAACCCGGCCAGGCTCGCTCGATCGGTCTCATGGTGTGAGAACGCATCGGTGGCATCCATGAGGTTCTGTTCAAAGGACGCCTGACGCGCTGCAAGGGCCTGCATGATTTCCCGAAATCGCTGCTTGCGGTCCGCCGGCAAGGCGACGCCTGCGAGCTTGAAATCGCGCAGGGCATTGTGAATCAGCATGCCTTCGGCGGAGCTTCGGTCGGGTACGGCGGTGGCAACGGTGAGAAAGTGCCGATACAGGGTCTCGTTCTGTCCGAGTTCGGTACTGAACTCAGTGATCAGGGGCAGTCCCTCGTTATAGGCGGCACGGAGTTCCGGGTTGGAGGTGACCCCGTTGAGGTGAGAAACCGGACTCCACATCCGCTCCAGCTGCTCCTGAATTCGCTCAAGTTCCAGTACCCAGGAAAAATCCGCGTTCTCCACCTGCTCTGCCTGCGTCAGCTGTGCGCGCAGGCTGCTCAGCGTCTGCTCCAGCGCCGGCCGCACATGCTCGGGACGGATCGCATCGAATCGTGGCAGCGGGTCTGCCGAGAGCAGCGGGTTGTCACCGTCTGCAGGGGTGGCGGTGCGAGTCATCGCGGGGGTGTCCTTCAACTTTGCAAGGGGCGGAATCTACCAGAATTCGGCAGGCCGGCGCAGCCAGGTTTATGACAGTTGGGTGCCACGCGAGGTTCGCGAAGCAGGGTCGACTTCAGCCATGTATCCTTCCGTCCCGGACGGATAGCGAGGAAATCTCTGTGGATGCCTTTGATCTGATCGTGCTGGGCGGCGGTAGCGGAGGTCTGGCGACGGCTCAGCGCGCGGTGGAGTATGGTGCACGCGTCGCGGTGTTCGAGCCGGCCCGCCTGGGCGGCACCTGCGTCAACGTCGGCTGTGTGCCGAAGAAAGTCATGTGGTATGCGGCTGAACTCGCAGGCAGCATGGCACACGCGCGGGACTACGGCTTCAGTGTGGAAGTGTCAGGACACGATTTCGCTGCGCTCAAGCGTGGTCGCGATGCCTATGTGGCACGTCTGAACGGGATCTACAGCGGTAACCTCGAACGCAAGGGCATCACGCATGTCGCCTCGCGTGGCTGCCTGGGCGGTGAGGGCACCGTGGTCGATGAGCAGGGTACTTGCTACCGCGCGCGACATATCGTCATCGCGACGGGCGGATATCCGCGCGTACCCGATCTGCCCGGCGCCGAGATGGGTATTACCTCCGATGGTTTCTTTGACCTCGAACGACTGCCTGCACGCGTGGCGCTGGTCGGCAGCGGCTATGTCGCAATTGAGTTTGCCGGAGTGCTGCGCGCACTGGGCAGCGACGTGACCTTGTTTGCCCGCCGTGAAACGGTGCTCAGAAGCTTCGATGAGATGCTGTCCACTCATGTAATGGAGAGCATGAAAGACAGCGGCATCGAGGTGGTTACGAGAGCCGTCCCTGAGTCCCTGACGCAGCAGAACGGACTGACGCTGTCATTGTCTGATGGGCGTGAATTCTCGCGCTTCGACACCGTTATCTGGGCGATAGGGCGAGACCCGAGTACGCGTGACATCGGCCTGGATGTGGCGGGCGTCGACGTCGACGATGCCGGCTACGTGCGGGTCGATGCTTTCCAGAATACGACAGCGGCCGGCATCTACGCGCTCGGTGACGTGGACGGGCGTGCCGAGCTGACTCCCGTCGCGATCGCGGCGGGCCGACGTCTGGCGGATCGCATTTTCGGTGGCAGGGAAGGCAGGCACCTCAGCTACGAGCTGATACCTACCGTGTTGTTCTCGCACCCCCCGGTCGGCACAGTGGGATTGTCCGAGTCTGCTGCACGGGCACGCTACGGTGACGATGCGGTGCGCACCTACACCAGCCGCTTCGTGCCGATGTTCTATGCGCTCAGCGAGCATAAGGTGCGCACAGTGATGAAGCTGGTCGTGACCGGAGATGAGGAACGCGTGGTCGGCTGTCACATAGCCGGACTTGCGGCGGATGAAATTCTGCAGGGATTTGCTGTGGCAATCAGCATGGGTGCGCGCAAGGTGGATCTGGATGACACGATTGCGATTCATCCCACCAGTGCGGAAGAGCTGGTCACGATGCGGTGAACCAGTCACGCTGCCTGACGGCAGCGGGCAGCGGGCAGCGGGCAGCGGGCAGCGGGCAGCGGGGCAGTCCGGCGCGATTATTCAGTTGTTCCGGCGTTTCAGAAGCTGGCTGGTATCCGGTCGCACTCCGCGCCAGATGCGGAATGATTCGGCGGCCTGTTCCACGAGCATGCCCCATCCCTGCTCGGCACGGCGAGCGCCGGCCTCCCTGGCCCACTTCACGAAAGGCGTGTCGCCGATGCTGTAGACCAGGTCGTAGCACATGCTGCTGTTACCGACGATAGCCGTCGGAAACGGAGGCGCATCGCCTTTCAGGCCCACCGAGGTCGCGTTGATCAGCAGGTCGAACGGCTTAGCATCGGCCAGCGTGTCAAAGCCACAGGCACGTACCGGACCGACGCCTGCGTAGCGCCCGGCCAGCGCGTCGGCGCGTGCCACATTACGGTTCGCGATCACGAGCTCCGATGGCTGCGCGTCCAGCAGCGGGCCGACGATGCCCAGTGCCGCACCGCCCGCACCCAGCACCAGTACGCGTCTGCCCTCTACGGGTTCCTCGAGATTGACCGTGATGTCGCGCAGCAGTCCCGTGCCGTCCGTGTTGTCGCCCTGAATGCGCCCGTCACGCCGGAATGTCAGTGTGTTGACCGACCCGGCGCGCGCTGCATCGGCCCCGTGTTCATGCGCGAGCGCGAAGGCGGCTTCCTTGTGCGGTACGGTTACGTTCAGGCCCTTGCCACCGGCCGCCTGAAAACCCCGAATAGCCACTTCCAGCTCATCAGGCGCTGCGTCTATCAGTTCATAGGTCAGCGCCTGATCAGTCTGCTTGGCAAAGAACTGATGGATCATGGGCGAGCGGCTGTGCGCTACGGGATGCCCGACGACGCCATAACGGTCGGGTTGATCGGAGGCTGTCACCATGGTGCTGTCGTCTCTGGATTGGCTGGAACCGGTGCTAACCGATTGTACTGCCAACAAACCGTGCAGACGCGGACGCGTGCCTGGATTGAGACACGGTTCGCAATCTTCTGTCCGTCATTCGTCGTTCACAATGTGTCCAGGGCAATTCAGAATGCGATGAACGCGATGTGCCCGTCATAGTAGAGAGAGGCGTGATGACAGCAGCAGATCAGGCAGCGTCACCGGGTGCGCCCGACAAGCGCAAGCGGTGTCCATGGGCCCTTCAGCACGACGAAACCTATTGCCGCTACCACGACACCGAGTGGGGTTTGCCGGTGCGCGATGACCGCGTTCACTTCGAGTTTCTGCTGCTCGAGGGTGCTCAGGCAGGACTGAGCTGGTGGACAGTGCTTCGCAAGCGCGAGGCTTATCGCCGCGCTTTCGCCGGTTTCGATCCGCAGCGCGTGGCGCGCTTCAATTCGCGGTCAGTCGATCGTCTGCTTCGTGACGAGGGCATCATACGCAACCGTCTGAAGGTCGAATCAGCTGTCACAAATGCGCGCGCGTTTCTCATCGTGCAGAAGGAGTTCGGCAGTTTCGACAACTATGTCTGGCGCTTCGTGGGTGGCCGGCCGATTGTGAATCGCTGGCAGACCCAGCGCGATGTGCCTGCCACCAGCGCCGAATCGGATGCGCTGAGCCGCGATCTCAGGCAACGCGGGTTCCGCTTTGTCGGGTCGACGATCATATATGCGCATATGCAGGCCACCGGCCTGGTCAATGACCATCTGATCACCTGCTTCCGCTATGAGCCTTTGCTCAAGGTGCGGGGGCAGACTGCAGCAGGCCGGTATCGACGTTCACCCAGGTGAGCGCGTTGATGCCGCCGGTGATGCCGTGTGAGATCACGCCAAGGTAGCGGGCATCCGTTGCGAGGCCGTCCCAGGACAGTGCAAGGTCGGCGGAATCACCGGCAAAGACCTGTTCAGGGCCTTGCACGGCAAAGTTGCCCACTGCGTCCGCGAGGCCGACCGACCAGGCAAACAGGGAGTAGGTGGTGCCGGTGCCGCCGCGGGGATCGGTCTGAAAGCCGTGGATCAGCACGGCATAGGTGCCGGCGTCCGGCAGTATCAGGTTGACCTCTTCCTCGGACGTGTACGCGCCACTCTGTCCCACCTGAACGCACTGGGTTCCCGGGCAGTAGAACACGTAAAGGTCCAGGTCATCGTCGCCCCCGGTGAATTCGTCGAACAGCGCGAACCGTGCGACCAGCTGATCAGGCGGAATGTCGATGAAGTGGGCAGTCACACCCTGGTCGAACCGGAACGAGAATCGTCGCGTCGTGTCCTCGTCAACCGCGCCATCGATGACCAGTGGCGCTCGCAGTCCGTGGGTGCCGGCAAAATAGGCGCCGCTATAACCGAAGTCCACGCGCAGCGTGGATTCGCCCGACTGGCCGGAAAGCCTGATTTCCGGCTCGGCACGCAGGGTGGATGGCCGTAGCGCCAGGGGGCTGGTGACCGTGTGACTGCCGTCGGACCAGCTCAGCGTTCCGAAACTCCACAGATCCAGATCCGCGCCGTGTGTGTTGAATGTCACTGCGTACTCGCCGCTCTGTCCGGTGCCCAGCGACAATGACGAAGGCTGGACAGTTGCGCTGAAGCCCGATGGCAGATCGACCGTGGCACTGTAAGTGGCAGGCGGACCGACATTGGTGACACGACGCACGATGCGGTCGCCACTGATCAGCTGGGTAACGCCAATGGACGGAAGGTTCACCTGGCGCGCGTCGCTGTCGCGACCGGACGTGTAGCCGGCACACAGATCCTGCGTGAAGGGCGGCTGCACCAGTCCGCAAAGATAGGCTGCAAAGTCGTTGAAGTCGGCGTCGTAGACAAGACCGGGATTCACGGCGCGATTGGCGCGTACAGCGCCTGCGCCCGATTCAAAAAGATGCGCGCGTGTGGCGCCATCGTCGAGCAGCACGTCGGCGCGCGCCGTGGTCGTCAGCGCCGACTTCAGCATGGCAGGACTCCAGTCAGGTCTTGCTTCGCGAATCAGGGCAGCGATGCCGGCCACCACCGGTGTAGCCATCGATGTTCCTGTCTGGTACTGGAACAGCTCGCCAGGCACGCCGTTGGCCACATCCGGCGTGTGACCGGCGAGAATGTTCACGCCAGGCGCCGTGATGTCGGGCTTCACGAAGTCAGGATCGCCGAGCGCAGGCCCGCGCGAGGAGAACGCGGCAAGGCGGTTTCCGCTCTCCTCGCGTTCCAGCAGCGTCCCCTTGTCCAGCCGGGCTGTTACCGCGCCTTCCGCCACGAGGCGATCGACCAGACGCTGGCCGTCGTCCGTGCCAATCATGACCGCCGGTATGCGTACGCTGTTGCGCTCACCGTTCATGACGATGGGGCCGCCGACGTTGTTGAACACGATCGCGCCAACCGCTCCCGCCGCTTCCACCTGCTCTATCTTGAACTGGAAGGTGCAACCGCCGCGGGCAATCAGCGCGATACGCCCTGCCAGATCGCCCGCGTTGATCAGGGGTTCGCAGGCATCGTAGCGGCTGCCCGCAATGTTGTTGCCCAGCACGTTCTGGCCATCGTCGGCGAGCACCAGTGGGGCCTCGATCGGGCCGTGTTCGCGCAGCGGGGGCGTGAATCCGGCCTCGCGTGCAGCAACGGCGCCGGCCAGGTCGGACGGAGCGAGAATGCGTATGGCTTCCTCGTAGCGTGTGCCGGATTGCGTCGTGGCGCCCACCGTCACCACCCAGGGTGCACTGCTGGGTGAGCCTATCGTGGCCAGTTCCGGGCCGTCGTTACCGGCAGCAACGACACTGAGTACGCCTGCTTCCAGTGCGTTGAGCAGGGCGATGTCATTGGGGCTGGCTATTTCGGCGTCGAGGTTTCCCACCGAGTAATTGATGATATGTGCGCCGTCGGCGACCGCATCGTCTATCGCCCGGGTGAGATCAGATGTTGCGCAGCTTGCGCGTGTTGAGCCGGGTTCCAGCCAGCAGGCCTTGTAGGCGGCGATGCGTGCGCGCGGCGCTATCCCGGACACGCGTGCCACACGCGTGCCGAAAATCGACGCCGATACCGCGTTGCCGGCTGCCGTGGTTGCGATATGGGTCCCGTGTCCGTCCGCGTCGCGGGGAGACAGAAACTCGCCCGGATCCAGTTCATTGCGGAACAGGAATCCGTCCACGTAGTAACGTGCGCCGATCAGCTTGTTGTTACAGTCGGACGGCGAGAAGCCGTCCCCGGTCTCGCAGATCCCGCGGAATCCTGGCGGTGGTCCGTACACCAGAACCTGCGGCGGATTGCGTCGTACTCGACCACACAGCCAGCGGCCGAGCCAGGATGATCTTGCCCATTGCGTCGTGCAACTGCGCGGAATGCGTGCTTCGGAGTCACTCAGCGAGGGATGACCAGGTGCAATGCCGCTGTCGATGACGGCGATGATCACATCCTCGCCACGCAGATCAAGGTCGCCCCTGAGGCCGCCGTTAGTGTCCTCCAGGCCGAGGTAGATCGCGCTGTTGTTGGTGCGAATCTCATGACGCGCGTCGGCCCAGACCCGCTCCACTTCCGGATGCTGAGCAACTCTCGACGCCTGCTCGGGCGACAGGCTGGCAGCGAAGCCGTTCAGCACGTAGCGATAGCTGTACAGCTTGGTGCTGGTGGCGCCGATGTCGGTCAGCACCCTGTCGTGTGACTGCTCCAGATACTGCACATAGCTCTGTACCGCCGCTGAGCCGGTGTCCAGATGCCGTTCCGTGTTCGGGCGCAGCGGGGGCGGTCCCGCTGCGCCGCCACGGAAAGTCGCGGCCGGCGGTTCGCGCAGTTGCACGATGTAGACCAGCGTCTCGGGCTTGACCGGCTGCACGTCGGCACTGAGATTGAGCATGCCGGACGGCGTGACCTCGGTCTGTGCACGTACGGCATCCGGATTCCAGCCTGAAACGATCAGAGCCGCCGCCAGGGCCCGCAGCATGAACGTGTTTCTGCCTCGAAATGACCGTGACAGTCCAGCTGTGACAGCGTTGTGCAGGGAACGGATGCTCATGATCTTCAGCGGGCGGATTCGCCTTACTGCCGTAACCTGCGCGAAGTTACCACAGCCGCGCTGTCAGCTGTCACTCGGGCGTATTGTGTGTGCCGCTTGTTGAAGGACTGGCGGTGGCGGCTCGCAGTACCCGGCCGGTCAGTCCATCGCGAATTTCGGTAGGACCGCCGTGTCCGCCCAGCAATCCGGGCAATACATAGTCGACCTGCTGACCAAGCAGCCTGCGCACCCTGAGTATGTCCCGGAGCGGCGGGTGGCCACTGATGTTTGCACTGGTCGACACAAGTGCACTGCCAGTGAGTCGACACAGGGCCTGAGAGGTCGGATGTGCGGTCACACGCACGGCCAGGGTGTCGCGGCCTCCGGTGAGCCAGGATGGCAATGCCGTGCGTACCGGCAGCACCCAGGTCACAGGACCCGGCCAGGTGGCGAGAATACGCTCGCCCACCGTCCCGCCGGGCAGCTGCACCCACGGTTCTGTCTGTTCGATATCGGCCGCAATCAGCAGAAAGCCTTTTTCCGGCGGTCGTCGCTTGATGCTGACGATGCGTTGCACGGCGTCCTGCGCAAGTGGCAGACAGCCGAGGCCCCAGACGCCTTCCGTCGGCCACGCCACCACGCCACCATCGCGCACGATCCGTGCAGCGCGGGCGACTGCGAGTTTCAGGACCGGTTGCGCAGGAGTTGGTTCGGCCACCATGGCCATCGTGTCGTGATTGTGGTCAGCCGGATGGTGACGCGTCGGTCTTGCCGGCAGAAGTCCTCGCGGTGGCAGCCTTACCGGCCGTCGTCTCTTTCTTCGCGGTTTTCTTGCGCACAGTCTTCTTTGCGCCGGACTTCTTTGTCGTTGTCTTCGCCTTCTTCTTTGTCGCCTTCTTTTTCGCGACCTTCCTGGCTGGCGTTTTCTTTGCGGCCGCCTTCTTTGTCGTGGCCTTCTTCGCCGCACCGCGCCGCCCACGACCGCGCCTTTCCGGGGCCGCGGCCAGAAGCGCCTCGCACTCTTCACGCGTCAGCTCGCGCGGATCCCTGTCCTTCGGCACCCGGGCGTTCTTCTCTCGGTTGGTGATGTAGGGACCGTAGCGGCCGTTGAGTATCTGTATGCCCGCTTCGGGAAAGTCGCGGATGAGCCGGTTGGCATCCGCGATCTTCTTCTCGGTGATCAGCTCCAGTGCACGCTCCAGGTTGATCGTGTACGGGTCGTCATCGCGCAGCGAGACGAACTTGTCACCGTAGCGCACATACGGACCGAATCGTCCGATGTTTGCTGAAACGGGTTCGCCTTCCGGTGTGGCACCGAGTTCACGCGGCAGCTGGAAAAGCGCCAGCGCCTCTTCCATCGTGATCTGGTCCATCTTCTGGCCGGGCCTTAAACCGGCAAATCGGGGTTTATCCTCGTCGTCCTTCGTGCCGATCTGCACGAAGGCACCGTAGCGCCCCATGCGCACCGTCAACGGTCGGCCGCTTTCCGGGTCGTAGCCCAGCAGCCTTGCCTGCGAGGCCTGTTCGCGTGTGACCGAGGATTCGGTGTGTTCGACCAGGTCTATGAACGGTTGCCAGAACTCCTCCAGCAGCGGCACCCAGTCACGCTCGCCGCGTGAGATCGCGTCGAGGGAGTCTTCCATGCGCGCAGTGAATTCGTAGTCCACGTACTGTGAGAAATACTCGGTGAGAAAGCGGTTCACCACCCTGCCGACGTCGGTGGGAATGAAGCGTCGATTCTCCATTTCCACATACTCGCGATTGCGCAGCGTGGAAATGATGGACGCATAGGTGGACGGTCTGCCTATGCCGAATTCCTCCAGCGCTTTCACCAGCGTGGCTTCGGAGTAGCGAGGCGGCGGCTCCGTGAAGTGCTGATCGCTCTGTATGCGCTCCAGTTTCAGCCGGTCGCCTTCCGTGACCTGCGGCAGCAGCAGATCCTGCTCGTCCGCGCCGTTGTCGTCGCGGCCTTCCTGGTATACGGTGATGAAGCCGGGGTGTACGAGCACGGATCCGGTGGCGCGAAACAGGATCGCGTCTGCACCGCTGTCATGACCCTGTTCGCCGGCTGCCAGGTCCACGCCCACGGTGTCATAGACCGCAGGCGCCATCTGGCTTGCGACCGTGCGCTTCCAGATCAGTTCGTAGAGGCGGAACTGGTTGGGATCCAGATAACGCTTCAGGCTCTCCGGCGTGCGGTCGACCATCGTGGGCCGTATCGCCTCGTGCGCTTCCTGCGCGTTGCGGGACTTGGTCGTGTAAACACGCGGCGACTCCGGGAGATTCTCCTGGCCGTAACGCGCTGTGATCAGTTTGCGCAGGTCGGCAATGGCCTCATTGGCCACCGTGACCGAGTCGGTACGCATGTAGGTGATCAGGCCCGCGGAGCCCTGATCCGTCTCAATACCTTCATACAGTCGCTGTGCCACGGTCATGGTTTTCTGCGCACTGAATCCGAGCTTGCGCGAGGCTTCCTGCTGCAGGGTTGATGTCGTGAAAGGTGCGGCCGGATTGCGCCGGCGCTGCTTCTTCTCCACCGCGACGACGCGCAATACGCCTTGCGCGGCATCGTTGATGACCTTCTCGGCCTCGCGGACCTGGCCTTCGGAGGTGAACGTGAACTGCTCGACCTTTGTGCCCTGGAAGGTGGCCAGACGTGCCTTCAAGGGCTGCGCTTCGTACTCGGACAGCGCTTCCATGGTCCAGTATTCCTGCGGTTTGAACGCGGCGATTTCTTCCTCTCGCTCTACGATCAGACGCAGTGCAGGACTCTGCACGCGACCGGCAGACAGGCCGCGACGCACCTTTTTCCAAAGCAGCGGCGACAGATTGAAGCCGACCAGATAGTCCAGTGCACGACGGGCCTGCTGGGCATTCACCAGTTCTGCTGACAGCTCACGCGGATGCGAGATGGCTTCCTGGATGGCGCCGCGGGTGACTTCGTGAAAAACGACCCTGTGCACCGGCTTGTCGTCGAGAAGTTTGCGATCACGCAGCACTTCATAGACATGCCAGGAAATCGCCTCGCCTTCGCGGTCAGGGTCAGTCGCCAGATAGAGTGCATCGGCCTTGCGCATGGCCTTGGCGATGCTCTCGACGTGCTTCTCGTTCTTGTCGATGAGCTGATACTTCATCGCGAACCCGTGACCCGGATCCACGGCCCCTTCCTTGGGGATCAGGTCTCGGACGTGACCGTAGGAGGCAAGCACCTGATAGTCCTTGCCCAGATACTTCTCTATGGTTTTCGCCTTCGCCGGAGATTCGACTATGACCAGATTCTTGCTCATGAATCAGGGAATCGCAGGGGCACGGCATGCCGCGTGCTGACAGGGGCAAGGCGCAACCATCGCGAATACTTCAATGCAACCAGCCCGGATCCTCGGCGAAGACCAGATCCTCCATCTGCGCGTAAGCCTGTTCCTGGCCCGGCTGGCTGAAGAGAACCATCATCACCACCCACTTGATCTGCTCGATGTCGACTTCCTCCGACTCAAGAGCCAGCAGTCGATCAATCACGACCTCGCGCTGCATCGGCGGAAGTATGCCGAGCTGCTCCAGGTGCAGCAGATAACCGCGCGAGCGTGAATCGATACGTTCCTGCTCGGCGCGGTCATAGATTCTTACCGTGGCTTCGCGCGGCGCGAACTCCGGATCCGCCTCGGCGGCGTTGAGTCCGTCCAGCCAGTCAAGCGCACGATCTATCTCGCGATTGCCGAATCCGGCGCGCTCCAGTTCCTCTCGCAACTCGTTGCGATCCGGTTCCGGCTCGTCCTCACTGTCGACAAACGACTCGAAAAGATACATCAGTACGTCGAGCACACTTTCCTTCATCGGCTTCTCTTTGCTGTACGCACGTAGCGCCCGCCGGGCAAGGCCTCGACGTAACCTTCCATTTCCAAGAGCAGCAGCATGGAGGAAAGCTCTGCTGCCGTCAATCCGCTGCGCCGCGCGAGATCACCGATGGATACAGGCGAAAAGTCGAGTGAATTCAGCAACTCCAGATAGCTGCTGTCATCGAAAAGCGAAGCCTGTGCGGGCCTGTCATCGTGCTGTTGTGAACCTTCCGTTGGCGCAATTATGTCGAGCCGAAGCTGATCAGCCAGCTCGGCGAGCACATCCGCCGCATGTTCCACCAGGGTCGCGCCCTGGCGGATCAGTGCATGACATCCGCGTGCCATGGGATTGTGAATCGAGCCGGGAACCGCAAACACATCCCGTCCGGCTTCGACGGCACAGCGTGCTGTAATCAATGCGCCGCTGCGGCGTCCGGCCTCGACGACGACGGTCGCCAGCGAAAGGCCGGCGATGATGCGATTGCGTTGCGGAAAGTGAAACCGGCGCGGCGGTACGTCAGGCGCATACTCACTGACCAGCAGACCGTCGGCCTCCACCTGTTTCGCCAGCAAAGCGTTTGCGCGCGGAAACAGCTGCATCAGCCCCGACCCCAGAACAGCGATGGTGCCGCCGCTGCCGCTGAGTGCCCCCAGATGTGCTGCACTGTCTATGCCGGTGGCGAGGCCGCTGGTCACGGTGACGCCGGCGTCGCTGATGCGTGCCGCGAAGTCTCTGGCTATCTCGCGACCAGCCGGTGTGGGGTTGCGGCTGCCAACGATCGCGATCTGCGGGTCGCGCAGTCTGTCGGCATTGTCGCCCTGCACCCACAGGGCGAGCGGCGGATCGGGCAGTTCGGACAGCCGCCCGGGATAGCGCGGGTCGTCCAGCGTCAGCAGGTCACGGTTGCCGGCTTCGGCCAGCCACTTCTGCCAGCGGGTGATGCGTGCCTGATCGGGGTTGTGCAGGGCCGCAACCTCGGCATCGCTGATACCGACACTTCGCATGTCCGATCGGCCAAGTGCCAGCAGCCTGTCGGCGGACCCGGCTGCCAGCAGCCGCTTGCGCAACGCAGCGCTGCCGGGCAATACGCCCAGCACAGCGAACCAGGCAGGTGAAGTCATCGCCGGGTGCCGGTGCCGGCAATGATGCGCCGGCACCCGGGTGTCGAATCAGGTCGGGTTGCGAACCGGATCCAGGACGCGGATCTCGCTGGTGGCCTCCATGATGAGCGCATAGCTGACGCGATCGAATGTGCGGAACACCATCATCGTGCCGGCCGGTTCATCGGGCAAGCGCACATTCTGGCCGGAAAGACCACGTCTGCCGACTTGATCGCGGACGACTTCTCCGCTTCGGTAGGCGCGCAGCACATGGCCGGCTTCCAGGCCATGTCGCTCACCGCGATTCAGTACGACGACCTGGTACTGGCCGATCAGCGAAACGCCATCGACCACAGAGATGATGCGGCCTTCAATCTCCTGCTCGGGTGAGCGCGGGAAGAAGGTCATGGGCGTGATGCTTTCCTCGTCGAGCAGAAAGTCTCCGCTCAGGGTCTCGCGTGTGCTGTCCGTGACGAACAGCGTCGCGGGATCGCCGGTGCGGCGGATGCGGCCCTGGCCTACATAGATGCCTTCGTATCCGATCAGCGCGTTGTCGTCCGGATCGATGAGCGGATCGCCAAGGTGCACGAGGTTGTAGACCGTGTTGACGTCGCCCGTGTCTCCGCGCACGTAGACGTCCTGACCGGCGGCACCCATCAGTGAATCTCGCGGGGTGAGCACATAGGGCAGGTCGCGGATCTGCTCGCGGGTGAGGATGGACGGCCGCGACAGGAAGGCGCGAATCGTCTCGAACGGTATGGTCGGGATGGCTTCCTCCAGCGGGAAGGCGCGCACCCTGGGCGACAGCCGTTCCACGTCCCCGGCTCGTTCCAGCTGCAGGGCCGGGCGACCGTCATCCAGGTAGACCAGCGTCAGCACGTCGCCCGGAAAGATAAGGTGCGGATTGCCAACCTGCGGGTTGATCTGCCAGATCTCGGGCCAGAACCACGGATCCCGCAGGAACAGGCCCGCGATGTCCCACAAGGTGTCGCCAGGCTGGACGACGTAGGACTCGGGATGGCGCGGATTCAGCACCGACGATGCTCCGGCCTGCTGACCGACCGCGACCGGCGCCAGCACGGTGCTGCCTACGGTCACCAGCCCGACCAGCAGCGATGCGGTTCCGACCAGGATTGCCGCCCTTGCGGGCAGCCATTTCGCGTGAAACATGGCTCTAGCTCCCTATGCCCAAGTAACGATCCGCCCCTGAACTGTCCCGGTGCACGTTACTGCTATAATCACAGGCCGTCCGTCGACCCTTGCCGGTTTCCCCGCAGACTGCCGGCGACGATTCCGGCGGTGTGGTTGGGAAACCAAACGATCCTTTTAAAGTCAGAGAGTTAACTCAACTCCGGCGCGTTATACACGACTTGAGGTTCCGTCCACAATGGCACGACTCCCAATTCTTGAGTATCCCGATCCGCGGCTGCGAATTCGTGCCGAACCGGTCACAAAAGTCGATGCTGACATCAAAAAACTTGTGGCCGACATGTTTGAGACGATGTATGCGGCACCCGGCATAGGACTGGCCGCCACCCAGGTCAACGTACACAAGCGCCTGCTCGTTGTCGATGTCTCCGAGGAGCGGGACCAGCCGTACTGCCTCATCAACCCGGAGATCGTCGCGTCCGAGGGCGAGATCCGGCACGAGGAAGGGTGCCTGTCGGTGCCCGGATTCTTCGAACTGATCAGTCGGGCCGAGAGGATCCGAGTGCGCGCGCTGAATGCGGACGGCGAGTCGTATGAGCTGGAAGCGGAAGGCCTGCTTGCGGTGTGCATCCAGCATGAAATGGATCACCTGAACGGCAAACTGTTCGTGGATTATCTTTCCCCGCTCAAGCGTGAGCGATTCCGCAAGAAGCTGCTCAAGCAGGCGAAGCGCGGAGGGACCGGCCAGCCGGTTGAGCCGGTTGCGCAGGGTTCGGTACCGGTCATCTGAATACCAGCAGACGAGTCGCGTTCGCCGGCAGCGCGGAATTCGCGGTGCCGGCACTCACAGCGCTCGCGGCTGCAGGCGTGAACGTGACCTGTGTGCTGACGCAACCGGACCGTCCCGCCGGGCGTGGCCGTCGTCTGACGCCACCGCCGGTGAAGCGCGCCGCGCTGGAGCTTGGGCTTCCTGTGCATCAGCCGGAGTCGCTGCGCGACTTCACGGCGCCTCCGGCGGCGTGGGGAGACCAGCCTGATCTTCTGATCGTGGCCGCTTACGGACTGCTGCTGCCGGCATGGGCTTTGAACTGGCCCAGGCGTCCCGTGGTCAATCTTCACGCGTCCTTGCTGCCGCGCTGGCGCGGCGCGGCACCCATCCAATACGCGATTCTCGCCGGTGATGAGAAAACCGGCGTCAGTCTCATGGAGGTCCGGCCCGCGCTGGATACCGGTCCGGTCTATGCAGCCAGTGAACTGACTGTAGGTGCCGCGGAGAACGCCGGCGAACTCCACCTGCGCCTGGCCGATCTCGCCGCCCGGTTGTTGATGACGAATCTTGAGGCGCTGCTGAAGGGCAACCTGATCGCGACACCGCAGGATGAATCCGCGGTGACTTATGCCCCCAAGATAGAAAAACGGGACGGGCGACTGGAATGGAATGAGTCGGCGATGCTGCTGGCGCGCCGTGTTCGTGCATACAACCCATGGCCGATAGCTGAGGGTCTGCTCAGTGACGGACGCAGACTGAGGATCTGGCGTGCCGTTGCAGGTACAGGCGCCGCACTGCACACGCACGGCACCATCGTTTCGGCGGATGCCGGCGGTATTGCGGTGGCCACTGGTGCCGGCGTGCTGAAAATTCTGGAAGTGCAGCCGCCATCGGCAAGACCAATGCCGGTTGCAGCGTATCTGGCTGCGCATGACCTCACTGGTGTGAAGTTTGTCAGTCAGGACTGACGATCCGGGTGCGCAACTGCGTGCCGCCGCAGCAAGGCTGGAGCTGCAGGTGGTACGCGATCGCCTGCCGCTGGAGTCGGCGTTCTCGCGGGTGACAGGCGTTGCGTCTCGCGACATGGGGACTCTGCGGGCACTGGTGTCCGGTTCCCTGCGCTGGCATTTACGCCTGCAGTGGCAGATCGAACAGCTGCTGCACAAGCCGCCGGGCAGACGGGATGCGTTGCTGGGCTCGTTGCTTCGCACAGGGTTGTATCAGCTGCAGTGGATGAGGATCCCGGACCATGCAGCGGTGTCTGCAACGGTGGATGCAGCAAGGCGTCTGGGCCTTCATCATGCAGGCGGCCTGGTGAACGCGGTCATGCGCCGCTTCCTTCGTGAGAGGGCGCGGCTCGATGCTGCGATGGCGGACGTGCCGCAGGCCCTGCATGCTCACCCGGACTGGATGCTCTCGCTGCTGCAGGCGGACTGGCCAGAGCACTGGGGCGCGATAGTAGCGGCCAACAACGAATCCGCACCCATGTGGTTGCGTGTCAACCGGACCCGAATCGATCGTGCCGCGTATCTTTCCCGACTCGCGAAAGCGGGCATGGTCGGCCATGCTCATCCCGAACTGAATGCAGCGGTGCGGCTTGAGGAGCCGGTGGCCGTGGCCGATCTGCCCGGTTATGACCAGGGACTGGTATCGGTGCAGGACGGTGCTGCGCAGCTGGCCGCGGGATTTCTGAAACCTGCGCCGGGTATGCGCGTACTGGATGCGTGCGCGGCCCCAGGGGGCAAGACGGCCCACATACTCGAGACCTGTCCCGACGTTGACGAAGTCGTAGCGGTCGACCGCGATGCGCGTCGCATTGACACGTTGCGGGACAACCTTGCGCGGCTGGGGCTTGCCGCGACAGTGACGGAGGCGGATGCATCGCGACCATCAGAGTGGTGGGACGGTCGCGAATTCGACCGAATACTTCTGGACGCGCCCTGCAGTGCGCTGGGTGTGATCCGCAGGCACCCGGATATCAAGGTGTTGCGTCGGCCCGAGGATCTCGCGGCGGTCGTTCAACTTCAGCAGCGCCTGTTGAGCGCCCTGTGGCCGCTGCTCGCGCCGGGGGGGCGCCTGGTCTATGCCACCTGCACGGTCGTGAAAGAAGAGAACGACGGACAGATTGCCCGATTTGTGTCGGCATGCGAAGGTGCGGGGCCGGCGCACGATCAGGCGCCACTTCAGCTGCTGCCGGGAGAGGCGAATATGGACGGCTTCTATTATGCTTGTCTGTCCAGGCAAGAGTCTTCGCAATCCTCGCGTGTATCCTGACGCTGAAAATCAGTTTCGTCCGCAAGGCACCATGCGGTCGCTGGTGTGGGCGTCGCTGTGTCTGGCCTGCCTTGTGTGCATGCCGGTCCGGGCGCAGGACGATCCGGGCAGATTCGAGGTGCGTTCAGCAACCGCCACGCTGCAGAACGGTGTCTACTACCTCGACGGTCGAATCGAGTACCGGTTGTCTAACGATATGCGTGAGGCGCTGGAAGCCGGCGTGCCACTGACGTTCCGCCTCGACGTTGAACTCGTACGCATCCGTCGTTTCTGGCCGGATGTCACTCATGCCAGCCTGCGACAGCGTTATGTGCTCGAGTTCCATGCGCTCAGCGAACGGTACATAGTCCTGAATATCAACAGCGGTGAGCAGGTGACTTTCGCGACCCTTTTCTCCGCGTTGAATCACCTTGGGCGGGTTGACGAGCTGCCGTTGATCGATGCGGCACTGCTGGACGACGGACGACGCTATGAGGTGCGGCTGCGGGCGGTGCTGGACGTTGAGCGTTTGTCCGGGCCCTTGCGTCTGCTGGCATTCTGGAGGCGGGACTGGTCAGTGGCCAGTGAGTGGTACACATGGCAGTTGCGACACGACTGAAACGACTGTTTCTGATTCTGCTGGCCGCACTTGGGGTGCTGTTGTGGCTGGCTGCGCTGCTGCTGTTCAGCCGCATTGCCGAGAACTCCGACGACTTTTCCCGTCTGCAGAACTGGATTCTGCTGGTCAATATCGCCGGCGTTGCCGTGCTGGGCGCACTGATCGTCACCAATCTCGTGCGGCTGGTACGCGACTTCCGCCTGCATGTGCCCGGTTCCCGGCTCAAGGCGAGAATGGTCGCGCTGCTGGTCATTCTGGCGGTGGCGCCGCTGGTGGCTGTCTATCTCTTCTCGGTGCAGTTCATCAATCGAGGTATAGACAGCTGGTTCAGCGTCGATGTGGAACGCGGCCTGGCGACGGCCATGGATCTGAGTCAGACGGCACTGGATCTGCAGAAGCGGGAGAATCTGGAGCAGCTGCAGCGCATCGCGCAATTCATTGGATCAAACGATCATGCCGATCTCGTCGCCCAGATCAGCAGTCTGCGGCGTGACAGTCGTGCGGCTGAACTCACCGTTTACGGCGCCAATTTTCAGATACTGGCGACCAGCTCCGACGACGCTCGGCTGTCCATGCCCGCCTATCCCACAGACGAAGTGATCTTTCAGGTCAGTCAGGGGCCGTATGTGAGCCTGGAGCCGCGCGCCGACGGCCGTTTTCAGATCATTACCGCGGTGCAGATGTCCGCACCCACCTCAGGCGGCGAGGCGCGGCTTCTGCAGGCGGTCTTTCCCGTTGAACAGCGACTCAACGTGCTCGCGAGCGCCGTGCAGGAGAGTTACAACCAGTATGCCGAGCTCGCCTATCTGCGTAATGCGCTCAAACAGAGCTTCACCCTGACGCTGAGTCTGGTGCTGCTGATCACGATGCTGGCGTCCGTCTATGGTGCGTTCTACTCAGCCCGTAGACTGGTTGTACCCATTCAGCAGCTGATGCACGGCACACGCGCAGTCGCAAGAGGCGACTTCCGTACCCGTGTGCCCGCGCCGGCAAAAGACGAGATCGGTTTCCTGATCCACTCCTTCAACGACATGACGCAGCGACTGGCCACAGCGGATGAACAGACCCGTGCAAGCCAGCAGCTCGTGGAGCGCGAACGACGCAAACTGGAAGTCATCCTCGCCAGGCTGACCACCGGTGTCATCTCCATTGAACCTGACCTGCGCGTCCGCACCGCGAACGAGTCGGCGGCCATGATTCTGGGGTTCGATCTTGGCGATCACGTGGGCGAGTCGTTCGCCGAGCTTGCGCAGACACGGCCATTGCTGTCACAGTTTCTCGAAGTCGTACAGTCGCATCTGCACCAGGGGCAGAGCGAGTGGCGGGAGCAGATCATACTCAGGGGGGATGCCGGAAGGCGTGTGCTTATGTGCGCATGTACCGCACTGTCCGGGGATGGCGAGAACACAGGGGGTTACGTTCTCGTGTTTGACGACATTACCGCGCTGATGCAGGCGCAGAAGGACGCAGCCTGGGGCGAGGTGGCGCGGCGACTTGCTCATGAGATCAAGAATCCGCTGACACCCATACAGCTGTCCGCCGAACGTCTGCGCCGCAGGTACATGCGCGAAGACCAGCAGGACGTCGAGCTGCTGGACCGTGCGACACACACCATCATCGAGCAGGTCGAGGCCATGAAGGGCATGGTCAATGCGTTCAGTGAGTATGCGCGTACGCCCGAGATGGATCGCAGCCGATTCGACCTGAATGCGCTGGTCCTGGAAGTCGCGGAACTGTATCGGCACCTTGATACCGCGGTCACGCTGGAGATTAATCTCGACAAGGATCTGCCGCTGGTGGAAGCCGATCGCGGACGTCTGCGACAGGTCATGCACAACCTGCTGCGCAATGCGCAGGAGGCGGTCGATCAGCACGACGGGGGGCATATAGAAGTTGTCACGCGGTATATCAGGCGTGGCGAAGCCGACCTGGTTGAAATCAGGGTGGCCGACGACGGTCCCGGCTTCGAGCAGACGATCATGGACCAGGCCTTTGATCCTTACGTGACCAGCAAGCCGAAAGGAACGGGGCTGGGGCTTGCCATCGTGAAGAAACTGGTGGAAGAGCACGGCGGTCAGATCGCCGCGCGTAATCGTCCGGGAAATGGTGCAGAGATAACAATAACGTTGCCGCTGGTAATCGACAGCGGCGCAGAGGCGCAACCGGCGGGACGCCTCGATAACAGGAGGGAGCACGCATGAAGAGCCCGCGTATTCTGGTCGTGGATGATGAGGCCAACATCCGCGGACTGATTGAGGAGATTCTCTCCGAAGAGGGATACGAGGTCACAACGGCTGCCGATGCGGCAGAGGCGCGTGAGGCACGTCGGCGCAATGACTATGACCTTACCCTCCTGGACATCTGGATGCCCGACACGGATGGCATTTCGTTGCTGAAGGAGTGGTCTGACGAAGGATCGCTGGGCGCGGTGGTCATGATGTCCGGTCATGGCACCGTGGATACTGCGGTTGAAGCCACCCGACTGGGTGCACTGGACTTCATAGAGAAGCCGGTGTCACTTGCAAAACTGCTGCGTACGGTGGAGAAGGCGTTATCGCGACGCCGCTCGCGGGATCTCAGGCGAACAATGGTGGAGCCCGCATTGACCCCCGTGGGCAAGAGCGAAGCCATGCGTACGCTCAGGGAGCAGGTTGCCAGAGTGGCCCGTCACGACGCTCACGTCGTTCTGGTTGGTGAGCCGGGCAGTGGCAGGCAGACGTTCGCGCGCTATCTTGCAAACCGCAGCGATCGCAGCCGTGAGCCTTTCGTTGCCATCACGGGCAGTGAACTCACCGAGGACGAGTGCCGACGTCGCCTTTTCGGTAACGGCGAGCGGGCCGGTGCTCTTGAGCGCGCCGCCGGCGGAATACTGTTCATCGGCGACGTGAGCGAAATGTCGGATGTGGCGCAGCAGTTGATGCTGAGCGCGCTGGATCACGGGCAGTTCCACTCGGCGCGCAATGGTGAAAGGGAGCGCCTGGATTTGCGCATCATCGCCAGTGCCCCGCCGGGTTTTGAACGTGACGAAACCGCGCGGCAGGAGTTTCTGTCCCGGCTGAGTACGGTCGTGATCCGGGTGCCGCCGCTGCGTGAGCACCCCGAAGATGTGCCCGAGCTGCTGCGCTATCATGTGGACCTGCTGGTCGACTCCAATGATCTGCCATTTCGGCGCTTCAGCGTCGCGGCGCAGAACCGGCTGCGAAATTATCCGTGGCCGGGCAATGTCCGCGAACTGCGTAATCTCGTCAATCGCCTGTTGATTCTCGGCGGGCCCGAGGAAATCAGCCTGTCAGAAGTCGAGTCGCAGCTCAGCGCCGATGCGCCGGACGACGAGCCGCTGATCAAGCAGGATCTGCTTGCCCTGCCGCTGCGGGAGGCGCGCGAGCATTTCGAACGCGCCTATCTGCAGCAGCAGCTCATGCTGTGCGGCGGGAAGGTCGGACAGCTGGCGAAACGTGTGGGCATGGAACGCACCCATCTGTATCGCAAGCTGCGCGCCCTGGGCGTGGATTTTCGTCAGGCGTCCGGCGACGAGTGAAAGCGCTGGCGCAGGCGCCAGAAGCGACCGCAGGGTCTAGTCAGCTACCCTCATTATCAAGGTGTCTATGCGCGCATCGTGCAGCTGCCGCCGCACCCGGTTGAGTTCGTCCAGCTCTGCGATCGGCCCCACGCGCACACGGTGATAGACATCGTCATCTATGGTGACCCGCTGTATGCGGGCCTCAATCCCCAGCAAAGCGAGGCTGGCCTGCATGCGGTCGGCATCGGCATGCGAGCGGAACGAACCTGCCTGCAGCACGTATTCTCCCGGGGTGGACACGCTGGTGGGTGACGCATCGACCCGTGCACCGCGATCCACTTCCGGGATCACAACCTCGAACTGCGGCAGGATCTCGTAAAACTCAAAGCGACTCGCCGGGTCCTCGCGTACGACTGCAGGCGGGGCCGCGGGAGCTGGTTCCGCAGCCACCCGGGCCTGCTCCAGGCGTCGGTCCATGGTTGTTCCCGGGCTCGTTCCGGGTGTGGCGCCGGCCAGATCTGCAGGTGCGCGTGCATCGGTAAGATAGACGCCGACTGCAATCGCAAGACCTATCCCCAGGCCAAACAGCATCCATATCCAACCAGGTGCCTGGGCGGACTGTGCGCGAGATCGTCGTCTGCGGGGCTTGCTCATTGACCGCAGATTCTACCTGAGCGCCGGCGATTCAGCGTGCTCGCGCCAGCGAATCCATTCGCTGCGCATCAGAGGTCCAGCGGGTCCATATCCAGCGACCAGCGCACGCGCCGCGAATCGTTCCACTGACGCACCTCCTCCAGTGCGGTTTCCATCAGTTCATGCAGCGGAGCCCGCGAGCGGCTGTGACACATCAACTGGGCGCGATAGCGGTTGTTGCGCCGTTCTATCGTGGCGGGAGCCGGTCCCAGCACCTGCACCCGTCTGCCGGCATAGTGCTCCAGTGTTCGTTTCAGGCGATCAAGAAAAGCAAACGCACTTTCACGGCGTGCCGCTTCAGCGCGCCAGAGCGCCAGGTGCGCGAACGGCGGCCAGTTCGCCTCGCGACGTTCGGCCAGTGCAAGTTCGGCGAAGGTGTCGTAATCCTGTTGCAGCAGGCTGGCCAGTAGCGGGTGATCCGGATAGTGCGTCTGGATAAGGACTTCGCCATTGAACTCCGCGCGTCCGGCACGCCCGGCAACCTGCAGTATGGTCTGAGCAAGGCGTTCGTCGCTGCGAAAGTCGGTGCCGAACAGGCCCTGGTC
>JBJHBW010000031.1:0-30709 GCA_050485685.1 Gammaproteobacteria bacterium
CGTCCGACTCCTTCTGACTGATCCTGGGGGCCCGCATTACGCGGGTGCTCTCGCTGAGGTTGTCGCTGCGCCCTATGGTTTCCCAGCGGTGCTTGCGCCCGAACAGCCAGTGCATGAGGCCCTGCAGGCGCCAGAACACGGTCAGCTGCCGATAGCCCAGGTTCTCCAGCACTGCGACCAGGTAAAGCAGCAAGATGCTGCGGGTGCGCGGATACAGGTGAAATGACAGCTCTTCCAGCATCACCGCGCTGGCCGACAGCATGATGCCCAGCGTAATGGCAAGACCGAACAGCAGCAGCGCCGTGGACGGTTCTATCCAGCCGCCCAGCCAGCCGATCAGGATCAGCAGATAGCCCAGCGCCTCTATCACCGGGCCCAGCAGCTCGAACACGATGTAGAACGGGATCGCCAGCCAGGACACCGCGCCACCGCGCGGGTTGCATATCAGTGAGCGGTTCAGGCTCAGCGCCTGCACCAGACCGTGATGCCAGCGCACCCGCTGACTCCTGAGACCTTTCAGCGTCGCGGGCGCATCGGTCCAGCATACGGGGTCGGGCACGAAGGTGATTCGATACGGTCGGCGCCATTCGCGCATGCGCCGATGCAGACGCAGCACCAGTTCCATGTCTTCGCCGACCGCCTCGGGGTTATATCCGCCCACTTCGATGAGCACATCGCGGCGGAACACACCGAAAGCACCGGAGATGATCAGCAGCGCGTTCATCGGAGACCATCCCATGCGCCCGAACAGGAATGCGCGCAGATACTCGACCACCTGAACCAGCGCCAGAAAGTTGCGCGGCAGGCCGACCTTTTCTATGAATCCTCGACGCATTACGCATCCATTGGCGATGCGCACCGTGCCGCCCACGGCAATCGTTGTCGGATCTTCCAGAAAAGGACGTATAACGCGCCGCAGGCTGTCCGGCTGCAGAACCGAATCGGCATCGACAACGCAGACCAGCGGATAACGACAGGCATTGATTCCGGCATTTGTCGCGTCGGCCTTCTTGCCGCCGTTCTCCTTGTCCACCACCCGCAGCATGGGATAGCGCGGCGAGCGATAAACCTGATGCACCTTGCGGCATGGCACCTGGGCGCGATACGCCTCGGGAAACGGCACCAGCCCGAAAGCGTCGATCAGCTTCTCGAGCGTATCGTCGGTAGAACCGTCGTTCACGACCACGAGCTCGTACTGGGAGTACTCCAGCTGCAGCAGCGCACGCACCGACGTGATGATGGATACGGATTCGTTATAGGCAGGTACAACGATACTGATAGGCATGTCCAGGCTGGAGAAAACGCCTTCGCCTTCAAACTGGTCGGCCACCTGCAGATATCGCCTGATACCCAGTGTCGCGATCAGGTTCAGCGACAGGTAGCCGAAGTTGATCGCAATGAAATACGCAACAAAGATCCACTGCGCGCCGAGCACGAAATTCTGCAGATTCATTCAAGTCCCGCCTCGGCCATGGCCTGACTCATCATGTCCGCCGCAAACGGATCAGAGAGGCGCTTTCTGAGGTCACGCAGGCCCGCAGGGCCAAGAAAGGGCAGCGACACCAGCGCCTGCGCGGCGCGGTAGCGTACCCACCACTCGCGGTCGGCCAGCAGCTGCTCCAGCACCGGCACGTCGTGCGGCTGACCGACGCGGCCCAGCAACTTCGCTGCCTGCATGCGCACATACCAGGTCGGGTGCTGCGCGAGCCGGGTGATACGGGGCGCCACGGCCTGATCGGGACACACCTGCAGCACTGCGCTCAACACGGGCGGCTCATCCCGCGTGCGTATCACTTCCTCGACCAGACGCTCCAGTACCTCAGGCCGCAGCTGGTCGGCAAAACGCAGCAGGCGAACCGCGGTCGCCTGATCCGCTTTCAGGATGGACCGGCACAGTGGCTGCGTAACCAGTTCCGCACCAAGCTGGCGCAGAATGATTGCGGCCGTCGTGGGTGGCCAGTCTGCCCGCCTGATCACCTCTGGCATCACCAGTTCGGCGGCGCGGCGACGGTCGATCTGAGCCAGTGCTTTCGCCGCGGTCACCGACAAAGCCGTATTCGGATGCGCGACGAGCTCGGCGATGCGTTCCCATTCAAACGCATCGCGCATGTTCCCCAGTGTCTCCATCGCCAGCAGCCGCGTGGAAACCCTGTGCTTTCTCAACATGCGCCGCGCAATCCTGTGCAGGTTCAACCGCTGCGCGGTCACGATCAGATTGTCGACCGCATCGCCGTCCACGGAAGCGCGCAGGCTGTTCCACTCCTCGAGCAGGTCGGTGCGCTGGCGGCGCGAATAACGTGGCAGACCGACCTCACGCGCATCGACGTCGGACAGCATGGCCCCGGCGAACACACCTCGCCAGAGGGCGACGACAGCCTTGCGACGATGATCACCGATCACGGTTGCGATGCGCAGACCCAGTGTGTAGACGATCAGCACGAACGTGGTGACGGCAGCCACCACGATGCTCCAGGTCGCGATCGCGACCGGCGTCTCAGAGCCCGGCTGCCAGAGAAAATCCAACATAGCGTCTCGTGTACAGGTCGCCCTGTCTGTGTGATCCGGTCCATGCGGCCAGCTGCCAGCGCTCACCCAGCGACTGACGCACACCCACGGTGACGCTGCGAACGTCGGTACGCAGCACGCGGTCTGCGTCTATCGCTTCGGCTTCCTCACCCGTCGCGACGGTCAGATCCAGTCGGGTACGGTCGGATGCGAAGTAATGCAGCTGACCGATGTGTGCCGCCGACACCGAATCGCCCCGCAGGCGAGAAAAGTCCACGGTGTAGGCCGCGCGGAACCGACCGAAGTAGCGGCCGACCTGCCAGGCCGTGCTTGTCACCCGTGTGTCGTCATACTCCCGGTGCCGCAATGCAAGTCGACCATCCCAGCCATTGGCCAGCGCGACCGAAGTCCACCCGGTGGCAGTCCATGCCGGCATGAACACGTTGTCATGGCCGTACAGCAGATCGACACCCGCCGACCAGCGGTCCGAGATCAGCCAGTCGCCGCCGCCGCCCAGCAGCAGGTCGCGGCGACCGAATCGCTGCTCACTCTGTATGCGGCCGTAGACGCTGCCGTGCGCAGGTCGCAGTCTGCGCAGCTCGACGAAGTGGCTGTTCCAGTCCGGTACAGGGCGCGACAGCGATTCACGCACGGCGCCGAAAGACAGTTGTGTGACCGCCCCTGTGGCACTGTCCGCGGCCGGCGGCTGCGCGAGCCAGTCGGCATCGGGGAAACGGCTGAGGGCGGCGCGACGGAACGCCTGGTCAGCTGCCGCGTTCGTGGGATGAACCCTGCGCAACGAGTACTCGATGCGCCAGACGTCTTCGTAATCGGGCGCAAGATCGCGGGCGCGAGCCAGTTCGACCAGCGCCTGGTCGACAGAGCCGGACCAGTTAAGAACCAGCGCGCGACCGAAAACGTAGTCAACGTCTTCCGGGTGCAGCGCCAGCAGGAAATCGTACTCCGCAAGGGCGGCATCGTAATTGCCATCCCAGCCATACACCCGTGCCAGCAGGAATCGTGCATCACTGTCATACGGCTGTTCCGCCAGTCTGGATTGCAGCAGCTCCGTGGCGCTCGCATAGTCAGCCGCGTCGGCGGCGGCCTGCGCCTGCTCCATGACGTTCGCACCCGCTGCCGTCTGTACCAGCAGCCACCACGACAAGACACAGCAGGAAACACGGGCCGTCAGGCGCATCACCGACCGACTCCGGATACGGCAGCCGCGGCCAGCAACCTGCGCAATCGCGCCAGCAGCTCCTGGGGACGGAACGGCTTGGTCACGAAATCGTCCGCGCCGATCTCGAACGCGCGCACCACGTCCGCCTCAAGTGCCTTGATGGACAACACGATGACGGGCACACGCTTCCAGGACGATTCGCGCATCTGCATCAGCAGCTGGAATCCATCCACATAAGGAAGAATCAGATCCAGAATCACCGCATCGGGAGCCTGGCCCTCCTGAATCATCCGCTCGGCGTCCCGCCCATTGTCCACGCATGTCACGCGATAGCCGGCTCTTTCCAGAATGAATGTCAGCAGGTAGGCGGTTGTCTGGCTGTCCTCGACGACCAGAACGTGCGCCGGATGTTGTGAAGGCATCAGGGAGGGGGAATTCATGTCGAAGGGCGTTGTCCGCAATGGGCGCCGCGCGGCACCAGGCACCTGTGGCCACAAGCTGCAATGGCGTCGCATTCTGACAAATTCGCCGCACCACGGGAGTGCACTGTTCACAAAGCCTGAACCCCGGCCAGTGACCGGCAGTTCCAGCAGTTCCGGCAACTGCTCGGGTCAGTAACCGGATGTGATCGGATAACGCCAGTCGCGGCCGAATGCACGGCCGCTGATACGGACACCCGGCGGCGCCTGACGACGCTTGTACTCAGCCCGCTTCACCAGGCCCAGCACCCTGCCCACCGTTTCGCGGTCAAATCCCAGGGCTGCGATCTGATCCACGGAGTAATCCTTCTCGATAAAGGCTTCGAGAATGGGATCGAGAATGTCGTAGGGTGGCAGCGAGTCGGAGTCTTTCTGATCGGGTCCGAGTTCGGCGGAAGGCGGACGGGTTATCACCCGCTCGGGAATCACAGGCTCGATGCGGTTGCGGTGTGCACACAGCTGATAGACCAGTGTCTTGGTGCAGTCCTTCAGTGGCGCGAAGCCCCCGGCCATATCGCCGTACAGCGTCGCGTATCCGACCGCCATCTCGCTCTTGTTGCCGGTCGTCAGCAGCATGCGGCCGAATTTGTTCGAAATCGCCATCAACAGAAGTCCGCGACAACGTGCCTGTATGTTCTCTTCGGTCACATCCGGCTCGCGGCCTGCAAAAATTCCGCTCAGCACGCCCAGAGTGGCCTCGAACATCGGTTCAATGGAAAGCACGTCGTAACGCACGCCCAGCCGGCGGGCCTGCTCGAGTGAATCCTCCAGGCTCATCTTCGACGTGAATCGCGACGGCATCATCAGTGCATGCACTCGATCGGCACCCAGTGCATCCACGGCAACGCACAGCGTCAGCGCCGAATCGACACCACCGGACAGGCCCAGTACCACGCCGCCGAAACCGTTCTTGTTCACATAGTCGCCGGTGCCCAGCACCAGTGCCCGATAAACGCTGTCCACAACTGGCATCGGTGCCACGGTCGGCGCGGCAACCGGATCCAGACGGCCGGCATGCGGCTGCAGCGACACCGTATGCAGCCCTTCCTCGAACGCCGGTGCACGAAAGCGGATTTCGCCGGACGCATCCACAACCATGGAGCTGCCATCGAAGACAAGCTCGTCCTGCCCACCAATCATGTTCAGATAGATCAGAGGCAGCTGCGTTTCGCGAGCCCGCGCGACCAGAATCCGTTCGCGGGCCTGCCGATGACCGACATGAAATGGCGAGCCGTTGATCACCACAATGGCCTGCGCACCGTCAGCCGCGCAGTCCCGTGCCGGCTGGTCACTCCACGCATCCTCGCAGATGATCAGCCCCAGACGCACGCCGTCCAGTTCGAACACCGTGGAAGATTCGCCGGCCTGAAAATAGCGCTTCTCATCGAAGACCGCATAGTTCGGCAGCACACGCTTGCGGTGATTCGCGATCTGGTGGCCGTCCCGAAACACAGCCACGCTGTTGTAGATCCGGCTGCCGGCAGACTCGCCTGCGTACTCAGGATAGCCAACGCACACCGCGATACCGGAAATTTCGGTGCGTACCTTTTCCAGTGCCTGCTCGACACGGCGGCGCATGCCGCCATGCAGCAGCAGATCCTCCGGCGGATATCCGCTCAGGGTGAGTTCCGGAAACAACACCAGATCGGCGCCCAGTTCATCGCGTGCACGACGGGCGTAGTCCAGCACTTTCGCAGTGTTCGCATCTATCGCGCCCACATGCGTATCGATCTGGGCAAGGGCAATCTTCATGAGTATGGAACGGACCCGGTTCGCGGTAAGACCGGCTATTCTCACGAAAGCCCGCTTGTCCGTAAAGAAATGCCGTTGCCGGCCCGAGCGCGAAACTGCGGCGCAGGTCGCGGGCCGTCACGGGCTATCGGGTAGAATCCGGGCGCATGTCGGCAACTTACGCGCCATCGACCACGCCACACCCGCAATCCCGCCGGGAAGCGGAGTCCGTGCCCGTCGCCACGGGCGAATTTCCCTGGCGAATCCTGATTCTGCTCAACGTCTTCCGCATCGCACTGGCGCTGCTGCTGATCAGCATCATGACGCTGATCGGCGAGCCGCGTGTGATCGGCGACACGCTACCGGTGCTCGCGTGGTCGGCATTGACGGCCATGATGGTCTTCGCCGTGGCCGAACTGCTGCTGCTTCGCCACCGCATCGGTACAGCACACGCACACACCCATATGCACTTTGCGATGGACGTGACGCTGGTGACGCTGCTGATTCATGCCAGCGGCGGCATTTCCAGCGGTCTGGGCGGCGTACTCATCGTATCCACCGGAACGCTGGCGCTGCTCGTGCCGCGGCAGCGTGCGTTCCTGTTCGCAGCCATCACCACGCTGGCTATTCTCGGCGAGCAGTCCATGTCCCTGGTGCAGGGTGTCACCGAATCGGCGCAGTTCGGCCCTGCCGGCATTCTCGGCGCCGTCGTGTTCGTGATCACAGGCGTGGTGCAGCTGCTGCGGCATCGCATTGTCGAAACCGAGGCGCTGGCGGAACAGCGCGGCGTGGACCTGCGCAATCTCGCGGAGCTCAACGAATACATCATCCAGCATCTGCGCGAAAGCATCGTTGTCATCGACGACGACGACCGCATACGGCTGATCAATGAGTCGGCCGCCAAACACCTGGGTACGGATCCCGTCAGCTCCGGCCTGCCGATCGCCGTCGTGGCGCCGGAACTCTCATCACGGCTGAACGCCTGGCGTCACCACGCGCCGGCCGAGCAACGACCGCCGTCATCATTCTCGTCGGCCGACGGCGCCACCAGCATACAGCCCCATTTCGCCAGCCTTGGTGAACTGCGGTCGGGAGGCGTCCTGGTTTTTCTTGAAGACACGTCGTTGATCGCCGAACGCGTACAGCAGACCAAACTTGCCGCCCTCGGACGCCTGAGCGCGAGTATCGCCCACGAGATTCGCAACCCCCTTGGGGCAATGAGCCACGCCGGGCAGCTGCTTGCGGAGTCCGGCAACATCGGGCCGGACGACCGTCGCCTGACGGAAATCATTCGCGTCAATTCCCGACGCGTCAGCGAGATCGTGGACAGCGTGCTGTCCCTGTCACGTCGCGACAAGGCACGACCGCAGCGGCTCAACATCGCACGCTGGATGGAGGACTTTGCACATGAGTTCGTGCAGACGCTGGAGCTGTATGAAGGTGCGGTGTCGGCCACCAAAGTGGATCCGGAGCTGGAGGTCAGCATGGATCTCACCCACCTGCACCAGGTGATCTGGAATCTGTGCGACAACGCCGTGAAATACGCCAGTGCCTCGGCTGGTGCGATCGCCGTCGAGTACAGCTGCGGACGGCTGGAAGGCAGTGGCAGGCCGTATCTTGAGATCGCCGATCGCGGCGCCGGCATCGCGCCGGAGCTGGCTGAGCAGATTTTCGAGCCATTCTTTACCGGCCAGACCGGCGGCACCGGTCTCGGCCTTTATATTTCGCGGGAGCTTTGCGAACGCAATGGTGCAACGTTACGCTACCAGCCACGTCCGGGTGGCGGCAGCCTGTTCCGCATCGTTTTCGCAGACCCCGAACGCTGGCAAACCGGTGATGCTGCAAGATGAAGCCTTCCGCTCTGGTCGTAGACGACGAACCTGATATCTGCGAGCTGCTCGCGATTACGCTGAATCGCATGGATATTGCGACCCGCACCTGCGCGGACGTCGCAAGCGCAAAGAACTGCCTGGGCCGGGAAAATTTCGACCTTTGCCTGACTGACATGCGTCTGCCGGATGGAGACGGTCTGGAGCTGGTGGAATGGATGCAGCGCGAAGCGCCCGGCACGCCGGTTGCCGTCATCACGGCGCACGGCAGTGTTGAAGCCGCGGTCAAGGCGCTGAAGGTCGGTGCTTTCGACTTTGTATCCAAGCCGCTGGATCTGAACGACCTGCGCAAGCTGGTCACTGCGGCGCTGAAGCTCAAAGGCGTTACTGCTGCGAGCGACAGCGGCCCGTCACTGATCGGAAACTCCACCGCCATGCAACGCGTCCGCAGCATGATCGCGAAGGTTGCACGCAGCCAGGCACCGGTACACATTTCCGGAGAATCCGGCACGGGCAAGGAACTCGTGGCGCGCATGATTCACGACACAGGCCCACGCAGCGAGGGACCTTTCGTACCCATCAACTGCGGTGCGATCCCGACCGAACTCATGGAAAGCGAACTGTTCGGTCACAGGAAAGGCAGTTTCACCGGCGCAGTCAGTGACAAGGTCGGCATGGTGCCGGGGGCCGAGGGCGGCACGCTGTTTCTCGATGAAGTCGCAGATCTGCCGCTGCATATGCAGGTGAAACTGCTGCGCGTGATTCAGGAAAAGGCGGTTCGCCCGGTAGGACAGAGCACCGAAGTGCCGGTAGACGTGCGCATACTCAGCGCCACCCATCAGGATCTGGCCGCGCTCGTCGCGCGGGGCGAGTTCCGTGAGGATCTTTACTACCGCATCAACGTCATAGAACTGCACGTGCCACCGTTGCGGGAACGCGGCGACGACGTGCTGCTGCTGGCTGAGCACATTCTCAAGCGACTGGCCGCCACGCAGGGCATCCCGGCGCCCCGCCTGACCCGCGCGGCGCAGCAGGCGCTCACCGCTTACCACTTTCCGGGAAACGTGCGCGAACTGGAGAACATACTGGAGCGCGCACTGACACTTTGTGCCGACGATGAAATCGACGCCGATGACATACAGTTGCGTCATGGCGCCGAGACCACATCCGAGCCAATCATTCCGGTCGCGGACGGCGACTCCCCGCTCGGATCACAACTGGAAGCCATGGAGCGTGACGCGATCGTTCGGGCGCTGGAACAGACGCGATACAACAAGACCGCTGCAGCAAAGCTGCTCGGCGTCAGCTTTCGCGCACTGCGCTATCGCATCAAGAAGCTGGGTATCGAATAGCCCTCGCCATCAACGCTCGGGCATCAGCGTCACGCGCACATAGTTGTCGGTATCGAGATATCGCAGCATCGCCTGACGTATCGTTTCCGGCGTCAGCGACCTGACGCGATCCTCATAGTCCAGCAGGTTGTGCGCACCCGGATCGGATTCATGGCGATAGGAATCGCTGAGCACACGCAACCAGTAGCCGTTCTGCCTGAGACTGGTCTCATGAGTACGCAGCATCGCCTCGCGGGTGTCCGCGACTCTCTCTTCCGGCGGTCCGCTTTCCTTGAGATGGCCGATCTCGGCAAACACTCTTTCAACCAGTTCCTCGACACGTTCAGGGTCTGCGCCGAACTGCAGCAGCATGGCGTAGGAACCGGGCGTCGATCCCGGCGGCTGCCAGCGCAGCCGCGGATCCGCCGCCACGCTGTAGGTCCCGCCCAATTCCTCGCGCAGCACATTGCGCAGATGCGTCTGCAGAACCTGCGACATGGCAGAGAACACGACACGTTCTGACGCATCGCTCATGTCGAACTCACCGTTGAACGACAGGCGGGTCATGCTGCGGGGCTCACGACCGCGGTACACGATTTCCTCGTGTGCGCCCGGCGGCACCCTTACGCCATGATCGATCCAGTCGAAGGAAGCCCCGGCAGAAGGCAGTCCGCCCAGATAACGCTCAACCAGAGGCCGCAACTCGACGGGATCGAAGCTGCCGACAAACACGAATGTGTGGCTGCCGGCATCGGCGAACAATCGCCGGTAGAAGGCCATCGAGCCTTCCAGATCCAGCTCATCCACACGGTCCACGGTCATCGGTCTGGCACGCGGATGGTCCGCGGTCATCAGGCGGTTGAACGCGTCACCGAAAGCGGTTTCCGGGTCGTTGTCACGATTGGCCAGCACCGTGCGCATCTGCGACTGCAGTGCCTGGAACACGTTGGCATCGGCCCGGGGCGCCGTATGGCGCAGATAGATCAGCTCGAACAGGGTCTGCAGATCCTGCGAGGACGCCTGCCCGGTAAGGCCGTGGTCACTTTCCTGAATCGTCACGTTTACGGTCGCGACCGTGCCGGTCAGTGCCCGCTGCAGCGAAGGCAGATCGAAATCGCCCAGACCGCCCGACATCACAACCGAGGGCGTGCTCTGCGCCAACACGATGTCGTCGTCATCCACCAGTGATCCGCCACCGGCGGCGAAGGAGCGGAACACCACCTGATCGGCGGAAAAATCGGTGGCCCTGAGGACCACACGCACGCCATTGGCAAGTTCCCATTCGATCACCTCGCCCGGACGGCTGTGCTCGGCAACGATGGCGGACCCGTCCGGCACATCCTCGAGCAGCACGCCTTCGATACCATTGTCGACATAGCGTTCGACCTCAAGGTCCTCGACGCCGTCGAGCAGAGCCAGCATCGCGGATTCGGTCGGCAGCTCCAGGTCGGGTTTCTCCGGGGCAGTGACCAGCGCAACCCGACTGGTGCCCTCCAGCAGCTGCCGACCGACGGCATTGACTTCCGCCAGCGTGATTCCGGGCACGAAGCGCTGATAAAGCGCCTGCTCCCAAGCCAGCGACGGTGCCGGCCGTCCGACAAGGAACGCGTCGGTGTACTGGGCCGCAAAACCGTTGGAATTGCGGTTGTCACGGTTTGCGTAGCGCTGCTCCATGGATCGCAGCAGCGATGTCTTGCCGCGCTCGAGTTCCGCCTCCGTAAAGCCGAATCGGGCCACGCGGACGGACTCGATCAGCAGCGCTTCCAGTCCGCGTTCTATGCCGTCCTCGGGCACCGCTGCTGCCAGAGCGTATACACGACTGGCGCGGACGGGACGCGAACTCTCCGAAGCCGCCGCAAGAAACGGCGCATCGGGCTGAATTGTGATCTCCTGAAAACGCAGGTTCAGCAGGCTGTTGTAAAGCTGTTCCACGAGTTGCTGCCGGTAGCCGCCCACCGTGGCGTCGTCTTCGGCCGGCAGCTTGTGCACCAGCTGCACCGTCGCGGTGGGTACTTCCGGGTCGGCCACGATGGAGAACAACGTGTCATCGTGTGGCGGCACGGCGAACCGGGGACGTTCCGGTGCGTCGGCTGTCGGCGGCGGCACATCTTCCAGATGCCTGCGCAGCAGTGCCTCGATTTCCGCTGCGTCGAAGTCTCCCACGGCAATCACCGCCATCAGATCCGGTCGATACCAGTCCTGATAGAAACGGCTGAGCGTGTCCCTGTCCATCTCCCGAATGCTCTCGGCGGTGCCTATGGGCAGGCGCTCGGCATACCGGGAACCGTGGAAAAGCACGGGCAGGTGCTGATCCCGCACGCGCGAGGTCGCGCCCTGCCCGCCCCGCCATTCCTCGAGCACCACGCCACGCTCCTGTTCGATCTCGTCAGGATCAAGCGTGAAGCCGCGAGTCCAGTCACCGAGAATCTCGAACGCGGTCTCCAGGTGATCGCGATTGTCAGCGGGCAGACTCAGCATGTAGACGGTTTCGTCGAATGAGGTCATTGCGTTCACGCCGGGACCCAGGCGCATGCCTATGGACTCCATGAACGCGATCAGTTCCTGCTTCTCGAAGCGCTCCGTACCGTTGAACGCCATATGTTCGAGGAAATGTGCTGCACCCAGAGCGTGATCGGGCTCCAGCAATGAGCCGGCATCAACGGCCAGCCGCAGCACCACGCGGTTCTCCGGCTCGCGGTTCTCACGAATGTAGTAGCTCAGTCCGTTCTCCAGCGTGCCGGTGAGCACGTTGGGACTGTCGGGGATACGGCTGTCCAGCGGCGCCGTCAGTGCCGCCTGTGCAGCGGATTCCTGCGCTGACGCAGGACCGACAGGCCACAGGAACAGGGCCGCGACCACGACCCAGCAGGGCCGCAGACAGCGATCAGCGAGGTAGTGGCGGTGTTTCATCGTGACTCCGATGCATATTCCGGCCTGAGAGGCCGATTCCTCAGGGTCACAATGTACGACAATTGCCGCGGCGCAGGGTGCCCGCTGCAACCGGAAAACTTCCGTCTGCAGATATTCCTGCCAGGCCGCCCGCAACCAGGGCGGCAGGGGTCGGGCGCCGGCGAGCGGGCTCGGCCGGCGTTCGATCCTGGCGAGTGATGCTCGCGCCTGTCAGGCCGATGCGATGTCAGTCGACGCCAAACATGTTGAACACGTCGCGACTGCCTTCCATTGTGATCGCGTATTCGCCGGGCTGCAGGCGCCCCGGGATCGTGACCAGATAGGACGATTCGCCGTAGCGTTCACTGCTGAACTCTATGTAGTCGATGTCCATGGAACGGGCCGTGAATGCGCCCACGGAGCCGGTCTCGATCAGACGCACATCGCGGCGGTCGTTGGTGTTCAGCTCGAATATGCTGATGATCTGCTGCGGATTCACCGAGTTGGTCTCATGGCGAACGACGAACTGCAGCGGCTGACTGCCGAGTCGCACCGAAGATTTCACTCCCTGCACCTCGTTCGCGGACCGGGCGCGGATTGCGCCGGCACGGGCCCGATTGGAGGCGCGCTGCTTCTCCAGTGGCACGGCATTGCCGTCCTGTATCGCAACGATGTCACCGACATACTCCGGCTCAGCCACGGTAATGTCACCGACAGCCGCCTGAGCCAGTAACGCCGAGGCGATCAAGGTTCCGATTTTTCCCAAGTGACGTGCTGGCATGGTCGTGGATCTCCATATTTCTGCGATTCACGCCTGCACCGGTCAAGGCCGCGCCGAACCGCGTTTCCATTCTGGCGGTCGCCGGCACCCGCGCCGACGGTCTGCGCCACGTTGGGACCCTAGCACCCGCGTCGGACGCGTACGCCTCCCAATTGGGGGGTGTCGCGGGGGTGCCGGAATGCTAGGCGATACCCCTCAGACACCCGGCAGAAAAGCGGATTCTCACGGCTTCCAGGGCCGGGAGCCGGGCGGAAAAGGCGTTTTGCGAGGGATACCGCTCGCCGCGCGCGCCAAATTGATAGAATACGCGCCCCGAAACGAGGCACCGCCCATTGTGTCAGCGGATTGCCGCGGGAGAGAGATAACGTGCTGATCACATTGCTGAGAGCCAAACTGCACCGTGCATGCGTTACGCACTCGGAGCTGGACTATGAGGGATCGTGCGCGATAGACGACGATCTCCTGGATGCGTCCGGCATCCGCGAGCACGAGCAGATCCAGATCTACAACGTCACCAACGGTGAACGTTTCACGACCTATGTGATTCGTGCGCAGCGGGGTTCGCGCATCATTTCCATCAATGGTGCCGCAGCCCACAAGGCCGATCCCGGTGACCGCATCATCATCTGTGCCTACGGCCAGTTCGACGCAGCAGAAGCTGCCAGGCACCGTCCGTCACTGGTGTATCTGAACGAGCACAACCACATCATCAGCCGCTCGGATACGATCAAGCCGCAGGCCGCGTAGGCACCGCTCATCGCAGCGAGCGCCCCTCCGCGCAGCGGCTGCTCTTCAGCGCAGCGACTGAAGATAATCGATCATTGCCTCGAGGTCGCTGTCGTCCAGCGCTGCCAGGCTGTCGAAGATCACCGCACCCATGCCGCCGCCCGGCACGTCGTTGTCCGGGGTCAGCCCGAACTGCAGGAACACGAGCAGATCGTCGCGGCTCCAGTCGCCGATCGCACCGGCCGCGGTAATGTCCGGGGCTGCCGCCGCATATTCGGAGCCCGCCTGACCTGCCAGGTGCCGTGATCGATCCAGTCCGCCCAGAGAGTTTCTCGGCGTATGGCATTCGCCGCAGTGGCCCAGGGCATGGACCAGATAGGCACCGCGATTCCAGCTGTCGTCGCCTTCCCGGTGAGGTGCTTCGTATTCGGTGTCGAAATACAGCCAGCGCCACGGTGTCAGCAGCGATCGCCAGCGATACGGCCACGCGAGCTCGTGTGCTGCGACTTCGTTACGAACCGGCTGCAGCGCCTGCAGATAAGCGAACAGATCGTCGACATCCTGATCGCGCATCGCGACATAGGACGTGTAGGGAAACGACGGATAGTAGTAATGGCCGTCAGGGGCCCTGCCCTGCCGTATCGCGTCGCGGAACTGTTCCGCGGTCCACCCGCCTATCCCGGTGGCGGCATCCGGCGTGATGTTCGGTGAGTGGAACGTCCCGAAATCCGTACGCAGCACCCGACCGCCGGCCAGCGGCACGGCATCGCGACTGTCTTCGGTGTGACACGTGATGCAACCGGCGGCGTGCAGCACATACTTGCCGCGCGCGACCGGATCGGCATGATCGCGTGCCGCCCTCACGCCACCGTCCAGGTCATCGAGACTTGTGGCGGGCAGTGGACTGCTGACAAGCAGCAGCACCGCCATCACCATCGGCAGCCATATCGATACGGACACGCCGCTTCTGACAGCGCACGGCAACATGCTTTCCCACTCCCTGCGGGTATGACACACAGACCACGACAGCTGATCTGGACCTGCCCCGCATTTTATCGTTCAATGAAACGGACTATGGACTCGGGTGACCAAAGATGAAACTTTCCGGAGCCGGCCGGCCGCTGACTGCCATTTCCCTGATGACCGTCATGTCCCTGTTGACGGCGCTGATGATCGCCGTTGGCAGCGCCAGCGCGCAGGGACTCACCGCCGAAGAAGCCGAGGCTGCGGCCGAGGCACGCCAGTCCGTATTCCGTCAGCTGGGGTCAAACATGGATCCCATGGGCGAGATGCTGCGTAATCGGCAACCCTTCGACCCCGAGCGTATTGCCGAAAGTGCGCAACGCATCGCGGAGCTGGCACCGATGATTCCCGAAGCATTCCAGGCCGATACGCGCGGCATGGCTGTGACCACACAGGCGCGCGACGGCATCTGGAACAGCATGGATGACTTTCGTCAGCGTTCCGTGCAACTGGCCGCATCAGCCAGCGAACTTGCGACCATTGCCGAAGGAGGCGACCGTGCCGCCATCGGCCGCGCGATCGGCGCGCTGGGTCAGGTCTGCGGTGGTTGCCACGACGCTTACCGCAGTCAGTAGCAGTTGCGGGGACGCTGTCAGGTAACGGGGCGCCGTCAGCGGGTCCTGCGTCGGGCGCCTACAACGCCGCGATCACCCTCTCCATGAATTCCCGCGTCGGCGGATCCGCCACGCTGAGCGGCGTCTCGCCCGACAGCGCCTGGGCGCGCGGCGAGGCACCCTGGCGCAGCAGGAACTCGATGACCTGCCGATGACCGCGCTCCACGGCGACATGCAGCGCCGTGCGACCGGTCTCCGGATCGTGTTGCTGCACGTCCACGCCGGCTGCGATCAGCGCCTGCGCCATTGCCAGCGCATCTTCCTCGCTGCCGGCACCGCGACTGCGATCGCGGGAATGATTGGTGCCGGGCCGCGCACTGACGCCGACCACCATCACGGCCGTGTCGTTGATCATCAGAGGATTCGCGCCGTGCCGGATCAGCAATGCGGCCGCCGCGGGATTCAGCCCCCCTTCGGCGGCACGATGCAATGCCGTGATGCCTGGTCCCGAACCATCCCGATAGCCGCGATCGAAGGTCACGTTGCGGAACGGTTGACGCTGGCGCAACGGCACTTCGGGATTCGCGCCGGCTTCCAGCAGTCGCGCCAGGACATCGATCGGCTGAGCCTTGTCGAAGGACGGAATGTCCGGGTGGCCTGACGTCAGCCGTGCGTCCAGATCCACAGCCACGTAGACGGGACTGCGGCCAAATACATCCCACTGCGTGGGATCGACACCGGCTTCCAGTAGCGCAATCGCGGTGTCCCAGCGCAGATTCAGCAGTGCCAGCAGCAGCGGCGTGCTGCCGTTGCGGTTGCCCATATCCAGATCCGCACCGACCTCCTTCAATACCGGAATGCACGCTACGCAACCTTCGCGTGCCGCGAACAGTGCCGCGCTCATGCCACCGGTGTCGTAGTTCTTCGGCCGCGGCTCGGCGGTCGTGCGCCGCTCCCAGACACGATCGAACGAGCGCGCGTTCGGATCGGCGCCATGTTCGGCCAGCAGGCGGATCATGTCCGGATGGCGACGCGCGGCCGCCCACATGATCGCCGTCTGGCCACCCCAGTTCTCGTAAGCATTCGGATCCGCGCCGGCATCAAGCAGCCGTCTCGCGGCCTCCAGATTGCCGGTACGCGCCACCGCCATCAGCGCCGTCTGACCTTCGTAGTTCTTCGCTTCGACGTCCGCACCGGCGGCGAGCAACATGGCGATGATGGCGGCGTAACCCACGGTCGCCGCTTCCATCAGCGGCGTGGCGCCGAACAGGTTCTGCGTCGACGGCGCCGCGCCAGCAGCCAGCAGTGCGCGCACCAGATCCGCATCGTGCTGATAGACCGCCCAGTGCAACGCGGTGGTGCCGTTACCGCCGGCCTCGGACGCGTTCACGTCCGTGCCGGTGCTGATCATGGCCAGCGCTTCATCCCGCGCACCGACACGCACGTAATCGGCGATGGTCGGTTCCACACCGACCGGCAGACGCAACTCGATCATCCGATCGCCATGGACATGAACGCGCTCCACGGCGAATGCGGTGCCGGCCACGGCCGCGATCACGCAACCGGCAACCGACAGCATGGAAGATGAAACGGCGCGCCGGCGCATCGTCATACGTCCGCAAGCTCGCCCGTGCTGTTCCCGATCTGCTCCACCGGCACACCGTTGCGGTTCAGCAATGTGACCCAGAGGTTGTTCAGGGGCGTACCGGCCGGAAGGATCAGATGCTGGCCACCGCGGATGGTCCCACCGGCCTTGCCGAGTACCACGGTAGGCAGGGGATTGAAATTGTGCGAGGCCGCATCGCTCATGTTGCTGCCCCAGACGATGGTCGAGTGATCGAGCAGTGTGCCATCGCCCTCAGGCGTTTCGGCGAGCCGGGCGATCAGATGCGTGGCCAGCTGTTCGGTGTACAGGCGCACGATTTCACCGCGGGTGGCGCGATTCGGCCCGACCTGATGCGACAGCGGATGCCACGCGTTCGTGATGCCCAGCGACGGGAATACACGCATGCTGACCTCCTTGCTGGTCAGGAACGTGCTGACGTTGGTCAGATTGGCCTGGAAGGCCAGCGTCATCAGTTCGAACATCAGCGCCAGGTGATCTTCAACCGCATTCGGCACGCCAACCGGTGTGGGTGGCAGATCCAGGCGATCCACGCCTGCCGCCTCGGCAAGATCAATGCGCCGCTCCACCTCGCGCACACCGTCGAGATAATCGTGCACGGCCACACGGTCGGCAGCACCCAGGCGACGCGTCAGCGCCGCGGCATCTTCCATGACCGAATCGAGCAGGCTGCGATTTTCGGCGCGGATTCGATTGCGTTCATCGGCATCGGCACCGCGGCCGAACAGCTGGAAGAACACGTTGCGCGGATTGTAGTTCGGCGACAGCGGCAGGGAGCGAGTGTGCGCCAGCGTCTGACCGAAACCCCAGCCGTAGTTCGGATCGCTGGGACCACCGGGTTCGGTACCCAGCTCAAGCGATGGCAGCGGCGTGTCCATGCCGATGACTTCCACCGCGCGCTGATCGGCGCTGATGCGATCATCATAGACCCGGGCGCCCTTCTCCGGCACGGTGCCGGTCAGCCAGGTGCCGGCATGCACGCCGTGCGGTGTCTGAGCGGCCGCAACGGAATTATCGAGATTCGAAATCACCGTCACGTGCTCGCGATATGGCGCCAGCGACGCCAGATCTCCGACCAGTTCGAAATCACTGCCCACACCATTGGGCGTCCAGCGATCGTGCTGCTCGTTGCGGGCCACGGTTCGCGACAGGCCTTCGGCGGGAATCGGCGACGTGCCGAGAATCGCGCCGTGCGGAATATAGATGAACGCAATGCGTCGGGGCACTGCCGATTCCAGCGCGCGGGCAACACCGGCCGGCAGCATCGCGCCCAGCAGCGGCAATCCGATCGCTGCACCGCCGCCCTTGAGGACCGTGCGTCGTGAAAGATGCTTTCTGGTCAGGAACATGGTGCTCTCCGCTTTGAATCAGTTTACCGGACCTTCGAATGTGGCAAAGGCCGTCAATGCTTCACCGGCGCCGTCCACTTCCGGCAACCGGTACTGCAGAAATGGCGCGCTCTCCGTGATCGCCATCACCAGCGACGAGAAGCGGTAGTCATCGGCCGCCGCTCGTTCGACAATGGCGCGAATCACCGGCATGTCGTGCGCATAATCCAGCGGCCGGCCCAGCGCGTACATGAACAGCTTCTCGGTCAACGTCTGTACGAACTGCTCGGGACTCTGCAGCAGATACTCGCGCAGCGCATCGGGACTGGTCACCGGTGTGCCGTCCGGCAATACCCCGGCATCGGTCACGACCGGCTGATCGGTGAATTCCTCGATCTCGCGCCACACGCCCACCGCGTTGAAATTCTCGAGCGCGAAGCCGAGCGGATCCATCAGTCCGTGGCAGGCAAAGCAGCCGGGATCAGTGGAATGTGCGGCGAGACGCTCGGCCACCGTCAGAAACACCTCGGCGGTGAAGTCGTTCTCCGGCAGCAGCGCCTCCACATCCGGCGGCGGCGAAGCCGGCGGGGCACCGACGATGTTTGCCAGTATCCACTCACCGCGCAGCACCGGCGCCGTGCGGTCCGGATACGAGGTCACCATCAGCACGGCCGCCTTGCCCAGCAACCCCCAGCGGGCGCTGTTTGCCAGCTCAACGCGCCGGAAGCGGTCGCCTTTCACATCGTCTATCCCGTAGTGAATGGCGACGCGTTCATTCAGCCAGGTGTCGCTGGCCGACAGCAGCTCCACGACATTGCGGTCCTCGCGAAAAATCATGTCGACAAAGCGCAGCGTCTCTTCGAGCAGATCCTGACGCGGATCGGCGTCGGAGCCGAGCACCAGGCGGTGATTGGCGGCGTAGGGAAAGATGTTCGGGTCAGGTTCGAGATCGGCTATGCGATCCAGATGCAGCCACTGATGAGCGAAGTTTCGCGCCAGCGTGGATGCACGCTCATCGGCCAGCATGCGCAGCACCTGTTCGCGCAGCACGGCGGGATCTCTCAGCGTCCCGGACGCCGCAACGTCCAGAAGCTGATCATCGGGAATCGTGCTCCACAGGAAGAACGACAGACGCGATGCAAGCTCGTGATCGTCCAGCCAGTAGGTGTCGGTGCCGTCGGCCACCTGGCGCTGGGGAGCGGGTGCAACACTGCGATACAGAAACTGCGGGCTGGCGAGTATTCGCGTGATGCCCGACCGTATGCCTTCCTCGAAGCCATCCTGCGCCAGGCCCGTCTCGTAGAAATCCATGATGGTGCGCAGCTCGCGCGCCTCCAGCGGGCGACGGAACGCACGCGTGGCGATCGCGGAGAGGATCTGTTCGGCGCACGGCGCCTGTTCGGCTGCCGATTGCGGATAGCAGCTGAAGATCCGCTCACGGCTCGGTGTTGACGACAGGCCGCGGGAATCAAATGGTCCGACGATGTTGAAGCCGGTCACGGCAAGATGGCGTTCCGTGCCGCCCATGGGATTCAGCGTCGCCAGCTCGTGCTCGCTTTCCATGAAGGAGCGGAACAGATACGCGACCGAAATCAGCCGCGGTCCGGCCTCGACCTCGAAGCGTATGTTCTTCAGGCGCTCGTTCATGTCGGTGACCGCCGGTCCCTGATCCTGATCTATGCGCCTGAGATCACCGGTCTCCTCACCACCCACATTCGTCGAATAGACCAGCCGGCCGTCCACGGTCACGATCAGAGTGTTCAGATACTCGGCCGCATTCAGCCAGGCATCCGTAGGAAACAGATCCTCGAGATTGATGACGTATTCGCCACTGGCCGGGAAATAGTGCCAGGCCTGGATGCCGCCACGCGTGCCCAGCGGCGCGCCGTGATTGTGGAACGGCTGGTGGCCTTCCTGATCCGGCACACGCAGGAACTCCGCGCTGCCGCTGCCCAGCGGCGCATCCGGCTGACCGACCGCCTCCACCGCAATCTGGCGTGCTGCGGACAGATACATCTCGAGAAAGCCCGGCGTTGTCACCAGTGCCGAGGCGATGTTGTCGAAACCTTCGTGAACGGTGTCCGGGGGCAGCAGATCGACTTCGGCGATCCAGTCCACGCCGAAGAGATCCCGCACCGCGTTCGCGTACTGCCTGCGATTGAGCCGGTGCAGCCCTGCCCAGCCCGGATCGGGCCGCGAGGCAGCGGCATGGTCCAGATAGCCTTCCAGCCAGGCGACGACCTGCCGGTAGCCGTCGTCGTCGGGTCGGTCGCGGCCGGGCGGCGGCATGGTTCGGCCACGCAGCTTGCGCACCACCTTCTCCCAGGTGGCCGCTTCATCCGGAATCGTTGCCGGGTCGAAAATATCGAGCGCCAGACCACCGGCCCAGTCTATGAAGTTGTGACAGTCGAAGCAGTACCGCTCGAGCGCGTCCCAGTGCGGGCCGGCACGATCAATGAAGGCAGCGTAGCCGTTCGCGTCTGCGGCACCGGCGCTCACTGCGGAACCGCTGCCCTGGGCCTGGGCGTGACTGTGAAACTGGCCCGGGGCGACGAAAAACCATGCCATCGCCATCGCCGCCATCAGGACGGCTGTCAGCTGTGCGGGCCTGGTACGCATTGTCTGTTGCAGTCGCATGGCTTACTCAGGCATCCGCCGAAGCGGTTGGCCAGGAACTCTCTATGGAACGGTAAACAAACACGGTCGGGTCACCCCACTGACGGATCATGTCACGGCGTGCTTCATTGCTGAGGAAGCGCGCCAGCACTTCATCGCGACCGAAACGCCCGGAGTGGTACACGTTATCTATGGACGCCTCGCCGGTGCCTGCCATAACGGTCTCGAACATCGCACGCTGCACCTCGAGATCGGACAGTGACAGCAGACCGCCCTGCGCAGGCACCACCACGGTGTCGTCGCCCGTGCGTTCAACGACGGTGCGCAGAGCACCGGCGATGGCATTGCCGCGACCGCCGGTCCACCAGTCGATCTCCGGCCAGTTGCCGCGATAGTCGATCTGCGTCCAGCTGCTCTCAGGTCCATTGGTCACGCCGCCGATCGCGATCACCTCGGATTGCGGCAGATACACATACAGGCTGCTGTCGGTATGCGCGAACGGCAGGCGCGCGAAGCGCACCGTCACGCCCTCGATATCGAGCTGCACTTCCGAGTCGTTGAAGTTGCGCAACGTGTCGTTGGCGCGCGCCTCGGCCGGCAGGGCCGGGTGCGGGTTGTGCGGATCCCACGGATGCGTGACGCGGACCGACTGCCAGTCGGCAGCGAGGCGATGGGCAATGATGCGCGCGCCGCGCGGACCGAGGAAGGTATTGGCGCCACGGTATTCCGGTCGCCAGCTGGTGTTGAACAGCGTGTGTACCGGGCCGCTGTCCGGGAGATCGGCAACCGCGGCCAGCAGCGCCTGGGCATGATCCTGAAGGCCGCTGTCGATCAGCAGCGCGCCGCCTCCGGTGGGCACGGCAACGGCATTGCAGCCGGCACCGGTGAGCAGGTACACGTTGTCCGCGATCTGCGTGGCTGAGACCTGCCCGCTCGCCGGCGGCAGCGAAGGCACCGGCCAGTAACCACGGTTCAGCAGGTCACGCGCGGTCAGACCGCCGGGTCCGGGCAGATCCAGCGATGGATGGGTCAAAGGCGGCGGCGCGAACGGATTCTCAGCCAGGGAAGGCACGGAAACCGATGCAACAGCCACCCCCAGCGCCCCCCTCAAAAAGCGCCTGCGTGCGTGGCACTGTGTGCTCATGACGCTGAGTATACCGGTATCGTCGCCGTTCCTCCCGGTACCGGCGGCTTCGGCGCGACCTGTCCGGGCCCGATTGAACATGAATGAACCGGAGGCGCCGTTGCGGCGACCTTGTTTCCTGTGACGAGAAAACCCGATCGAATTCTGACCGAGTGGCTGGTGCTTCAGGTGCAGTGCGGAAATCGCAAGGCATGGGAGGCGCTGCTGCGGCTCTGGTATCCGATGCTGAAGCGCTTTGCGCTGGCGCGCGTCGGACACCGGGAGGACGCGCAGGATGCAGTGCAGGAGGCATTGTTGAAGATGGCTGCGGGTGTCGGTTCGCTGCGGGACCCGGCCGCGTTTCCGGGCTGGGCCTATCGTATCGTGGAACGCCGCTGTTCGGATCAGCTGCGCCACAGGCAAAGGCGCGGCCAGCGGCCTGCAGGCGAGCCCGTTCAGGAAAACGCAGTAGCGAGCTCCGACAACGCAAGCGCGGACCTCTTCAGCGACATGCACAACGCGCTGCAAAGGCTGAAGCCGGACAGCTATCTCGTCGTGCACCTTTACTATCTGCACGACCTCGGACTGGACGAGATCGCGGCGATCACGCGGACGCCGGTCGGCACAGTGAAATCCAGACTGTTCACCGCCCGACAATCACTGAAGCGATATCTTGGAGGATACGAAGATGAGTGACATCGACGACAGAATCCTGGCCGCACTCGACAGCGACGAGCGCGAACTGATCGAACCCTATACCAGACCGATGGGCCTGTTCGGCATGCTGAATCTGCCGTTGCGCGGCAATCTGGGACCGATCGCAGCCGCGGCTTTCGTATTGATCTTCGTGTTCCTGGGGCTGCTGATCTACAGCGCGTTCCAGTTCTTTCCCGAACAGGAACTGGCTGCCAAGCTGAACTGGCTGGCCATCGGCCTGACGATGCTGATCATCCTGAGCATTCTGCGCCTGTGGTACTTCCTGGAAGCGTCCAGGCTGTCGATCATCCGCGAAGTGAAGCGCCTGGAACTGCAGGTCTCGCTGCTGTCGGAAAAGCTGCGCTGACCTTCGGGGGCGTGAGCAGCCGCCACGGTGCCGCGGCCGGGCAATCCCGGCACGTCGTCGCCACTGCCGTGTGGCAATGGTTCTGTTTTGGCATCATAATGGATCCGCCGCAAATACCACGGGAACCACCATGGCCACGCTGTCGATCAAGAACGTCCCTGCCGACGTCGTCGAGAAGTTGCGGCGCCGTGCGGCGCGCAATCACCGCTCGATGCAGGGCGAACTGCTGGCGCTGGTGAGCGCGGCGGCGGCTGACACCGATGAGGGAAGCCCCAAAGACGCAGGGCCAGTGCGAAAGCAAGGCACAAAGACCATCGAGGAGATCATGGAGGCGCAACGCAAGCGCTTCCCGGAACCGATCACCGTGGGGCCTCTGTCAGTCGACATGATTCGCGCTGACCGCGATGCTCGCTGAAGGGTATCCCGAACTCATCGTCGCCGAGCCGTCCGGGCGATATGCAATACGAACTCCACTGGTCCTCGACTGCAGCATACTGGCGTCTGCACTGTTCGCAGAGGCAACTCGTGACGCAGCTTCGGAAACCATCGCCGGACACGATCTGTATGCACCGGCGCTGCTCGACTTCGAAATCGCCAGTGTCGCTCTGAAGAAGTGGCGGCTTGGCCTGCACGACATCGTCGAACAGGCCATGACGGAGTTCGACGAGCTGTTCATTGAACGTTGCTATGTAGACCCGCGGAAGCAGCTGCGCGTCGCGCTGGACTTCAACCTCAGCGGCTACGACGCGGCGTATCTGTGTGTTGCGATGGAATTGAAAGCGCCGCTGGCGACTTTCGATGCCAGACTCGGCGCGGCGGCGAAAGCTGTACTGAGCGGGGGCTGAAAACGTGCGAGGTTTACAATGACAAGTCACACTGAGCCCGGGTCCATCTGGCGCCCGGACGTCACCGTCGATCACATGCGTGAACGTATGCGGCACACGATGCCCGACTACCTCGGCATCGAACTCGTCGAGGTCGGCGCGGACTTTCTCGCGGCCACGATGCCGGTTGACCACCGCACCTGTCAGCCCATGCGAGTGCTGCACGGCGGCGCGTCAGTCGTACTCGCCGAAACGATAGGCAGTCTCGCGGCCAATGCCGCCAATCACGACACCGCGCGCCGCTTTGTCGGCCAGGAGATCAATGCCAACCACCTGCGGCCCGTGCCGGAGGGCTCGGTCGTGACCGGCGTCGCACGCCCGGTGCACATCGGCCGATCCAGCCAGGTGTGGAACATCGAGATCCGCAACGAGCGCGGGCAGCTGACCTGCGTGTCGCGGCTCACCATGGCTGCAATTGCGGCGCCGCCTGATCGAGATTGACGCCTGCGAGGCAGACGCCGGGATATCGAACGCTACCTCGATCACCGCTCGCGGCCTTTCCTCACAACAAATCACCGCGCCTCACTAACGATTCTGCGTAAGCCAGCAATCGTCGCGGCCACGTAAACGCGGCGGTCGCGACCTCACGAATCTCGGCGAAACGCGGGTGCGCGGGATTGATCAGTACATTCGCACGTTCGGGCAGAACCGCGGCCGGCACCCGCAGAGCGAGCGAACTGCCGGCCTTCACCCACGTTTCTCCGACGGCCTGGACCCTGGCCCGCCACGGGCCGGGAGAATCCCAGTCGGCAGGCAGGTGATCCAGTGAGCTGACGGCGTCGTCGGGGATCTCGAACTCGATCCAGCAGTAGCCGAGCGGAGGACGCGCGACATTGAGCCGCACGAACGCTTCCAGAACCGCCAGTTCCAGCGAGCTTGCCGCGTAACCCACCGCCACACCGACAGGATTCCAGCGCCCGCCGTAGCGACTCGCGCCGATACCTGCGAGCGCTCTGGCCCGATGCTGCACCGATGTCAGCCGCCAGATACGCACCGCCGACGCTTCAGCTGAAGTCGCCGAACTCGATGCGGCCGAGTTCCTGCTCAACCACCTGCGTACCCGCATCGCTTCCGAGCAACTCGAACGGGGCGTGGTACTCAAGAAACGGCTGCGGCTTCCTGAACCACTCCAGCGCGCTGTCTTCGGCCCCGAAGACCTCGTAGGCGCGTTGCAGGACTCGCGCGATGCGATACAGCCGGTCGCTCTCGTCGCCGGAAAGCACACCCTGCTGGCGGCGCCTGTTTGCGGTGCGGCCGCTGACACCGATGATCGCCAGCAGGATGTCCGCAGGCAGATCCAGTCGTTCAGCGAGATGATCTACCGCCGTGATTCGCAAGGGAGCCGGCATCGCGCCAAGGCCCCGGGACGCTGGCGATCCCTTACGGTCGCGACCGTACCGTGCGGCTTCCTCGGCGATGCGACCGGCGCGGCGCTTGCCCGGCACCGATGCGCTGACGCGCGCCTTTCCGCGCCGCGGCACGCGCGCTACCGCTTTCTCGCCGCCCAGCAAGTCCATGACTTCGGATCTCAGCATTGTGCTTGCCAAATTGGCCAATTATTACGCCATAATGGCACGATCCTAACCAGCCAGACCAAAGCAGGCAAGCGCGCAGCTACTCGCCGCCGCGTATCGATTCCAGCTGCCTGTGCCGTGCTACGCGCGCATCGAACCCCCAGTTGTCTGCGTACCAGGGCGCTTAATTGCTCTGCGCATCACATTGAGTAAAATTACTCAACATGAATCGCAAAATTGCCCTGCTTTACCAACGTCCCCAGGCCGCTGAGCTGGCGCGCCGCCTGACGGAGCCGCGACGTCATCTGCAGGTGGTGACCGGGGCACGGCAGGTCGGAAAGACAACGCTGGTGCAGCAGGTGATCGGAGACTTGCAGCGACCGGTGCGCTTTGTGAGCGCTGATGAACCGACCCTGCGCGATGCGACCTGGCTGAGGCAACAATGGGAGGCGGCGCGACTGGAGACAGGCGCAGACGGCGGGCTGCTGGTCGTGGACGAAGTGCAGAAGGTCGAGCAATGGCCCGAGACCGTCAAGCATCTCTGGGACGAAGACACACGCCAGCGTCGGCCGCTTCAGGTCGTGCTGCTGGGCTCAGCACCGTTGCTGATCGAGGCCGGGCTTACCGAGAGCCTGGCGGGGCGCTTCGAGACGATTCACCTGCCCCACTGGCTGTTGCCGGAAATGCAGGCGGCGTTCGGCTTCTCGCTGCAGGATTACCTGTATTTCGGCGGCTATCCGGGTGCCGCGCCGCTGGCCTCCGAACCGGTCCGCTGGCGGCGCTACGTGCTGGACTCACTCGTGGAAACCAGCATCGCGCGTGACGTGCTGCTGATGACCCGCGTGGACAAACCGGCGCTGCTGCGGCGCCTGTTCGAGCTGGGCTGCCGCTACTCCGGGCAGGTACTGTCCTACACGAAAATGCTGGGGCAGCTGCAGGACGCCGGCAACACCACCACCCTGGCTCACTATCTCGATCTGCTGGCAGCGGCAGGGATGCTCACCGGCCTGCAGAAGTTTGCCGGACAGGCCGTGCGTCAGCGCGCTTCCAGTCCCAAGCTGCAGGTGTTGAATACGGCTCTGATGACCGCACTGGAAGGGCTGTCTGTCGAGGAAGCCAGGGCGGACCGGTCCTTCCACGGCCGGCTGGTTGAATCCGCGGTCGGTGCGCATCTGGCCAATGCTGCACAGCGCGGCGATTGCGAGGTGTTCTACTGGCGCGAAAAAAACCGGGAAGTTGATTTCGTTGTGCGCACGGGCAAGCGCCTGCTCGCCATCGAGGTCAAGAGTGGCCGCCGACGCGACACACTGCCGGGCATGGCCGCCTTTGTGGAGGCCTTCCAACCCGATCGCACCCTGCTGGTGGGCGGTGACGGGATCGAGCTGGAAACCTTTCTGTCGCGGCCGGTGGAGGCGTGGTTGAAAGGGTGAGTCCCGTTATCGCGAGCAATAGCGATCGACGTAACTCACTATTGATACGTGCTACTCAGATTGTTACGTGCTACTCAGCGCCGCGAATCAACTCCAGCTGCCCGTGCCGTGCCACGCGCGCATCGAATATCCCCCACGCACCTTCCGGCCCGTGCCACGCACCGCCGGTTGCGGCTTTCGCGTATTCGGTCGCTCGGGTCTCGAAGAAATTCGCATGCTCGACGCCGTTGAGGATTTCCGTCAGCCACGGCAGCGGGTGTTCGGTGACGCCGTAGACCTTCGGCAGCCCGAGCTGCGCCAGGCGCCAGTCGGCGACGTAACGTATGTAGCGCTTCACGTCCTCGGCGTTCAGACCCTCGATCGGTCCCATCTCAAATGCCAGATCGATGAAGCGATCTTCCAGCGTGACGACGGTGCGCGCGCAGTCGACGATATCCTCGCGCACGTCCCTGGTCAGCGCGCCGGTCTCGGCCGCAAACTCATGAAACAGCCGGATCACCCCGTCGCAATGCAGCGTCTCATCACGCACCGACCATGACACGATCTGCCCCATGCCGCGCATCTTGTTGTGACGCGGGAAGTTCAGCAGGATCGCGAAGCTCGCGAACAGCTGCAGGCCTTCGGTGAAGCCGCCAAACATGGCCAGCGTGCGCAGGATGTCGGCTTCGCTATCGACGCCGAAGCGCTGCATGTAATCGTGCTTGTCGCGCATGGCCTCGTAGTCCATGAACGCGCGGAACTCGGAATCCGGCATGCCCAGCGTTTCCAGCAGCAGCGCATACGCGACGATATGCACGGTCTCCATGTTCGCGAACGCGGCCAGCATCATCTTGATCTCGGTGGGCCGGAACACGCGTGCGTAGCGCTCCAGATAGTTGTCCTGCACCTCGACATCGGACTGCGTAAAGAAGCGGAACACCTGCGTCAGCAGGTTGCGCTCGGCATCGGACAGTCGCGTCGCCCAGTCCTTGCAGTCCTCGCCCAGCGGCACCTCTTCGGGCAGCCAGTGAATCTGCTGCTGACGACGCCAGAAATCCATGGCCCACGGATAACGGAACGGCTTGTAGCTGGCGCTGGGCGTCATCAGGCCGGGGCGTGCGATCAGTTCGATCTGCGGTTCGATCGCAAGGTGTGCTTTTTTGGTCATCGGTTCATGCTCCGCGGTTACTGACACGCCAGACATTCGTCGTAGCGGTTTTCATCCGCCGTCGCGGTCAGTGCGCGTTCCGGCCAGCGTCGGGTGTTGTCGGCTTCAACGCCGGCGAATCCGGCGCGCTGCACGGATTTCGAACGGCAGTAATACAGGCTCTTGATGCCCCGCTCCCAGGCCGTCCAGTGCAGCATCAGCAGATCCCACTTATGGATGTCGCTCTTCAGATAGAGATTCAGCGACTGGCCCTGACAGATGCTGGGCGTGCGATCGGCGGCCAGCTCGATGATCCAGCGCTGGTCGATTTCGAACGCGGTGCGGAACACGGCCTTCTCGTCGTCGCTGAGTCCGTCCAGATGCTGCACCGAGCCTTCGTGTTCGAGTATCGACTGCCAGGTCGCCGGCGTATCCAGGCCCCGGCGTTCCAGCAGCGCGGCCAGCGCGGGATTCTTCACCGTGAACGAACCGGACAGCGTCTTGTGCGTGTAGACATTCGCCGGGATCGGTTCGATGCACGCACTGACGCCACCGCAGATGATGCTGATGCTGGCGGTCGGCGCGATCGCAAGCTTGCTGGAGAAGCGCTGCATGACGCCGCGATCGGCCGCGTCCGGGCAGGGCCCGCGCTCTTCAGCCAGCGTTTCGGATGCACGATCGGCCTGCTCGCGCAGGTGCCGGAACATCTTCATGTTCCAGCTCTTGGCCAGCGCACTTTCGAACGCGATGCCGCGCGCCTGCAGGAACGAGTGAAAGCCCATCGCGCCCAGGCCCACCGAGCGTTCGCGCATCGCCGAATACACGGCCTGCGCCATGCCCGGCGGCGCACGCTCGATGAAGTCGTCCAGCACATTATCGAGAAAGCGCATCACGTCCTCGATGAAGCGCGGGTCATCGCGCCATTCATCCCAGGTCGCCAGATTCACCGACGACAGGCAGCACACGGCGGTGCGCGTGTTGCCCAGATGATCGGTGCCGGTGGGCAGCAGGATCTCGCTGCACAGGTTGGACTGGCGCACCGTGAGACCGAGCTCGCGCTGATGGGTGCTGAGCGCGCGGTTCGCGGCGTCGACGAACAGCAGATAGGGCTCGCCGGTCTGCAGGCGTGTTTCGAGAATCTTCTGCCACAGCAGGCGCGCAGAGATCGTGCGCAGCGGCTCGCCGGTGGCGGGGCTGCGCAACGTGAACGGCGTGTCGTCGCGCACCGCATGCATGAACTCATCGGTGACTGCAATGCCGTGGTGCAGGTTCAGGCTCTTGCGGTTGAAGTCCCCGGTGGGCTTGCGGATCTCGATGAATTCCTCGATCTCCGGGTGATTCACGTCCAGGTAAACCGCCGCCGAGCCGCGGCGCAGCGAGCCCTGCGAGATCGCCAGCGTCAGTGAATCCATGACGCGTATGAACGGGATGATGCCGGAGGTGTGGCCGTTGCCTTTCACCGGCTCGCCGATGGAGCGCACCGAGCCCCAGTAGGTGCCGATGCCGCCGCCGTTCGAGGCCAGCCACACGTTCTCCGTCCAGGTGTCGACGATCGCATCCAGGCTGTCGTCGACGGCATTCAGGAAACACGAGATCGGCAGGCCTCGTTTCGTGCCGCCGTTGCTGAGTACGGGCGTGGCCGGCATGAACCACAGCTTCGACATGTAGTCGTAAAGGCGCTGCGCGTGCGCGGTGTCGTCGGCGTACGCGGCGGCGACACGGGCGAACAGGTCCTGGTAACCCTCGCCCGGCATCAGGTAGCGATCGGTGAGCGTGGCCTTGCCGAAAGCGGTCAGCAGCGCATCGCGGGATTCGTCGGTAACAACCGAGGCCGGACGGACGGTTTGCCGGAAGAAGGACGTCGGTGTGACCGATGCCAGAGCCTTGACCATGATTCACCTCGCAGTTGCCGGTCCATGGACGAAGTGACGGCGAGGTTGCGGCGAATCGCAAAGACAGGACGACTGCGACCACCACGCTCCCGCTCGGCACACCCCGTCCGATCAGTACGCATGTGCACCGGCAGGTCTCCTGGCTCGCAGCTCTGGCGCGGCGGTCGCCTTCCCGGATTTACCAGTGGCCTTTGACCGTCGCTCGCTGCTCACAGTTGCGGGGGCAGCTCCGGATTCGGGCCGCGTTGCGCGTGTTGTCGCGCAGGCCGTCCTCACCGGATTCCCTTCTCGTCGCGTACGCGACACCGGAACACATCCCATATCTTGGGGGCGGCGATACCGCAGAGTCAATATATTGTGTTGCAAGGCGTGCGCGATCGAATGCACCATTTCGATCCAGGGTCGACGTGTCTATACTTTCGGAAGGAAGCGGGTTCGGAACGACCAACACCTGGGGGGCGCTATCCATGAAACGCTTGCTGACGACCGCCGCTGTGGTGCTGGCGCTGAACACAACCGCCCTGGCAGAGAACCAGTTCAATCAGCGCCAGACCGCGCAAGCCCTTGCGGCATTACAGGCGGTGGGTGCGTCCTGCGGGAGCATACGGCGCACACAGACAGTGGGTACGCTGCCGAACCGGGATACCATTGTGGCCATTGAATGCGACACGGACGCGCGTCTGATCGTGCGTGTGCCGCAGCGCGGCGACATGACGTTCTACGCCACCTGTCAGCAATACGAGCAGGCGAATCCCGGAGAGTACTGCTTCCCCTGAGCGGGCTTTCGCTGACCTGCAGGTTACGGCTGATTCACGACGCCGGGATTGAAGGCCTGATGACAGCTCTCGCAGGACTGGTATAGGAGATCGCCCGCGTCCACAAGCGTGTCGTGATCACGCTCGCGTATCGCGTTCAGCATGGTCGTCGTCGCGTTGAGCATGATCTGATTGAACGCGCGCCAGGCCGGTTGGGCGGCCCACTCGTTGTCTTGTGGCCCGGTTCCGCCCAGCGCCGTGGCCTGCACCGAAACCAGCATCGTGATCGCCGCTTCCTCCAGCGCCGCCCATTCGTCATCGGCGGG
>JBJHBW010000032.1:0-25858 GCA_050485685.1 Gammaproteobacteria bacterium
GCACAGGCCCAAGACCCATACCGTTTTCCTGGAGATGCGCGCTGGTAGAGCGCGGATTCTGCGTGTTGTCAGAAATATTGACGCCTGCTGTTACCCTGACTTTCCTGATGCGACGCTGTTCAATATTCTATAAATTGTTGAAAGCTTAATGATTGATCAAACGGAATTAGCAACAATATATGATCACATATTAATGCATTGTTTAGGCTTATCATGGAGTGCGCATATACTGCTATCTAGAGATAGCCTTACTCTCTCTCTCTCTCTCTCTCTCTCTCTCTCTCTGTCAAGTAATGACGTTTAAGGAACTTCGTTTAGAACTTCTGGGCACGGGGGTGCGAAGAGACCACGTCGGGCTCTCGGAGATGACCGGCTTAATTGCCGCGCTGGCGCGCGCGCCAGTGCAGTTCCAGATTGCGCACCAGTGCCGGACTGAAACAGCAGTCGCCCAGTTCCTTCACGAAGGTGGCCGCGTAGCGCTGGAAAACGGACAGCGGTTCCTGACCGACGCGAAGCGCCTTGCGATTGCTGGCGAAGCTGACGACGCCGCTGGTGGTGATGTCGGCAATCGCGTTCTCAAGCGCCTCATCCATCTGTGCGGCAGGCACGATCGTGTCGCGCAGCATTGAACCTTCCGGCGAGTCGGCACGGAACGAGTAGTCGAACTGAATGCCTTAGTTCGCGGACCTTGCGCCCACTGTCTCTGCTGTTCTTCGGACCTGTCTGGTTTGTGATCGGCTGGTGTGAGACGAGAACGGCGATTCGGAATTTTCGTCTCGACCGAATGCGGAGTCTGAGGGTTTCAAGCGAGTCTTTCCCCGATGAGCCGGGAAAGTCGCTGGCCGAGTATCTAACGCTGGAGGGCTGTCGCATGCCGGCAGTGCGTCGCGTGCTCACCGCACGACGTGCGTCACGAAGAAGTAGGCGATGCCGAGCAGGACAGCCATCTGGCCGAGCAGCGCCAGATACATCTGTCGGGTGATGCCGCTCAGACCGACGTGCAATTCCACGCGAAGATTGGTCATGTCCTGCCGCAGTTCCTGCGCAAGCGACCGTACATCGTGCTTGGTCGCAAGACGGTCCTCGGCGCCCACCAGCTCTATCTCTATCGCTCGCACGATCGCCCGGGCCTGCGCGGGTGGCAGTTCCGCTCGTTCAAGTACTTCGAGTGACTCGGCTTGCATGGTCATGATGATAGGCGGTTGGCAGGCATCGTCAATATGACCAGAGTATGGCCCCGGCCGCGGCCCCTCAACCGCAGAAACTGGGTCGATTCGGCCATTTGGCATCCAGCCGTGGAAGTCTTCGCCGCATCATTCGATTGACCAATTCATATCCACTCGGCTATATTTAATTAATAGCTATCTAGGTATGAATAACCATGTTTTCCTCCCAGGATCAGCTGTTCAAGGCACTGGCCGACCCGACGCGCCGGGCACTTTTCGTTCGGCTGTGCACGGAAGGCGACAAGACGGTGGCAGCGCTGACCGAGAAGGCGGGTGTTTCGCAGCCGGTGGTCTCAAAGCACCTGCGTGTGCTGAAGGAGGCAGGTCTCGTCAGCAACCGCCCTGACGGGAGGCAGACTCACTACTCTGCCCGTCCGGACGCGCTCGTGCCTCTGACTGACTGGGCCCGCGATATGACCCGCTTCTGGCATACACGGCTTAACGATCTCGAAAATCTGCTCGACAGGATGGACCAATGACACAGACCGATCCCGACGTTCTTTCCGTGGTGGTGGAACGGGAAATCGCACATCCGCCGGAGAAAGTCTGGAGGGCGCTGACCCAGCCGCATCTGGTCGAAGAATGGCTGATGAAAGGCGATATCAGACCGGAATCCGGGCACAGTTTTACCCTCAGTGGCCCGTGGGGATCCGTGGACTGCACGATGCTCGATGTGGAGGAGCCTGAAAGGTTGTCCTATCGCTGGAACCATTCACATGAGGATCCTGCCTTTGCGCTTGAAAGTACCGTGACGTTCACACTGACGCCGACAACTGCCGGAACGCTGCTGCGCATGGAGCAGGTGGGCTTCCGTGCGCATCAGAAGCAGGCTTTCCACGGTGCGCGTGGGGGCTGGACCCAGCACCTGGCCAATCTGGAGAAAGTCGTGGCACGGCTGGATTGACCGGTGGCATTCTTTCCAGGAGAAGCGATGTCTTTGGTTACGAAAACCAGGAAGGTCTGAGTCCATGCCCGCCAAGCCCGCCAAGTCGACCAAATCGACCAAATCGGCGAAACCGGCGAAGTCGGCGAAAAAGCCTCGCCCGAAGCTCAAGTCCCGCCCGAAACTCAAGCCCGGGCCCGATGGTGTGGTACGGCTGTCCGGCGGTAATCCACAAATCCCCAAAGGTTTCGGAGATGCACCTGTACAGGCTTTCATCAAGGCGATGTTGGGCTGGCAGTCGTACGTCGGGCGCAGGATCGATGACATCGTCACTGCGGAGGTGCCCGGAGTCAGAAAAGCCGTGAAATGGAACTCACCGTTCTACGGGGTGGACGAGGATCACTACTTCCTGTCGTTTCACTGCTTCACGAAGTACGTGAAAGTGACCTTTCTCAACGGTGCGCAACTCGATCCGCCGCCGCCGGGCCCCTCGAAACATCCCGGCGTGCGATATCTGGATATCTACGAAGCTCCGCCACTGGACGACGCCCGGTTCGCCGACTGGGTCCGCCAGGCCAGCGCGTTGCCGGGCGAGAAAATGTGAGCCGGTCGACCGGGTCAATCGCCGCGTTGCTTTGAGCGCCAGTGCAGTTCCAGATTGCGCACAAGTGCCGGACTGAAACAGCAGTCCGCCAGTTCCTTCACGAAGGTGGCCGCGTAGCGCTGGAATACTGGCAGCGGCTCCTGACCGACGCGCAGCGCCTTGCGATTGCTGGCGAAGCTGACGACGCCGCTGGTGGTAATGTCGGCAATCGCTTTCTCAAGCGCCTCATCCATCTGCGCCGCAGGCACGATGGTGTCGCACAGCATTGAACCTTCCGGCGAGTCGGCCCGGAACCGGTAGTCGAACTGAATGCCCTGGCGCGCGAGGCGGTCGCCGACGATGCGGGGCAGGCGCAGGTTGGCGGTGCCCGGGATGATGCCCTCCCTGCGCGCGGGTAAGGTGAAGTAGGCATCCTGTTCGGCGATCACCTTATCCATGACCAGCAGCAACTGGCAGCCGCCGCCGATCGCGAATCCGTCCACGGCTGCAATCCACGGTTTCTCCAGCGTGTCTTCGGGTTCATCGGGAAACCATGCCGGGCCCGTGAGCCCGCGGTACAGCTTGCTGACCATACCGACATCGCGCCGCACGAAGAACATGAATGGAATCTTTCCCTCGTAGAGATGCGTGAGATTGAGACCGGCACTGAAGATGCGCCGGCCGCGATAGCGCGGATGGTCGACGATCTCGCCGCGCAGTATGCCGACGTCGATGTCGGGGTCGAGCAGCACGAGATCGATGCAGGTTTCGAGCGCCGGCAGCGTGGTGGCATCCTCGGCGTTGAGGTAGCGTGTGTTCGCAAGCGTCAGGTGACCGGCCCGACCGCGGCGGTGCAGGGAAATCACGCCGAAGTCGGCAACGCCGGTGCGGCGGAAGTGTTCGAGTCGCTCCAGCGAGTCATCGCGCGGCCGCATCATCGCGTGCACCAGATGGGCACCGGCACGCGGCCGGCTCAGCACCTGCCACAGCACCAGCGCCTGGTCGCGTTCGAGCTGTTCCTTGTCTTTCAGGGCGCGTGCGTGATCCGTGTCGATGGCCGCCGGGGCAGGAGCAAGTCCGGGGCAGCGTTCGGCAAATTTGTACACCAGCGTTTCCGGCTGTACGAATCGCGAGTAGTCTGCGGTGATCTGTGCATAGAGTTCATCTGTGTAGGTGCGCAGGAACGCGAGTCGCGTGCTGCGCAGAGCCGCGTGTAGTGCAGCCGCCGCGGCTTTCTCCGCATCGCTGCGCTGCGCCGGTGGGACCAGACGCCCGAGCAATGCTTCGCCTTGTTTGAAGTACCCGGCCGCCGCTGCTGCGTCATGTTGCAGATCATCCGGTGTTGGCGTGTTGGCGGAAGGGAAAGTAGCCGGTCGCGCGGCAGCCCAGACCGCCAGTTCGCGGCTGTCGAATACGGCGCTGAGTTCGGGCGCCGGAGAAGGTTCGCTGTCGGGTGCCATGCGTAGCGAAAGATAGCACGGTGCGGATGCCGGGCTTGGTGGATGGGGCAGGCCGACTCCGCGTTGGATGTGTCTGGCCTGTCCCTGGTTCCTACTGCATGGTGCGCAGCGCCGGCGGCGTCAGCAGCTTCAGCAACTGATCCAGCGTTGCCGATTCGAAGCGCTGCTGATCGTCAGCAAGTTCGGCTAGCGCGTTCCAGGCCGCGGGTTCCAGCTTCGGCTCCACGCTGTCGCGAAACTTCTGCATCAGCAGTGGCAGCGCCTCGCCCCGGCGCAGGCGGTGACCGATCGGATACTCGATCTCGATGCGATCGGTCGCTGTCCCGTCGCGGAACCAGACCTGAATGGCGTTGGCGATAAAGCGCTTGTCCGGATCGTAGTAGTCGTGCGTGTAACGCGCGTTCTCCTGCACCTGCATGCGCTCGCGCAGCGCGTCTATACGCGGGTCCGCAGCGACGTGGTCCTCGTAGTGCTGTGCGGTGACCTGACCGAAAATCAGCCCGATCGCGATCATATATTGCAGGCAGTGGTCGCGGTCGGCAGGGTTGGTCAGCGGTCCGCGCTTGTCGATGATCCGAACCGCCGGTTCCTGCGTGTCGATCACGACACGTTCGATATCACCGAGCCGCTCGCGAACCTGCGTGTGCAGCGCGAGCGCTGCTTCGACCGCGGTCTGTGCATGAAACTCGGCCGGGAAGGAGATCTTGAACAGGATGTTCTCGATCACGTAGCTGCCGAACGGCCGGGCCAGTGTGAGCGGGCGGCCGCCGAACAGCACGTCCTCAAATCCCCAGCGCGGCGCGCTCAGCGCCTGCGGGTAACCCATCTCGCCGCGCAGGGCGAGCAGCGCAAGGCGCACCGCCCGGCTGGTTGCGTCGCCGGCCGCCCAGCTCTTGCGTGATCCGGTGTTCGGCGCGTGGCGATAGGTGCGCAGCGCGCCGCCGTCTATCCACGCGTTCGACAGCGCGTTCACGGTCTGCGCAACGTTGCCGCCGAGCAGCGCGGTTGCGACCGCGGTCGATGCAACTCGCACCAGCAGCACATGATCCAGGCCGATGCGGTTGAAACTGTTCTCAAGCGCCAGCACGCCCTGAATCTCGTAGGCCTTGATCATCGCGGTCAGCACGCTCGCAAGCGTCGGCGATCGGTCGTGCCGTCGGCCGACATAGTCGGCGGATGCGAGGATCGCGCCGAGGTTGTCCGAAGGGTGCCCCCACTCGGCCGCCAGCCAGGTGTCGTTGAAATCCAGCCAGCGGATCAGCGCGCCGATGTTGAATGCGGCCTGTACCGGATCGAGTTCGTGCGCGGTGCCGGGCACGCGCGCACCGCCGGGCAGTGTGGCGCCGGGGACCAGCGGCCCCAGCAGTTTCGTGCAGGCCGGATAGTCCAGCGCCTGGAACGCGCAGGCGAGTGAGTCGAGCAGACAGTAGCGCGCGGTGCTGCGCGCCTCGGCGCTGTCTACCGGCGTTTCGTGCACGTAGCGGGCAATCTCGCGCAGCAGCGCATCGGTGGCGCCCGATTCGTGCTCGCCCGGGTTCGTCACGTCAACCATTCGCAGCCTCGCATCAGTCGCGTGCTTCCAGCGCGCGCCAGGGTTGGCGTGGCGGCCCGACGTATTCGGCGCTTGGCCGGATCAGCCGATTGTCGGCGCGCTGTTCGAACACGTGCGCGGCCCAGCCGGTGATTCGCGAGCAGACGAAGATCGGTGTGAACAGGCGGGTGGGTATGCCGAGGAAGCGATACACGAGCGCGGAGTAGAAGTCGGCGTTTGCGAACAGCCCCTTCTCGCGCTGCATCACCGACTCGATACGCTCGGCAACTGCGAACAGGCGCGCGGCACCTGCGCCGACCGCGAGCTGCTGCGCCACGCGTTTGTTGATTGCGTTGCGCGGGTCTGCTTCCTTGTAGACGCGATGACCGAAGCCCATGATTTTCTCCTTGCGCGCCAGCAGCTTCAGCACGCCGGCTTCGGCCTGATCGGGCGTCGCGAAGCGCTCAATCAGTGCGATTGCGGCTTCGTTTGCGCCGCCGTGCAACGGTCCTTTCAGCGCGCCGATCGCACCCGTGACGGCCGAGTGAATGTCGGACAGCGTTGCGGTGATCACGCGTGCCGTGAACGTGGATGCATTGAACTCGTGCTCGGCGTAAAGGATGAGTGTGGTGTCGAGAGCACGTCTATGCGACTCCTCCGGCTCGTGGTCGTGCAGCATGGTCAGGAAGTGACCGGCCAGCGACGGTGAATCGGACTCGACGTCTATGCGTCGGCCGTCTGTGTGGAAGCGGTGCCAGTAAAGGAGCATTGCAGGCAGCGTCGCGAGCAGGCGGTCGGCTGCCTCGGTCTGCTGGCCGAAATCGCGCTCCGGCTCGAGATTGCCGAGCAACGAGCAGCTGGTGCGTAGCACGTCCATGGGATGGCAGGAACCGGGAATGCGCTCCAGCACCTGCGTGAGGCGATCCGGGAGGGCGCGGGCCGCGGCGAGCCGGTTGCGGTAGGCGGTCAGTTCGCCGGCGCCAGGCAGTCGTCCGTGGATAAGCAGGTGCGCGACTTCCTCGAAGCAGGCGTGCGCGGCCAGGTCGTCGATTTCATAGCCGCGATACGTCAGGCCGCTGCCGGCCTGGCCGACGGTGGCGATTGCCGTGCGCCCGGCGATGACGCCGGCAAGCCCTGCACTGCCCTGGCTCATGCCTTGTCTCCGTGGTCCGCGTCGTCGTGCCCATAGAGGCGATCGAGTCGGCGCTCGTACTCCTGATAGCCAAGCACGTCGTAAAGTTGTTCGCGTGTCTGCAACTGATCTATGACTCCGCGTTGGGTACCCTCTGCGCGCAGGCGCGTGTAGACCTGCTCGGCAGCCCGGCTCATCGCCCGGAATGCAGTCAGCGGATACAGCGCGATCGCGACCCCGGCCGAGCGCAGCTCGTCCACCGTAAACAGCGGTGTCAGTCCGAACTCTGTGAGATTGGCCAGTACCGGTACATCGAGTGCGCTGCAGAAGGCGCGGTACTCGTCCAGCGTGGTCAGTGCTTCGGCGAACACCGCATCGGCACCGGCATCGACATAGCGCCGCGCGCGATCGATCGCCGCGTCCAGCCCTTCGACGCCATGTGCGTCGGTACGTGCGATGACCATGAACTGTGCATCATGACGCGCATCGACCGCAGCCTTCACGCGGTCGGCCATCTCGGCCGGTTCTACCAGCTGCTTGCCTGGCCGGTGACCGCAGCGCTTCGCACCGGCCTGATCCTCGATATGACAGCCCGCCGCGCCGCCGCGCTCGAGTTCGCGTATCGTGCGTGAAATCATCAGCGCCGGACCGAAGCCGGTGTCGGCGTCGACGATCAGCGGCAGCGACGTGACCGCGGTGATACGGCGAACTTCCTCGCAGATCTCCGGCAGACTGGTCATCGCAAGATCCGGCAGACCGAAAGCGGCATTCGCGACCCCCGCTCCTGAGAGATAGATCGCACGAAAGCCGGCACGCTCGGCGAGCAGGGCGCAGAAGGCATTGACGGTGCCTGCAAGCTGCAGCGGCTGTTCTTCCGACAGCGCGTCGCGGAATCGATTGCCGGCGCTCGCGGTCATCGGGATCTCCGGATCAGGTCGGGCGCGGATGGGTCCGCCAGGCGCCTGCGGACTGCGCGCCGCGGACACTCTGGAGTGTCGCACGGTGCACAGGCATTGGAAAGAAGAGCGGCGCGGAGAGTATTACAGGGTGCGACGATCGACGACGCGTACGGCCTTGCCTTCGCTGCGCGGCACCTCACCGCGCGAACGCAGGTCGACGACGATGGACAGTCCGGTCTGTTCGCTCAATGCGTGCGCGGCGCGTGCACGCAGCGTTTCCTGATCGGCTGCCGGGTCCGCCGGTTCGCAGATCACGGTAAGTCTGTCCATGGCGTGCGGGCGATCGACGATGATCTGGTACCAAGGCGAGAAACCGCCTAGCCCGAAGAGGATGCGCTCGACTTCCGCTGGAAACAGATTCACGCCGCGCACGATCAGCATGTCATCCACCCGTCCGGTCACCGGTTCCATGCGCACGGTCGTACGGCCGCACAGGCATTTGCCTGCGATCAGCGCCGTCAGGTCACGCGTGCGAAAGCGCAGCATGGGTAGCGCTTCCTTGGTCAGGGACGTCAGTACAAGTTCTCCGCGATGGCCGGGCGGAAGCGGCCGTCCGGTGTCGGGGTCCACGACCTCGGGCAGAAAGTGATCGTCCTGTATGTGCAATCCGTGGCGTGCTTCGGTGCATTCAGTCGCAACGCCGGGGCCGATCATTTCCGCAAGGCCGTAGCCCTGATGCGCCTTCAGGCCCAGCGCCGACTCCAGCTCGCTACGCATGCCTTCAGTCCATGGTTCGCCGCCAAACACGCCGGTTTCCAGTTGCAGTGCCGCCGGATCAAGGCCCATCTGCGCCAGAGTTTCGCCGATGTGCAACGCATAGGACGGCGTGCTGTGCAGCACCTGTGCGCCGAGGTCGATCAGCAGCGTGACCTGACGCTGCGTAAGTCCCGATGAGGCCGGTATCGTGACGAGGCCCAGACGCTCGGCGCCGCGATGAAGGCCGAGACCGCCCGTGAACAGCCCATAGCCTGCCGCATTGTGAAAAATCATGCCGGGGCGTGCGCCGATCGCGGTCAGACAGCGCGCCGTACATTCAGACCACACATCCAGATCATTGCGTGAGAAACCGACCAGCGTGATCTTGCCCGTCGTTCCACTGGATGCATGAATCTGCGCGATCTGCTTACGCGGAACCGCGAACAGGCCGAAAGGGTAGTGCTCGCGCAAGTCGGCTTTGGTCGTGAAAGGCAGACGCGGCAAGTCATCAAGGGACTTGATGTCGCGAGTGTCGGTAATGCCCGCCTCATTCAGCCGGGTGCGTATGGGGGCGACCGCGCGCAGCAGGCGCGCTACCGTTTCGCGCAGCCGTTCCAGCTGCAGTGCCGCGCGGCGATCGGACGGCAACGTCTCATTCGGCATGCTGTGCGGTTGGCCAGAGTTCATGGGGTCGGAAACGTCATCCTGCACCTTCCTCGGGTGGTTGCATCGGTCCTGATGGGCTGCTCATCGCTCGGCCTCTTCGATGCGGCGCCTCTGCTCGGCTGCACGTTCTTCGAGTGTCTGCTGTACGTCTTCGGTCCGCTCCAGAGTCTGGATGAGCGGATCAAAGACCGATGGCTGCCCGGCCGGGTCTGCGGTCGGTGACTCACCCTGCGGTCGGGAATCGGCGCAGCCCGCGGCGATCAGCAGGCACCCGGCAATGAATCCGAAACGCGTCATGATGCTGTCCTCGCGGTGACTTTCCTGGACGACAGCGGAGATTGTACCGGGGTGGGCTGCCGGTGTTCTGTCGTGCCCGTTCAGTCTAGAATCAGGGTGGTGCGAAGGGGGAGACTGTCATGAAACGATCGATTGCTGAACGGCGCGCTGTTCTTGCCGGCCTGGTCCTGGCCGCATCAATGCTGTTCGCCGGGAGCGCGGGCGCGCATCACTCCACGGCGATGTACGACGCGGCCAATCCGATCGAGCTTGCAGGCACCGTACTGGAGTGGCAGTTCGGCAACCCGCACTGCGTGATCATGCTCGAGGTCGAGGTGGACGGCGAAAAGACGGTGTGGACGCTCGAGGGCATGAGTCCAAACGTGCTGTTCCGCCAGGGCTGGCGTCCGGACAGCCTCAAGCCCGGTGACCAGTTGATTGCGACGGTGAACCCGTTGCACAGCGGTGCCCCGGTAGGCAACTACAGCAACGTGCGCTGGGCCGACGGCACGCCCGTTGATCCGACCGCCGGGCGTCCGGAATGACCGTGCGCGCAGCATTCGCAGTCGCCACGTTGTGCTTCGCCGCACAGGCCGCAGCGCAATCCGGCGAGGACAGCGCGCGTTATCCCGAGTTCAGCGGGCAGTGGCACCGGATCGGAAGCCTGAACTGGCCGCCCGAGGGCTACGCCCAGGCCGGTCTGCCGCCGCTGACGGACGAATACATGGCCGTCTATGAGCGCTACCGCGCGCTGCAGGCCGAGGGGATTCCGGCCGGCGATCCACCGGCCACCTGCCTGCCACCTGGCATGCCGCGGGTGATGAAGATGAGCTTCCCGATGGAACTGATCATCACGCCGGACATCACCTATGTCTACGCCGAGTGGTCGAGCCAGTTCCGCCGCATCTATACCGATGGACGCGACTGGCCGGATTTCATTCTGCCGTCATTCAACGGCTATTCGATCGGACGCTGGCACGATGAGAGTGGCGATGGCGTCTACGACATGCTCGAGGTCGAGACGCGCGGCATAGGCGGGCCGCGTTCATTCGATTCCACCGGCGCGCCGCTGCATGTGAACGACAGCACGATCGTGCACGAGCAGTTCCGTCTCGTCGATGAAAACACGCTCGAAAACCGCATCACGACGATCGACGATGCGCTGACTCAGCCGTGGACGATCAATCAGCGCTACCGCCGCGAGACCGGCGAGGTCATCTGGACCGAGTACGTCTGCACCGAGAACAACCGGCATATCCTGCTCGGCGAGGAGTGGTATTTCATCGATGCCGACGGCCAGCTGCAGCCGACGCGGCCGGGCCAGCCGAGACTGGTGCCGGAGCGCTGAGCGGGCCTCACCTCGCCCGGCCCCGCCGAACTCGAACGCCGAACGACACGGCGCGTTCACAGGTCTGCTTCATGAACTGTGACGCCGTGCAGTGATTGCGCAGACAGTCGCCAGCACGATTGCGTCTGGACTGTCAGTCACTTTTCCGGATTGATCGATGACTTCACCTGTCTCGGCTCTGAGCGCGGGGCGCCGTGTATCGCCGGCACGCAACAGCGATGACGCATCCCTGGCGGAGCTTCTCGCTCGCCTGGACGCCATGGTCTACCGCTGCCATCTGAATCAGCCGCGGCAGTTCCAGGCGCTGAATGACGCCTGTGCCGGCATCACGGGCATGAGTCGGTCGATGCTGCTGGCCGAAGGGCGAAATGCCTACGATGCGCTGATTCATGTCGAGGATCGAGAGCGCTTTCTCACGGCAATAGCTGACGCTGCAGCGATAAGTGGGCGCTATAGCGTTGACTACCGGTTGAATGCGCGCGATGGCACGCGCCGCTGGGTCACCGAGAAGGGTGTCGTCGTGACTTTGCCGGACGGCGATGTCGTGATGGAAGGTATCGTCGAAGACATCACGGAACGAAAAGCGGCCGAAGTGGCATTGCAGGAAGCGGAGAAGCGCTATCACAGCCTGTTCGAGAACGCGATCGAAGGCATTTTCCGCACGACACCCGATGGTCATTACCTGGACGCCAATCCCGCGCTTGCCAGAATCTACGGATTCGATTCGCCTGAGGCCCTGATTGAGGGACTGCGGGACATCAGTCGCGATCTGTATGTCGAGCCTCAGCGCCGCGATGAGTTCATGCGCATCATTCGCGCGCGAGGGGCCATCAGCGGCTTCGAGTCACAGGTGCAGCGTCGCGACGGCAGCGTGATCTGGATTTCCGAGAACGCACGTGCGGTGTTTGACGACGAGGGCACCGTGACGCACTACGAAGGTACGGTCGAGGATATTACCGAGCTCAAGCGCTATCAGTCGCGTATCGAACATCAGGCCAGTTACGACGCGCTGACCGGGCTTGCGAATCGCTCGCTGCTCAAGGACCGCCTGCAACAGGCCATACTGGCTGCAGCCGGCTACGGAACACGGCTGGCCGTCGTGTTCGCGGATCTGGATCGCTTCAAGTTGATCAACGACAGCCTCGGGCATCACGTCGGGGATGAACTGCTGCGCGTCATGGCACAGCGTTTCACAGCTTGCGTGCGCGAGTACGACACGGTTGCCCGCCTGGGTGGCGACGAATTCGTGCTGATTCTGAATGGCCAGGGTGAGCCGGGAACGATCGGTGCCCGGATGAAGCGTGTGCTGGAAGTTGCATCGCAGCCGTGGCGCACCGCGCACGGAGATTTTCAGCTCACCTGCAGTCTGGGCGTGGCGCTGTATCCGGATGACGGTGCGGATGCGGCCACCCTGTTGCGGCACGCCGATTCGGCCATGTACCGCGCCAAGGAGCGCGGTCGGGGCAATATCCAGTTTTTTACGCCGGAGCTCAACGCGCGCATTACCGAAAGGCTGGAACTGGAAAGCAGTCTGCGCCGTGCGCTGGAGCGAGGTCAGTTCCGACTGCACTATCAGCCGCGTGTCGATCTGGCCACCCGGCGTATCGTCGGTTGCGAGGCACTGGTCCGCTGGCAGATCCCGGGTCGCGGCATCATCGGCCCGGACCGGTTCATTCCGATCGCCGAGGAAACCGGTCTGATTGCTGCGATCGGTCGCTGGGTGCTGGACACCGCCTGTGTGGAGTGCCGCTCGTGGCAGCTGCAGGGGCTTGCGCCAATGACGGTGTCGGTGAATGTGTCGGCACGTCAGTTCCGTCAGCCTGATTTCGTTCAGACGGTCGCCGACGCGCTGCATCGCAGCGGTCTGGATCCGCAGTTTCTGGAGCTTGAACTGACGGAAAGCGTGGTGATGCACGATGCCGAACACATTATCGCCACCCTGCGTGAAATCAAGAATCTGGGCGTACAGATTGCGGTCGATGACTTTGGTACCGGTTACTCGTCCCTGAGTTACCTGAAGCGCTTTCCCGTCGATCGGTTGAAGGTCGATGGTTCTTTCGTCGACGACATCGCTACGGATACCGATGATGCGGCTATCGTCAGAACGATCATCGCTCTGGGTCACAGTCTCGGTTTGAAGGTGGTCGCAGAGCGTGTGGAGACCGGGGAGCAGCTCGAATTTCTGCGCAACAATGCGTGCGATGAGGTGCAGGGGTTCTATTTTTACAAACCGATGCCAGCGGACGAGTTTCGTGCGCTGCAGCGTGAGGGTGAAGTGCAGCACGACATCCTGGCGTCAAGCATCGATGCCTCCCCGGCTGTCTGAAGAGTCTGCAGCGCATGGTGCGCCGGACACTGTTCGATGGATGACCGGGAACGATCGCTGCGCACTCTCTACCTGGCGCTGGCCGGAGGTGCGGTCCTGTGGATTGTCACCATGGCCGCGACCGGGCGCAGTGAGGCCTGGGATTCGCCGTGGTACTGGCAGATCACCTATCCGCTGTGCATCGCATTCTCGGCTTCTCTCGGATATCTGAATCCCCTGCGTGCCTGGCGTTGGGGCTTTGCTGTGATCATGGTGCAGCTGCCAGTCGTCATGTTCACAAGCGGCAACTCCTGGAACCTGTTGCCCATCGGGGTCGCGGTGTTCCTGATGATGTCATTGCCGGCCATTGCGGCAGCGATTGTCGCCGCGCGCCTGCGACGCTGGAGAGATGCCTGATGGCATTATTCCAGGGGCTGTTCTTCAGCGTGATAGGCCTGGGGCTTCTCGCTGTCGTCTATCAGAGTCTGGGCCGCGGGTGGTTGCCTTGCGGTCCGAACGGTTTGCGCGGTCGCGTCGAGGTGCAGAGAAGTACGCAGCCGCTGGTTTACTGGCTCCTGTTTGTGTCGTATACGCTGTTCGGCCTCTGGGTGCTGAGATATGGCGCGGGGATTCTGTTCGGTACCATAGCGCCGTTACCGCTCTCCTGAGTCTTTTCGTTCATCCCGCCTGGCCGTGAGTCATGCCGGGTCTGCGCACACCACGGCACGCCAGGGCCTGACACTTGGCAAATTCGTGAAGCCCGGTATGATCCCGCATATGGTCAAAGTTCAGCTTGCCCGGCACCTGATCCGATTTTTCCCTCAGCTCGACGGGAAAATAATCGAGGTTCAGGCAGATAACGCCGCGCAGGTGGTGGCCGAACTCGAAGGGATCGCGCCGGGGATCGCGTTCTACATCTGTGACGAGCGGGGCAGCCTGCGTCCGCACGTGAATATTTTCATCGAGAATGAACTTATTGCCGATCGGCGCCGACTGACCGACAAGGTCAGGCCCGGAGGTCGTGTGCACATTCTGCAGGCGCTGAGTGGTGGATAGATTGAGCGAGGGATAAGGGGAGGCTTCATGTCCGATCGACTGATTCTCGGGACGCGCAAGGGCGCGATCATTCTCGACCGTCTCAATGACGGATGGCAGGCGCGGCCGGTTTGCCATCCCGGCGTGCCGGTGTGTTACGCCTGTGCCGATCCGCGTGACGGCACGCTGTGGGCCGCGCTGGATCATGGCCACTGGGGTTCGAAGCTGTCGCGCTCGACTGACGATGGCAGGACCTGGGCGGACTCGGGGCAGGTGAAGTACCCGGAGGGCGCGCGCTATGTCGAAGGCTGGGTGCCGGCACCGGAAGGCGAAGCCGCGCCCGACGAGACGCCCAAGGCGCCCAACTACAAGGATGCCAGGCTGCTCAAACTCTGGGTCATTGGTTTCGGAGGCGCTGATCAGCCGGGCCGCGTCTACGTCGGCACGGTTCCCGGCGGTCTGTTCGTCAGTGATGACGGCGGCGACAGCTTCGAACTGAACCGGCCGTTGTGGAACCACGAGAGCCGCGGCGGTGACCTGTTCAACGGCGAAACCGATGGCAGTCGCTACTGGTTCGGCACGCCTGCCTCGATGGAGAGCGGCGAGTTCGCGGCCGGCATACACAGCATTGTCGTGGATCCGCGCGACAGCCAGCGCATGCTGGTCGCGGTGTCCTGTGCCGGGGTCATCGAAACCACGGACGGCGGTCAGACCTGGCACGGCCGCAACAAGGGCATGGTCAACGACTACCTGCCGGATCCGGAAGCCGAATGGGGGCATGATCCGCATTTCATCACGCTGAGCAAGGGCCAGCCCGATCACGTCTGGCAGCAGAATCACGTCGGCGTGTTCTATAGCAGCAACGGCGCGCAGCAATGGAAGCGGGTCAGCGTGCCGGACAAAAACGTGCACTTCGGTTTTCCGGTAGCCGCTGACGACAGCGATGGCAGGACGGCCTGGGTGTTACCGGGCAAGTCCGATCAGGAGCGCATGGCAATAGACGGCAGCCTGTTCGTTGGCCGCACCCAGGACGGTGGCGAAACCTGGGAGCAGCTGCGCGAGGGCCTGCCGCAACGAAACGCCCACGACATCGTGTATCGACATGCGCTGGACGCCAGCGGCAGGCGCGTGGCTTTCGGCAGCACCACGGGCAATCTCTACATCAGCGAAGACGGCGGTGAAAGCTGGCAGTGCGCCGGCAATAATTTTCCGCCGATCTACAGCGTGAGGTTTGCGCCCTGATGACGAGTGTCTGCCGGGTCATCACATTGCAACCCGGCAGGTGCGATCACAGCGCAGCCAACAGCTGGTCATAGGTCGCCAACGTGAAGTCGCCAGGCAGCAGGTGCTCGATCGATCGGGCGTAGTCGCGAGTCTCTTCCAGCAGCAGGCGGGTAATTCGCTGTGCCGATGCGGCGTTGAGTCCGGGCTTGAACCCCATGCTGAGCGGATCGAACGGGACTGCGGCACCTCTGGCCGGCAAATCCCGCGCGATCGACCAGAGCGGCCCCATCATGATGGCCAGCGACAGTGCGAGCTCGCGAGGGGTGTTGCGCCGATAGCTCGCATCCAGCAGTGACAGCATGACCCAGTAGTTCAGATTGCCGAGCCAGGCCAGGGACCTCAGGTCCGGATCCTCGATGGCGTTCGGATGTCCCTGATAGGCGGTTGGATTCAAGGGTACCTGGTAACACGGATACCGCGCATCGCTGGTGGGAAGGTTCCAGACATCGGGGACCTCCCTGAGCAGCGGGTGGTTGCCTTCGTAGAGGGATCGAAAGTGCTCGAAGTGACCGATCTCTCCTTCATCCTTGATACGTTCGAGATCTTCGAACCAGGCGTCGAAATCGATCTGGGCGGCGCCGGCCTCCTTGACTTCACCCAGCGTGCCGATGACGGCATCGTACAGGGGGCCGACTTGATTCGGAGCGATGCTGTCGCCAAGAGTGGTCTGCAAGCGCTCGATGAGTCGAAGCGAACCGTTGCCAGTCGTGCTTGTCGACTGCAATGCGTCCGGCGCTGCTTCACAATATGTGTACTTGGCGAGGCTGACCTCGCCCAGCGGCTCAAGCTCGAATGTGAAAGGATAGATGTCGTGCTCGTAGGGGAAGTCCTGCCGCGTAAGTACCGGCGCGGCATCCAACTCCACAAGCAACCGATTCACTGCTCCCAGGTGCTGCATCTCCTCGATGACAATACCCATCAGTGAACTTGAATTCGGCACAGTGTTGCCGACGAGCTCGGCGTACGCGGGCTTGAGCGAAAACGCACCATAGAGGTACTGGACCATCAGGTCGTGTTCGATTTCTGCGGCCTCCCGAAGGAGTCGGAGAAGTTCGAGATACGGATCGGAAAAGCCCCGGTGAATCGAAGTATTCGCGTGTGTTCCGGCGAAAGCCCTGCCTGGGCCCGCTGCGAATCCCAGCATCGCGATATTGCCCAGCAGCGCGCGGCGCGACATGCCGTTTCCTGACATAAAAAGTCCCCCTCCCCGAATCTGGACCCCACAGCATATTGCTTCAACTGCTGTCATTATGCCAGTGGACAGGTGATTCAGGCTGCCCGTTCCGGCGGGACGATTACGAGGCATGGGCATTATGTGGGTGCGCGCAGACCCCGAGCAGCTCGCGCATCGCCGCAAGCGGGACTACGGAACAGTCTGATCCTGCGAGTTCGCGATACTGCCATTGCCGCCGAGGATGCTGCTGTAGGTGCTCGCCGGCGTAGTGCCACTGTTTCGCCCGCCGCTGATGCTGCTGTAAGGACCCTGCGTGCCGTTCTGGTACCCGCCGCTGATGTGACTGTGGCTGGCCAGTGCCTGATTGCCGCTGCCTCCGCTCACGCTGCTCGCGAACCCTTCGGCAAGGTTCTGTTCACCGCCGGTGACCGTCGCATAGCTGCGATTGATCGCGTTGTTGTAACCGCTCACCAGTCCGCCGGTCTGTCCGTAGGAGTTCCTGTCTCCGAGCACGAGATTGTGTGAACCTGATTTGAAGTCCAGTCCCCAGACGTGACCGTTGCTTTGGCAGATCGTCTGGCTGGCGAATGACCCATTCGAACAGGATGCCCATCCGGCCACTCGTGGGTTGTTATACCCGACGATCAGATTTCCGGTGCCATTGGCCGTGTCCTGGCCAACGCCGTTGACGATCTGCACATTCACGCCGCTGAATTGGACGGTGTAGGCGCCAGCAGTGACCGGATCAGGAATCACTGACATATGGTCATGCAGGGCGAGGGCGTTGTTTTCGAGAACGCCGTCCAGCTCCGTCTCCAGCAGGGCGATACGGTTCAGAGACTCGGCGTGGGCCGTCTGCAGCTGCTCTACGGCGGCCTTGAGCGCCTGGAAGTTCGCGTTTACGTCCGCGGCCCTGGCCGGCTGGCCGGCCTCGAAGACGTTCGGAATATCAACCTGACCGACCAGCGGCGCCGACCCCAGTATCAGCAGCAGGGTGCCCGGCAGCAATTGCAGCTTGTGCTTCACTTTGTGTGTCTCCATAGTGGGATTCGCGGCGGTGGTACGGCGGAGAGTGAAGTTCTGAAAGCTGCGCCACCGATCAATAATGAAAATTATTGCCAGTCCCTTTCGTCCCAGTTGCCCTGGTCCCAGTTGAGTGTGGTCTCTGCCGGTGGTGGGGGCGGCGGTGGTGTTGGTGGTGGACTGACTGGCGGCGAAGAACTGCCGCTGCTGCCGCTGCTGCAACCGGCGACAGATGCAACGGTGATGAGCAGCAGGCCGATGATGATGCAGGGCTTCACGTGATGGCTTGCCTTTCCCGGGTTGCCGGTACTGTAACTGCGCTGTCCACCAATGACATCGCTCCGCGCGAGTATAGCCTCACGCTGTCGGCTGGCTGCAAGCGCGATTGAACATAGTCACGAACGAATATTTATTGCGGGTTCCACGCCGATGCTGCGGCCATGAACGCGGTCGTCTCCGCATCCAGCGCGCTGTTGTCTCCCGGCGGGAAGTGCGAGAGTTTGACGACCACCGTGCGAGTCGCAGGATCAATGTAGATGTATTGCCCCTGCAGCCCAATCGCGGCATAGGCGTCGCTTGCGCCCATCGTCCACCACTGGTAGCCGTACCCGCCGCGTTGCGAATCTTCGGGGGCGGTTGATTGCGTGGATTCGCGCACCCATGCCTCCGACACGATGCGTCGGCCGTTCGCGATGCCGCCGTCCAGCATCATCTGCCCGAAGCGACCGAAATCGCGCAGTGTGGCGTTGAATCCGGCGCCACTGAATTCCCGCCCGATGTCGGGAGGACCGTCCATGATGTAGTAACCGTCGGCTTCGGCGCCCAGCGGTTCCCAGAGGCACCGGGCCGTATAGGCTGCAACGCTTCCCCCTGTCGCGCGCTCGATCAGCCAGCCGAGAACGGCGGTGTCTATGGTCTTGTACTGAAACCGCTCGCCGGGCGGATGAATGCGTGGCAGCGTTGCTGCGACATCCGTGAAGCGGGCGGTATTCCGCACCAGTGCAGCAATGTGGTTGCCGGCCGCCACGCCCGGATTGGCAAAGTCGTAGCGCTCCTCGTACTCGACGCCCGATCGCATCTGCAGTACCTGCCGGATCGAGACCCCGTCATAGCCGCCGCCGGCGAGCTCCGGCAGGTAGCGCGAAATCGGCGTGTCCAGTGAGTCGATTCTGCCTTCCGCCAGCGCGCAGCCGATCAGCACGGACGTGATGGACTTCGTGACGGACCAGGCGACGAACCGCGAGTGCTCGCTGGCGTTGTTGCGATAGATCTCGCTGACGATTCTCCCGTCCTTGATCACGAGCAGCGCGTTCGTGTAGGTGCGCTCCAGGAAGTCCTGTGCCGGCAGATTCTCACCCTGCCATGTGTACGTGAAATCCGGATCGCGATCGTTCCGCGGCAGATGCCATACAGGTCCGCTGCGGGCGACCGTGCGTGTCGTGAACAATTCGTCCATGGAGCGAAACGCAAGTGAACTGAAGTTCTCGTCCAGCATGTGCCAGCGCAGAATCTGCACCGCCACCGGGACATCGGAATGCGGGCCGCCCTGCAGTGGCGGAGGCAGCGTCTGCTGCGAATGCGCGCTCGCAAGCAACACGGCCATGAGCAGAGAAACAGATAAGGTTCCGGCCACTCGAGTCACGATCCATCCCCCATGTCGGGCAGCGACAGTGCTGAATCTTACGTCATCATCCTGACGGAAACCCGGAATAAGAGCCCACAGCTTTGCGTGTCCCTGTCTGACGTAACCGATCGGAGCAGCGGAGGAGCCCAGCTATAATGTGCTGGTTGCTCATGGCGCAGAGGAGCGCAGGTGCGGAAATGGATCAGGGCAGCGTCGCAAGCGATGTGGTCTATCGAATAGATGGGAGCGATGCCATCGAATTCGTCAGCGACTCCTGGGACGTGTTCGCAATCGCCAACGACGGAGGCGCTGTGGTAGCGGAAGAGGTTCTGGGACATTCGTTGTGGGACTTCATTGCCGACGATACGACGCGTGCGCTGTACCAGGATATTCTCGAGCGCGTGCGGTCTGGCCGAGTCAGCACCTTCACGTTCCGTTGTGACTCACCCGAGTGTCGGCGCCGTCTGCGGATGGAGATCTCCGCCCTTGAGCACGGCGCGGTAGAGTTTCGCGTGCGTACGCTGTCTCTGGAAAGCAGGCCTGACCAACCTCTGCTGCATCCCGATCGGCCTCTGTCGGAGAAGCTTCTGCGCGTATGCGGCTGGTGCAAGAAGGTCGACGTGGGCGGACGCTGGGTGGAGATCGAGGATGCCATGTCCGAATTGCGATTGTTCGATGAGACTCTGCTGCCGGCCGTCACCCACGGCATGTGTGGGGAGTGCTATGAGCACATGCAGGCTGAGGTGAATCGGCAGTAGCAGCGGCGCACACAAGCGTGACCGTCCACCTGCCACCGGCACGATAGACGAAGCCGGCTTCCAGAACCGGCGCTCGGGCGTAAGGGCCTGCAGAAGCCAGTGACGGCACAGAGTTTTTCTGCTCTACTTGCCTTCTGCAGTTCGGCTGAGGCCCCGGTTGGCGACGAGCCATCACCGGCCGCCAACCCGCCGCAACTGATGTGACTACCCGGAAACAACAACAAAGAAGGTGGGGGTCATGACATTTGAGTACGGCTCACAGGTCATAGAAGTACGCAACCCGTTTCGTCTCGAAGGGTTGGCATATGCGCTGCGCGGATTGATCGTCGTGCCGCTCGGGGTCTACCTGATGCTGGGTGTGGAGTCCCATGTCAGCGCCGGCGAACCAACGCTGGGCTGGCTCTGGGCTGCAGGCGGGTTGGTGCTTATCGGCTTCGGGCTGCATGCATTCATGATTGCCGGCTTCAAGATGTTTCGCTTTTATGTAGGGCGCGGCGTTCCGGCCAATCTGGCCGCCCACAGCGAAAGCGAGTTTTCCGAGGATGCGCACGGCGAGTATGCGTCGTCCACGACGATAGCACCAGGCAGCAAGGGTGCCGTATTGCACGAAGGGCAGTACCTTCCCAAACAGCTGTCGGAAATGCTGCTGGGCCGAAAGAACATGACCTTCATTGAGCCGCGTGGCTGGCTGGCTAGACTGTTGTCCAGCCTGATCTACCCGATGATCTTTCTGCCGCATCCAATGCGCGGCGTGACCTTGAAGCTGTTCATGGCCGCCTGGTACACCGTCGTGCTGTTCGTCCTCTACGGTCTGGCGCTGTTTTCAGGTACCACCGGTCTTACGCAGATCACGAACACGCCGGTGCAGGACTATCTGGCAGTCGCATTGCTGATCTCACTTGTGCTGGTCTGGTTGCGCTTCAGGCCGCACCGCGGCGACCTGCGTCGCCCGAGACTGCACAGCGCGATGATCGAAGGCGGTCGCCAGGGGTTCTGGTGGTTCACACGTCACGCCCTGCTGGTGCTGGCAGCGGTCGCGTTGCCGTGGATGCTGCTGGAGATTCATGCTGAGGAACCGCTGGCACCCGTGGCCATGTCACCTTATCCCTGGCTTGCGATGATCGCGGTGCTGGCGACGGTCGCACTGGCCTATGCACTGCTGATGGCATGGCGACGCGCGCCCAGGGGCGTGGTGCCCACCGAGGTGTCGGAATACCGCGAACACTGGCAGGAGAATGTTCACCCGATGGATATTTTCCGCGCTCTGGAGATGACCCTGGCCAACCACCGCTACCTCGAAATTCCCAACCGCGTCTACCGACTGAAGCGACCGAACCTCCGAGGGCAGGACAGTCAGGACAAGGGCGATTTCACCGGTGAAACCCTGCAGGAGATACAGCCTGAGCCGCTGGCGGACCAGCGGCGTGATCCCCTGGTGCTGCCCGGGGTGGTGCTCGGTCAGGTGGTCCTGCTGCTGGCGGCCGTGTGGCTGTTTCGCGGTATTGCGGCGCTGGATGCGATTGATGCCGTTGCGCTGGCTGAGCTGGTTACAGGGCCGATACTGCTGACTATTTTCGGCGCTGCGGTTGCGACCACAGCAAATATCTACCTTGGCGAGATACGGTTCCAGTCGCAGCTGCTGGCGTTTCAGGCCAGCGGTACCTATTCCGAATCCCGCCTGGCCACCGGCATGAGCATTTACGATTCCACGCGGTCGGAGAATCGTATCGTTCGCTCCAGCATCACGCCGTGGCTGATCGTGTCTCGCATTACCTCCAGCATCATTGCCGTCAGCGGCGCGATGAACCTGCAGCAGAAGCGCTATGTGCTGGGCATGGAGCGAAGCAAGGCGCTCTGCGATGAATTGATTGCCGACATGCGCGGGTATCTTCAGGAGCGTCAGGTCATGGCCGGCGTTCAATCCGGATCCGATCTGGAAGCCGCATCCACCATTCATCAGATGAATGAGCGCGCCCGTGAAGGGCGTGTCGGCCTTGCGTCGCCTTCTGATCGCCCGCAGCTTTCGGAAGAGGTGATAAAGGAGCGGCAGCAGGTGCTGGGCGACGACGCCGCTCAAGAGCGTGAGCGCTGAAGCTCAATAAACGGAAAGGCGCAGGCGCGTCAGTCGCGCTGCTGTCATGGGCAGCGATTCCGGCCGCGTTGATGATTGCCCTGCAGCTGTTGCCGGCGTCCTGGCAGCAGCTGCTCGTCTATGAACGCGATGCGGTCGCGGCCGGGCAGTGGTGGCGCCTGCTGACCGGCAATCTCGTGCACCTGGGCTGGACGCATCTTGCACTCAACGCCGCCGCCATGCTGATCGGCGCCCGTATGTTCGAAGGCGTTCGCACGCCGGCTGCGTGGCTTCCCGCAGCGCTGCTCTGCATGCTCGCCGTGCCTCTTGGGCTTCACTTTCTGAGTCCCGCTGTTCAGTGGAGTATGGGTGTCTCCGGTGTGCTGCACGGTCTTCTTGTTGTGGGCGCTGCCGATCTGTGTCGGCGGCGGGACTGGCTTGGGCCCGTGCTGCTGGCCCTGTGCATTGCCAAGGTCACGACCGAGCAGTTCATCGGTGGCGGATCGCCGACTGAAAGCCTGATCGGTGGGCCGGTCGTGGTCGACGCGCACCTCTGGGGTGCGCTCGGTGGCCTCGCGTTCATAGTCGCTGACCGGGCATGCCGGCGCCGTCGGAAGGCCCCGACGGCGCCGGCGCGGCAGCCCTGAATCAGCGTTGCCGTTGGCGACGCAGCAAGGTCAGACCGCCCAGTACGAACAACATCCACAGCGGGAGCGCACTGCCGCCGCCGCTGCGCTGAGCAGGCGGAGGCGGTCCCGGCTGAACCGGTGTCGTGGGTGGCGGGGTGACCGGAGGCGCCGCCGCGGGTGCGGTGACTGTGAACTGTTCCACCAGGCCCGGCCATGTGGATCCCAGGGTGACTTCCTCTATCGGCGTGCCATCGTGCTCGAAGGTCAGCAGCATCAGTTCATACGTGCCGTCCGCAATACCGCGCAGCTGGACATCATAGTCGTCCACCGGCAGGCCCAGCGACCAGCCGTAGGTGCCGTCTTCGTGAGGGAATGACATGGCGAAGATCGTGCCGTCGAGTTCCTGGGTCACGATCCGGCCGTTGTCGGTTTCCACACGCTGGCCCTGCGGATTCGTAACGATGATCTCCACGGGGCTTGCGGTCGCTACAACCACGGTGTCCGGAGCGAAAGGACAGGTGAGGCCTGCCATGGGGGGTGCCTCGGGTTCGGGGCCAATGCCTCCCCCGGCCACGAACTCGCTTCCGTTATGGATGTACATGCCTTCGAAATGACTGCTCTGTGCCCCTTCCTGTAGCGGAAAGCCCGGATAGCGATCAGCGGGTGTCAGCAGATAGCTTCCGGACAGCGCAGTAGAGGTCAGCGGATCGAGGCCGGCGGCGAAGTGCCCATGCTCACTGGCGAAATTAAGCCCCGGTGATGGCCACGGCGTCCCGTTGACGATGATACCTGTCTCACGATAGTTGGTGCCCTTCGCGTATATGACCACGCCGACATGACCAGCCGTGGCCCAGTCGTGATCGATGCCGGCTATCTGGTAGTTTCCGCTGGTTACACCACCGTAGGACAGATTGTCGAAGACATGCCCATGTTCATTGTGGACTGCTCGCAGCCTGGCGATTATGTCCTCCTGGTAGTTATTGCATGCCTGCATCATGGGCGCCCCGGTGTAGCTCAGATGCTGGTCCAGCAGACGCATTGCTTCGCGCGTCTGACTGTACGATCCGCTTCGAAACGGAATGTCTATCGCAACCACCGCTTCATTGTTGGATTCGATCGCGTCGCCGTCGGCGTTGACGACAAACCCCACCCCCGCGTAGCGGAACACTCCTGTGGCATGGTGCGCATTCGGGATCAGTCCCTCCTGCAGGGCATGGAGATCGCTTGCGTTCAGGATCCGCACTGCGAGCGTTACCGTGACAGAGTCTTCAGGAGCCATCGTCGCGAAGCTGCACTCCACGCCACCACCGGCTTTGAGCGAGGTGCCCGGTAATGGGCTGCCACCTGTGTATCCGGGCATGGCGTTACCCAGTCGGCAGCGGTCATCGGATACGTCCTGAACGCTCAGGTAAATGGGGAACGCGGCCGTGAGGGTTACGTTCTCTGCGTCGGACTCGCCCGAGTTGGTCACCGTCGCCGTGTAGGTAGCCATCACCCTGCCGTTGTCCCAGTCCGCATCGGTGACACTTCCTTCGGCCTCGACCGCGACGTCGACGTTGTCGAAGCGAAGGTCCCCGTCGATCGGTACGTAGAACTCCGCCCACGCGATGGATGCATAGATGTCCGTGCCGGTTTCCGCGTGGGTGATCTGCACCCTAACCTTGACCCAGGTCGGGCCATACAAGCCATCGGGCCGGTGTGGCCCCTGGAACGTGATTTCACACGGCAGCGCGAGAGGCCCCCGTGTCCTCCAGACTCTATGCACCTGGGTCGCGGGACCGCCTTCCACGTACGTACGGTAGTCCGGGTTTGCGCCGCAGGCGGTGCTGCCGTTCCAGTCCTCGTAGCCGCTGGGGCGCTGCATCGTGAAAAGCGGATTGGGCAGGCCGGCCGTGTCCAGGTACAGCGCCTGGTTGCACGCAAGCTCGCGGAAGCGTTCCCCGTCGAGCAGGTCGATGGTGGCGCACCCGACCACTACGGGCGCGCTAACCCTCGAATAGCAGGGCGACACGGAGTATTCGCCGGTGTTGGCAACCCATCGATTGCAGACGTCGATCGTCGGATCGGTCCATACCGTGACCGGGGAGCCAAGCGAAAAACGCCCGGCAGCGTAACCGGACAGGACGTCGCTGTCGGCCGGACACGCCCCGTGCCATTGCCCTTCCACGAAGGTGCACGGGGGCAGAGGCATATCCGGAGCTGGCGACGGGCCGGACTGCGCGTTGGCGGAACTGAACGTAACGGCCAGGAGTGCCGTAATCAGCGAAAGAACGGGTGTCGCGTAGCAACGCCTGACCAGATTCATGTAGAAACTCCCTTAAGAGATGGCGCGACCCGAATTCCGGGTGTCTGGCGGATGCGCCGTGCACTACAAATAGCGCCCGACAGACAGTAGGCGGAATCCGGCCGGGAAACGGCTCAATTTCAGCGTCGCGACAATTACGCTAGCATTCGCCTTCCGGGTCTCTTCGATGGAGTGATGCGATGAAAGCAAAAGCACCCTTGCCGGGGCATTTCCGGCGCAGACAGTTCCTGAAACTGGGCGGTGCCGTGGCGGTTGCATCCGCGGCCGGCGCGTTGCCCCTGCGGGGCGCATACGCTGATACGGCCGGTTCGCCCTTCGTCGTGCACAAGACCCCTACGTGCGGATGCTGTGGCCTGTGGGTGGAACATCTGCAGAACGCCGGGTTCGATGTGGAAGTGCACGATCATGATGTGCAGGCGCTGGATGACATCAAGCGCGCCCTCGGCATTCCACGCGATCTTTGGTCCTGTCACACCGGCGTTGCGGACGGGTATGTGGTTGAGGGTCATATCCCGGCCGCGGATGTGCAACGTCTGCTGAGCGAACGCCCGGACGGCATCGGCATTGCGGTGCCCGGCATGCCGATCGGTTCACCCGGCATGGAAGTCGGTGACCGCCGCGATCCCTACGACGTGATCCTGTTCGGCGATGACAATCTTCGTCGGGTGTTCTCCAGCCACTGAACGTCAGTCAGCCTCAGGCAATCATGCCCGCATGGCCGGCGGCGCGCATGCGCAGGCCTCGGGCGTCAGTTCGCGGGTTCGATTCTCAGGATTGCGCCATCGTCTTCATCGGTGGCCAGATACAACAGCCCATCCGGGCCCTGGCGCACGTCGCGAATGCGCTGGCGCAGATCCACGAGCAGTGATTCGCGACGCAGTTCTTCAAAA
>JBJHBW010000033.1:0-22873 GCA_050485685.1 Gammaproteobacteria bacterium
GCGCCACGAAATGGCAGGGGCACGTCGGCACTGTCGGTGCGCTCACGCAGTCCGGACAGCAGGGCCAGTACCAGGCCGAAGCCAAGCGCCGCGCCGGCACCATACATCAGCGAGGCGAGCAGATTCCGGGCCGCACCGGAGTTCAGCAGTGCAACACCCAGCACCGCGCAGTTGCTCGCGATCAGCGGGATATACAGACCGAGCACGCGATACAGTAATGGTGAGAGCCGCCGTATGGTCAGTTCCGCCAGCTGCACCGCGGCGCCTATGACGAGGATGAAAGACAGCAGGCGAAGATACTCGGCGTTCAGCGGTATCAGCAGGTAACGGTCGATCAGGTAACTGAGGCCAGACGCCGTGGTGAGAACCAGTCCGGTGGCCAGACCCATGCCGACGGCGCCTTCCATGCGACGCGATGCGCCCATGAACGGGCACAGTCCGAGGAACTGCACCAGGACAAAGTTGTTGACCAGTGCCGCTGCGATAATGATCAGTATCAGTTCGCTCATGTCACCTTCATGCCGGGGCGCGCGCCGTCATCGGGTGCCAGCAGAAAGATGCCGCCATCGCCGCCGGCTGCCAGCAGCATGCCCTCCGAGGTACCGAAGCGCATCTTGCGGGGCTTGAGGTTGGCGACCAGCACGACGTGGCGACCGATCAGCTGTGCCGGATCGTATGCGCTGCGAATGCCGGCAAACACGGTGCGCCTGTTGCCGTCGCCCACTTCGAGATCCACCTTGAGCAGTTTGTCGGCGCCTTCGACGAAAGCAGCGCCTGCAACGCGCGCGACACGGAGATCGACTTTCGCGAAATCGTCTATCGTGATTTCGGCCACAGCGGAAGATTCCCCGGTCGGCTTGTCCGTCTGCTGTGCGCTGCCGGTCGCCTCGCCGGCAGCCAGACGTGCCGGCGCGGCAGGGTCGAGCCGCTGCAGAAGCGCCTGATAACGGTTGAGCTCGCGGTTGAGGGTCGGAGTGACCGCGCCCTGCCATGTCCAACCGTTCTCGTTCAGGAAGGCGCGCGCGCGTTCGGCGACATCCGGCAGCACCGGCTGCAGCCATATCATCAGTGTTCGGAACAGATTGATCCCCAGCGTGCAGACGGCGATCACTTGGTCGCGGTTGGCCGGATCCTTCGCCGCCAGCCATGGTTTGCGGGCGTCTATGTAGCGGTTGGCTTCATCTGCCAGCGCCATGATCAGGCGCATCGCGCGTGCGAGGTTGCGCTTTTCATAGGCATCGGCGATTTCCGCGTCGGCATTGACGAAACGTTCGAACAGGGCGGGATCGTCAAGCTTGGGACCAAGGCGACCGTCATTGAGTCGGTGCAGAAAACCGCCACAGCGGCTCGGGATGTTCACGAGCTTGCCGATCAGGTCGGAATTGACCTTGGCGACCAGATCGGACAGGTTGAGGTCTATGTCCTCCGGGCCGGGTCCGAGTTTGGCCGCAAAGTAGTAGCGCAGATAGTCCGGATCCACGTGTTCGGCGAAGCTGCCGGCCGTAATGAAGGTGCCCCGGCGTTTGGACATCTTCTGGCCGTCTATGGTCAGAAAGCCGTGAGCAAACACACCGGAAGGCTTGCGAAAGCCTGCCCCGCTGAGCACCGACGGCCAGAACAGCGTGTGGAAGTAGACGATGTCCTTGCCTATGAAGTGATAGAGCTCCGCTTCGCTTTCGGCGCCCCAGAATGCATCGAAGTCCACGCCTTCACGGTCGCAGAAGTTGCGGAAACTGCCCATGTAGCCGATCGGGGCATCGAACCAGACGTAGAAATACTTGTCTTTCTCGCCGGGTATGGAGAAGCCGAAGTAGGGTGCGTCGCGCGAGATATCCCAGTCCTTCAGGCCCGCTTCGAACCACTCCTCGAGCTTGCGGGCCAGAGATGCATCCACATGCTCCGGTACCCAGGCACGCAGTTCCCGCTCAAAGTCGGCGAGACGAAAAAACAGATGCTCGGACTCGCGTACCGTGGGGCGCGTGCCTGAAACAACCGAAACAGCGTCCTTCAGTTCCAGAGGCGAATAGGTTGCGCTGCAGACTTCGCAGTTGTCGCCTGACTGATCCGGTGCATCGCATTGCGGGCAGGTGCCGCGCACGTAGCGGTCCGGCAGGAACATCTGCTTTTCCTCGTCATATGCCTGCCGTATCGTGCGCCGGGCGATGTGTCCTGCGTCCTTCAGGCGGGTGTAGAGCAGCGATGTGAGTTCTCGGTTCTCGGACGTATGGGTCGTGACATAGTTATCGACACTGATGCGATACGTGTCGAAATCACGTTTATGCTCTGCGCTGATCGCGTCGATCAGCGCCTCGGGGCTGACGCCCTGTTCCTCCGCGCGCAACATCGTCGGTGTGCCGTGAGCGTCGCTGGCGCATACGTAGTAGCACAGATGGCCGCGCAGACGCTGGAAGCGCACCCAGATGTCCGTCTGCACATACTCGAGCATATGCCCGATATGCAGGGAGTTGTTGGCGTAGGGCAGGGCGCTGGTGACGAGCAGGGTGCGTTGGACGGTCAAGGCGGGACTCCGGCGGCAAAACAACAGAAAAACGGACGCTGCCACGTCCGCAGACCATTATGCCATCCGGCTGCAATCTCAGGCGATGTCCCGATACTGCTCGAACTTGGATTTATCGAAGGCCTGCAGGTAGGCCTCTTCGCCCGTAACCAGTCCGTCGTCGACCAGTTTCTTCAGCATGCTGTCCATGGTGCACATGCCTGTCCCGCCGCTGGATTGCATCACATTCTCAAGCTGCTCCAGCTTGCCCTGACGGATCAGGTTGGCCACCGCCGGCGTATTGACCAGAATCTCCAGCGCCGCAACCCGGCCGCTGCCGTCGCGCCGCTTCAGGAGCTGCTGCGAGACGATGCCACGCAGCGACGTGGACAGCATGTTGCGCACGTGGTCCTGCTTCTCCGACGGGAAGATGTTCACGACGCGATCGACCGTAGCCGCGGCGCCATTGGTGTGCAACGTGCCCATGACCAGGATGCCCATTTCGGCTGCGGTCATGGCAATGCTCATGGTTTCAAGGTCGCGAAGCTCGCCCACCAGCACGACGTCGGGATCCTCACGCAGTGCCGAGTGCAGGGCGTCGGCAAAGCTTGCACAGTGCACACCTATCTCCCGCTGACTGATCAGGCAGGATTTGCGTTCATGCACGAACTCGATCGGATCCTCGATGGTGAGGATATGACCCTTTATGCGTGCATTGATGGCGTCGATGATCGCGGCCAGCGTGGTCGATTTTCCGGAGCCGGTCTTGCCGGTGACGAGAATCAGGCCGCGGTTCGCCCGGCTCATTTCGTAGACCGCTTTGGGCATGTTCAGGTCGTCCAGTGTGAGAGCCCTGGACGGAATGCCTCTGAACACCGCGCCGATGCCGTTCAGGTGACGAAATACATTGACGCGGAAGCGGGCGACATCGGGAATATAGTGCGCAAAGTCCGCTGCATCATGGCGGTTGAACTGATCCTGTGCGTTGCGCGTCATGATGGCAAACAGCTCGCTGCGCAGTTCTTCGTCGTCCAGCGGCTGGTTGGCCAGCGTGATCAGGTCGCCATGCACACGCATGCGCGGCGGGTCACCGGCGATCACATGCAGGTCCGATCCCTTGCGCATGGACATGCTGCGAAGAAAATCGTTGATCATCGATGCGCCGCTCATGCCTGCAGCTCCGCGCCGGGCAATACGGTGGTATCTGTCACGAACCGCTCAAACTTTTTCCTGTCGTTCGCATAGCGATACGCATCGTCCGGATCGACCAGCTTGGCGCTGATGGCATCCAGCAGCGCCTGATCCATCATCTGCATTCCCTGTTCGCGGCCGGTCTGCAGCTGTGCCGGTATCTGATGCGTCTGTTCGGTGTTGATGAGTTTGGCGATCGCGCGGTTCATGATCATGATTTCGACAACTGCGCGTCGTCCACGGCCATCGGGTGTCTTGACCAGGTTCTGCGTCACCACGGCATGCAGACTGTGCGCGAGAAAGCTTTTCGTCTGTTCGCGCTGGTCTGACGGCAGCGCGTCTATGATGCGATCCACCGACTTCACGGCACTGGTGGTGTGCAGGGTGCCCAGCACCAGGTGGCCGGTCTCGGCTGCGGTCATGGCCATGCTGATGGTTTCAGCGTCCCGCAGTTCGCCGACCAGAATGACATCCGGGTCTTCGCGCAGGGCGGCACGTACGCCTTCGGCGAAGCTGGGGATGTGTGTGCCAAGTTCACGTTGAATGACCTGGCTGCGCTTGCTGCCATGTACGAACTCTATCGGATCCTCGAGGCTGATGATGTTCAGGCTGCGAGTTGCGTTCAGGTGGTCGATCATGGCCGCCAGCGTAGTGGACTTGCCGGTGCCCGTAGAGCCGGTAACCAGCACCATGCCCTGATGCAGATCGCAGAAGCGGCTGATGACGGGTGGCAGCCCGAGGCGTTCCAGACTCGGTATCTGGCTGGGAATATTGCGGAACGTGGCCCCGACGCCCGTTGCCTTGCGAAATACATTGACACGGAATCGGCCACCGTCTTCGCTGACGTAAGAGAAATCGAGGTCCTGGCCTGCGCTGAATCGTTCCCTTTGTGAATCTGACAGGATTTCTTCTATATAGCCGGCAAGTTCGGCGTCGCCAAGGTCGCGGAACTTGATCGGCATCAGGTCGCCATGCAGACGCAGCATGGGCGGCAGGCCCACAGCCAGGTGCACGTCCGAACAACCCTGAGCCAGGCCCAGCTTGAGAAAAGCGTCAATTCGCGCCATGACGCGCCGGTCCGGTCAGTCTCATACTCTCCAACACGCAGTGCTACTCCAGCGTTGCCAGTATGGTCTCAAGTTCGCCGCGCAGCTGATCCATGGAATCGAATCGTTTTGTCTTGTCCACCGACATCGCCTTTGTCACTACGGTGCTGAGTTCTCGCGGGACGGTCGGGTTGAGCTGATGCAGCGGCGTGGCCTTGCCCTGTACGTGCTGGTACATCACGGACATGTGATCGCCGCGACTGTAAGGCGGAGTGCCTGCCAGCATTTCGTACATGATGATGCCCAGGCTGTATATGTCGGCGCGTTCGTCCACTTTCTTGCCAAGAATCTGCTCCGGCGCCATGTATTTCGGAGAGCCGATCACATAACCGGTTTTTGTCAACTGCGTATCGCCGCTCTTGGCCGCAGCTGCAACACCGAAATCCACGATCTTCAGCAGCCCTGTGTCGTTGATCAGGATGTTGGCGGGCTTCAGATCCCGGTGGATGATTCCCTGCTGGTGAGCGTTCTGCATGCCCAGGCAGACATCGATGGCATAGTTGACCGCCTTCTGCGCGGACATCGGCTTCTCATTGGCTATTTCCGTCCCCAGCGTATGTGACGGGAAATATTCCATGGAAATCGCATAACCACCGGCGATGAAGAGGAAGTCGTAGATGCGGATGACGTTCTTGTGCGTAATGCGTCGCGAGTAGCGCAGCTCATGCACGAACCGCTTCATCATTTCCTCGTCCACAGCGACGTTTGGGTTGAGGAACTTGAGGATGAGACGTTCCTCGACGACTGTGTCTTCGACAAGCACGACTGTGCCGAAGGCACCCTTGCCGATCTTCTGTATGAACTTGTAGCGCCCCTCGATCATGTCACCCGGTTTCAGGGTGTTGACATCGAACGGCTTCATGTCCGGTGCCGTTGCGCTGGCAGTGATTTCCTTCAGGTCCGCGTCTTCCAGCAGCAGGGTGCGTGTTGTCACGGTCGGCGCAGAAGCGCGCGATCGTCGCGGGCCGGACGACGAGTCAGCCACCATCAGTGTTGTCGACGAGAACTGTCCGCTGGAAGTCTGGCGACCGTCGAGCTTCGATATGGCCCGTGACGCGGCACGCGCAAGGGTCTCGTCGTTGTTGTCCACGCTCTGCTGGATGTGTGTGCGAACCGCATCGATCTGGCTTTCGTCGGCGAGCAGGGCGACCGCGTCTATGGCGGCCAGGCGAACCTCCTTTTCCTGGCGGCGCAGAAACGGAAGCAGCTTCGGCAGCACACGTTTGTCACCCAGCTTCCCGAGTGCCGTAATCACGACCGGAAGCGAGCGATCGTTGCGTTTTAGCATTTCAATCAGCGCCGGAAGCGCTTTGGAATCGCCGATCTCGGCCAGCGCATCGGCTGCCCGCTCGCTGACCCACCAGTCGTCGTCCTTGGTGGCCTCGATGAGCTGGTCGACCGCACGCTTGTCCTTGCAGGTATTGAGAATCTCGATCGCGGCCCGGCGTATGTTCTCGTCCTGGTCCTTGATCAGTTCCAGCACGGCGTCCACGACGCGACGGCCGCCGATTCGGGCCAGCGCATCCGATGCCCGGGCGCGCACCCACCAGTCTTCATCGGCGACGGCTTCGAGCAGGTACTTGACGCTTTCCGTGGTGCCGATTTCGTTCAGCACCTCGACCGCGGCACGACGACTGAACTCGTTCTCGTCCTTCAATGCAGGGATGAGGTACTTGATGGTGTCCGGATGATTCAGACTGATGATGACGTCGGCAGCCTTGTTCATGACATCGATGTCCGGATCCAGCAGCAGCGAGCAGATCAGCTCTATGCTGATGGTGCCGTCCATTCTCGCGACACCCTGAAGTGCGGCCTGGCGTACCAGCTTGTTGGAGTCCTTGAGCTGTTCCTGCAGCGCCTGCATCACGTCCGGTCGGTTGAAGCGGGCAAGGACATTGATCAGGTGCATCTTGACGACCGGATCCTTGCCATCCATGCGCTGCAGCAGGTCCGGAACCAGCGGCTCGTCGGCGATTTCGTCTATGAGCTTGAAAACCGCGGCCTTTTCATTCGGCTGCAGGTAGTAGATCTGTGCCAGAAGCTGGCGGATGTTCAGACGGTCCTTGTGAACCGTCAGAATTTCGATGATGGAAGATTTCGAATACTCATCTTCGGCGAGCAGGTCGACCAGGCGATTGGGATTGTAGCGGCGACTGCTGGACAACGCCCATGCAGTACCCGAGACGGTACGTGGTTCCGAATCTGCGAGACCTCGCGCGATGACCGGCAGAGAGCGCTCGTCGATCAGGCCGTTGAGCAGTTCCACGTATTCGACAGTCTGGCGTTTGTCGGCGGAGGCCAGTGCTTCGAGGATCTTCGGAATAGCCTTGTTGCCCAGCTTGCCGAGTTTCTGGAAAGCCTTCTTCGCTGCAGGTGAGCTAGGGTCGGATTCACTCCGAATCTGGGCGATCAACCGGTCAGCCTGAAATGCAGTAATGAAATTCATTTTCCGGAACAGAACTCGGAATACTGACCCTTGTTGTCAATCGAACAGACGCAATACATGGACACCACCCGTGCCCCGGCAGCCTTGCCGGGCTATCGGGATGGAACATAATGAACTCCGATGCGCATCAATTATGCCACACGGCATTCGGGAAAACGGAACGTGGCTCACAGCTTGACTGCGCCGCGCGCCGGCACCGGCGGGCGCCGGGTTTGGGTACAATAGACAGGTTTTTCGTTGCGATTACGGTTCCTGCATTGAGTGATACCACCAGATCCAGACTGGGACAGCTGCTGGCCGGGTTCGAACTGCCCCAGACGGGCAGGGCACTCGGCGAGGCGGGCGGCCGTTTCGACATCACGGACGGGCCGGATGGTCCAGTTGTAGCGCTGAAGCTCGGGTTTCCGGCCGGCCGCAGCGGGCCGGTGCTGCTGGATGCGCTGCGCACATGGCTGCAAAGTCGCGGATTCACCGATGCGGTGCAGTTCAGCATCGACTCACAGATAGAGACACACGCCGTTCAGCACGGGCTGAAACCGCTGCCGGGTGTAGGCAATGTGATAGCGATTTTCTCCGGGAAGGGTGGAGTCGGCAAGTCCACGGTGGCGGTGAACCTCGCGCTTGCGCTGGCACAGGAAGGCGCGCGCGTGGGGCTGCTGGACGCAGATATATACGGTCCCAGTCAGCCGCGCATGCTGGGCCTGCTCGGACAGCGGCCGAAAAGTGACGACGGAAAATCGCTGGAACCGCTTCAGGCGCACGGTATACGCGCCATGTCCATCGGTTTTCTGGTCGATGACGAGCAGCCCATGGCCTGGCGTGGTCCCATGGTCACGTCGGCGCTGAACCAGTTGCTGATGCAGACAAACTGGGGCGAGCTGGACTACCTGATCGTCGACATGCCGCCGGGCACCGGCGACGTGCAGCTTACGCTGGCACAGCGTGTGCCGGTCAGCGGCGCTGTGATCGTGACAACGCCGCAGGACATCGCCCTGGCCGATGCGCGCAAGGGGCTTGAGATGTTCCGCAAGGTCAATGTGCCGGTTCTGGGCGTGATCGAGAACATGAGCATGCACGTATGTACGAATTGCGGACATGAGGAGTCCGTGTTCGGCAGCGCCGGCGGACAGCGACTCAGCGACGACTATGAGGTGCCGCTGCTCGGTCAGCTGCCGCTGGACAGGCGCATACGCGAGGAAACCGACGAAGGGCGGCCGAGCGTCGTGGCTGATCCCGACGGACCTGTGGCCAGAGCCTTTCGTGAATGTGCATTGCGCGCGGCCGGACAGCTGGCCGCCGGTAACAAGGACTACAGCCGGCTGTTTCCGTCAATCTCTGTGGAAGAGGACTAGGCTCTTGGCAGGGTCACGCCCTGCTGGCCCATGTACTTGCCGGCGCGATCCCGGTACGAGACTTCGCAGACCTCGTCCGATTCCAGAAACAGCATCTGGGCTACGCCTTCGTTCGCATAGATCTTGGCCGGCAGTGGTGTCGTATTGGAGAACTCCAGCGTCACGTGACCTTCCCAGCCAGGTTCCAGCGGCGTGACGTTCACGATGACGCCGCAACGTGCATAGGTGCTCTTGCCAACACACAGCACGAGCACATTCTCAGGAATCCGGAAGTACTCAACGGTGCGTGCAAGCGCAAAGGAATTCGGCGGAATGATGCAGCAGTCGCCTTCGAAATCGACGAAACTCTTTGCGTCAAATCGCTTCGGGTCGACGATGGTTGTATTGATGTTGGTAAAGATCTTGAATTCGCGTGCGCATCGCACATCGTAGCCATAGCTGGAAACACCGTAGGACACGATGCGGCTGTCTTCGTCGCCACGCACCTGCGCGGCCGCGAAGGGTTCTATCATGCCCTGTTCCTCCGCCATGCGGCGGATCCAGCGGTCGGATTTGATCGTCACGGATTGTCCAGTCCCTGTACAGATTCCAGAAGAAGGGCGGTGCGAGTGTCGCCATCACGCTGCTGCTCTATACGCACCGGCAGGTACGACAGTGCAGGCGCCGCCCATACAAGCATCGCGCGTGAGGAGCCTTCACGCTGCTGCCGAAAGACAGTCGCATCATGCGTACCCGCTGGTGTCGTCACCGACTCTTCGCCCGCGGGCACGTAACGATAGGGCCGCAGGTCGCCGTCATCGTCCGCGAGCAGATACTCGGTGGGCTTGCTGTGGGCCATGTCCAGCATCAGGGCGATCTGCATGCTGCCGCGGTCCAGCACGCCGTCACGCAGTTCAACAGTGGATGTGCCGTTGCCGTCGTCGATGGTTGCGACGCGGTTGGTCCAGTCGAACGCGATGTGCAGACTGCGCGTGCGTCGACTGCCGTCCTGGAACCAGAAATTCAGCGGTATGATCTCGCCGTTCTCAACGACGAAATCGCTGCGTTCGATGATCGGGTTGGGGCTGACCAGACGATAAAGACCGCGCGCCGTGGTGTGCGATTCAAAGCGGTATATGCCGGTGGCCTCATTGAAACTGACGGAGAACTCCGAATTCCCCGCTCGCCGGCCGTTGTACTCGACCTGATAGGTGGCCGTGTATGTCGGGATGCGGGTGTTCTCGGCTGCGTGTGCGCACGCCATCGCCGAGGCCGCAGCCAGCAGCGCTGTGCAGACGGTTATGCGCGAGTTCGTCATGATCAGGCCTCCGCAAGCACCGGTTCGTCCAGAACCCTGCCGTCAAGCATGACGCGTCCGTTCTCCAGTCTCAAGCGGCCCAGAGCCAGCCAGTCGACCGCCTGCGGCAGAATGCGGTGTTCGCCGGCGAGGACCCGCGCGGCCAGTGAGTCCGGAGTGTCGTCAGAGAGAACCGCCACCCTGCACTGAATGATGCGCGGGCCGGCATCCAGATCGGCGGTCACGAAATGCACGGTTGCGCCATGTTCCGGGTCACCTGCCTTCAGCACGCTGCTGTGTGTGTCCAGGCCGGGATGAAGCGGCAGCAGGGACGGATGGATGTTGATCAGCCGGCCGGCGTACCGCTCTACAAACGGCGCGCCCAGTATGCGCATGAAGCCGGCAAGCACCACGGCGACCGGCGCGTAGCGATCGATGACGTCGGCCAGTGCCTGCTCGTGTTCATGGCGGGATCCGAAATCACGGCGGGCAACGACGCAGGCGGGTACGCCGGCTGCTTCGGCGCGCCGCAGGCCCGGCGCGTCCGGTTGATCGCTGATCACCGCCGCAATGCGGGCGCTGATTCGCTTTTCCCGTTCGCAGTCCAGCAGTGCCTGCAGATTGCTGCCGCGTCCGGAGATCAGGACGACGACATTGCGGGAATCGGTGGGCTTCAAAGGATAAGAACCCGGCCGTCGGGATCCGCCGTCACGGCTCCGATGTGCCAGGCCGGCTGCTGCATGCGTGACAGTTCAGCCAGCGCATCGTCAACCTGGTCCGGCGACACGATCAGGACCATGCCAATGCCGCAGTTGAAGGTTCGGTGCTGTTCCTCGCGGCTTACGCCACTGCGCTCCAGCCACTGGAAAACGGGCCCACGCGGCCAGCTGCTTTCGTTCAGCTGTACGCCGAGTCCCTCGGGCAATACCCTCGGTATGTTCTCGGTGAGTCCGCCGCCGGTGATGTTGGCCACGCCCTTGATGTCGGTGGTGCGCCTCAACTGCAGCACCGTGCGCACATAGATTCGTGTCGGCACCAGCAGGTGCTCGATCAGCGTCTTGCCATCCAGATTCTCATTGATGTCCTGCGGCTGGCGACCCAGGACATGACGAATCAGGGAATAACCGTTGGAATGGGCTCCGGAGGAGCCAAGTCCGATGACGGCATCGCCGACGCGTATGGAACGGCCATCTATGATCCTGTCCTGCTCGACGATGCCGACACAGAACCCCGCAAGGTCGTATTCGCCGGCCGCATGCATGCCGGGGTGCTCGGCCGTCTCGCCGCCCAGCAGCGTAGCACCGGCCATTTCGCAGCCGCGGGCAATGCCGGTGATGACCCTCGTGGCCACATCCACATCCAGCCTGGGGGTGACGAAATAATCCAGAAAGAAAAGCGGCTCGGCACCCTGCACGACCACGTCGTTGACGCACATTGCGACCAGATCTATCCCTACGTCGTCGTGTGCATCGTGATCTATGGCCAGTTTCAGTTTGGTGCCCACACCGTCCGCGCCGGCCACCAGCACCGGATTGCTGTAACCGCCGGGGACCCGGAAAAGGCCCCCGAATCCGCCCAGACCGCCAAGGGCCTCGGGGCGCCGGGTCCGGGCTACGGCGTCGCGAATGCGTTCAACCAGAGTGGCGCCGGCGTCAATGTCTACGCCTGCAGCCTTGTAGGTCAGGGAGTCGGGTGAGCTCATCGTGCATCCGTGTCGGGGGCGGGAGTGGAACGCGGCTATAATAGCGATGTCGCAGATTCATTCACAGAGACCCGCCTCATGTTGACTGATCACCGGGTGCACCCGTACCGCCTTTTTCGCCGCTGCGCGCCACTGCGTGCCTGCATGGCACTGGCGATGGCAGTGGCGGCCGGCCTGCTGCTGGCAGGCGGTACCTTTGCCGCGACATTCGAGGACCTTTATACCGTCCGGGTGGCCGCGGAGCCGGAGGCATCGCGCAGCCAGATCGAGGCGGCGGCAATGAGTACGCTGCTGACCCGCGTAACCGGACGGCGTGATGCACCGTTCGACCCCCGACTGGCTCCGCTGATGTCACGAGCGGGCAACTTCATTAATTCGTTCGGCCTGATGCTGGACCGGGAACGTTACGAAGTGCAGTTCAACGCGACCGCCGTGCAGCGTGAACTGACCAACCTTCAGTATCCGGTGTGGGGTCCGGAACGGCCGCTGACGCTGGTCTGGATTGCGGTGGACGGTGGTCTGGGTGAACGCGAGATTCTGGCTGCCGGGCCCTCGGTCATGGAGCGCAGCCCGGAATTGGCGGAACAGATGGCGCAATTGCGCGCGGCACTGATAACCGCGGCCGATCAGCGCGGACTGCCGCTGGCATTCCCGTTGATGGACCTCGAGGATCTGATTGCGGTGGATTTTGCTGATGTCTGGGGCGGGTTCGGTGAGCGCCTGGCGGAAGCTTCGCAGCGCTATCAGGCCGACGCCCTGCTGATCGGTCGCGCCTGGGCCGGGGATTTCGGGATGGAGGTGCAGTGGACGCTTTTCCAGAACGGTCAGCGCCTTTTCATCAACGGTAACGGCATGCGCGACGGACTGGATTTCGCCGCAGATCGCTACGCCGGTGCGTTCAGCACCGTCGGCGGAGTTCGCACGGCCACGCTGGTGGTGCAGGGGGTCACGTCGCTGGCGGACTATGGGCGGGTCATGCAATACCTGGAAGGCTCCAGCCTGCTCGACGCCGTGGATATGGAGGCATGGGAGCGCGGCACGCTCAGGTTGCGAGTGCATGCCCGCGGCGACGCCGCAACGCTGCAGCGAGTTCTGTCGCTGGGTGGTGTCCTGTCACCTGCAGGCGCCGGTGGTTCTGCCGGCGCTGACGCGCTCCTGTTCGAAGTCAGCAGGCGGGCCGGCGGCGGATGAACCTTGCCTGGTTGCCCAACGCGATCTGCATTGTCCGAATACTGCTCATAATTCCGCTTGTCCTCTTCCTGTTGGCTGAGCAGTTCGTGGCTGCACTGGCGCTGGTGATCGTGGCCGGTGGGTCGGATGCACTGGATGGATTCCTCGCCAAGACATACGGCTGGCATTCGCGGCTGGGCAGTGTGCTGGATCCGGCTGCCGACAAGCTGCTTGTGACCAGTCTGTTTGTGACACTGGCCTTTGCCGGCATGGTGCCGGTGGCGCTGACGGTTCTGGTGGTCGGCCGCGATGTGCTGATCGTGGTTGGTGCGCTGATCGGTGCGCGCGGTGTGCCCGGCGCCTTGCGCGGCTCACCCAGCGCGATCAGCAAGCTCAATACCGGCGTACAGCTCGGTTTCGTCGTTTTCGTGATCAGTCACGCGGCCTTTGGCTGGCCACCCGCGCTGTCAGTGTATTTCATGGGCGCACTGACTGTGTTCACAACGGCCGTCAGCGGCCTTCACTATCTGCTGCGCTGGTGGTGGCGGGTGACCGGCATGGCTGGCACCACCGGGCTGCAGCAGGGTTGAGCGCCGTGCAGCTGGCGCTACCGTTTCCGCTCGCCGCACACGCGTCCTTCGCGACCTTCGTGGCGCCGAATGCCTCGCCGGTGTTCGCCCAGGTACAGCTGGCGGCCCGGGGCCAGAGTTCACCGGTTTGGGTGTGGGGGGCGGCAGGTAGCGGCAGGACCCACCTGCTTCAGGCTGCATGTCGCGCCGCTGACGAGGCAGGGCTGCGATCCATGTACCTGCCGCTGGGACATCCGGAACTCGACGATCCCCAGTTGCTGCGTGAACTCGATGAGGTCGGCTTTCTTGCGCTGGATGACGTGCATGCCGTGATCGGTCAGGACGAATGGGAGCGGGCGCTGTTTCGGGTCCTGGAATCAGCGCAGGCGGGAGCCCCGACGCTGCTGCTGGCCGCATCGCTGCCGCCGGCGACAGCCGCCTGGCGGTTGGCGGACCTGGGCTCCAGGGCATCCGCGGCCGTGGTCTACCGGCTGGATGCGCTCAACGACGAGGAACGGCTGCAGGCGCTGATGCGCCATGCGGCACATCGCGGACTCGATCTGCCGGAGAGCGCCGGTCGCTTCCTGCTGGAGCGTGTAGGCCGCGATATGAAAACACTGTGTGCCTGGCTGGAACGGCTGGATCGCGCGTCACTGGCGGCTCAGCGGCGTCTGACGGTGCCATTCATTCGTTCGCTGCTTGCCGAGGCGGTTGAATCTGCGCGCGACCGGTCAGCCTGATCAGAACAAACAGCAGTGACAGTTCGGCGAGTCCCGTCAGCAGGGCCAGCGTGGGAATCAGGCCTGCTACCGAGACGATAACCTCCATTACGGTCAGGCTGATGTGAATCACCAGCACTATGGAGAGCCACTGCAGCGTATAGCGACGCAGGGTGAGCAGGCCCGGATACGCGATGATCAGCGGTGAACAGACGATGACCGCAACCGCCGCGTTCCAAGGCCACGCAAGCGGCAGGCTCAGCAGCAACGCAGCCGTCAGGATCAGCAGAAAGCTGTGCGTTACGACCGCAAGATAATGAACCGGGGAGCGCATCAGCCGCGCAACCGTCCGGCCAGATCGGCCACGCGTCGGCCCAGCGTACGTGCCAGTGCGATCTCGTGTGCGGACAGTTCGCTGTTCCATGGCGCTGCGACTGACGAGGCGCCATAGGGGGTGCCGCCGGTGCGCGTGTCGAACAGAGCGGCGTTCGTGTAAGGGATTCCGGCAAAGACCATGCCGTGATGCAGTAATGGCAGGGCCATGGTGAGCAGCGTCGTTTCCTGGCCACCATGCGTCGATGAAGTGGACGTAAACACGGCCGCCGGCTTGTCGACCATGGCACCGGCAAGCCACAACTCGCTGCTGCCGTCCAGAAAGTGCTTCAGCGGCGCTGCCATGTTTCCGAAGCGGGTGGGACTTCCCAGCAACAGTCCGTCGCAGCTACGAAGATCTTCGAGGCTTGCGTAGGGCGGACCTGCCTCAGGAACCGGCGGCAACGCGTCGGCACGGTCCGTGACTACAGGTGGCACGGTGCGTATGCTGGCAAGGGCGCCGGCTGATTCCACACCGGCTGCAACCTCACGCGCGAGCAGCGCCGTGCGTCCACCGCGCGAGTAATACAGCACCAGAATGGCGGGTGAGGTCACGACAGCAGCTCCAGCACGTTTTCAGGTGGGCGACCGATTCGGGCCCGATCACCAAGTTCCACGATCGGTCTTTGAATCAGCTTCGGCACGCGGGTCATCAGGTCCAGCAACTTCGCGTCGGAGTCCTCCAATGAAACGCCGGATTCGCGAAATTCGGCCTCGTTGTCGCGAATCAGGTCACGCGCGCGAATACCGAGTTTCCTGATCAGCTGCTGCAGTTTGTGGCGGTCTGGAGGATTCTTGAGATACTCGACGATGTCGACATCCACGCCCTGTTCGTGCAGCAGTTCAAGGGTTGCGCGGGATTTGGAGCAGCGCGGGTTGTGATAGATTGTGGCTTTCATGCAAATGCCTCATGCGTGCACGTCGGAAACGGGTATTGTGCGGGTCTTGCGGCTAATGTCGAACTGGCCGGTTTTTCGTGCCGTTGCGGTCCGCAACGCCAGTCTGGCCACAAATGGCCGATCGGCTTGACCGTTGCAGTAATCGAGTTTAGCTTTGATGCGATATCTGATATCCGATAAACATCTTCCAGCACAGATGCTGCCGCAAAAAGCACTGCTGACTCTGCTTGCACTGATCGCCCTCGTTCTGGGTGCCGGCTGCGCGACTTCGCCGCCGGTGCAGGAGATGAGCGATGCCCGCCAGGCCATTGCCGCAGCGGAAGAGGCGCAGGCCGAACGCTACGCACCTGATCAGATGCGCGAAGCGCGGCGTTTCCTTGCCGATGCCGAGGAGCACATCCGTCAGGAAGCCTTCAACCTCGCGCGCATCAATGCCGTGCGTGCCCTTAATCGGGCGACACTGGCACTTGAGGCGGCACAGGCCGCTGGTCTCGACGGCAGCGCTCCGTAACGTCGATCGTGGCTGATTGCGCGATTCGCTGCATCGTGGCCGGGCGCGTCCAGGGCGTGTTCTATCGTGCATCGGCTGCTGAACAGGCCAGGCGTCTGGGATTGTCCGGCTGGGTACGTAATCTCAGTGACGGCACCGTGGAGGTGGTCGCCGCCGGTCAGCGGGAGGCGCTGGCGGAACTTACGGGCTGGCTCTGGCGTGGTCCCCGGCTTGCCCGCGTCACGCACGTCACCGTTGAGGATTACGATGCCGAGGTCGCCGGCGGCGGCCGCGTCAGCGACGAGTTCCGCGTGATGAAGTAGCAGGCGTCCCTGCGACCGGTTTCCCCCGCAGGGCCTCGCATGGCGTTGGCACGCCGCTGATTGAGCGGGCAGTTCAGGACCGGGACGTGGCGCTACAGGGGGTGCCAGCGGGTGCGCAGTCTGTCCAGCACACGGTCCGAATACCAGCGCTGACCCAGGCTGCCGTTGTAGCGTGCAAGCCCGCGGATCATGTCGCCGTTTTCCCGGTCCAGGTAATAGCGCAGGATGCGTGCACCCAGCAGGACGTTCAGTTCGATATTGAACAGGACGTTCATGTCGTCATAGCCAAGTTCCGGCACCCAGAACGGCATGACCTGCATCAATCCCAGCGCGCCGGCATGTGAAATCGCGTACCGGTCGAAATTGCTTTCCACGTCGATGACCGCCAGGATCAGTTCGGGCGACACGTTCACGCGTTGCGCCTGCTGATGCACGATGCGCAGAATCTTCAGCCGTTCGTCCGGGTCAGGCACCTGACGTGTGAGCCGGCGGGACATGTCGGTCAGCCACACTTCGGCATCGAAGCGGTCCTGAAAGCTGCTGGCCTCGTCGACCGCGGAGAGCAGTATCTGCCGCAACGCCGGATCCGGTCCCATGCGGGTGTCGTCGGCGTATACCGGCGTTGCAAGCAGCGCGCAGACGAGGACTCCCGGCACCCAGGCAGCCGCCCGGCGCCGTACCGCGGCGATGCGGCGGTGACCGCTCATCCGCTGCTCTCCCGGATCAGTTCCACGAGCGACGTGAGCGGAACCATGCGCGGTTCGGCCTCGCGCCTTGCCTTGTATTCGATCTCGCCGCTGTCATGGCCGGCTTCGGTCAGCACCAGGCGGTGCGGAATGCCGATCAGGTCGGCGTCGGCGAACTTGAAGCCGGGGCGGGCGGAACGGTCGTCCAGCAGCACATCCAGCCCGGCATCGCCCAGCATGCGGTACACGGCATCCGCCGCGTCGCGGACGCGCTGCGATTTGTCATAATTGATGGGTATCAGGATCACGTCGAACGGGGCAATCGCTGCCGGCCATATGATTCCGCGATCATCATGGTTCTGTTCAATGGCGGCAGCTACGACGCGCGTCACACCTATGCCATAACAGCCCATGGGCATGGTGCGCTTCTGCCCGTCGGCGTCGAGGACGGTCGCCTGCATTGCGTCGCTGTATTTGGTGCCAAGCTTGAAAATCTGGCCAACCTCGATGCCGCGGGTCACCTGCAGTGCGCCGCCGCCGCCGGGGCTTGGGTCGCCGGCCACGGCCATGCGCAGATCGACGACTTCCGGCAACGGCAGGTCGCGTTCCCAGTTGGCGCCTGTGTAATGGTAGTCCTCGCGGTTCGCGCCGGTCACGAAGTCCGACATCAGTGCAGCGGCCTGATCGACGAACACCGGGAGGGTCAGGTCTTTCGGCCCGACAAATCCGGGTACACAGCCGGTGGCCGCCTCGACTTCGGCGCCGCGCAGCATGGTCAGCGGCAGGGCGACGCCGGGCAGGCGCTGCGCCTTGACGGGATTGAGTTCATGATCGCCGCGCAGCAGCAGTGCCACGGCCGGCGTGTCGGTGCCGCGAACCAGCAGCATCTTCAGACACCGTTGTGCGGGGACCTTGAGGAACTCCGCCAGTGCCGCGATCGAGCCCACCTGTGGAGTATGAGTCAGAGTCAGGGGCTGCGCAGGTGCTGCGCGTTCGCCCTCCGGACGCGGCAGGTCGACGACCTCCACATTGCCGGCAAATCCGTCGACATCGCAGTAGGCAATGGCATCCTCGCCGGAGGCCGCGAGCACCTGAAACTCCTCCGAGCCGCTGCCGCCGATCGCGCCGGTGTCGGCCTGCACGATGCGGAACTGCAGCTGCAGGCGGGTGAAGATGCGCTCGTAGGTTTCACGCATGTTCCCGTACTCGGCATGCAGCGACTCCTCGTCCAGATGAAATGAGTACGCATCCTTCATGATGAATTCGCGTGAGCGCATGACTCCGAATCGCGGCCGGATCTCGTCGCGGAACTTGGTCTGTATCTGGTAATAGTTGACCGGCAGCTGTTTGTAGCTCTTCAGTTCCTGGCGTGCGAGGTCGGTGATGACCTCCTCGTGCGTGGGTCCCAGACAGAACGAACGGTCGTGACGGTCGGTGAAGCGCAGCAGTTCCGGCCCGTAGGCGTCCCAACGTCCTGACTCCTGCCACAGCTCCGCAGGCTGTACGCCGGGCATGAATACTTCCAGTGCCCCGGCGCGATTCATCTCCTCGCGAATGATGCGCTGTACGCGTCCGAGTACACGCACGCCCATTGGCAGCCAGGAGTAGACACCGGACGCGATGCGGCGAATCAGACCCGCGCGCAGCATCAGCTTATGACTGATGACCTCGGCATCGGCGGGCACTTCCTTCAGTGTGGTCAGCGGCAGTTGGCTCAGGCGCATGGTTTGCGTGATCTCTCGACAGTGACAGGCAAGGCGCCGATTGTAGCGGCCGGTGGCGAGCAGCGGCCACTGCGGCGTGCCTGCGCGGGCATTGCACCGGCAGCCGCTATGCCTCAGCATTGATGACGATGCTTGCTGAATGCCTATCGTTTCATGACGCACCCTGACCGGTCCGGGCCGACGCGGCGCGGCATCTATCTGTTGCCCAATCTGTTGACCACCGGTGCATTATTCGCCGGCTTCTACTCGATCGTGGCCGCGATCGACGGCAATTTTCAGGCAGCCGCACTGGCTGTCTTTGTCGCGATGTTCCTCGACGGCCTGGATGGGCGCGTGGCGCGACTGACCAGTACGGCCAGCGATTTCGGCAAGGAATACGACAGTCTTGCGGACATGGTCTCGTTCGGTATAGCGCCGGCGATCGTGACTTACCAGTGGGGCGTTGAGCGTCTGGCAGAGTATGGCGCAGTCTGGGGGCGTCTGGGCTGGCTGGCCGCGTTCCTGTATGCGGTGGCGGCAGCATTCCGGCTGGCCCGCTTCAATACCACTGCTGCGTTGCAGGACCAGCGCTTCTTCCAGGGCCTCGCCAGCCCGGCCGCGGCAGCCTGTGTAGCAGCCATGGTCTGGGTGAGTACCGTCTACCAGATCGAGGGCCTGATCGCGCTGACCGCCGGCATCTGCGTGACCGCCATCACCGGTCTGCTGATGGTGTCACGATTCCGCTATCTGAGTTTCAAGGATGTCAGTCCCGGGAGCCGATTGCGGTTTGCACAGTTGCTCGCCATTCCACTGGTGCTGATCGTGATCGCAATAGAACCGCCGCTGACGGTGTTCACGCTGTTCGTGGTGTATGCGGCATCGGGACCGGCCGACTGGCTCTGGCGTCGCTACAAGCGCCAGCGTGACGCGGAAAACAGCGCATGCGAACCCGGGACCGATACCTGATCGAACTGGGCATACGGCCCTGGGTGCGGCGCGTTGTGTCTGGTGCCGATGCCGGTGCCGGCGTAACAGCCATCGATGTCGGGGGGCGCGATCCGCAGGCGCCATCAGCGGCGCGCGGCAACGCGGCTGCCAGCGCACCTGAAACGGAAGGCATCGCCGAGCGCTGGCAGACACTTGAGGACACGGTGAGCCAGTGCACGCGCTGTGCATTGCATCGCGGCCGCACCCGCACGGTGTTCGGCGCCGGCAATCGGCAGGCCCGGTTGCTGGTGATCGGTGAGGCGCCCGGTGCCGAAGAGGACCGCAAGGGTGAACCTTTCGTCGGCAGGGCCGGGCAGCTGCTGAATGCAATGCTGGCGGCGATCGGGATGGATCGTCGCGATGTCTATATCGCGAATATTCTCAAGTGCAGACCGCCCGGCAATCGCGATCCGGCTGCAGAAGAGATCGCGACCTGTACGCCGTATCTTCGTGAGCAGATTGCATTGCAGGCACCTGATGTCATTCTTGCGGTGGGACGCATTGCAGCGCAGTGGCTGCTGCAGACCGATACAGCGGTGGGCAGGCTGCGCGGGCAGGTGCATGGTTTCGATGTTGCCGCTGCGCGCAGCAGGATACCGCTGGTCGTCAGTTATCATCCGGCCTATCTGTTACGCACGCCGCAGGCGAAAGCCAGAGCCTGGGACGACCTCAGGCAGGTCCGGCGGTTGCTGGGCGTCGCAACGACACCGGAGCAGGTTTCATGAGTGCCGCCGTCCGTCCGCACGTGCTTATCCGCGCCATGCAGTCCGCGGACCTGAAGGCCGTTGCCACGGTCGAGAAGGCGGCCTATGTGTATCCCTGGAGTCTGGGGATTTTTCGTGACTGCATGCTGGCCGGATACCATTGCATGGTGCTCGATGTGGATGGCCACGTAGGCGGCTACGGCATCATGTCAATTGCGGCATCGGAAGCGCATCTTCTCAACATCTGCGTGCATCCGGACTGGCAAAGCCTTGGTTACGGCCGCCGCATGCTGAATGCACTGCTCAACCGTGCCGGGCATGCCGGTGCCGAAACGGTGTTTCTTGAGGTGCGACCGTCGAATTCCGTGGCCCTGAGCCTGTATCATTCGGTCGGCTTCCGTCATATCAGCGTGCGCCCCGGCTACTATCAGGCCGAGGGCGGTCGCGAGGACGCCGTCGTACTTGCGATGCCGCTCGGCGCCGCCTGATTCCTTTCAACCCCGGTCCAGTCACTGCCGCCATGCCAACAGAGCATCTGAAGCGACGTACGTTCGCGATCATCTCCCATCCCGACGCGGGAAAGACCACGTTGACAGAGAAGCTGCTGCTGTTCGGCGGCGCCATCACGATGGCTGGCAGCGTCAAGGGGCGCAAGGCCAGTCGTCATGCAACGTCGGACTGGATGCAGCTGGAGCAGGAGCGGGGGATTTCCGTGACGTCTTCCGTCATGCAGTTTCCGTATCGCGACCGGCTGGTGAATCTGCTTGATACGCCGGGACACGAGGATTTTTCGGAGGACACCTACCGGACCCTGACCGCGGTTGACAGCGCGCTGATGGTCATCGATGCCGCCAAGGGCGTAGAGCCGAGAACCATCAAGCTGATGGAGGTCTGCCGTCTTCGCAATACGCCCATCATGAGCTTCATCAACAAGCTGGATCGCGACGGACGCGATCCGCTGGAACTGCTGGACGACATTGAAACGGTGCTGAAGATCACGTGCGCACCGGTCACCTGGCCCATAGGTATGGGGCGCGAGTTTCGTGGTGTCTATCACCTGCTCGAGGATGCGCTTTACCTGTACCAGGATCGCGACGGCGCCCGATTGCCGCGTACCGAGCGGATAGCGGGGCTTCACTCGGACGAAGCGGCAAGGCGGCTGGGCGATGCGATTTCGTCATTGCGCAGCGAGGTCGATCTGATCACAGGCGCATCGGCTGCGTTCGACCGCGCGCAGTATCTCGCAGGTACGCAGACGCCGGTTTTCTTTGGGGCCGCAATCCATAATTTCGGTGTGCAGGAGCTGCTGGACCAGTTTGTTGAGCATGCGCCGCCGCCGCAGCCGCGAGAGACGGCGACGCGGATAGTGGATCCGTCCGAAGAGCCGCTGACCGGCTTCGTGTTCAAGATCCAGGCCAACATGGATCCGCAACATCGTGATCGGATCGCATTCATGCGCGTATGTTCGGGGCGCTATCGCACCGGCATGCGGCTGTTCCATACCCGGCTGAAGCGCGAAGTGCGGGTGGGCGATGCGATCACATTTCTGGCCTCCGACCGCCAGCAGGCGGAAGAGGCTTATGCCGGCGACATCATAGGCCTTCACAATCACGGGACCATCAACATCGGCGACAGCTTCAGTGAGGGTGAGTTACTGACTTTCACGGGTATTCCGGATTTTGCACCGGAGCTGTTCCGACGGGCGGTGCTGAGGGATCCGCTGAAACTGAAAGCGCTGCACAAGGGACTGGCGCAGCTGTGCGAGGAAGGCGCAACGCAGATGTTCCGACCGGTCACCGGTAACGAAGTGATTCTCGGCGCCGTGGGTCCGCTGCAGTTCGATGTCGCATCGTTCCGGCTGCGTGACGAGTATGGTGCAGACTGCGGCTTTGAGCATGTCAACATTGTGACCGCCCGCTGGGTGAGCAGTGAGGACCGCGCCAGACTCGAGGACTTCACGAAGAAACTGGCGGGTAATCTCGCTGTCGACCATGCCGGCGCATTGGTCTACCTGGCGCCGAGTACGGTGAATCTGACATTGACGATGGAACGCTGGCCGGAGATACGCTTCAATGCGACTCGTGAGCATGGCGTGCCGCATTGAGGTCGGGCCGGAACCCGTCCACCCGTCGCTGCAGCTCGCTCAGGGCTGACTGCCGTTCATCCGCGGCGGCTTCATAGCGTGCCCTGAGGTACGCGGCCAGAACGGCCTGCATGGCGTCATACGACGCCGGACAGGCCGCGCCGGCGCGGGCCACAAAGGCAGAGGGTCCCTCGGCAGGATGACGCGGGGCGATCGGCAACGCAGCCAGGCGCCTGCAGAATCGTTGAAACTCGATGGCCGCCGGATCGCGGACGCGGCGCCGTGCGCCGCGCAGCGAGAGCACAATGCTGAGCACCACCATGCACGCAGCGGTGGCCAGTGCCGTGGCGAGCAGCAGGTCGGCAACGCCGGTTCGATTCAGGCCCAGCCGCTGCAGCAGCGACTGCTGCAGTTGTGGCCCGAAGCCCATGACCCACTGGTACCAGTAGCGGTCCGCCGCATCGCGCAGCAGGGACAGCTGGTGCATCAGGCGCAATCCGCCTGCCGCGAACCGGCCGCTGTCCGCTGCGGCCAGCGCGGATGCCGCCGCACCCATGTCAATGCGCTCCGGTGCGACGGCAGCGGTCGGATCTACCCG
>JBJHBW010000034.1:0-19899 GCA_050485685.1 Gammaproteobacteria bacterium
GTGGAGCGGGTGATGGGAATCGAACCCACGTCATCAGCTTGGGAAGCTGAGGTTCTACCATTGAACTACACCCGCCCGCTGGAAAGCGACCATACCGCAACTTCCGGCCGCTTAGAATACCCGCATGGAAACCACTCACCATCGCAGAATTCGCAGCTTCGTACGCCGTCCGGGGCGTATCACGGTCGCCCAGCAGCGCGCCCTGTCGGACCTGATGCCGCGCTGGGCCGTGCCGGCCGAGCCCGAAAGGCTGGACCTGCCCGCGCTGTTCGGCCGTGATGCACCGCGGGTACTGGAAATCGGCTTCGGGGATGGCGAGGCGCTGTACACCAGCGCGGTCAATCACCCCGACATCGATTATCTGGGAATAGAGGTGCACGAGCCGGGCATAGGCCATCTGCTGGTGCTGCTGAGCCGCGCAGAGCTGACCAATGTGCGCATTGCCGATCGCGATGCCGTGGATGTGATTGCGCACCGTCTTGCCGAGCACAGCATGGATGCAGTGAACCTGTTCTTTCCCGATCCCTGGCCCAAGAAACGCCACCACAAAAGACGCATCGTGCAGCCTGAATTCATCGCCGGCATCGCCCGCATACTCAAGCCCGGCGGCCTGTTTCATATCGCGACCGACTGGGACGACTATGTGCGCCATTGCCTTGAGCAGATGGCCGCGGCTTCCGGGTTCGCGCCGCTGGACGCAGCCGAGCTGAACAACGATCCCCTCGCTTTCCGGCCACCCACGCGCTTTGAACGGCGCGGCCGTCGGCTGGGTCACGACGTCACCGATCTGTACTATCGCCGCAGCCATGAGGCCGTGAGCACAATCGGCCCAGGCAGCCGGAGTGACGCTGACAGCCTGACCGGCACCGACGGCAAGGGTGGCGCTGGCAGCACTGGCAGCACTGGCAGCACTGGCAGCACTGGCAGCACTGGCAGCACTGGCAGCACTGTATGATACGCCGCGATGCGTGACGCCTCTGCAACCGCTGCCGACACCGGCTATCTGCGCCTGTTCCTGGACCGTCGCCTCGCCTATATATTCGCGCTCGGATTCGCCAGCGGTTTTCCGTGGGCCGTCATAGGCAGCACGTTCAGCTTCTGGCTTTCATCAGCCGGACTGACGCGCGCGAGCATAGGCGTGCTCGGCAGCGTCACCGTGATCTTCGCGCTGAACTTCCTGTGGGCGCCGCTGATGGATCGCGTGCGCCTGCCGCTGCTGTGCCGTCGTTTCGGTCAGCGACGCGGCTGGATACTGCTGGCACAGGCCGGCATCGTGATCGGCACCGCTTCCATTGCGCTGGTGGACCTCACCTTGGGCGTCACCGCGGTGGTGATCTCGGCCGCGTTTGTCGTGTTCTCGGCGGCTACTCAGGATGTCGCCATCGATGCCTACCGCATCGAATCGATTCCTCGTGAAGAAGAGAAGAAGATGGCGGCAGGCTCAGCCGCGACGGCCGCCGGCTGGTGGACCGGTGCCGGTCTTCCCGGCGCATGCGCTTTCTTTGTCGCCGGCAGTACCGGCGACTGGTCCATCGCCTATCAATTCCTGGCCGGCGTCGCGCTGCTGCTGCTGATCATCACATTGTGCCTGCCGGAGCCGGTATCTGACCGTGAGCAACGGCAGGCCGAGGACGAGGCGCGGCTGCGCGAGGCGCTGACCGCAAAGGGCGGTTCGTATCTGGTCGCCTACACCGGCGCATGGCTTGCCACGACGGTCGTGCAGCCGTTCGTCGAATTCTTCCGTCGCAACGGCTGGCGGCTGGCGCTGGCGATTCTCGGCTTCATCGTGCTGTTCAAGATCGGCGAAGCATTCATGGGTCGCATGGCCGCGGTGTTCTATAACGAAATCGGCTTCACCGCCCAGCAGGTGGGCTGGATCAGCGGCATGATCGGCTGGGTCACGATGGTGGGCTTCATTTTCCTCAGCGCGCTGATCAACGTGCGCATGGGCATCTTTCGCGGCCTTCTGATCAGCGGTATCGCGATGGCGCTGGCCAACCTGGTCTATTCGCTGATGGCCATCGTCGGCCCGAATCTCTATCTGTTCGCTTTTGCCGTCATTGTCGACAACTTTACGACCGCGTTCTCAACGGTCGCCTTCGTCGCATTCATCTCATTCCTGACCAGCAAGGTCTATACCGCGACCCAGTACGCGCTGATGGCATCGCTGGGGAATCTCAGCCGCACGACACTGGCGGCCGGCAGCGGCTTCATGGTGGACTGGCTGGACAGCTGGGCCGTGTTCTTCTTTCTCACGACGATCATGGTGATTCCCAGTCTCGTACTTCTGATTTCCATCAAACACACGCTGGTGCGGCGCATGGGTGCATTCTTTCACCGCGCGGCGGTGCCATGATGTCGGCCGACGGGATTCTATAACGCTCTGCAGCGCGCTTCGGTCAGCGTCCAGCGACGGCCATCGCCCTCATGTTCGAGTACGCAGCGCCCATCGACCACGAACAGCCTGAAACGCGAAGGTGTCTCCAGGCTGCGCCCGCCCACCGGCGGCGCGGAAAGGCCACGCGGCACCGCCCGCTCTATCAGCAGCCATGAACTCGTGGTCAATGCATCATCCGCCAGCAGCACCGAATCGCTGCCCACGGCGGCGGCAACGATGCGGGCCAGTTCCACGCGCGCCGCATCGTTCGGCTCCACCAGTACGCCGGGCGTTTCGGCGGCGCCGGGTGCGACACAGGCATGGATGCCCGCAAGCACCAACATCACGGCCATGGATCTGCGAAACGTCATCATGGCAGCGGCGTCAGTATGCGGTTCTGGAGCCAGTCGGGCCTGGGCACGACCGGCTCCCGCAGCACCGCCTCCCCGGGCTTGGATGCGAATGAAGCCCCGCTGGCAGCACCGGAGCAGCTGCCTGAAGCACGGTACTGCAGGGCAGCGGCCAGTCGCGCTTCGCCGATATCTCCCAGCGCTCGTGAAAAGTCATCCGCGACCTGACAACCAGACGTGGTCGCCTCCGGGACGGTGACGCCGGGGACGGGGGTGAAGCCATCGGCGAAATCTCCGAATCCGGCATCGTTCTCACCCTGAAAGTGGGTGGCGAAATAGGTGGTGCCACAGTTGTCGGCCGGATAGAAACCGTAGGGCTTGCCGCAGGTCTGAGCGCCGATCTGTATGACCTCGACACCGACACCAAGCAGTCCGTTGATCACCGATTCGCTGGCCGAGCACGTATTGGCGCCTGTCAACACGAACACACGCGGCAGGTTAAGCGTTGGCAACGGCTGGCCGGAGGGCTCTGAGAAAATCGTGAAATCCAGGAACGGGATCGGAAACAGCGGTTCGCCAGTGAACGGATTGGTTGCCGGGTGTTTGTCGTTGAAGCGCTGGCGTTCAAACGTTCTGCCGGCCGTACTGGCGGGTCCTGCGATCATATAGGCCAGTTGCGACGCGATGGCCAGAAATCCGCCGCCGTTGTATCGGATATCGAGCACCAGGTCATCGACTCCCGCAGCCTGCAGCGTCGTGAATGCGCCGTAAAGCGACTGCTCGGCGGTTGCGATGTGATCGGTGAAGTGCACGTACCCGACCCGGCCGGTATCGGTATCCAGGACTTCCAGATGATTGACCGGATCTCTCTGCACGACTGCCGAGACCAGCACGACGCTCTGCGTGGTGTTCGTGCCGGCAGCTGCGATGCTGAAGGTATAGACCTCTCCTGCCTGCGCAGGGAAAAGCGCCGCATTCAGCAGCTGGACGGCAGCGGCATCGCTGGCATTGACGGCATCCACGCCATTGATCTCCACCACGCGTGTGCCGCGCTCGATTCCCGCCAGCGCCGCCGGAGAGCCTGGCTGCACATAGGCCGCGACGATCTGCCTGGGCGGCGACGCATTCAGAATCGCCCACTGCACGCCATACCCGGCCGAGACGCCGGACTGCACCTGCTGCCGGTACTCGGCGGTCGGCGCGCTGAAATGAAACCGGTCCTTCGGCTGCCCTGACGGTGAAAGCTCGAACGTCCGCATCAGATTGAAATAGGTCGGGGTCGAGTAACTGGCCGGATCACGATCGAGGATCTCGTCGTACCAGAGATAGAACTCGTGATGCCAGGAGCGCAGCCAGTAGTTCTCGTGCACATACGTGCCAGCACGATCCGGGTATGGCTGGCCGGTGCTCGGGTCGGTGCCGGTGCGCGGCACTGCGCAATACGCCGCGAACGTTCCGGAAGGCATGAAAACGCCAGGGGACCACGGACCCGGTGCGCCCGCAGGTGGCGGCTGCGGCGGCAACGGATTCGCACCGCTGCCGGAAGAGCCACTGCCGCCGCCACAGGCGGCCATCAGAACAGCAACGGCAAGCAGCCAGACCATGCGAAGAATCGGCCGCCGGGCCATTACCGGCATTGGCCAAAGCAACATAGCGACCTCGGCAGTGCCGGCCTGGGTTCAGCCGGCTACATCAAGATCATAATCTATCGTCAGCGGCGCGTGGTCGGAGTAACGGTTGCGCTTGTAGATCGAAGCGCCCAGCACCCTGCCGGACAAATCGGCCGTCACCAGCTGGTAATCGAGACGCCACCCCACGTTCTTCTCCCATGCCCTGCCGCGATTGGACCACCAGGTGTACTGCTCCGGCTCCGGGTTCACTTCCCGGAATGCGTCCACCCAGCCACGCTGATCGAAAAGCTGATCCATCCAGGCACGCTCTTCCGGCAGGAAACCGGAATTTTTCTGATTCGAGCGCCAGTTCTTCAGATCGATGCTGCGGTGCGCGATATTCACATCGCCGCAGACGATCACCGGCAGCCCGCGGCCACGCAGCTCATCCATGTGGCGCTCGAAGCGATCGAGAAAGCGGTACTTCGCAGCCTGACGTATGTCGCCTGTGGTGCCGGACGGAAAATAGACACTGACAACGATCACGTCATCCAGCACCGCCTCCACATATCGGCCCTCGGCATCGAATTCCGGATCGCCGAAACCGATGGCGACATCCAGCGGCTCACGTCGGGTGTAGATCGCAACGCCGCTGTAGCCCTTCTTCTCGGCGCACGCAAGTTGACGATGCCAGGCGCGCGGCACGAACGGGCTGCCGTCGATCTGATCCGGCTGCGCCTTGAGCTCCTGCACGCACAGTACATCGGCTTTCTGTTGTGCGAACCAGTTGAAGAAGCCTTTGCGCGCAGCGGAACGCAGGCCGTTGGCATTGAATGTGATGACTCTCATGACAGGTGGACGTCGCAGGTTCCAGCAAAGGCGCTGTATGATACCGAAGCAATTGCAGGCGAGGTGTCATGAAGGCGTACAAGACGGAATTTCTCGATCTGGCGCTGGAGCTTGAAGTGCTTCAGTTTGGTGAGTTCAAACTGAAGTCCGGGCGCCTGAGTCCCTACTTCTTCAATGCCGGACGCTTCAACACCGGCTATGCCGCAGCCAAGATCGGCCGCTGCTATGCGGCTGCCGTCGACACACTGAAGGATCTTGAGTTCGACATGCTGTTCGGGCCTGCCTACAAGGGTATTCCGCTGGTCGCCCTGACAGCCGCCGTGCTCGCGGAACATTACGATCGTGACTTCCCGTTCGCATTCAACCGCAAGGAAGCCAAGGATCATGGTGAGGGTGGCGCGGTGATCGGCGCGCCGCTTCAGGGACGCGTCCTGATTCTCGACGATGTCATCACTGCCGGTACCGCCATCAAGGAAGTGCTGGGTGTCATTCGCGAGGCCGGTGCCACACCTGCGGGTGTACTGGTCGCACTCGATCGCGAGGAAGTGGGCTCCAAGAGCCGGGTGGCAGCCAAAGACGAGCTGGAACAGGATCTCGGCATCCCCATCCGCAGCATCGTGACTCTTACGGACCTCGTGGATCACCTGGAAGAGGATCCGGACTACGCCGAACAGCTGCCCTCGGTGCGCGCATATCGCAACCGCTACGGCGTGGGGCACTGACTTAAAAACCGTACACCGTTCGCAGATTGGCGCAAAAAACAGGCCCTGCACTTCATTTCGCAGGCAGATCTGGTATACGTGTACGCGTGGTCGGATCTATATGAGTTAACATAAGTGGGCACGAAAACACGCACATTCATTGCCGCGCTCGTGCTGTTCGCAGTGCCGGCCGCAGCCATCCTCGCCCAGCCTCTGTATCGCTGGGTCGATGATGACGGCGTGGTCCATTTCGGCGATCGCGTACCGCCGGAGTATGCCGATCGCAGCCGGCACCGACTGAACACTCAGGGCGTGGCCGTCGGTTATGAGGAAGGCGTCCTCAGCGATGAGGAACGTGCCGCTCAGGCCGAAGCTGCGGCTCTGGCTGAAGAAGAAGCACGCCAGCGGGCCGAGATTGCCCGTCGCGACCGCATGCTACTCGACACCTACCTGTCGGTCGCGGATATAGAACGTCTGCGCGATCAACGTCTGGAGCTGCTGGATTCCCAGATCCAGGTCACGCAGCTGTACGTGAACAATCTCAGGGAACGCCTGCAGCGCCTGCATGCCGAAGCGTCTCGCTACAGTCCCTACAATGAAAGCGAAGACGCTCCGCCGGTACCTTCAAATCTGGCACGTGAGATCTCCGAAACCCTGGGTTCGATCAACGTCTACGAGGACAGTCTCACGCGCACTCGTGCAGAGCAGGAGCAGATGCGCGAGAACTTCGCACGGGATATCGCGCGCTTTCGTGAGCTGCGCGGCGGGAGCTGAGGCTGAACGCTCTCAGCGGGTGCCGGTGTGACCGAATCCGCCGGCGCCGCGACTGCTGTCGCCGAACGTTTCAACCACTTCAAACACGGCCGGTACTACCGGCACGATGACCAGCTGCGCAATCCGGTCGCCGGGCTCGATGCGGAACGTGTCCTGCCCCCGGTTCCAGCACGAGATCATCAGCTCGCCCTGATAGTCCGAGTCGATCAGACCCACCAGATTACCGAGCACGATGCCATGCTTGTGGCCAAGTCCGGAACGCGGCAGGATCAGCGCGGCCAGGCCCGGATCGGCGAGATGAATGGCAATGCCTGACGAAATCAGGCGACAGTCGCCCGGCGCAAGCTCCACCGGTTCCTCCAGACATGCACGCAGATCGGCGCCGGCTGATCCGTCGGTTGCCGGGGCCGGCAGCGGAAACTCTTTGCCAATGCGAGGATCGAGAATCTTCAGCTGCACCTGCTGACGCTGACCTGCGCTCATCGTCATTCGGATGCGCCGGCAGCGTTTGCCCGCGCCGATCCCTGCGGCACCTGCTGACCGGCACGGTAGTGTTCCGCAATCAGGGCAACCAGCCGCTTCGCCAGTACAACCTTGCTGCTTTCACCCAGCGCGGATTCACCGCCGTTCCAGTAGACCGTCAGCGCATTGGTCTCGGCGTCGAAGCCACAGTTCGGACCCACGCGATTCGCGGCAATCATGTTCACCTGCTTGCGTCCCAGCTTCTCGCGGGCGTGTTGTTCCACGTCACGGGTTTCGGCGGCGAACCCGACCGTGAACGGTGCATCCTTCAATGCCGCGACGCTGGCCAGCGTATCTTCCGAACGCACCAGCGACAGATCCATACGATCGGCACTGCGTTTGATCTTCTCGCTGCTTGCGCTGGCCGGGCGGTAGTCGGATACGGCTGCGCATCCAATGAATATGTCGGTATCGGCCATCTCTTCATGCACGGATCTGTACATGTCAGCGGCAGATTCCACATCGACTCTCCGCACGCCAGCCGGCGTCGACAGCGTGACAGGACCCGCCACGAGCACGACCTCGGCTCCTGCCTCTCGTGCTGCCGAGGCCACTGCAAAACCCATCTTTCCCGAACTGCGATTGGTGATGTAGCGCACCGGGTCTATGGGCTCGCGGGTCGGACCAGCCGTAATGACGACTTTCAGTCCCGCCAGCAGTCCGGCATGCTGCCGCGATCCTGCCGGCAGCAGCCGATCGGCGATTTCGTCAGGCTCCAGCATGCGACCGGGTCCGACATCACCGCAGGCCTGTTCGCCTTCACCCGGCCCCAGACACTCCACGCCTCGCGATGCGAGCAACGCGCGGTTGTGCTGCACCGCCGGATGCGCCCACATGGCCTGGTTCATCGCGGGGGCCAGATACAGCGGTGCCTGGGTGGCGAGGCAAATGGTGCTCAGAAGATCCGGAGCAAGGCCACCAGCCAGCACGCCGATGAAGTCGGCGCTGGCCGGTGCAACCACGGCGATATCCGCCCAGCGCGCCAGTTCGATGTGGCCCATGCCCGCTTCCGCATCGCGGTCCCAGAGGTCGCTGCGCACCCGGCGTCCGGACACGGCCTGCAGCGACAGCGGCGTTACGAACTCGTGGGCGGCACGTGTCATCACGACCTGCACCTCGCATCCACGGTCCATGAGTCTGCGCACCAGTTCCGGCGCCTTGTAGGCGGCGATGCCGCCTGTTACGCCTACCAGGACCCGGGTACGCGTGGTTGTGTTCGTGTTCGTGTTCGTCATTGCCATCAGGCCAGTAAACGGCGCGTTGATACGCCAGCGCAGCTTACCGCCGTCGCGACCGGTATTTCCACATGCAGGCTTTTCGGTGACTGCCGAGAAAGCGCAGGGAATCCGTCCGGTTGCCAGTTTCTGACGGGCTCAGCCACTTATGGATCTTCATCCCGGCAGGCTGATCCGGCGACGATGGTGACTGCCACGCGCACGGACAGGGACAGGGACAGGGACAGCCGCATGAGTATAGGAAACTGGCCAGTATCAGAACGACCACGGGAACGACTGCTGACGCACGGACCCGACCGGCTTTCCGATGGCGAGCTCGTGGCCGTGCTGCTCGGGACCGGCTGTGCCGGTTGCGATGCGCTTTCCATCGCCCACGGACTGCTGAAGCGCTGGGGCGGGCTGGCGGTACTGCTACAGCGCAGCAGCACGGAGCTGGCCGAGGCACGTGGCATCGGCCCGGTACGCGCCGCACGTCTGCAGGCCGCGGTAGAGCTGGGTCGGCGCTACCTGACCTGCGCCGTGGACCGCGGCGGCACGCTGCGCGCCCCGGACGACGCAGTGCGGTTCTTCCATGCCCGCCTCGCGGATCTGCCACACGAAGTGTTCGGCTGCCTGTTTCTCGACGCGCGCCATCGGCTCATCCGCTATGAAGAGCTGTTCCGCGGCACCGTGGACGGCGCCGCCGTATACCCCCGTGAGGTGCTGAAACGGGCCCTGCACCACAACGCCTCGGCCGTCATCATTGGACATAATCACCCGTCCGGCGTGGCCGAGCCCAGCGAGGCGGACCGCGGGATCACGCTGAAGCTGTCCCGGGCGCTGGCGATGGTGGACGTGCGCCTGCTCGATCACCTGGTGGTCAGCCGGGGCGGGCATGTGTCGCTGGCCGAAAGGGGCTGGATATAGCGAGTGGCCGGTGTTCGGGCGGTGCAGCGGGGTCGCGCTGCGGGTGCGGTCTGGCGCCTTGCCGGGGGTCCGGGCAGGCGGTATAGTGCCCACCCTTTGCGAACCGCACACTGAGGATTGAGAGATGTCCAGGGTCTGTCAGGTCACGGGTAAGCGCCCGATGACGGGAAACAATGTATCGCACGCGAACAACAAGACGCGTCGCCGTTTCCTCCCCAATCTCCATACCCAGCGCTTCTGGCTGGAGAAGGAGAAGCGGTTCGTTCGCCTGCGCGTGTCGTGCAAGGGACTGCGCATCATCGACAAGCTCGGCATAGAAAAGGTCATCGCGCAGCTGCGCGAGCGGGGCACAAAGGTCTGAGCGCGGTACGCGCGACCTTTAACATCTAACGCCTTCGCACGAACAGCCTTCGCACGAACAGCGTTTCCGCAGACAGTTTTCAGAGATCAGCCATCATGCGTGACAAGATTCGACTGATGTCCACAGCCGGTACCGGGCATTACTACACCACCACCAAGAACCGGCGTCTTCACCCTGAAAAGATGGAAGTGAAGAAATACGACCCGCGCGTACGCCAGCACGTGATCTACAAGGAAACGAAGATCAAGTAAGCCGGGTCGTCAGCCTCTTCGTCGTCAGGCTCTTCGTCGTCAGGCCCTGGCCTGCGACGGATCCGGCATAGGCCGGAACGACTTCAGATACGCGACGAACTCCTCCAGCGCCTGAATGCCGCTGGCTTCTGCGCGCGTGCACCATTCCCTGAAGTCCGCCAGCAGTTTCTCGTTGCTGGTATGCGCCCCTTCCCACAGGCTCTTGAGCTCATTACGAAACTCGAGCACCGTGCGCAGCCCTGGATGACGCTCCACCAGATCCGTCATCTGCTCGCGTGAACGCTCGTCCAGCATATGCGGCTGCCAGCTCAGCATGCGGCGCGCGGCACGCACCACGGAACTGGCGTTCGCACGGTTGGCGAGCTCACGGCGCAGGATGGGCAGCGTCACGTTATAGGTGTAGTGCCTGAGCACGTGCATGCGATGCACGATGATCGCGCGCAGCGCATCAAGATCGGCGACCGCGCCGGACCGCGCCTGCGGCTCCAGTTCCGGCATGGACGCAACGCGGCGGATCTTCGCCAGCCGCAGCCAGACCAGCAGCTTCAGGTGCAGCCAGCCGAGGTCGATCTCATGTCGGCGCATGGAGAACCGCGCCGAACTCGGGAACGCATGATGATTGTTGTGCAGCTCCTCGCCCGCCACCAGTATGCCTATAGGCCACAGATTCGTGGATGCGTCTTCGGTCTCGAAGTTGCGGTAGCCCTTCGCATGACACAGTCCGTTGACGATGCCGGCGGCCATGACCGGCATGTTCGCGATCTGGAACGCGAACATGATGATGCCCGGTATGCCGAACAGGACGAGGTTCAGAACCAGCAGCAGCGCGATGCCGTAGTAGCTTCGCACCGGGTGGGCGTAGACGTTGTTCTCCAGCCAGTCATTCGGCGTGCCCTTGGCGTACTTGGCCAGCGTTTCCGGCTTCACGGACTCGGCACGATAAAGTTCCGCACCTTCGAGCAGCACGCGCTTCAGACCGAAAATGCGCGGGCTGTGGGGATCGCCTTCCTTTTCGGTGTAGGCGTGGTGCTTGCGATGCACGGCCACCCACTCGCGTGTTGACGAACCGGTGTTCATCCACAGCCAGAACCGGCAGAAATGACGCACCAGCGGGTGCAGATCCACTGACCGGTGGGCCTGGTCACGATGGTAGTAGAGCGTCACACACATCATCGTCACGTGCATGAAAAGCAGCGTGACAATCACGTAGCCCCAGAAACCGAGATTGGTGAGCCCGTTGTAATGGGCGTAGATGAATTCCACGTTCGCGCCTGTCCGTAACTGTGAGTAGCCGTCGCTCACTATAGCTGATCGATTATTCGCGCTCCAAGCCGGCGCCGGGACCGGATTCACGATTTCGCCATCGCCGCCTGCCCTTTTCGGCCTGCAGGGGGCGCTGGCGCGTTGTGGCCGGCCGCCTATATGCTCGCGCCATGCCTGAACTGCCGGAAGTGGAAACCACACGCCGCGGCCTCGCGCCGCTGCTGGAAGGACACACGATCGATTCGCTGATTGTGCGCGAGCCCCGTCTGCGCTGGCCTGTTGCAACCGATGTCGCCGCTCAGGTGCGGCATGCAGCGATCCGCACCCTGACGCGTCGCGGAAAATATCTGCTGATTCACGCCGGCGACGGCGCGCTGATCGTGCACCTGGGGATGTCGGGCAGTCTGAGGTTTCTGGCGGAATCCTCGCCGGCCCGGGCGCACGACCACTTCGACCTTACGCTGACCACCGGCGGCCTGGTGCGTTTTAACGATCCGCGCCGCTTCGGCAGCCTGCATTACACGAACTCCCCGGCGCAGCATCCGTTGCTCCGCAGTCTGGGACCGGAACCGCTGGAAGACGACTTCAGTGCCGACTACCTGTGGCAGAAGTCGCGGGGGCGCCGTGTCATCATCAAGCAGCATCTGATGAACGGTCAGGTCGTGGCGGGGCTTGGCAACATCTACGTCAACGAGGCGCTGTACCGGGCGGGCATTCATCCGCTGCGAGCGGCCGGGCGCATTGCACGCCGTCGCTTTGAGCCACTGGTGGCAGCCATCCGCGCCGTGCTCGAGGACGCCCTCACCCAGGGCGGCACCACGCTGCGTGATTTCGTGGGCGGCGACGGCAAGCCCGGATACTTCCAGAACACGCTGAACGTATACGGCCGCGCAGATGAACCCTGCCGCCGCTGCGGCACTGCGATACGCCGTGCCGTGACCGGGCAACGTGCGGTCTACTGGTGCCCGCGCTGCCAGCGTTGAACCGGCAGCAATCAATCGCCCAGCACGACACCTTCGCGTCGGGGATCGGCACCGCCGAACAGACGCATGCCGCCGTCCTGATAACGGATCTCTATGCCATGCAGGCCGCTGTTGATCTCGCGCACCGCAACCCGGTGGCCCAGCGCCCGCAGCGCCTCGGCCTGCGCGGCCAGTTCGGTCCCTTCCTCCAGTTCCACGGGGCCCAGCTGTGCAATCACACGCGGCGCCGATATCGCCTGCTGCACGTCCATGCCCCAGTGCAGGACGCCAAGCAGGGTCTGCGCTACGAAACCGATGATACGTGTGCCGCCCGGTGAACCGATCACCAGCGACAACCTGCCATCGGTATCGAATACCAGCGACGGCGCCATGCTGCTCAGCGGCCGTTTGCCGGGCTCCACGCGATTGGCCACCGGCAACCCGTCGATCTCCGGCACGAATGAAAAATCCGTGAGCTGGTTATTGAGCAGGAAGCCACCGACCATCAGCTGGCTGCCGAAAGCCGACTGCACGGTCGTGGTCATCGATACGGCGCTGCCCCAGCCATCGACGATGGAGAAGTGACTCGTGGACATCATGTCGTGCGGCGACGCCGCGGCATGTTCCCATACCGTGATCTGGGGCGGTGTGCCGGCCTGTACCTCACTCATCGCCCGGTCCCTGGCAACCAGTGCGGCGCGCTCGCGCAGGTAAGGCGCCGACAGCAGGCCGGCCACCGGCACATCGACGAAGTCCGTGTCGGCGAGATAAAGATTGCGGTCCGCGAACGCCAGCCGGCTGGCCTCGGCAAGCAGGTGCAGCGCGCCTACGGCATCTTCGCGCAGCGACGGCGCATCGAGCAGTTCGACCAGTGACAGAATCTGCTGCACGGTGATGCCGCCGGACGACGGCGGCTGCGGACCGCAGACCTGCCACGCCCGGAACCCGGTGCACAACGGCGCGCGCTGCCGGACGCGGTAGTCGGCAAGGTCGTCCATGGTCAGCCGCCCGGCCGCGACATCGTTGTCACGCACCGCGCTGACGATGTCGCGCGCCAGCGCACCGGTGTACATCGGCTCCACGCCCTCGGCGGCCAGCAGTCGCAGAGTCGCCGCATAGTCGGGATTCACCAGCCGATGACCAACCGGCAGCGGCACACCCTCGTCGTCGTAGAAGTAATCGCGAAACGCCGGCACGCGCGCAAAGCCCGCGAAACGCTGCAGCAGGCCGTGCAGCCTGGGCGAGATCTCGAAGCCGTCCTCCGCCAGCGCGATGGCCGGCACGAACAGCGCCTCCCACGGCAGGCGGCCGTGTTCGCTGTGGGCCTGTTCCAGAAGACGCATCACACCGGGCACGCCGACCGCGGGACCGCCGGTGCCCACCGCGAAGAATCCGGCCGGGCTGCCGTCCGGTTCAAGATACATATCCGGCGTTGCCGCCGCCGGCGCCGTCTCGCGACCGTCATAGAACGTCACCCGCGACGGGCCAGTGCCGTCCGCGGTCGCGTCGTAGTGCAGCATGAATGCGCCACCGCCGACGCCGGACGACTGCGGTTCCACGAGCGACAGCACGAGTTGAACGGCAATCGCGGCATCGACCGCGCTGCCGCCGGCGCGAAGGATGGCCAGCCCCGCTTCGGCGGCGTGCGGGTTCGCGGCGCTCACCATATGACGCTCGGCCTCAACCGCCCTGTCTGCACAGACGACGGCACTGGCGAGCAGGCCTGTCGCAAGCAGCAGTGCGCGCTGCAGACGGATGGCCTGCCTCATGCCGACCCCCTGCCGAACTTGGCTTTCAGCATGCGCTCCACATGCGGATGCACGAATGGCGACACGTCGCCGCCAAGCTCCACGATCTCGCGCACCAGGCTGGATGAGACGAAGGTGTAGTTTTCGGTCGGCGTCAGGAACACGGTTTCCACCGTCTCGGTCAGGTGACGGTTCATCGTCGCAAGCTGAAATTCGTACTCGAAATCCGATACCGCGCGCAGGCCCCGAATGATCGCACCCAGATTGTGCTGGCGCGCGTACTCGACGGTGAGACCGTCATAACCGGTCACGGTCACACCGGGCAGGTCCGCCAGCACTTCGTGGGCCAGCATCACGCGTTCATCCAGACTGAGCAGCGGCGCCTTCTTCGGACTGGCGGCCACGGCGACGACCACGCGATCGAACAACCGCAGACAGCGGCGTACCAGATCCTCGTGACCATGGGTGATCGGGTCGAACGTACCCGGGTACATTGCGGCAACGCTCATCAGCCGCCTCGGTGCTGGCTATCCATGGAATCCATTGTAGCCGGCCGCCCGCGGCAGCGTCACAGGGCGTCATCCGCAGCGAGCAGGCCATATGCGACCCCTCCCGCCGTCGCCGTGCGATGCCAGTGCATGCGATCGGGTGCCTGCGGCAGACCGGCATCGCGTGCGCGTTCGACATAAATCCGCGCGCCCGGCGACAGCCATGCGGACAATGCCGTCAGCAGGGGTTCTGCCGGCATGGCATAGGGTGGATCGAGGAACACGACGTCGAATCTTCCGGCAGGGTCGGTTCGCCCGACAGACGCACCCGCCGTCGCGACCTCCCCGCTGCGCAACCACTTCAGCACATCGGCCTGCACGACCTGCGCACTGGCATCCAGGCGGACCAGCTGTGCCTGCAGCGCGGCCGTGAGCCGGCGATCGCTGTCAACGAAGACGACGTCGCCCGCCCCTCGCGACAACGCCTCAAGGCCCAGCACACCGGTGCCGGCGAACAGATCCAGGCATCGCGCACCTTCGATCGCGGGCCCCAGCCAGTTGAACAGGGTTTCGCGCACACGGTCCGGCGTAGGTCGTGCCCCGGTGCCGGCTGCTACCGGCACCCGGGTGCCGCGCCAGCGCCCGCCTATGATGCGCACGCGATGGGCGGCGGAAGCCGGCTTTTGCAAGCGCTTCACCATGAGCGCGAGCCCGGAGCGGCAGGACGAATGTTGCTCATCCGGGCAAATTACCAGATACAGGGCGCCTTCCCCTGAACTGGCCGGATCCACCGCAGACGCCGGGCGGCTCAGGCATGGCGGGCACACACATTCGACATGGCACTGCCGGTATAATCCGGCGCCTGTCGCGTACCTGGCCCCTGCCGCTCTCGAGGTTCATCCATTGGCTACCGACCCTTCCCACCGGCCGGCCGCCGGCTTTTTTGCCAAGCTCAAGGCACGACTGAACCGTGGCAAGGCATGGTTCACCGAGGACCTGGCCGGCATGTTCAGCCGCGGCGTGGACGAGGACGCACTGGAAGAGCTGGAGATACGCCTGCTCAGCGCTGACGTCGGCGTGGAGGTCACGAACCGGCTGATCGACCGCCTGCGCCGCGCCCGGGCCAGCACCGTGAAGGACGCTGCCGGCGCCATAGGCGTGCTGGAAGAGGCGATCGTGGAGATCCTGCAGCCGCTGGCGCAGCCACTGGTCATCGATCGTCAGCGCAAGCCATACGTGATTCTGGTCGTCGGCGTCAACGGCACCGGCAAGACGACCACGATAGGCAAACTCTCACACCGCCTGCGCGCTGACGGCCTGTCGGTAATGATGGCCGCCGGCGACACGTTTCGCGCCGCCGCAACCGAGCAGCTTGAAACCTGGGCGCAACGCACCGGCGCGCAGATCCTGGGCCAGACATCGGGCGCCGATCCTGCCGCCGTGGTCCACGATGCACTGACTGCAGCGCGCGCACGAGGGCTGGACGTCGTGCTTGCCGATACCGCCGGGCGCCTGCATACCGCGTCCGGACTCATGGATCAGCTGGAGAAGGTCAAGCGCGTGGTCAGGCGCTTTGATCCGGACGCGCCGCACGAAACGCTGCTGGTTCTGGACGGCAGTCAGGGCCAGAATGCGCTGGTGCAGGCGATACAGTTTCATCAGCGTATGGGCGTGACAGGGCTCGTGATCACCAAGCTGGACGGCACCGCCAGGGGAGGCATCGTGCTGGCCATCGCCGAGCGCACCGGCGTGCCGATTCGCTTCGTGGGCGTGGGCGAGGGCGTGGAGGATCTTGACGTATTCGACGCCCGCGATTTCACACGCGCCCTGCTCGGAGAACAGCGCTCTTGATCCGATTCGATAACGTCTACAAGCGTTACCCGAATGGCCACGAAGCGCTCAGTGGCGTGAGCTTCGTCGTCGAACGCGGCGAGATGGTATTCCTGACCGGACCGTCGGGCGCCGGCAAGAGCACGTTGCTGAAACTGATCGCGTTGATCGAGCGCCCGTCCCGCGGCGCCGTGCTGATCAACAACCAGAACACCTCACGCGTGCGTCGCGGCCGCATACCGCGGTTTCGCCAGCGCATAGGCATCGTTTTTCAGGATCACAAGCTGCTGTATGACCGCAGCGTGTTCGACAACGTCGCGCTGCCGCTGGTCATCGCCGGGCTGAGTCGACGCGAGACCGAACGCCGTGTTCGCGCGGCGCTGGACCAGGTCGGCCTGCTGGGCCGCGAACGCCATGAACCGATCACGCTGTCCACCGGCGAGCAGCAGCGTGTGGGCATCGCGCGCGCTGTGGCCGCGCGCCCCGATATCGTGATTGCCGACGAACCCACCGGCAACCTGGACCCTGACCTGTCACTTGAAATCATGGGTCTGTTCGAACGATTCAACGAGGTGGGCGTGACCATGCTGATCGCGACTCACGATCTGGAACTGATCGACCGCCTGGACCACCGACAGCTGAAACTGGTCAGCGGCCAGATTGCCGCGGACAGCGGCAAACGGGGTCACGGCACCGGGCTCAGCGACTGGTGAGGGCGATGACAGGCGCACTCAAACGCTACGCGACCCTGCATGCACAGAATGGCCTGTCGGCGCTGGGGCGACTGGTGCGCCAGCCCGTAGCCACCGCAATGACCGTGATGGTCATCGCGATTGCACTGGCACTGCCCGGCGGTTTGCGGGTGCTGGTCGGTAATGCGGCGGCCCTCAGCGCGGCCTGGGAACATGCCGCGGATTTCACCGTCTACCTGCGCCTTGAAACGTCCGAGCAGCAGGCCACCGAGCTCGCGGCCACGATCGAGGCGCGCCCCGATGTGGTCACCGTGCTGTTCATCAGCCGCGATGCGGCACTGGCCGAGTTCCGCGCCCGTTCCGGCATTGGCGAAATGGTGGATGCACTGGACGAGAATCCGCTGCCCCACGCGCTGGTGGTCCGACCCGAAAGCGGCCCGGACAGCGATGTCGCCGCGCTGGCGGCGGCGCTGGCCGACATGGCGGAAACCGAGCTGGTGCAGATCGATACCGCCTGGGTGGAGCGGCTGCGGGCCATTCTCACGCTGTCCGGGCGGGTCGTGGACATCGCCACGCTGCTGCTGGCGGCAGCCGTGGCCCTGGTCATAGGCAACACGATTCGACTTGAAATCAACAACCGGCGCACCGAGATAGAGGTCATGAAGCTGGTAGGCGGCAGCGATGGCTTCATACGCAGGCCGTTTCTGTACCTGGGATTCTGGTACGGGCTTGCCGGCGCTGTCGCCGCATGGCTGCTGATCGCGATCACGCTGTGGCTGCTGTCGGCGCCGGTGGCCAGACTGGCCGCGCTGTACGACAGCACCTTCCGGCTCAGCGGCCTGGGCGCTTCCGGTCTGCTGACCCTGATCGTCGGGGGTACCGCGCTGGGCTGGCTGGGGGCCGGAATCGCCACCGCACGCCATCTCAGGGCCATAGAGCCGAGCTGACCAGGCGGCCGGGCCCTGAAAGCGGGAAGCCGCGCGCGACAGCTGATAAGCGTGTCACGGAACACCGGCCTCGTTTAGCACTCTAAAGGGGCGAGTGCTAGAATCTTGGGCTCAAGGGAGGTTTGCACACAATGACCACAACCGCGCTCGCCATCAGAGACGCCGAGCGGATGCTGAGCGGGCCGCTTGGCACGCTCGATCAGTACATTCATGCGGTCAATTCCGTGCCCGTGCTCAGCGCCGAGGAAGAGCGCGAGCTGGCCACCCGCCTGAAAGAACACAACGACCTGGATGCAGCGCGCACGCTGGTCCTGGCACATCTGCGCTTCGTCGTGCACATCGCACGCGGCTACTCCGGATACGGGCTTCAGCTTGGCGACCTGATTCAGGAAGGCAACGTCGGGCTGATGAAGGCCGTGAAGCGCTTCGATCCCGCGGTCGGGGTGCGGCTTGTGTCGTTTGCCGTGCACTGGATACGCGCTGAAATTCACGAGTTCGTACTGCGCAACTGGCGGCTGGTCAAGGTCGCGACCACGAAGGCGCAGCGCAAGCTGTTCTTCAACCTGCGCAAGTCCAAGAAGCGACTCGGCTGGCTGACGCAGGAAGAAACCGAGGCAGTGGCCCGCGATCTGGGCGTCAGCGCCCGCGACGTGACCGAGATGGAGCAGCGCCTCAGCGGGCAGGATATGTCTTTCGATCCGTCACCGGCGGAAGACGAAGAGAGCGTGTACTCGCCGTCCGCCTATCTGCAAAGCCCCGGCAGCGACCCTGCGGAGACCATAGAGCGCGACGACTTTGAAAGCGACGCCGGCGAGCGTCTGGAGCAGGCGCTGGCGGACCTGGACGAGCGCAGCCGTTCGATTCTGCAGCGCCGCTGGCTGACCGAATCCAAGGCCACGCTGCACGAACTCGCTGCCGAGTACTCAATATCGGCAGAAAGGGTGCGACAGATCGAGGCCAATGCCATAGGCAAGCTCAAGGGCCTGATAGCGGCCGGACCCGCCTGAGCGGGCGTCCGGCCGCGTGTCTTAGGTTTACGGCGAAGCCAGTCAGGCCTCCACGAGCGGGAACAGCGTCAGCTCCACTCGGCGGTTCATCTGTCGGCCCGCTTCAGTCGCGTTGGTCGCAATCGGCATGCTCGGACCATGGCCCACTTCGAAGATCCGGTCGGCCAGGACGTTACGGGTTCGCAGGTACTGCCCCACCGTTGCCGCACGCCGCTGCGAAAGTCCCACGTTATAGTCGAACGAACCGGTGCTGTCGGTATGACCGGCCACTTCGATGACGGTCTGGTTGAACTCGTTAAGCACCAGTGCCACCGAATCCAACACCTCGAAAAAGCTGGCGTTCAGATCAGCGCTGTCGAAGCCGAAGGTAATGTTGCCCGGCATGTTAAGAATGATGTTGTCGCCATCGCGCGTGACGCTGACGCCGGTGCGGTCCAGCCGCTCCCTGAGCGCCGCTTCCTGCCTGTCCATGTAGTTGCCAACGGCAGCGCCTGCCAGAGCGCCCACGCCCGCACCGATCAGCGCCCGTCGGCGTCGCTCCGAGGCGCTGTCGCCAGTGAGCACGCCCGCGGCGGCACCGGCTGCCGCACCGATCACGGCCTGGCGCTGCGCTCTGGCGGTACGCTCCTCGCGCGTGTACGGATCGAGCGTTGTGCAGGCCGTGACCGTAAACGTGGCCGCAATCAGCGCGATCCCCATCCTTTTCTTGTTCCAGGTAAGCATTCCCGTATCCTCCTGAGTTGCCGCTTCCCTTCCTGCGGGAGCGGTATCATGACCGCCAAAAGCTGAACAGAACGTGACTGAGCGCTGAAAAATCACACTTCGTTATCGTCCCGCGAGACCATTGACCGGCTGCATCCCGTGGACCGCTGGCTGCGCCGCTATCGGGGTGACAGCATGGCCCCGCAAGGCCTGGATTTCCTGCTCACGCCGATGATCGTGCTCGGCTGGCTGGGCCTGCTCTGGTCCCTGCCGGTGCCGCGCATGTTCAGCGAATCGTCACCGGTGTTCAACTGGGCCACATTG
>JBJHBW010000035.1:0-18027 GCA_050485685.1 Gammaproteobacteria bacterium
GTCCGGGTTCAGTTCCTGCCGTTTGCGGACAGATAGGGTGCAAGTTCCCGGCGCTCGCGTTCGGCGGGACTCACGGTGAGGACTTCAACACCATTATCGGTCACGAGCACCGTATGCTCCCACTGCGCTGACAGGGAGTGGTCCTTGGTCACCACTGTCCAGCCGTCCGACAGTAATCTGGTTTCGCGCCGGCCGGCATTGATCATCGGTTCCACGGTGAATGTCATGCCGGGCAACAGTTTCATGCCGGAGCCGGGCTTGCCGTAGTGCAGAATCTGCGGATCCTCGTGAAACACCCGCCCTATGCCGTGGCCGCAGTACTCGCGTACCACCGAGAAACGGTGCTGTTCAGCGTGTCTTTGCACAGCATGACCGATATCGCCCAGTGTGGCGCCGGGTCGCACGGCACGTATACCGGCCCACATGCTCTCATAGCTCACACGGCTCAGACGCTCACCCAGTACCGGCGGCTCCCCGACGAAGAACATGCGGCTGGTGTCGCCGTGAAAGCCGTCCTTGATCACGGTGATGTCGATATTGACGATATCGCCGCTCCTGAGCTTCTTGTCCCCGGGAATGCCGTGACACACCACATGATTCACGGAGGTGCAGATCGACTTCGGAAAACCCTTGTAGTTCAGCGGTGCCGGTACCGCATCCAGTTCCTCGACGATGAACTCGTGGCAGATCCGGTCCAGCTCCCCGGTGGCGACCCCGGGCCGCACGTGTTCGCCAATCATGTCCAGCACACTGGACGCAAGGCGCGAGGCCACGCGCATCTTCTCCTGTTCCTCAGGCGTCTTGATCGTTACCGTCATGTTCTGGTCTGCCGTGCGCTGTGATTCGGGCGTGAGAGAGCCTGCGGCAATAGCCGGTCTGTGGCCGGACATCGGCTGGATGTCCGCCGGACCGCTCGCTGTGCCTGGCAGTTCGATGGCCCGGATCGGCGTCGTTGCTGTATCCCGAAAGCAAGCTATGGTATAAAGCGCGCGCCTTCGAGGCAATTAACGACACACACGCGCCACAACCTGTTGGCCGGGTGCCGTGGTCAGTACCGCGGTCGCCGGCAGGGGTCGCGTGGAGGTTCAACCCCACAATGGAGTACTTCAATGGCTGACGTTTCCATGCGCCAGATGCTGGAAGCTGGCGTGCATTTCGGGCATCAGACCCGTTTCTGGAACCCGAAAATGTCCCCGTACATTTTCGGCGAACGCAACAAGATCCATATCATCAACCTTGAGAAGACCGTGCCGCTGTTCGGGGAGGCACTGGAATTCATTCGCCGCGTCGTGGCCGATGGTGGCCGGGTCCTGTTTGTAGGATCGAAACGCGCCGCACGCGAAGGTGTGACCCAGGAAGCCGAGCGCTGCGGGATGCCCTACGTCAGTCAGCGCTGGCTGGGCGGCATGCTGACCAACTTCAAGACCATTCGCCAGTCGGTGAAGCGTCTGCGCGAGCTGGAAGAGATTACCGCCGAAGGCGCACCGCGCGACTTCACGAAGAAAGAGCTGCTGCGTTTCAATCGCGAGCGCGAGAAGCTGCAGCGTGCACTGGGCGGCATCAAGGATATGGAGTCGCTGCCGGACGCGGTGTTCGTGATCGACGTCGGTCACGAGGAGATCGCGATCAAGGAAGCCCGCAAGCTCGGCATCCCGGTGATCGCTGTCGTGGATACCAACTGCTCGCCGGACGGCGTCGATTACCCGATTCCCGGCAATGACGACGCGATGCGCGCCATTCGCCTGTATGCCGCGGCCGTTGCCGATGCGGTGCTGGCCGGCAAGGCGTCGGTGCCTGAAGTGCCGGGCGGCGACGACGATTTCGTGGAGCTGGACGAGCAGGGAAGGCCGCTGGTCGACAAGGGCCGCAATGCACGGTCTGCGCCGAGGAAGCGCGCGAAAGTGGCATCCAAAGCCAAGCCGCGTGCCAAGGCACCCGCCGAGGATAATGCCGCGGCTGAAGCCGCCGCCACCGAGGCACCGTCAGCTGACAAGGCCGCTGACAGCGCCGAATCCGCCGGGACGGATGTCGCCGCGAGTGCCGACGCTGCAGGCGCCGACGCCGCCGACAGCGCCGAATCCGGTGAAGCAGCCAGCAAGGAATGAAGCCGGCGATCTGTGAAGCAAACGAAGTGAGAGCGTGACAATGGAAATCAAACCGGCACTGGTCAAGGAACTGCGCGAGAGAACCGGCGCAGGCATGATGGACTGCAAGCGTGCGCTGGTAGAGGCGGGCGGCGACATCGAATCGGCTGCTGACATCCTGCGCAAGGCGGGACAGGCCAAGGCGGACAAGAAGGCCTCCAGGGTTGCCGCCGAAGGCACGGTGGTCATTCAGGATGATGCCGGCGCGGGCCGGTACCTGCTGCTGGAAGTCAATTCCGAAACCGACTTCGTCGCCAAGGACGAGAACTTCCGCGCGTTTGCAGAGAACGTCGCGACGATCGCGCTGAAAGGTGATGCCGACTCGGTTGAAGCGCTGATGGCCAGCGACGCCGGCGACGGTGCTTCGGTCGAGGATACCCGTCAGGCGCTGGTGGCCAAGGTCGGCGAAAACATTGCCGTGCGGCGCTTTGAGCGCCTGCAGACCGGCAATGTCGTGGGCCGTTACCTGCATATGGGCCGAATCGGCGTGCTGGTCGAACTGGAAGGCGGCAGTGAGGAGCTGGCGCGCGACCTGGCCATGCAGGTGGCCGCTGTGGCGCCGCGTTTCGTGTCGCCGGACGAGGTGCCGGAAGCCGATGTGGCCAAAGAGCGCGAGATCCTGAGCGCCCAGGCGGCACAGGAAGGCAAGCCGGCCGAGATCGTCGCGAAGATGGTCGAGGGTCGCCTGCGCAAGCATCTGGACGAGATCACGCTGACCGGGCAGCCGTTCGTGAAGAACCCCGATCAGCGTGTGCGCGATCTGCTCAAGGAAGCCGGTGCGCGTGTGGTGAGGTTCCTGCGATTCGAGGTCGGCGAAGGTATCGAGAAGCAGCAGGTGGACTTCGCGCGGGAAGTCATGGCGCAGGCATCCCAGAGCCGCTAAATTGAGCGCTGATCGCCAGGGGCCACACACCCGGTCGAATTCGCACGGCAACTGATAGCTCGAGGTTGTAATGGCGCAAGGTGCTTCCGCTGCTCAGCCCGCCTACCGGCGGATCCTGTTGAAACTGAGCGGCGAGGCCCTGCTGGGCAAGCAGCCATACGGCATAGACCCGCCCATGCTCAAGCGCGTGGCGCGCGAAGTGACCGAGCTGCTTGAGATGGGCGTAGAGGTCGGCCTGGTCATAGGCGGCGGCAATATTTTTCGTGGCGCCGGCCTTGCCGAAGGCGGCATGGACCGGGTGACCGCCGATCACATGGGCATGCTGGCGACGCTGATGAACGCGCTCGCCCTGCAGGATGCGCTGGAACGTGCCGGCGCCACCGCCCGCGTGATGTCGGCGCTGCAGATACATGAGGTCTGCGAGGATTACATCCGCCGCCGCGCCATCCGTCACCTTGAAAAAGGACGGGTTGTGATTTTTGCCGCCGGCACCGGCAACCCTTTCTTCACCACCGATACCGCCGCCAGTCTGCGCGCGATTGAGATCAACGCGGATGTGCTGATCAAGGCCACCAAGGTGGACGGTGTCTATTCTGCCGATCCGATGACCGATCCTGATGCCGTGCGTTACGGCACGCTGTCGTATGATCAGGTGCTGGCCGACAAACTGGGCGTGATGGATGCCACGTCCATCGTCATGTGTCGCGACAACAATCTGCCGCTGGTCGTGTTCAACCTGAATAACGAAGGCGATCTGGTCCGGCTGGTGCGGGGCGAGACACTGGGCACGGCCGTCAGCAATCACTGGACCGGCGACGCAACGATTGCCGGCGGGATGAAATCATGATCAATGACCTGAAGAAAGACGCTGAGAAGCGCATGGGACGCAGCATAGAGGCGCTGAGGGAAGAATTCTCCCGTCTGCGTACCGGGCGCGCCAATGCCGCATTGCTTGAACACGTGACCGTGGATTATTACGGCACCGAAACGCCGATCACCCGTGTTGCTACTGTAACGGTGGAAGATGCGCGCACGCTGTCGGTTTCGCCCTGGGAGAAACAGATGGTCGCGGCGGTTGAGAAGGCGATTCTGACGTCGGATCTGGGGCTTACCCCGATGTCGGCGGGGGCGGTGATCCGTGTCCCGCTGCCGCCGATGACCGAGGAGCGGCGCAGGGACATGGTTCGTGTAGTACGCAACGAGGCCGAGTCCGGCCGGGTTGCAATACGCAACATCCGCCGGGACGTGCTCGGTGACCTCAAGGATCTCCTGAAAGAGAAGGAGATCACGGAAGACGAGGAGCGAAAGGCGCAGGATGATGTGCAGAAGCTGACCGACCGCTTCGTCGGTGAAATCGACGCCCTTCTGAAAGAGAAGGAAGCGGAAATCATGGAAGTCTGAAGCGCTGAACGCGACAGTTTGCACGGGACCTGTATAGATGGTTGCGATCGCCCGCCGCAGTAACGACGTATTCAGCGTGCCGCAGCACGTTGCCGTGATCATGGACGGCAACGGCCGTTGGGCACGCCGCCGCGGGCTGCCGCGTCAGGCCGGGCATCAGGCCGGCATCAAGCCTGTGCGCATGATGGTCGAACACTGTGCGAGACAGGGCGTGCGCACGCTGACGGTGTTCGCGTTCTCCAGCGAGAACTGGCAACGGCCGCGCGAGGAAGTCAGCTGTCTGATGTCGCTGTTCATCGATGCGCTGGAGCGTGAAGTCGCCGAACTGGACGAGAACGGCATTCGCCTGAATTTCATCGGCGACCTGGAATCGCTAGATCCCCGCTTGCGCCAGGCCACGCACATGGCGGAACTGCGCACCGCGAGGAATACCCGCATGCAGCTGGTCGTTGCCGTGGCCTATGGCGGTCGCTGGGATATCACCCAGGCCGCGCGCAAGCTGGCGGTCGAGGCCGCAGCCGGACGGCTGGATCCTGCATCCATCGATGAATCGGCGCTCTCCGGCGCGCTGACCACCGCCGGATTGCCCGCTGTCGATCTGCTGATCCGCACCGGCGGCGAGAAGCGAATCAGCAACTTCCTGCTGTGGGACCTCGCCTACAGCGAAGTGTTCTTTTCTGATGTGCTGTGGCCTGACTTCGAGAATGCGGAACTGGACCGCGCCTTCGAGTTCTATGCGCAGCGTCAACGTCGATTCGGCCGCACCGGAGATCAGGTCGAGGCCGTCAATTGCTGATCACGCGAATCATCACGGCGCTGATTCTGGGCAGCGCGGTGATCGCTGCCGTTTTCCTTCTTCCTGCTGCCCCCGCCGCCGCGTTTTTCGCATTGCTGTGGCTGGTCGGTGCGTGGGAATGGGCTGGTCTTTGCGGGTGGGAGCGAGGATCGCGCTTCCTTTACACCGCACTGGCCGCGGCAGCCCTGCTGCCAGCACTGTGGGTAGGCGTAGCCCCTCTGGCGAGCACACTGGCCGCGGTACTGGCGCTGCTGTGGTGGCTGACCGCGTTCGTGATCGTGCTGAGATTCCCGGTGCGGGTGCCGACCTGGGGCATCGCCTTCGCCGGCGCGCCGGCGCTGATTCCTTCCTGGCTGGCCCTGTTTTATCTGCTTTCCGCCCCGCAGGGCGCCGCTCTGGCTTTCACGTCGCTGGTGCTGGTGTGGGCCGCTGACGTCGGTGCCTACTGCGCAGGGCGCACCCTGGGACGCGTGAAGCTCGCGCCCCGCGTCAGTCCCGGCAAAACCTGGGAAGGCCTGGCCGGCGGCGTGGCCCTCGCCGCCATCGCCGCCTGGGCGGCTGCCGCCATCATCGGCCTGCCTCCGGCGCCACTCGTCGCAATCGGCATAGCAACAGCCCTCGTCTCCGTCGTCGGAGACCTCACGATCAGCGTCTTCAAACGTCAGTCCGGACTGAAAGACACCGGACGCCTGCTGCCCGGCCACGGCGGTGTCATGGACCGCATAGACAGCCTGGTCGCAGCCCTGCCCATCTACCTGCTGGGCCTGAAACTCGCCGGCTGGCTACCCTGATCTGACCCAGGTCCCTATCCCGACGCAGACGCCCGCGACCACCTCTCTGGCTGCGAGGCCCTGAGCGCGAGGCGCAACCTCGAACGTGCATGTAATGGCGTATTCAGACAGGTGCGTCGCGCAGGGAACTGCGCGCATCGGCAAGGGTCTCTTATCTCAACGGACGGATGGCACCCCGCAGCCCCTGAAACGGGTAGAATGCCCCCTTTTTCAAGCACGGCACCAGGGATCGGCGCCAAGGAAAGCCCAGCCAGAATGCTCGATATCGCGTCTTCCATACTCGGTTTCATTGTCGCGGTGGGCGTGCTCGTCACCGTGCACGAGTATGGACACTTCTGGGTGGCCAGACGCCTGGGCTTCAAGGTGGAACGGTTCTCGGTGGGTTTTGGTCGCCCGCTGGCACGATGGCGCGGCAAGGGGCCGGATCACACCGAATACTGGCTGGCTGCGATCCCGCTGGGCGGCTACGTGAAGCTGCTCGATGAGCGCGAGGGCCCGGTGCCCCAGGCCGATCGTGAGCGCGCGTTCAACCGCCGTCCGGTGCCGCATCGTATCGCGGTCCTGCTGGCGGGGCCGGGCTTCAATTTCATTTTTGCCGCGGTAGCCTACTGGGCGCTTTTCGTGGCCGGCGTGCCGGGGCTGAAGCCGGTGATAGGCGCCGTCACCGAAGGCTCGGTCGCCGCTGAGGCCGGATTGCAGGCCCAGGATGAAATCCAGAGTATTGGCGGTCGTCCGACCGAGACCTGGGAACACGCGGTGCTGGCGATTCTCGACCGTCTCCTGGCCGAAGGTCGGCTGGAAATGACAGTGCGCGGTGCGGATGGTGATCTCAGGCTGGTGGATCTCGACGTGCGCGATCGGGTCAGTGAACTGACCGAACCTGACGCCCTGTTCGACGGCCTGGGCATGCGGCCTGTCGCGCTGCATACATTCCTGCCGCCGGTGATCGGCGACCTCGTCGAAGGCGCGGCGGCTGAGCAGGCCGGCTTTCGCCCTGGCGATCTGGTGCTGGCGGCCGGTCCGGCGGTGACGGAAACGCGCATGAACAGCTGGGAAGACTGGGTCGAGTACGTGCGGGCGCGGCCCGGCGAGACGGTGCCGGTGCGAGTCCTGCGTGACGGTCAGGAACAGACGCTGACCATGACCATAGGCGCCAATGAGGAAGGCGGGCGCACTATCGGCTGGGCCGGGGTCTGGATGGCTGAGCCGGCACCGGAGATGGTCGCGGAGATTCGTGATCGGCTGTACGCCGAGCAGCGCTACGGGCTGTTCTCGGCGCTGCCCATGGGGGTTGAAAAGACCTGGGAGATGACGACGCTGACACTGCGTTTCCTGTGGCGCATGATTGCCGGGGATGTTTCCGTCAAGAATGTCGCAGGGCCCATCGGTATTGCCACCTACGCCGGCGACAGCGCGCAGGCGGGCCTTGGCGTGTTCCTGTCGTTTCTTGCGGTGGTCAGCATCAGTCTGGGCATCATCAATCTGATGCCTGTACCCTTGCTGGATGGTGGCCAGATTCTTTACCAGCTGGCTGAATGGGTCAAAGGGGCGCCGTTATCCGAACGGGCGCTGATAGTTGGCCAGCAGATCGGTATGCTGTTCCTGATCGTACTGATGACTTTCGTAATCTATAACGACCTGACGCGAATATTTGGCTGATGAAAAGACTGTATACACGCAACACGAACACGCGTCCGGCCATTGCCGTGGCCGCATTGCTGCTGGCCCTGCTGCTTCCCGTTGGCGGTGGGGCACAGACAGGGGCCGAGTCTTTTGTCGTGCGCGACTTCCGCGTCGAAGGCGCGCAGCGTTACGCCGAAGGTACGATCTACAACTATCTGCCCATCAATATCGGTGACACGGTAGATGCCACACGCGTGCGCGAAGCCATACGCGCGTTGTATGCGACCGGTTTCTTCCGGGATGTCGAGTTGCGCAGGGATGGCGACACACTGGTGATCGCGGTGCTTGAGCGACCGGTCATCGACGAATTCACGTTCAGCGGCAACAAGGACATCCAGACTGAAGACCTCGAACGATCGCTCGGTGAGATCGGCCTTGCGCGCGGACGCGCCTTCGATCGTTCCATGCTGGAAGATGTTACGCAGTCGCTGACCGAGGAGTATTACGCCCGCGGCAAGTACGGTGCCAGCGTTACGCCCACGGTTGAGGAACTCGGCGATAACCGCGTGCGCGTGTCCATAGAAATCGAGGAAGGGGCGCAGGCGAGAATCCGTCAGGTCAATATCGTCGGTAACACCACCTTCAGCGATCGCGAGATCATGCGCGACTTCGATTCCAGCACCGGCAACCTGCTGTCATTTCTCAATCAGTCCGGTCGTTATTCCCGGCAGGCGCTGGAGGGCGATCTGGAACGACTGCGCTCCTTCTACATGGATCGCGGTTACGCTGATTTCGCGATCGAAGATGTACAGGTATCGATCTCGCCGGACCGGCGCGACATCTTCATCACCATCAGCATAGATGAAGGCGACCTTTACACCGTATCCAATGTCCGACTGGCCGGGCAGATGGTCGTGCCCGAGTGGGAACTGCGTGCACGCATTCTGCTGCTGCCGGGGCAGACTTTCTCACAGGCCATGGTGGCCTTCAGTGAACAGCTGATCAGCGAGCGCCTGGGTCAGGACGGTTACGCATTTGCGGTCGTGCAGGCAATCCCTGAGCTTGACGAGGAAACCAAGGAAGTCTCGCTGACGTTCTTCGTAGACCCGCAGAATCGCGTTTACGTGCGCCGCATCAACTTCACCGGTGCGGACAACGTCGAGGACGAGGTGTTCCGTCGCGAGCTTCGGCAGCTGGAGGGCGGGTATCTTTCCAACGTGCTGCTGGAACGCTCGCAGGTGCGCCTGCAGCGTCTGCCTTACGTGGAGTCCGTTGATTTTGAGACCTACCCCGTGCCGGGCAGCGCCGATCTGGTGGACGTGGATTTCGAAATCGAGGAAGGACTGCCAGGTTCATTCGGATTCAGCGTCGGCTACTCGCAGGCGCAGGGCGTGATTCTCGGAGGCAACTTCGTCCACTCCAATTTTCTCGGTACCGGCAACCGTGTGTCGCTGGACCTCAGCGGTGGCCGCTGGCAGCGGATCTACGACATCGGCTATACCGACGCCTATCGCAATATCGATGGACTGACGCGAACGATTTCGCTGAGTTACAGCGATTTCACCCAGTTCACATCCGTGAGTTCCGACTTTTCCACGACGTCGATCGCCGGTGGCATGACCTGGACTTACGCGATCAGCGAGCGTCAGCAGGTGCGCTTCGGCTTCATGTATCGCCAGGCGGAGCTCTTGACCAGCGCCTTCAGTTCGTCGCAGGCACGGGACTGGGTGCGGCAGAACGGCAATCCTTTTACGGTGCCGGGTACCACCGACCTGTTCGGAACTCAGGTACGCAGCGTTGACCTGATCAGCGGTTGGGGGCTGGATACTCGTAATCGTGTGCTGTTCCCTGACCGCGGCATGTCGGTGCGCGCCAATCTCAGCGCCACGGCGCCCGGCAGCGAAGTCGAGTACTACATCGCGAACCTGGAGATGGAGCGCTACTTCATGTTGCGCGGTCCGTGGCGTGTTCGGGTGGCGGCTGATCTCGCCTATGGCGATGCCTACGGCGACACCACCGCGCTGCCCCCGTACCGGCAGTTCTACGGCGGCGGACCGGGTTCGGTGCGTGGCTTCCGGGAAAGCACGCTGGGTCCAAGAGACTCGCTGCGCAACCCGTACGGCGGCAACATGATGTTCACGAATCAGGTGGAGTTGATCCTGCCGACGCCGGAACGGTTCGGCGCCTCCGTGCGCATGTCAGTGTTCCACGACATGGGCAATATCTTCTCCACGTCAAGTAATGTGCGGTTTTTTGACCGACTTGGCGACCCTATCGACCATCGCTTCGACTATGATAATTTAAAGCGATCGGTAGGCGTCGCTGTGGAGTGGCTGGCGCCGCTCGGGCTGCTCAGATTCAGCTATGCGTCACCCCTGAATGCGGACAGGGAATCAGACCGCTTCGTGGGTGATCAGATCGAGCGTTTCCAGTTTTCCATTGGCCAGGCTTTCTAGTAGAGCTCAGAGGTTCTTCAGCTATGAACAGATTCTTCAGTGCGGCACGCAGGTTCACGGTGATTTCACTGCTCGCGGCCGCCTTCTGCTTCGTGTCCGTTGCCCACGCACAGTCGGGGCCGCGGATCGGAGTTGTGGATTTCGCACGACTGATCGACCAGGCACCGCAGTCGCAGGCGATCATGCAGTCCCTGCAGGACGAATTCTCCAGCCGCGAGCGGGATATCATGGCGCAGCAGCGTGCGCTGCGCGAAAGGATGGAGACGCTGGAGCGCGATGCCCAGGTCATGGGCGCGACCGAGCGTGAAGCCCTGAATCGCCAGATTCGCGACGAGCAGCGAAACCTGCAGCGTGCCGAGGAAGTCTTCCTGGAAGATCTGAACTACCGGCGCAACGAGGAAACGAACCGCCTGCAGCGCACACTGCTGGAGGAAATTCAGCGCTTTGCCACTTCCGAGGGCTATGACGTGATCCTCGTCGATGTGCTGTATTTCAGTGACAGCGTCGATGTCACCGCCGACGTCTTGCAGGCGCTGCAGGCCCGGCAGCAGGGCAGCCGCTGAAGCAGGTGGCCGAACCCCGCACAGAAGGCGGGGACAGGCTGCCGGTGACTCTGGCTGAACTTGCGCAGCGCTTCGGCTGCGAGTTGCACGGCGATCCGGGGCGCCCGGTCGCGCGCGTGGGATCGCTGGAGTCAGCCGGTCCTGATGCCGTCACGTTTCTTGCCAATCCCGCCCTGCGGTCCCGGCTGCCCGAGACCAGGGCGGCTGCCGTCATACTCCATCCCCGGTTTCACGGGGATTGTCCCGTCGACGCGCTGCTGACGGAGAATCCCTACGCTGTCTACGCACGCGTCGCCGGCTGGCTGCATCCGCCGGTGGCGCCTGTTCCCGGCGTTCATCCGCAGGCGACGGTCGCGCCCGACGCGGTGATTGCGTCCAGTGCTCAGATCGATGCCCAGGCTGTCATCGCATCCGGTGCCGAGATTGGCGAGAACGTCGTGGTGGGTCCGGGCTGCGTGGTCGGCGCTGGCGCGCGGATTGGTGCCGGCAGTCGGCTGGTTGCGCGGGTCACGGTACTGGATCGTGTGGTGCTGGGTGAGCGCTGTGTGCTGCATCCGGGCGTCGTCATCGGTGCGGATGGATTCGGCTTCGCGCCGGACGGCGGTGAGTGGGTCAAGGTGCCGCAGCTGGGTTCCGTGGTGATCGGCAACGACGTCGATATCGGTGCGAATACAACGGTCGATCGCGGTGCCCTGGGCGACACGGTCATCGAGGACGGCGTCAAGCTCGACAACCTGGTGCAGATCGCGCACAACGTGCACCTCGGTGCACACACGGTCATGGCCGGGACGGCCGCTGTGGCCGGCAGCACACACATCGGCCGCCGCTGTATGTTTGCCGGTGGCGCCGCGGCCATTGGCCATCTGCGCATATGCGATGACGTCATTGTCACGGTGCGTGCGCTGGTCACCCGTTCCATAGATACCCCGGGCACGTATTCGGGTATTCTCCCGGCCGAAGCGGCACCGCAGTGGCGGCGCAATGCGATCCGGTTCAGACAGCTGGATGCGCTGGCCGACAGGGTGAGAGCGCTCGAGAAAGCTCTGGAGCAGGTGTCGGGCACAGGGGCCGATACTTCCGGGCAACGAGGAAAAAAGAATGACTGAAGGATCTGTACTCAGCATAGATGTGATCGAGGCGCGTCTGCCGCATCGCTATCCGTTCCTGCTGGTCGACCGCATCATCGCCATTACGCCCGGGGAGTCCATCATCGGCATCAAGAACGTGACGGTGAACGAGCCCTTCTTCCCGGGGCACTTCCCGGGTTACCCGGTCATGCCCGGTGTGCTGATCATCGAAGCGATGGCGCAGACCTGCGGCGTGCTGGCCTGGGAAACCTCGACGGAGGAGGAGCGCGACCTGGTGCTCTATCTGGTGGGTGTGGACGACGCCAGGTTCAAGCAGCCGGTGCGACCCGGAGACCAGCTCGTGATGAAAGTGGAATTCGTCGCCGCCCGGCGTAATCTGCTGCGCTATCGCGGCACGGCTGAAGTCGACGGAAAGATGGTCGCGCAGGCGGACATCCGCGTGGCGTTCGGACCCAAGCCTTGATCGATGCCCGAGCCGTAGTCTCTCCTGATGCACGCGTTCATGAGGACGCGTATGTGGGTCCCTACGCGGTAGTCGGGCCCGATGTGCAGATCGGCCGTGGCACGCGCGTCGAAGCGCATGTCGTGGTCAAGGGTCCGACCGTGATCGGCGAGGACAACCGGCTGTTTCAGTTCTCGTCCATTGGGGATGATCCGCAGGACAAGAAATATCGCGGGGAGCCGACGCGGCTGGTGATCGGAAACCGCAACACCATACGCGAGTACTGCACCATCAATCGCGGCACGGTCCAGGACGAAGGTGTCACGCGTGTCGGCGATGACAACCTCATCATGGCCTACACGCACATTGCGCATGACTGTCGTGTCGGCAATGGCACCGTGTTCGCGAACAATGCCACCATCGCCGGCCATGTACACATCGATGATTACGTGATCCTCGGCGGCTTTACGGCGGTCCATCAGTATTGCCATATCGGCGCGCATGCTTTCACGGCCATATTCACCTGCCTGACCAAGGACGTGCCGGCCTACGTGATGGTGGCCGGCAATCCGGCCGAGCCTCGCGGGGTGAACAGCGAAGGTCTGCGACGTCGCGACTTCACCGCGGATCAGATCCGCAACATCCGCGACGCGTACAGCACGATCTATCGTCGCGGCCTGACGCGGCAGGAAGCCATCGCAGAACTGGCCACGCGAGTCACCGAACAGCCGGAGCTTGAGCTCATGCTGGCTTCGCTGCGCGACAGTACCCGCGGCATCACCCGCTGACCGGTGACCGGGCGAGACGTGAACAGGAAGCTGCGGGTTGCACTGGTCGCCGGCGAGGCATCCGGGGACGCGCTCGCTGCCGGACTGATGGCCGAGCTGTCGGCACGCGTGGCCGATATCGAGTTCTTCGGTGTCGCCGGTGAGCGCATGATAGAGGCCGGTTGCGACCCCTGGTACCGTGCCGAGGGACTGTCGTTCATCGGCCTGACCGAAGTCGCGCTGCACCTGCCGCGCATCCTTCGGATGCGCAATGCGCTGGTGCGGCGCATGCGCGCGCATCTGCCGGACGTGTTCATCGGCATCGATACACCTGCCTTCAATCTTCCTGTGGAAGCCGAGATGCGCAAGCTGGGTGTGCCCGCGGTGCAGTATGTCAGTCCCCAGGTGTGGGCCTGGCGTCAGTCACGGGTGACGCGTATCCGCGCTGCCACCGATCTGGTGCTGTGTCTGCTGCCTTTCGAAACCGATTTCTACGAAGCGCACGGTGTCAATGCGCGTTTCGTCGGTCACCCGCTTGCCGACGCGATTCCAACCGAGGTCGACAGCGCGGCGGCACGGGCTGCGCTGGGTTTACCGGCGCAGGGCAAGGTGCTGGCGCTTCTGCCGGGCAGTCGCCGCTCGGAGGCTACGTTTCTGAGCCGGCCATTTCTGCAGACGGTGCAGTGGTTGCGTCAGCACGGGCAGCAGTTTCACGTGGCGGTTGCATTGGCGAGCAGGGACATCGCCGGCCTGTATGCCGCGGCCACTGAAGACCTGCAGCTGGATCCGCCGCCAGCGTTGATTACCGGGCGCGCGCGGGAAGTGATTGCGGCGTCGGATCTGGTGCTGGCCGCATCGGGTACGGTCACCCTCGAGGCCGCGCTGTTGAAACGTCCCATGGTGGTTGCCTACCGTGTCTCGCCGCTGACGCACTGGCTGATGCGAGGCATGGGACTGGGTCGGCTGCAGCACTATTCGCTGCCGAATCTGCTGGCCGGCCGGGGCGTGGTCCCGGAATTGCTGCAGGAGAACGTCCAGCCCGAACGCCTTGGTGCTGCGTTGCTGGAGTATCTTGAAGGCCGGCCACCGGTGGCCGACTGGTATGATGTGTTCGCCGATATTCACCGCGAACTGCGACGCGACGCGAGTGCGCAGGCCGCATCAGCCGTACTGGAGCTGCTGGCCGCGCGCGGTGTCTTTTCGCCCGATCGCTCGAACTGATGCAGCGCACCCGACATATCACACCCTCGTATCCGACCGCGCACGCGCAGGAGCTGATGACGGCCGGTGTGGACGAGGCCGGCCGCGGTCCTCTGGCCGGACCGGTGATCGCGGCCGCAGTGATCCTGGATGCGCAGCATCCTGTTCCCGGATTGCGGGACTCCAAGACCTTGAGTGCCCGCCGCCGCGAAACGCTGGCCCGGCAGATCAGACGCACCGCCCTGGCTTATTCGGTGGCGATGGCGACGGCGGATGAAATCGACGAGCTGAACATTCTGCAGGCTTCGCTGACGGCGATGCGCCGTGCGGTCGAGGCCCTGCAGCCCATGCCGGAGGTCGTACAGGTCGACGGCAGGCACGCGCCGGCGTTTTCCGGGTCGTTTGCGTCGATACGCGTGGAGACACACGTCGGCGGCGATCGTACGCTGGCGGCAGTGAGTGCCGCGGGTATTCTGGCCAAGGTGTATCGGGATCGCATCATGCGCTGGTGGCATCGCCGTCATCCGCAGTACGGTTTCGATCGCCACAAGGGCTATCCTGTCGCAGCGCACATCGAGGCGCTGAGCCTGCACGGACCGAGTCCGATACACCGGCTCAGTTTTGCGCCGGTGGCCGCGTGTGTATCGTCGCGCCACTCGGCAAGCCCGTTGGCCGGCTCGTTGGCCGACTCAGGGGCCGACGGCCGATCGACCCTGATCGTTCGGGAAGAGTAGATGTCGCCTGGATTCGTTCACCTCAGGGTGCACAGCGAGTATTCGCTGGTCGACAGCGTGCTGCGCGTGGGCGCGCTGATGGACGCTGCCGAATCCATGGCCATGCCGGCTGTGGCGCTCACTGATCTTGGCAACGTGTCGGCGATGGTGAAGTTCTATCGTGGCGCCACGGAGCGAGGCATCAAGCCCGTTCTGGGTGCTGACCTGAAGATTGCCGCTCCGGAGGACGATCGCGAGACCACGCGTCTGACGCTGCTGGTCATGAATGCAGCGGGCTTTCGCAATCTCAGTCGCCTGCTCACGGCGTGTCATGCCGCCGCCGGTGCCCACGGTGGAGCGGCCCTGCCGCGCGAGCAGCTGAACGGCAAAGCGCTTGAGGGGCTGATTGCCCTGTCAGGTGCGGCCCAGGGCGAGATAGGCCGGGCACTGCTGGGCAGCAGGCCTGAACGCGCCTCCGATGCGTTGGCGTTCTGGCAGGCGCTGATGCCCGGCCGTTTCTATATCGAACTGGAGCGGCTTGGCCGACCGGAAGAGGACGCCTATCTGCCCGGCGCTGTCGAGCTGGCTGCTGCTGCCGGCGTCCCGGTGGTTGCCACCAACGAGGTCTGTTTCCTGAAGCCTGCCGACTTCGAGGCGCATGAAACCCGTGTCTGCATCAGTCACGGGCGCACGCTCGCCGATCCTGGCCGGCCACGGCACTACACCGAGCAGCAGTACCTGAAGTCCGCCACGGAGATGGCGGAGCTGTTCAGTGATCTTCCCGAAGCGCTGGCTAACAGCGTCGAGATTGCAACCCGCTGCAGCTTCGAGCTTGTGCTGGGCGAGGTGTTTCTGCCCGACTTTGCGTTACCCGCCGGCGTGTCCGAACGCGCGCATCTGCGTAATGAATCCGAGCGCGGTCTGGCACAGCGCCTTGAGTCGAGCGGCGTCGCACACGACGCTGCCGCACGCGCGGTTTACGACGAGCGTCTGGATCGGGAACTCGGCGTGATCTCGACCATGGGTTTTGAAGGCTACTTTCTGATCGTCGCGGACTTCATACGCTGGGCCAGGGAAAATGCGATACCGGTGGGGCCCGGTCGCGGTTCCGGGGCCGGCTCACTGATTGCCTGGGCACTGGGTATCACCGATCTGGACCCGATCGAACATGATCTGCTGTTCGAGCGCTTCCTGAACCCGGAGCGTGTGTCACTGCCGGATTTCGACGTGGACTTCTGTATCGAGGGTCGCGACCGCGTGATTGACTACGTCAGTCAGAAGTATTCCCGTGAACGGGTATCGCAGATCGTTACCTTTGGCACCATGGCTGCGCGCGCAGTGGTGCGCGACGTAGGCCGCGTGCTGGGTATGCCTTACGGCTATGTGGATCGCATTGCCAAGCTCATCCCGTTCGAGCTTGGCATCACGCTGGAAAAGGCGCTGGCCGAAGAAGAACTCAGGACCGCTTACGAAACCGACGACGATGTACGTGCCCTGATCGATCTGGCCAGACCCCTGGAGGGCCTTGCGCGCAACATAGGCACGCATGCCGGCGGTGTCGTGATTGCACCGGAGGACCTGACCGAGTTCATGCCGCTGTACGCGGAGGCCGGCGGTGGATCGCTGAGCCAGCTGGATAAGGATGACCTGGAAGCGGTCGGACTCGTGAAGTTCGATTTTCTGGGTCTGAAAACGCTGACCATCATCGATAAGGCGCTGACTGAAATCAATCGTACGCGCGCTGCGTCTGGCGAGAACCCCATCGACCTGCGCGGGTTACCCACTGACGATCCGGCCGCCTACGATCTGCTCAGGCGATGTCACACCACGGCCGTGTTTCAGCTGGAATCGCATGGCATGCGTGATCTGGTCAAGCGCCTGCGCCCGGACCGTTTCGAGGATCTGGTCGCGATACTCGCGCTGTTCCGGCCGGGCCCGTTGCAGTCGGGCATGGTGGAGGACTTCATCAACCGCAAGCACGGTCGCACCGACGCCGCGATCGACTATCTGCATCCGTCCCTGGAGCCGGTGCTGAAACCCACCTACGGCGTGATCCTGTATCAGGAACAGGTCATGCAGATTGCGCAGATACTGGCCGGTTACTCCCTGGGTGCGGCAGACCTGCTGCGTCGCGCAATGGGCAAGAAGAAGCCCGAGGTCATGGCCGAGCAGCGCTCCATTTTCGTCAAGGGTGCTACCGAGCGAGGCATAGATGAGCGCACGGCAACGCATATTTTCGACCTGATGGAAAAGTTTGCCGGTTACGGCTTCAACAAGTCGCATTCAGCTGCGTATGCACTTATCGCTTACCAGACTGCCTGGCTTAAGGCGCATTATCCGGAAGCCTTCATGGCGGCGGTGATGACCGCCGATATGGACAACACCGACAAACTGGTCGTGTTCAAGGACGACTGCGTCAAGACCCTTGGCATCACACTGGAGCCTCCCAGTGTGAACCGTTCCCGGTTCGAGTTTACAGTCGGCGGCGACCGGCGCATCGTGTACGGGCTTGGTGCGATCAAGGGCGTAGGGCGGGGTGTGGTCGAAGCCATCATTGCCGAGCGTGAACGCAACGGCCCGTATACCAGTCTCCTTGAATTCTGCCGCAGGCTGGATTCGCACAAGCTCAGCCGGCGGGTGCTGGAGGCGCTGGTCAAGGCCGGCGCGCTGGATGGTCTGGGGGAGAATCGCGCCACGCTGATGGCAGGCATTGCCGACACGCTGGCCATGGCTGAACGCAGCGCGCACGCGATGGCGGCCGGACAGGCCACGCTGTTCGGCGGCGAGCAGGTCGAGCAGGATATTGCCCAGGTGCTGACGCCGGTGCGCGAATGGAGCAAGCGCGAGCGTCTGGATGCGGAACGCGAAAGTCTGGGGCTGTGCCTGACCGGTCATTTTTTCGACGAGGTGGCCGAGCATTGCCGTTACTTCACACACGGATCGCTGGCGAAACTGCTGGGCTCACTGCCTTCCGCCGGCACCCCTTACCAGACACGCCGCGACGTGACAGTCGCCGGGGTGGTCTGGGGGGTGCGCCGACGTGGCGGCCGCGTATCCATAGAACTGGACGACAACACCGACCGCATCGAGGTGTCGCTGTTCGATGAGGTGTACGCACAGTGCCGGCATCTGATCACGAAGCATGCCTTGCTGGTGGTCA
>JBJHBW010000036.1:0-17507 GCA_050485685.1 Gammaproteobacteria bacterium
GACCTGGCCGCGGACCCGGGCAACTACCTGGTCGCCGACAACCAGACCATAGAGGTGCAGGCACTCGAGACTCTCGGGCATTACGCCGACTGGCTGGGTCTGCGCACACAGCGCCTGCGCGATCTGAACAATCTGCCCTTTGATCGCGCCGTCGTTGTCGGCCAGGCCTTGCGTCTGGATTTCTCCGCGGTGGATCAGGCCACTTTCGAGCAGCGCCGCATGGCTTATCATCGCGACATGCAGGACGCGTTTTTCTCCCGTTATCGCATCGAGGATGTGGAGTCCCACGTGGTGCGGCGCGGAGAGTCGCTGTGGCTGCTGGCTAACCGCACCTACAGCGTGCCCGTCTGGCTGCTGCGTCAGTACAACCCGGAGATCGATCTCGATCGCGTACAACCCGGGACCGTTGTGAGGTTTCCGCGCCTGCGCCCGATCGGCGAAGGAGAGACTGAGGCGTGACCGAACACGACGGCAACAGCCATCCTCCCGGCGTGGCAATGAACCGCCGCAGCTTCATCGCAGCCATGTCTGCAGCGGCGGGCGTCGGTCTCGCCGGCTGCGACCAGGACTCGGGCGTCGGTGGCGGCCAGATCACGATCGGATCAAATCCGGCCGGCACGCACGTGTATGCCGTCGCAGCAGGTCTTGCCAAGGTGCTGAACGAACGCGGCGGCATGCGCGCCACGATACGGCCCTTTTCGGGCTCATCAGTGTATATACCGATGATGCAGCGGGGCGAGATCGCGCTGGGTCTGAACACCAGCATCGATTCCTACCTCTCCTACAACGGCCTGCCGCCGTATGCCGACGCGATGAACAATCTGCGTCTGGTCGCGAACATATTTCCTCTGCCCATCATGTATATGGTGCGTGCCGATTCCAACCTTCGCCGTGTCGAGGATCTGCGCGGGCAGCGCGTTGTAGTTGCATTTCGTGCCAACGCCGCCCTGGAGCAGCTGCATCACGGCATTCTCGCCACCGGCGGTCTCACAGAAGATGATGTGCGCGCAATCACGGTAGCCGGCCTGCCCGATGCGATGCGACTGCTGCAGGAGGGTCGCGCGGATGCGGTGCCCACGGGCCTGGACACCGCACTGGCACTGCAGGTGCACTCCTCCCTGTCGGAAGGCATTCGCTACGTGACCATGGGGGAAGATGAAGATCGGCTGGCCGAGATCATGCCCGGCGCGACGCCGGTGACCATGACACCGGGCCCGGGCAGTGTCGGGCTTGCCGGCCCCACGCGCGTTGCAGGCGTGGCCGATTACCTCAATACCGGAACGCATCTGTCAGACGACCAGGTCTACCGGATCGTCCGCACGCTGCACGAGAACTGGGAAGAGCTGCGCAGAGACTACGTACAGATCCGACCGACGCAGGCGAACGAACTCGCTCCATCGGACAATCTGCACCCCTACCATCCCGGCGCGATCCGTTATTACCGTGAGGTTGGTCTGTGGAGCAGTGCTCACGACGCCAACGAGGGCCGTTTTCCAACCTGATCGTGGCGCAGGATAACTGACGCAGCACAGATCGGTTGACGCGTGGCGAGAGCAGGGGGAACTGCACCTGGCGGCTACTGTGATCTTTCGTCAGCGCTGACTGACCGCCAGCACCTGTGACAGATCGGTGATACCGCCCAGCACCTTGTGTATACCATCCTGTTTCAGCGTGCTCATGCCCCGGCTCATCGCCATTTCGAACAGCTCAGCTGCCGATGCGCTGCGGATCACGGCCCGCTTGATTTCCTCGCTGGCATCCATCAGTTCGAACAGGCCGATGCGTCCCTTGTATCCGGTATCCGTGCACTCGGCACAGCCCTGCGCGGCATACAGTGTAATCCTGCCTTTGCTGCCGTAACGCTGCAGCCAGCCGCTGACCAGGTCGTCACGCACCGCTGCTTTCGTTTTCGTCGAACCAAGATATTCAATCGCCAGTCGCTGCAGCTGCTCGTCGGTCGCCGCCGCGGGCACACGACATTGCTTGCACAGGCATCGCGCCAGGCGCTGTGCCAGAACACCGAGCAGCGAATCGGCGAAATTGAAGGGATTCATGCCCATTTCCAGCAGCCGCACGACGCTCTCGGGCGCACTGTTGGTATGCAGCGTGGACAGGACAAGATGACCGGTCAGGGAGGCTTCCAGTGCCGTCTTGGCGGTCTCGGTATCGCGAATCTCACCGACCATGATCACATCGGGATCGGCTCGCAGAAACGCGCGCAGCGCATTGGCGAATGTCAGGCCGGCTTTGGGATTGACCTCCACCTGCCGCAGACCCGCCTGTGTGATTTCCACCGGATTCTCGGCAGTCCAGATCTTGCGCGAACCGTCGTTCAGATACCGTAGCACCGAATGCAGAGACGTGGTCTTGCCAGAACCGGTCGGGCCGCAGACCAGCATGATGCCATGCGGCTTCTCTATGATGGTACGCAGCCGCTCATGATCCTCGTCGCGCAGACCAAGCGCCTCGAGCGGGAGCGCGGTACTGGAGTCCAGCACACGCAGCACCACGTCTTCCACGCCACCCGAGGTAGGCAGGGTGGCCACTCGCAGTTCTACGGGCGTGCCGCCGCGCTGGAACACGATCTTGCCGTCCTGCGGGCGGCGATGGTCGGCAACATTGAGGCTCGCCATGACCTTGTAACGCGAGACCAGCGCATCCCGGTACATCCAGGGAATGCGACGACGTACGAACATGCGCCCGTCTATGCGCACACGCACTGTGGTATCGCCCTGCCCCGGCAGTGGCTCAATGTGGATGTCCGACGCGCGTTCACGACAGGCTTCGGCAATGATCTGGTCGGCGAGGCGAACGATGACGTTGTCACTCGCGGCGAGGTGCACGCTGGGAGTGGTTTCAGCCCGGCCCGCATACTGCCGTCGATGACGCTGCAGGTCCTCATCACTGACCTCGGACACATTGATGCCACGGAAGTGTTTGTTCAGCAGCCAGTCGATGTCCGAGCGCGGTGCATACACCGGCCGAACCTTCAACGTGGTACCCACTCGCATGGCATCCAGCACGTCGCGGTCCACCACATCGTTCATCGCGACATACAGCGAAGAACCGTCGCGGTGAACGGGGACGATACGGCAGGCCTCGACCAGATCCGCTGGCAACTGCATGAAAATATCGGGTTCGAATGGCCAGTGCCGCAGGTCGACAGCCGGCGCACCCAACTGGTAGGCAAGACCGGCCCTCACAGCCTCGTCATCGACCATTCCCGCCGTGCGCAGGACGTCACCCAGCTGCTGCGACGGGTCGTCCTGCTGAATTTGCCTTGCCATCTCAAGGCTTCCAACGTCCAGCAAACCCAGTTCCAGCAGCGCCTGACCCAACCTGATCGCGCCACGCTGCTTCAGGCGCGCCATACGCTCTGCCAGTTCATCGGGGTTGCGCGCCGGCAGTGCGTAGAGGGCGCCCTGCGTGTCAGCAGCGACCATACGCGACGGCTCAGGAAGGACCGCTTCCTCCGTGTCGATCAGGGATTCTCGCGCTTGCGCCAGCTTCATGGACATACCGCCAACAGGTCAGACCCACATCAGGGCACCGTTTCTCGCCTGGCAGACTACTGAAGCGACACACCGTGAGCGCGGCCGCGCATCACATTTTGCTAAGCTGACGGGACACCATCCCGGCCAGACATGGGAAGAAGAAAGCGAAACGGACCGTGGAAACGCCCGTCTATGTGGTCGGCCATCTAAATCCCGACACGGACAGTATCTGCTCCGCGATTGCCTATGCGCGGCTGAAGAACGCTCTCGGCGAGGTCAAAGTGCATCCCGCTCGCGCGGGTGCACTGAACGCGGAGTCGTCGATGGTTCTGAAGGAGTTCGATGTGCCGTCACCCCGGCTGCTGTCAGACGCAACCGGCCTGACGCTGATTCTTGTCGATCACAGCGAGGCTGCCCAGGCTCTGCCCAATATCGAGCACGCCAGGATCATCGAGATCGTCGAGCACCATCGATTCGGCGACCTTCGTCCGGCCGAGCCCATCGTCATTCACTGCGAACCGGTGGGCGCCACAGCAACGCTGATCGCGGAGTTCTATTTTCTGCACGAACTCTCACCCACACCTGCGATGGCCGGACTGTTGCTTGCCGCGATCCTGTCGGACACCGTTGGTTTTCGTTCGCCGACGACAACCGACAAGGATCATCTGCTGGCGAAGCGACTGCAAACCCTGGCCGGCGTAGACGCCGATGCTCTGAACCGTCGTCTGAGCGAAGCGCGCACGAATGCGGCAATGTCTCAGAGCGCCGAAGAAATCGTCGGCAGCGACTTCAAGCAGTTCCGGTTCGGGACTGTCAGCGTCGGGATCGGACAGGTCGAGATTCCCGTCGCCGGGGCACTGGATGATCGTCGCCCCGACGTTTTTGCAGCGATGCGGCAACTTTGCACACAACGAAAACTGGATCAATTGATCATGATGGTGACCGACACCAGCGCGGGCGCCAGCGACCTTTGGGTCGTGGGAGATCGCATCGACGTGATCGAACAGGTATTCGGCCCGGTCCGCGATCAGTCAGTGCACATACCCGGCTGCATGTCACGAAAGAAACAGATTGTACCCAGGCTGGAAGAGGCTTTCGGAAACCTCCCGTGAATTGCCGGCACCCAAGACTTTTCATCCGCGCTCACCGGAATCAACAGGGCCGGAGCCTTGCGGCTTCCGGCCCTGCGATACCGGCAACGATGGGCTGCAACTAGAACTGCATGCTCAGGTTCATATACACACGACGGCCCAGCCAGTCGTACTGGGAATAGAAGGCGGAATCACCCTCACGCAGCGGTCCGCCACCGGTCGAAGATACCTGCGGCGGCTTGCGGTTGAACGCGTTGGCGACACCCAGCCTCGCCGTCAGGTTGTCACCAATCCTGCGCGACGCGGAAAACGCATGGTAGTAGACGCGACCCGCGTCGCGAACCACGCGCACTTCGTCACCACGATAGGTCGCGGTGTTACCACCCAGCCGCTCGACGTTCGAAACCGCACCGACGGCCTGCACACCCCAGTAGGCCGACCAGTCGCCGACCTCAGCAGTCAGGTTGAATCGTCCCACCCACTTCGGATGGCCGAACTCGCCATTCTCGTCGCGAACCGTGTCTTCAAAGAGCGCCACGATGTTGGTCGCCTGGTAGGTGTGCTGGGTATCGAAATGCAGCGAACCCCAGCTCATGGGCCGGCGATAGCGTACGGAGAGGTCGTAGCCGCGATTGTTCTGACGCGCAACGTTGATGTAACTGTCGCGTATCGTCAGGATGCCGTTGCTGGGCCCGCCACGATCGAACAGGCCGCACAGCGGATCGTCCGGATAGAACTCCGACTCATAGCAGCTTCGCACGATACGGGCAGCGCCGATCTGATCGACCTCGTCGCGAACCTCGATGTCAAAGTAATCGACCGCGATGCTGAAATCCGCAAACAACGGCTGCCAGACGATGCCGACCGTATTCGATGTCGACGTTTCGGCATCGAGCACGCCCAGCCCGCCACCGGTGATGGTCGTCGCCGTATCCGTGCCGATTGTGAAGCCCGGCCCCACATCCGCCGCGCAGTTGTCGGCGATGATCTGGGAAATGTTGCCGGCATCAAGTTCCGACTCCCAGTTGCGGCAGATATCCACCTGAATCTGACTCAGGAATCCGGTCTGATCGGCAAGATACAGCTCAAACAATGCCGGTGCCCGGAACGATGTGCCACGATTGGCGCGTACGAGCACGGACGGCGTCACCTGCCAGCTGAGTCCCAGCTTGTAGGTGTTGTCGCTGCCATAGGAATCGACATCGGTGTAGCGTCCCGAGACGTTGAGACTCAGGTTTTCGACAAGGCGGCGACCGGACAGCAGCGGAACCTGAAACTCCGCAAATACGGCGCGCGTCGTGTCGCTTCCGGCCGTGATGCCGGCACCGGAGGAACCCCAGGCATTGTTCGCGAGCGTAATTTCACCCGGCACGTCCCGGATGCGATCCCGCGTGAACTGCATGCCGAAGGCGGCGCCCACCGCACCGGCCGGCAGGTTGCCCAGCCGACCGCTGACGAAGCCTTCCACGGAGCGCTGTGTATAAACGGTGTTGCCGACCTCGCGACCGAACAGGAATTCGCGGTGTTCCGGGGACACATTGCCGGCGAGGAACTGAGGATCAAACCAAGGCAGGTCGATGCAGGGTATGCCGCGTACCGCTGTCATCATGCCTTCACAAGATGCATCCCAGTTCACCTCGAAGCCGTCTTCATCGAAGATGGCATCGTTAAAGATACGATCGTTGTGATAATCGCCGTCGGAGCGACTGAGCTGCAACGATACGTCCCAGTTCCAGTTGGATCCGAGGTCGCCCTCGAGGCCGACGAGGTAACGGCTGTAATCGACCTCGACCATGGAGTCGCTGTGATCGGTAACCGGCGTCGGACTGACGAGCGTGAAACCTTCCCAATCTGCAGCCACGGGATTGCCGAAAGTGCCGCTCAGCATGTCCTGCCAGTACTGGCGATAGCCATGGATCGAAGTCTTGCGTCGACTCAACAGTGCCTCGGCGTAACCGGAAACGCGATCGCTGAGTTCGAAACCACCATCCATGAATATCGTGGAACGCTCGATCCCCGGCAGAAGCGACTCTCTGCCACGGAACGGATGCAACAGGTTGGTGACCGCATCCGAGTTGCGATCGTAATTGACGAGATACCAGTCGGGAGGCGCGGAGAGTGAATCGGGATCCTCCGGATCCGGCTCTATCGGCGGCAGATAATTGGCGAGGTCGCCATCATAGTCATACTGGGCCAGCGCACCGGCAGGGACGTTGCTCATCGGCGGCCCGAAGAACCAGACGTGGCCCCAAGCCAGATCCGCACAACGAAAGCTTCCGGTGCGAGGATCGACGACGTCGACCCGCTCACCGGTCTCGGTGTCGAATATACGCTGCGTGCCACACGCAAAATGATCGCGCTGGCGGATCCTGAGTTCGGACTCGCGGTGATGATCGCCTGTGATCTGAAAGTGACCGCGACCGAAACTCTGGCCCCAGGTCACACTTACACGCGATTCCTGACCACCGTTGCTCGATGGTTGACTGGTGAACGCGTCCACGATCACGCCGTCCTGCTGACGCGTGAAGATGTTGACGACGCCCGCAACGGCATCGGAGCCGTAGATCGATGAGGCACCGTCCTTGAGAATCTCCACACGGTCGATCAAGGTCAGCGGCAGGACGTTGAAGTCGAATGAAGACACCGCACCACGCACGCCGGCCGGGCCGGCGCGACGGTTGTTCAACAGCACCAGCGTACGGTTGGCACCCAGGCCGCGCAGCGACAGCGTGCGCGCGCCTGGCCCGCCGTCTTCGACAAATATCGTCGAGCTGGCGGCGGTCACCTGCGGCGAACCCAGCGCAACCGTCGACGTCTGCAGCAGGGTACCAAGATCTGCCAGACCGCGGACCTGGCCGCTCTCGGACGTAATCACGTCCATCGGCGTGGAGCTTGCGTACACATCGGGCCGGATACGGGTACCGGTGATGACGATTTCGTCAACGGTACCGGCCTGGGCGTAAACAGGATCGCTTGTAATCCACGGCACGGCCGCGAGCGCAACACCGACGGCGGCGGCTAAAGGTGACTTCCTCAGCATGTCTTGTCCCCAACGCAACAATGGTGAAACGGCCGACAATGACGAACGCAACGCTTCCCATGCCGCGTTCGCACACGCCGGTGCCCGAAGACAACATGACTAATACCGAAGTCGGTTCGGGCCTGCAAGTCGGGGCGTGGCGGATTGAGCACAGCGTCGCAGAAAAGCGACGCCGAGGCCGCGCCAGCCTGTTCCATCCTGGTGCATTCGAATCCCCTGGGGGGGCCGAAACCCGGGACTTCGATTCAGTCGGAACGGCTCATGCGATGGCGCAACTGCCAGGCGGCCGGACGACCATCGCCGGTGGGCTGATACCAGACGGAGTAGTCCTCAAGGGCCGTATGGTACTGGCCCAGCGGATCCTCACCCTTGATTCGAAACGCATTGAATCCCGTGCGCAGCATGAAGTGCAGCTGCTCCAGCAGCACGTCACCGACGGCGCGCACCTCGCCCCTGAAACCATGGCGGTCACGCAGCAGGCGGGCGTACGAATAGGCGCGCCCATCACGAAAGGCGGGAAACTCCAGCGCCACCAGCGCCAGCGACGGAAGGTCATCGACGATCAGATCCGGAGACTGGTCGCTGCGCAGCTGCACACCGACGGCATCACCCCGGGCCAGCAACGATTCCCTGTGCTGCTGCCACTGTTCAAGATTGACGATGACAGGTCCCGACGCAGGAACCTCTTCCAGCGCAGTGGCATCCTGGTACGGATCCTCGATCAGTTCGCCGTCACGAACGATGCCGACCATCACGCCACCGCCTTTCGTGCATCGTCGCCGTAAACCGCTTCCTTGAACGGCACCATGCCCACGCGACGATAGGTGTCGAGAAAACGCTCACCTTCCTCACGCAGCTCGAGATAGGCATCGACAATGGCGCTGATCGCATCGGGTACCTGCTCTTCGGGCAAACCCGGCCCAAGCCGGTCTCCGAGGGATGCATTCTGGTCGGAGGATCCGCCAAGCGTCAGCTGGAAGAACTCCTGACCGCGTTTGTCCACACCCAGTATGCCGATGTGACCGACATGATGATGCCCACAGGCATTCATGCAACCGGAAATGTTGATCGTGAAGTTCCCGATCGCAGCCAGTCGATCGACATCGACGAACTTGCGGCTGATGCCCTGTGCCACCGGTATGGATCGCGCGTTGGCCAGCGAGCAGTAATCCAGTCCCGGGCAGGCGATGATGTCGGTCAGCAGGCCAAGGTTCGGTGTCGCCAGCTCAAGCGGCACGAGCTGCTGCCACAGCTCATAAAGGTCACCCTGACGCACATCGGGCAACACGAGATTCTGGCGGTGATTGACACGAATCTCGTCGAAGCTGTAGCGCTCCGCCAGGTCCGCGATCCTGTCCATGACATCGGCGGTGACATCGCCCGGCACCCGGCCCGGCGCCTTAAGCGTCAGATTGACAATGGCATAGCCCGGAACCTTGTGTTCGGCGACATTGCTGCGCAGCCAGCGCGCGAAATCCGCGTCGGAATCGCGATGCGCGGTGAACTCGTGCGGATTGTCGGTCAGTGCCTCATAGGCAGGCGGCTCGAAATACGCGTTGATGCGGTCCACTTCTTCCTGCGGCACTTTCAGTTCACCGCCCCGGATACGCTCCCACTCCTCGTCCACCAGTTCGCGATAGCGATCGATACCCATCTGGTTGACGATGATCTTGATACGTGCCTTGTGGATGTTGTCGCGGCGCCCGTGCATGTTGTAGACCCGCAGTACGGCTTCCACATACGACAGCAGATCCTGCGGTGCGACCCATGAGCGAATGGTCTGACCGATATACGGTGTGCGGCCCAGTCCGCCGCCGACCAGAACCTCGAAACCCGCCTCACCTTTCCCGTTCCTGTGCATGCGAAGGCCGATATCGTGCACGGCCACCGCAGCGCGGTCGTTCGGCGAACCGGTGACGGCGATCTTGAACTTGCGCGGCAGATACGAGAATTCCGGATGCAGGAAGGAGTACTGGCGCAGCAGTTCGCAGTACACGCGCGGATCCTCGATCTCATCCTTCGCCACACCGGCATACTGGTCGGACGTGATATTGCGAACGCAGTTGCCGGACGACTGGATGGCGGTGACCTCAACCTCGGCCAGCTCGGCAAGCACATCCGGCGCATCCTTGAGCTGTATCCAGTTGTACTGGATGTTCTGCCGCGTCGTGAAATGCCCGAAGCCACGATCGTAGGTTCGCGCAACGTGCGCGAAGCGACGCATCTGGCGCGATGACAACGTGCCATATGGCACGTTCACACGCAGCATGTAGGCATGCAGCTGCAGATACAGGCCATTCTTCAGGCGCAGCGGCTTGAACTGATCCTCGGACAGATCGCCATCCAGACGGCGTTTGACCTGACGTCGAAACTGCCGGATGCGTTCAGCCAGCAGGCGGTGATCAAATTCATCGTAACGGTACATATGGAAATCCGTATTGGTTTCGAGGCCGTTCCATCATGAACGGCAGGAACTTCGCGAGCCCGGCGTCAGCAGACTGCGCTAGCGTTCAGGCCGACTTCTGATCGCCCTCACGTGCGGACGATGACACTGTGCCCGCTTCGACCGTGGGTCCGAAAGCGCGTATCGCCTCGCGGATGGACAACGGCCGGCGCCGTCCCGCCTCGACCGTCACTTCGATCAGGTATGGGTCGACGATACGATTGTCTGCGACGTGCTCGCCGGCCACCGCCAGCAGGCGCTCCGCCTCGGCGTCGTCCTCAATCAACAGGCCTGAGTCTATCGACACGACCCAGTCGCCGGCCGCATCCATGAATGCAACCAGCCCGTCTCTCAGTCGGTTCGCTATGATCATCTTGGGCATCGCAGGGGACCAGAATTCAGTTCAATCAATGTCGTCACGTCCTTTGACGGACACGCATGCGCAGCCCTGCCGGGTAAGCACACAACTGCCCGATCGGACACACGCCAATTGTATACGTGCTCTTAGGACAAGGGGTTATAAGAATGCCTCAGAACCATATGCGTAAACTGCACACGCAGCCGTCCGGCAGGCCCTGGAGATCCATCGAGGCTATCCACAGGAGCTGTGGATAACGTTGTGCAAAACAACTGGGCAACAGGACTTCGGCCCAATATGACGCAGCGGTTGGAACAGATTGGTCAAAAAAACGTCAAAATTCGTTTTTTATTTTCAAAAACAATATTATGCGTGAACTTCCCGTGCACCTCTCGAGCTTTGTGCCCCAACGTTAAGGCGTCACGGAATAGAGCTGACGATTCGCGCCACCGGGATGTGGAAAGCTGATCCGCCAGAGGGGGACGCGCGCAGCCTGAAGCGCCGCATTCCTGCCACTTCTATTCTTCGGGAGGTCCCCCGCCCCATTGTTCGCGATGCGCCGCTTCCGCATCACTTTGCACGCGCGAATGCCGATGACTGAGAAGCAGGGAGCCCGGCGCGCAGACCCGCGCGCGTAGCAGCCCGAGATCCGTCGCGGCGTCGAACAGGCTCGGATACCAGCGCTCCCAGCCGGGCAAAAGAGCTTCAACTTGCTCGCGCAGATTCATGGCTGGCCGCAGCTGGCGTGTCCCTGATCAGTCATCCGGTGATCGATGCGAAGCAATCTAACCGAGCAGGCGCAGCACCGCAACGAACCATGCCACGGCAAACATGAAACGACACCCGCCACCGGTGCGCCGCTTCACGCGTGCGAACACGCTCGCTAGAATGAGCGCCGAGAGGGAACGGCTACGCGATTCCGTGCGACGCGGCGAGTACCGGTACCGGACACCGAACGCATGGCAATGAGGTTATGGGGATCAGGAAACTGACCAAACTGGCGATAGTCGCCGTCACCGCGCTGGCATCCGGATGTATGGCGCATCTGACACGTGACGTGGACCCGCCAGCCTCGTTTGCCTACGAGCCACCCGCCGAAGCGCATCCGCTGTTCACCCTCGAGCGCGCGGAGACCGTGAAGGTCTCCGAGCCCGTGGACAGCATGCGTCATCACGAAATTCATCGCGTGCGGTTCCCGTCCAGCGCACGTACCGGAAATCCGGCAGACGTGGAAGGCCTGTTTTTCCGCAGCACCAGGCCGGGCACACATAAGCTCGTGATCGTGCTGCCGATCTGGGGCACCAGCACCTACCCTCCCTCCCGCATCTCGCGCGGCTACGCGCGCCGCTCACGCGGCGACGCACACGTGCTCTGGGTGTTCGGCGACGAACCTCTGTTTCCTTGGGAGCAGATGAGCACCGCCGCCAGCGAGGCGGAGTTCGTACGCATGGCCGAGGAAAGTGCCGAGCGTTACCGTGCGGCTGTCGTGGACCTGCGGCAACTGCTGGAGTGGGCAGAACAGCGCGACGACATAGACGAGTCGCGCATCGCGGTGGTCGGCTTCAGCATGAGTGCGCTGGTGGCGGCCACAACTGTGGCCAACGATGCCAGACTGTCGACGGCCGTACTGATGGTCGGCGCTGCGGAGTTTGCGAATATTTTCGCCACCTGCGGACATCGTGCCGGCGAAGTTCGAGCTCACGTTCTCAACAGGTATGGCTGGACTTTGGAAGAATACCGGTCGTTCTTCGAGCGGCTGTTTGCACCGGCAGATCCGATCAATTATCCGGGGCGCTTCAACCGCGACAACATCCTGATGATAGACGCCCGCTTCGATGACTGCATGCCGCGCTCATCCCGCGAGGCCCTGTGGGAAGTGACCGGTTTCCCCACACGAGTCGTCCTGCTGTCCCGCCACCGGCACTCTTTTTACGCGATCACGCCGCTGGGCCTGAACTTCATTCGTCGCAAGATCTACCGTTTTCTCGACGAGACCCTGTAGCGCCCTGTCCGGCTCCAGGCGCATGCGGTTTGCGCCGCGACAGCCGCGTCGTCTGCAGTGCGCGCAGTGAACTGCGACCCGGTTGCTTGCGCCCTTCCCGGAACTGAGCGATATTCGGGCCGCTGACAGGGTAAACCCGGTGAAAGCCGGGGACACAAAGCCACCGGTCTAAAGGACACGCTCCCATGACGGCGGGGTTGCCAGTACCGACGCGCGACTGCGCATCGGCATCCCCCCATTGCGTCTCTCCACGGCCGGCCCACGCTCGTCCATCACGGAGACCGTCGCATCATGGCCATCGCTGCCACCCGAAGGGAAAGTTTTCACCCGCCGGCCCTGCCCGGCTCCGCAAGGGTTGTGAAACCCGGCTCTGCAACTGAAATCACCGCCATCCTCACTGACCGATCACGTTACCCCGGCCCCGTGCGTCCCGCGGGCTCCGGCAGCAGCGCCACGCGCTGCACCAGCGCGGGCAACGGGACCGTCATGGACATGACCGCGATGAATCGGGTGCTCAGCACAGGCGCCGACAGTGTCACGATACAGCCAGGCATTACGGTCAGTGAACTGGCCGAGGAACTGGGTGAGCGGAACCTGGAACTGATCGGCGGCTTCGACCTCGCCAACCGTACTGCCGGCGGCGCGGTCTGCAGCGCGAGTCTTGAGCCATCCATGCCGGGGGATGCCGGACAGTTCGCGGCGCATGCCACACAGATCAAGCTGATCACGCCTCAGGGCAAGCGCATCGTCGTCAACGAGGGAAACGTCAATCTGCTCGGTCTGATGCGGCTGAGCTACGGGCTGCTGGGCGTAGCCTATGAGATCACTCTCCGGGTGCGACCGGTTCAGGGTTTTTCGGTGCAAAGTGCGCGCACGTCATTTCGCGACTTTGCGAAACTCGGAGAGCGCCTGACCGACACGTCGTCGGGCCTGAAGATGTACCTGCTGCCGTTTCGCGACAAGGTGTACTTCGAACTACGTCGACCGGCCCAGGAGCACGTTGCGGGGCGGCGGTTTGCGTGGAGACTCAGAGACTGGACCGTAAATGCCGCCCTGCCCGACGTCGTGCGCTCGATCAGCCGCGCGGTTCCTCTGCACGGCTTGCGCTACCCGCTGATAGACAGTCTGGGCCAGCTGACCCAGCGTGTACTCAGCAGCCAGATCATGAGTACCGGCAGCAATGCGCTGGAGCAGAGCGGCCGCGTCCGCGTGCTCGGAGGGCGATCGCGTCTTCAGTACACGACCTGGGGGTTTCCTGCGCAGGAGTTCGGCAACGTGGCACTGGCGTTCAAGCTGCTGTGCCAGGAACACTATGCACGCACCGGATTTCGCTGTGACCTGCCTGCGGTGGCTTTCCGGCTCAATCAGGATCGCAGCGCGCTGTTGTCGCCGTCATTTGACAGTCCCCTGATCACACTGACGGCCATTGCGACATCAAAGGTCGGCTGGGACGACTTCACACTGGATTTCGCCGAGTTTGCAGTGCGTCACAACGGCGTGGCGCTGTTCAATCACACTGCACATGTGGACGCGGGGCATATTGCGAAGTCCCTGGGTCCGCGGTTGCCGTTCTTCCGTCGCATCCGCAGGGAACTGGACCCCCATGACAGGCTGCTGAACCCGTACTTCGCCAGCATGCTGCAGTGAGAGCCTGGCTGCTGCAGCAGTGAAAGTCGGGCTGGCGGCAGGCAAACGCCGACCACCAGCCCGCGCTGTTCAGCGGATGAAGCCCAGGCTCTCCAGCTTCACGATAATCCGATGCGCCACCAGATCCGGCGTGAGCTCGGACGTGTCCACCTTCATCTCCGGCTTCTGCGGCTCTTCGTACGGATCGTCAATACCGGTAAAGCCCTTGATCAGCCCGGCACGCGCCTTCGCATACAGTCCCTTGCGGTCACGCGATTCGCAGACGTCTATCGGCGTTGCGACGTGGATTTCGATAAACCCGCCCAGCGGCTCTATCATCTCGCGCACTTTCTGACGCGTGGACGCGTACGGCGCGATCGGCGCGCAGATCGCAATGCCGCCATTCTTGGTGATCTCGCTTGCGACATAGCCTATGCGCAGAATGTTCAGGTCGCGGTGCTCTTTCGAGAAACCGAGCTCGCTGGACAGGTGCTTGCGCACCACGTCACCGTCAAGCAGGGTGACCGGACGACCGCCCATCTCCATCAGCTTGACCATCAGCGCGTTGGCGATCGTGGACTTGCCCGCGCCTGAGAGGCCGGTGAAAAACACCGTGAACCCCTGACGATAACGCGGCGGATGCGTGCGCCGAAGCTCAGCGACGACCTCCGGCACCGAGAACCATTCCGGGATATCCAGCCCTTCCTGCAGACGGCGCCGCAGTTCCGTGCCGGAAATCGACAGCACGCGGGTGTCCTTGTCCACTTCGTCCTCGGCCATGTACTGGGCGCGATCTTCCACGTACACCATGTTGCGGAACGGCACCATGGTGATGTCCAGTTCCTCCTCGTGCTCTTTCATCAGCTCCTGAGCATCGTAGGGGCCATAGAACGGCTTGCCGCCACTGCCCATCCCGGGACCTGCGTGATCGCGGCCGACGATGAAGTGGGTGCAGCCGTAGTTCTTGCGGATGATCGCGTGCCACAGTGCCTCACGCGGGCCGGCCATGCGCATGGCCAGCGGCAGCAGACTCAGTGATGTGGTCTGCTCCGGATAGTGTGACAACAGGTGCTCATAGCAACGCACACGCGTAAAGTGATCCACATCACCGGGTTTGGTCATACCGACCACAGGATGAATCAGCAGGTTGGCCTCAGCTTCCTTCGCAGCACGGAACGTCAGTTCCAGATGTGCTCGATGCATGGGGTTGCGCGTCTGAAAGGCCACGACACGACGCCAGCCCAGCTTCTGGAACCGCTCGCGCAGTTCGCGCGGCTCGTCGCGCAGATGTTTGAAGTCATAGTGCGTAGGACGTTCCACGCCTCGCAATCTGCCGCCCACGTACACGTCGTGCACGTCGCGCATCAGATAGCGTACGGCAGGGTGCGCTTCATCCGTGGTACCGAACACGGCTTTTGCTTCCGCGGTCTTGTCGGGATGCCAGATGTCGGAAATCTCCAGCGTCGCGATCAGCACGCCTTCCTGGTCACGCAGCGCCAGGGAGCCGCCCTTCTTGAGGTTCTCGGCGAAAGACTCGCGCACGTCCAGCGTGATCGGTATGGGCCACAGCACACCGCTGGCCAGGCGCATGTTCTTCAGCACGCCGCGATAGTCTTCCTCACCGAGGAAACCCTCCAGAGGCGAGAATCCGCCGTTCAGCAGCAACTCCAGATCGCAAAGCTGACGCATGGTCAGATCCCAGGACGGCAGATCCCGCGCGCGCTGTTTCTCATCCTGTGCTGCCGATTCGCTCAGATACAGGTTCTTGAGTTCCCCTCCATGGGGTTCCTTGAACGCTCCCATCGTTTCTCTCGCTCCGTTTTGGTTAACTGGTCCTGTCCACGCCGCCTGCCGCACTGACGACAGCCGCCGTGGATCCGGTCTGATTGCTGATACGCTGGTGACGGGCCTGTCAGCCCGCGCTCAGACTCTCGGCCGCGGCACGAATGCCGGCCGCATTGATTGCCGGCAGATACTGCGCCTCAAAAGACTGCGCCTTCATTGCCTTCTTGATCATGCCCTCGAGATTCGGGCGCTTTTCCTCAGGCGTCGCACCCTTGCCGATTCCGCCACCGAACTCGATCACGGTATCGAATCCGGATTCCATCGCGGTGCGCATGCAGCTTACCCACTGCACCGGATTGAACAGCTGGAAAAACAGCCGCGACCGGATCGAATCCGCGTCGGGCTCGTGCGCCGTGCCGGTGTAGTTGGACAGCACCGCTACCGCAGGCCGGTCGAACGTGGCTTTGTCCAGCACAGCGCGATATTCCATCGCCGCATTCACCATCAGGTGAGTGTGAAAAGCTCCCTCGGTGTTCAGCCGGATCGCACGTTTACCGGAGAAGCTCCTGCCCAGATCCTCAGCCAGCGCATCGAGATCGGCGTCATCACCGGCAACCACAGTCTGGTCCAGCAGATTGCAGCCGGCGACGCCGCAGTAATGGCGATCGGCCAGACTGCGTGCGGAATCGACATCGAGTGTCGTGGCCATCATCCCGCCCCGACCGAGTTCGCTCATCAGCCTGCCCCGCTCCTTCACGAGACCGAGCGCGTCCTCAAAGCTGAGGACACCGGCGGCGACCAGCGCCGTGTATTCGCCAAGGCTGTGCCCACCGGCAATCACCGGCTGCACACTGTCACCGGCAAGACTGCGAAAAACCTGCAGACATGCGTATTCATGGGTCAGCAGCGCGGGCTGCGTGTAGCGTGTGGTGTCGAGTTCTCCACCGGAATCGCTGAAACTCAGCGCAGCAATGTCGTAACCCAGCACCGCCGTCGAACGTTCGTAGACTTCGCGGGCCACATCGAACTGCTCGACCAGATCGGCACCCATACCGACATACTGTGCGCCCTGACCGGGAAATACGAAGAACAGTCTGCGTTCAGACACCTTGCGCTCACATTCCGTAATCTGGAGAACCAATCCTGAAGGGAATCAGGGCTTGGCAAAGCTGTTCAGGGTAGCGTTTTCGCGCATGATACTCAAGGCGCGACTGCCTGCGTCCCGCTGACTGCGTTCTGCCGCAGGCCCCATTCAAGCCGGAGCATGTGCTCCGCGGGCCCACTGCTGCAGCGCCGTGCAGGGTATCCTTCATGTGGTCCCGTTCAGAGCAAACCGATCAGGGCCGGGAGGCCTGATGCACATAGGAATTCCGAAAGAAATCAAGGCGAACGAGCAACGTGTCGGCTTGACGCCGGCGGCGGTGCGCGAACTGGTCAATGACGGACACGGGGTGGTCGTTCAGCATGACGCCGGGGCCGGTTCCGGCTTCAGCGACGACGAGTACCGGGCAGCCGGCGCCGGGATTTGCGACAGCCTCGAGGCGGTGTATGCGGACGCCGGCATGGTGATCAAGGTCAAGGAGCCGCAGCCGGAAGAGGTGCCGTTGCTGCGCCGCGGCCAGATCCTGTTCGCGTACCTGCACCTTGCCGCCGACCGTGAACTGACAC
>JBJHBW010000037.1:0-16427 GCA_050485685.1 Gammaproteobacteria bacterium
TTCCCATCACCCGCTCCACGCACCCCTGCGGCCCGCTTCGTCGGTGTGCCCGGTTGCCTTCCTGCACGGGATCTTCCGCAGTTCACTGTCGCCGTCACCTTTTGTTGCTAGGATCGACAGCACAGGCATTTCGAGGACAGGCTCATGGGACGCATATTCAAGCTGGTCGGCATGGTCTTTGCGGCAGTGCTGGTGCTGTTCGTCGCGTTGATGCTGGGCCTGTCGCTGCTGGTCGATCCGAACGACTACCGGGACGACATTGCCGCCGCTGTGGAGCGCACCACCGGGCGCGAGCTGACCATCGCCGGCGATCTTGAACTGCAGATTTTTCCGCGCCTTCGCATCGCAGTCGGCGAGGCCACGCTGGGCAATGCGCCGGGCTTCGGGGCCGAGCCGTTCGCGCGTATCGAATCGGCGCGCCTGCAGCTGGCCCTGCTGCCGCTGCTGTCACGGCGCGTGGAGATCGATGAGGCACGGCTGGAAGGCCTGGTGCTCAACCTCGCCCGCAATGCGGCCGGTCGCAACAACTGGCAGGACATAGGCGAGGCCGGTGAGCAGGCCGCCGCGCAGGCCGCAGCCGAGCCGGGGACCGCAACCGGGTCCGGTGCCGACTTCCAGCTCGACGTGGATGCGATCGACATCGTCAACGCGCAGGTGAACTGGAACGATCAGGCCACCGGCGGTCGCTGGCAGCTCAGCCGTTTCAACCTGAACGCATCGGGTTTTGGTCCGGGCGTGACGTTCCCGGTGCGCATGAACTTCGGCGTCGCCGGTGACGCTGTGGAAGTCGCGGTTGACGTGCGGGCGAATGCGCTGCTGTCACTGGTGGACAACCTCTACCGGCTGGACAACCTGGACGTGCGCCTCGCAGGCAGTGGTGAGGCCTGGCCGGGCGGCGAGGGCGACGCGCGTCTGCGTTTCGACTCGCTGGCCGCGGACCTGGCTGCCGAAATCGTAGAGCTGCAGAACCTCGTTCTCGAAATGATGGGTATGACCGTGCGCGGCACACTCAGCGGCCGGCAGCTGCTCAGCAACCTCGGCCTGAATGGTGCGATCGAGATCGCCGAATTCAGCCCGCGTGACCTGCTCGGTCGCCTCGGTGTGGAGGTGGAAACCGCCGACCGCGACGTATTGCGCCGCGCGAGCGCGAGCGCGAATTTCGTCTACGACGCCAATCAGATCGGCCTGCGCGACATGCGCTTCTCGCTAGATGGTTCCACGCTGACCGGCTCTGCCGGTGTGGAGCGCGAGGTCATCCGCTTCGATCTGGCAGTCGACGAGATCAATGTGGACCGCTATCTGCCACCGGCATCCGATGCCGCTCGAGGCGATGACGAGGGCACGCTGGACGAAGTGGATCTGCCTCTGGAGGTGCTGCGTACGCTGAACTCGCGTGGCGAGCTGCGATTCGCGCAGGCACAGTTCATGGGGCTGCGGCTGGCCGATGCCGTGTTCGGCGTGAATGCCGCCAATGGCCGTGTCGTGCTCGCGCCGCGTGCATCGCTGTATGGCGGCAGTGCGAATGGCGAGGTGCGCATAGACGTACTGGACGGCAACGCCGCGCGCATGACGCTGGTACAGCAGCTGGATGGCGTGGACATACTGCCGCTGGCGCGGGACTTCGTTGAATCGGAAATGGTGTCCGGTACCGCCGGGGCACGCCTGAATCTGACCGCCACCGGGTCCAACGTCGGCGAAATGCGGCGCGTGCTGGCCGGTGATGTCTCGTTCACACTGCGCGACGGCGCGTGGGAAGGCTTCGATGTCTGGTATGAACTGCGCCGCGCACGGGCGGTGCTGGACGGCAACCCGGCGCCGGCACGCGATGCAGCGCGGCGCACACCGTTCAGCTCCGTGTCGGCTTCCGGTGTGATCGAAGATGCGGTCCTGACGAATCGCGATCTCAACGCGACGCTGCCCTTCATGGTCGTCAATGGCAGCGGCTCCGTGAATCTGCTGACCGATGCGATGGATTTCTCGCTGGTCGCCCGGATGGTGGATGGCGAAACGCTGCAGTCCGATCCGGCCATGGCCAGTCTGGCAGGGCTCGAACTGCCCCTCTCGGTGGGCGGCACGCTGGCAGAACCTTCGGTGCGGCCCGACTTCGGCGCCGTTGTGCGTTCGCGGGCCGAACAGGAGGTGCGCGAGCGCCTGGAAGATGAGCGCGAGGAAGCGACGGAGCGGCTTCAGGACAGGATACGCGGCATATTCAATCGATGACCGGCAGCACGACATTGCGCAGTGTGGGCCGGCGTGCCTCTGAGCTGCAGCCGGCGAAGCGTCGACCCGTCGCCGTCGTGACATCGATGCTCGCGGTGATGGCGCTGGGTACCCCGGCATCGTCGGCTGTACTCGACAGCCTGGATGTTTCCCGCGACAGCGGTCGTTACGAACTGCTCGCCGAGGTCGTGATGCAGGCGCCTCCGGAAGCGATTTTCGAGGTGCTGACCGACTACGACGGCTTGGGGCGTATCTCCAGCATTTACAAGGAAAGTGGTTATCTCGATCCGGACGACGACGGTACGCCGCTGGTCTTCACGCGAGTGGAAGGTTGCCTGCTGTTCTACTGCATGAACATGCGACGTGTGGAACGGCTGGAGTCGCGTCGGCCACACTGGATACGCACGACGGCGCTGCCCGAGCACAGCGACTTTCGCTTCAGCCAGGCCGAATGGTTGCTGGAACCTGACGACGACGGTACCCGGGTCACCTATCGTCTGGAAATGGAGCCCGATTTCTTCGTGCCACCGGTGATAGGTCCCTGGGTGCTGAAGCGCCGCCTGATGGCCGGCGGTGCCCGCGCGGTGGATCGCATAGAACGCCTGGCTCAGGAGCTTCATGCCAACGGCACCTACGTCGACTGATTCGATGGCATCGTGATCCGATGACATTGAGTGTTTCAGATCAGGACGAGTGCCGGTCCGACGGAGTCCGCCTGAACCTGCCCGGCGCAATCGCGCCGCGTCTGCTGCCCTGGTTCGACGTTCACGGCCGTCATCACCTGCCGTGGCAGATCGATCGCACGGCCTACCGCGTCTGGATCTCGGAGATCATGCTGCAGCAGACGCAGGTGGCTACCGTCATCCCGTATTTCCAGCGCTTCATGGCGCGCTTCCCCGACGTGGCCGCGCTGGCGCAGGCGTCGGTCGATGAGGTGCTGGCATTGTGGTCCGGGCTGGGCTACTACGCACGCGCCCGCAATCTGCACAACGCGGCGCGGCGGGTCGTCGACGATCATGCCGGTGAGCTTCCGGCTGCGTTCGATGCACTGGCCGCTCTGCCGGGCATAGGCCGGTCCACGGCCGGTGCGATACTCGCGCTCGCGCATGAACAGCGTTTCGCGATTCTGGACGGCAATGTAAAGCGTGTGCTCACGCGCTATCACGCCGTGGAAGGCTGGCCTGGCGACACGCGCGTGGCGCGCGAGCTGTGGTCCCTGGCCGAACATCACACGCCGCACGAGCGCGTGCGCGACTATACGCAGGCCATCATGGATCTTGGCGCAACGCTGTGTGGCAGGTCGCGCCCCGATTGTGCGCGCTGTCCGCTGTCCGGCGATTGCCTGGCGTACGCCCGGGGCACACCGCAGCGTTACCCGACACCTCGCCGGCGTCGCGAGCGTCCGTGCCGCGAGACCTCCATGCTGATCGTTCAGGCCGACGACGGTGCGGTGCTGTTGCAGCGCCGACCGGCTGCGGGTGTGTGGGGCGGCCTGTACTGTTTCCCCGAGCCTGAGGATGACGAGAGTGCGTCGCAGTGGTGCCGGCGTCAGCTGGGGGCGCGCAGATGCCGCGATCACAGACTGCCGTCACTCACGCATGCGTTCACGCACTTCGAACTGACAATCCACCCGGTGCTGGTGCGGCTTGAGTCGCTGCCGGCTGCAGTCATGGAGGGTGAGGAATGGCTCTGGTATAAACGCGAACAGTCCCGGCAGGTCGGGTTGCCGGCGCCGGTTGCGCGCCTGCTGGACGTGCTGGCCGCTGGCGATCCGTGGGCCGGGAACATTTCAACGGCCGCGCCTGCGTCGCCGGCCGGAAAAGCAGAGGGAAGGAATCCGTGACACGAATGGTTCAGTGTGTGCTGCTGGGCACCGAGGCAGAGGGTCTGGACAGGCCGCCGTATCCGGGCGAGCTTGGGCAGCGTATTTTCGACAATGTTTCAAAGCGCGCGTGGCAGCGATGGCTGGGCCATCAGACCATGCTGATCAACGAATACCGGCTGACGCCTATCGAGCCGAAGGCGCGCAAATTCCTCGAGACCGAAATGGAGAAATTCTTCTTCGGCGACGGCTCGGAAGCACCGCCGGACTTCAGACCTGAATAGGGCGCCGGCAGAAGCCTGCTACAGGCTCCTGCCGTATTCCGTCTGCCCGTATTCTGTCTGCCATGGGTTGCCCGACGGCGCTGCAGGTTCGCCGGACGAGGACGTGATCAGCCGCGTGTCACGCCTTCTTCGAGCAGGTGTTCATGCCCAGCAGTGAGTAGCCGGGGCATATTCCCGCGAATCCGGTTGCCATCGGCAACAGGCCTATCCATCCCCAGGCCGTCTGCGGGCCGAAAAAGACCAGACTGACGAGCACCGATCCGACGAGGATGCGAATGGTGCGGTCCAGTATTCCTACGTTCAGTTCCAACATTACCAAGCTCCGAACCGACGCCGACGTGGCGTCGTGGCGTAAGAATGCTTCGATGCGCGCCGCCTTGCAACCTGCAGAAACAGGATGCGGCGGCTTCGATGCAAGATCAGCGATTCATGCGGTGCGCGATCAGGTCGTCGACAACGCCGGGATCGGCGAGTGTGGAGGTATCGCCGAGATCCGAGAATTCGTTTGCGGCCACCTTGCGCAGGATGCGACGCATGATCTTGCCGGAACGGGTCTTGGGCAGACCCGGCGCCCACTGCAGGTAATCGGGGTTGGCGATCGGGCCGATCTCGCGCCGCACCCAGTTGCGCAGCTCATCGCGCAGTTCGTCTGACGGATGTTCGCCCATCACCAGTGTGACGTAGGCGTAAATGCCCTGGCCCTTGACCTCATGCGGGCAACCGACCACAGCGGCTTCGGCAACTTTCGGATGCGCGACCAGCGCGCTTTCGATCTCCGCGGTGCCCAGCCGGTGGCCTGACACGTTGATGACATCGTCAACGCGTCCGGTAATCCAGTAGTAGCCGTCGGCGTCGCGGCGTGCGCCGTCACCGGTGAAGTATCGACCCGGGAACTGACTGAAATAGGTGTCTATGAAACGCTGGTGGTCGCCGTAGACGGTGCGCATCTGCCCGGGCCAGCTTTCAAGAATCACGAGGTTGCCGCTGGCTTCGCCGTCGAGAATGTGGCCTTCCGCGTCGACGATCGCGGGCTTGACGCCGAAGAACGGCTTCGTCGCCGAACCCGGTTTCAGAGGTGTGGCGCCGGGCAGCGGCGTGATCAGTATGCCGCCGGTCTCGGTCTGCCACCAGGTGTCTACTACCGGGCAGCGCTCATCGCCCACCACACGGTAGTACCACTCCCAGGCCTCGGGGTTGATGGGTTCACCGACGGTGCCGAGTATCTTCAGGCTGCGCCGCGAGCAGCGTTGTACCGGCTCGGCGCCTTCGCGCATCAGTGCTCGTATCGCGGTCGGCGCGGTATAGAAGATATTGACGTCGTGCTTGTCTATGACCTGCCAGAAACGGCTGGAATCGGGAAAGTTGGGTACGCCTTCGAACATCAGCGTCGTGGCGCCGTTCGCCAGCGGTCCGTAAACGATGTAGCTGTGGCCGGTAACCCAGCCCACATCCGCCGTGCACCAGTAGATGTCGCCGTCGTGATAATCGAATACGTACTGATGCGTCAGCGACGCGTGCAGCAGATAGCCGGCGGTGGTGTGCAGCACGCCCTTCGGCCGCCCGGTGGAGCCTGAGGTGTAGAGTATGAACAGCGGATCCTCTGCATTCATGACTTCCGGCTTGCACACTTCGGACACGGTCTCGGTAATGTCCTCGTACCAGTGATCGCGTCCGTCGTGCCACGCGATCTCGCCGCCGGTGCGCCTCACGACCACGACATGCTCGACCTCGGTGCCGGACACGCGCGCCAGCGCTTCATCCACGTTGGCCTTCAGCGGCACCTTGCGACCGCCGCGCAGGCCTTCATCGGCGGTGATCACGACCGTGGAGCCACAGTCCTCGATGCGCCCGCGCAGCGCTTCGGGCGAAAAGCCGCCAAACACCACGGAATGCACCGCGCCAATACGGGCACACGCCAGCATCGCGATCGCAGCTTCCGGGATCATCGGCAGATAGATGGTCACGCGATCACCCTTGCGCACGCCCAGGTGACGCAGCGCGTTGCCCAGGCGGCACACGCGCTCATGAAGATCGCGGTAGCTGATCCGCTCGTCTTCCTCCGGATCATCGCCTTCCCAGATGATGGCGGTCTGGTCCGCGCGCCCGCCCAGATGGCGATCGAGACAGTTCACGCTGACATTCAGCTCGCCGTCTGCAAACCATCGAATGTGCAGGTCATCGGCGTCGTACGAGACGTCCCTGACCTGCGTGAACGGTGTGATCCACTCCAGCCGTGCGGCCTGATCGCGCCAGAAGGCTTCGGGTTCCTCAACAGAGCGGCGGTACAGGGATTCGTAACGATCGCCATCGATCCACGCTTTGCTCGCCAGCTTCGGGTTGACCGGATACGTCTTGCCGTCAGTCATGTTCTTGTTGTGTTGCGGTTCATGAATCCGATGATATGCGTCATGCCGGCTCAATGCAGCCCGCTGTTGGCGGTCACGACCGGCGACCCGGTTGCGGTCGCGTTCAGCGTGGATGCAGCCAGGATGGCAGGAACGAGTACGGATCGGCGTCAACGCTGCGATTGCACGGCACGCCGTGCTTTTCCAGCAGCGCCTGCAGCGTTCCGGCGCGCCAGGCGTCGAATACATCGGTGCAGCCGCCCACGAACTCGCCGCCGACGAAGATCTGCGGAATCGTGCGCCAGCCGGTGCGGGCATTCACCGCTGCGCGGATCTGCCCGCCCCGGTCATCGGCCTGATATTCGACGGAGTCCAGGTCGATATAGCGGCAGCGGATGCCGAAGGCGGCGAACATTTTTCTGACCGACCAGCAGAACTCGCACCACTCCAGAGCAAACATGACACAGGGCTGAGCCGAGTCGGACAGCAGTTCGTCGACAAACGCGGCCGCGTCTGCCGGCGATGCGCCCGGCGCCGATTCCGGCGCCGATTCCGGCGGCGGCGCGGCCGGTGTCGGCGCATCGAACCGGCACAGCGGCGTGGAGCGTGAAATCGCCATCTCATCTTCGTTCATGTCAGCCGCAATGTCGGCGAACAGCGGCGTGCTCAGATAGCGCTCGCCGGTATCGGGCACCATGAACAATATGTTCGCGCCAGGCTCCGCTTCAGCTGCAATCTGCAGAGCACCTGCAAGTGTTGCACCGCCGGAAATGCCGCAGAAGATCCCTTCGCGGCGGGCCAGTTCCTGCGCCAGGCGCAGTGCGTCGGTGCCGGCGACGAGGACGACGCGATCAATCAGCCCGGCATCGATGACGTCTTCGGTCAGTTTCGGGATGAAGTCCGGCGACCATCCCTGCATCAGGTGGGGTCGGAAGGTCGGATGGCTGCCGGCGGGTGTGCCGGTGTCGTCGCGCGCCTGCCTGATGCCGCTGGACAGCACCGGCGAATTGTCCGGCTCGCACACGATGATCCGGGTCGCGGGGCTGCGGTTGCGCAGCACCCGGCTGACGCCCTTCAGCGTGCCGCCCGTCCCGCTGCCTGTGACGAAGTAGTCGAGCTCCACATCCGGGAAGTCATTGAGAATCTCTTCGGCCGTGGTTTCCGAATGGACGTTCGCATTCGCCTCGTTCTCAAACTGTCGGCAGAGAAACCAGCCATGGGTCTCGGCCAGCTCTACGGCCTTGGCGAGCATGCCGGTGCCTTTCTCCGAGGCCGGTGTCAGCACGACCTTCGCGCCGAGAAAACGCATCAGGCGACGTCGCTCCACACTGAAGTTTTCGGCCATGGTCACGACCAGCGGATAGCCTTTGCGTGCGCAGACCATGGCCAGCCCTATGCCCGTATTGCCGCTGGTGGCTTCGATTACGGTCTGGCCGGGCCGCAACAGCCCGCGGCGTTCGGCATCTTCGATCACGCCCAGGGCGAGTCGGTCTTTTACCGAGCCCATGGGGTTGAATGCCTCGAGCTTGGCATACAGATTCACATGTGAAGGGCCGAGGCGGCTGATGCGTACGACCGGTGTGCGGCCTATGGTCTGCAGAATGTCTTCGTAGCGCCTGGACATGGGTGCATCCTCTTGCGCTGTCCTATGGTGTCGCGCCCGCCCGCTCGGCACGCGAGCCGCCGATTACGAGCCGGATCGCTTCATTGCCTTCGTGACAGGCATACTCGAAAAGGTAGTAGTCCGGGTTGTTCTGCCAAGGGAATGCGGCTGTCCATGGCGCGGTCAGCACGACCGGGTCCTCGACCGTGACTTCGTAGTGGATAGTATTGTCGGCCACGCGCGTCATGCGCTCGACGATGCGCAGCGACTCACTGGTCGGGTAGCGGTTTCCGCTTGGTCCCACAATCGTCATCGGCGTGCGGCCATTGAAGTTGGTCGTCTCCACCACCAGCGTGTCGCCGTCCCAGTGGCCGCGGGATTCTCCCAGCCAGTGGCGCATCTCGTCCGGCAGTGGCGGGCGGCCGTCCACCGGAATGATCCGCGTTTCGTGAATCAGCTCCAGCCGCAGGACGACATAGCCGGGTGCCTGCAGGATCTGCATGCCGCTGTTGTACATGAACGGGAACATGGAAGCCGGCATGCCGCGTGTGATGCAGCGCTCCAGCGCGTTGAAGTCGTCGATGCCATCGAAGTGCCTGTCGTCCCAGGTGCTGCTCATCTGCGCCGCCATCCGCTCGCCTTCCGCGGTCATCGGCGGCAGGCGCCCGTTCGCGGGATCCATGACCAGCGACGTCAGCCGGTTCGGCTCCCCGAGCTCGGCCCAGTGCCCGATACCCATGCGGCTGCCTTCGATCTCGTTGTCGTAGCGTGCGTTCAGCAGGGCGAGCTGCTGTTCGCGTTCGGCGAACTCCTCGTCGGTCAGGTACCTGCGTTCTCCGAACTCTGCCGGACGCTGCAGTGGCGTGCCGTTCAGATGATCGATAGGCCAGGTGCCGGTCAGGTCGGGATCGCCCCAAGGTGTGCGTGGTGGCGTCCACTCGGGGTCGCCGGGCTGACTGCCAACGTTCAGCGGAACAGCGAGGCAGATCGCAATACAGATCATGGGCAGGCCGGGCCTGGACCTGCCGCCGGCGGACGGTGACGATGCCATCGATGAATCTCCCCCTGGCTGCGCCCTTGTCTGCACTCTCGTGTGAGGGATTGTAACCACACGGGGAGCCCGTGGCAGAAAACGCTTCTGACGCAAAGGTTGTGGCATGATCGCGCTCGGCACCGGGAAACGTTCCGATCACGGGGGCGACGAACAGGGGGCGAGGAATATGACGAGTCGTTATACCTCCACTGACCGGCCGGCAGCTGCACGCTCACCCGACCTGGATGCAGACGAGTTTCGTGCCATAGGGCACTGGCTGGTCGACGAACTCGCCCGCTTCTACGAGACATTGCGTGACCGGCCGGTTTCCACCGGCGAGACGGTCGCCGACATTCGTGCACTTGTCGGCGCGGATGCTCCGCTGCCGGAACACGGCCAGGATCCGCGAGCGCTTTTCGATTCGGTGCTGCCGCTGGTGCGTGACCATGCGCTGCACAATGGTCATCCGCGGTTTCTCGGCTACATCACATCATCGGCCACGCCCGTGGGTGCGCTTGCCGATCTGTTGGCGTCGGCAATGAATCCGAATGTCGGGAAGTGGGATCTGTCCCCGGTCGCCAGCGAAATCGAAGCCCAGACCGTGCGCTGGATTGCCGAAATGATCGGATTTCCCGTGCCGTGTGGAGGGCTGATGACCAGCGGCGGCAACATGGCGAACTTTCTCGCGTTCGTGGCCGCACGCCGCGCTGCGGTGCCGTGGAATATTCGTGAGCAGGGCCTTGATGCCGATCCGCGCCGACTGACCGCCTATGCATCACGCGAGACGCATACCTGGCTTGAGAAGGCGACGGATCTGACCGGTATGGGAACGACGGCCATTCGCTGGATAGATACGGACGGTGAGCAACGACTTCGCACGGATGCACTGGAAACCGCGATTGCCGAGGATCGCGCGGCCGGCTGCCTGCCGGTCCTGGTCGTGGGCACTGCCGGCAGCGTCAGCACCGGCGCCGTCGATCCACTGAATGCGATTGCCGACGTGTGTGCACGGCAGCAGGTCTGGTTTCATGTGGATGGCGCCTATGGCGCGCCGGCCGCGATGCTGCCCGAGGCCGACAGTGACCTCAAGGCGCTGGCGCGGGCGGACTCGGTGGCACTGGATCCGCACAAGTGGCTGTTTGCGCCGCTGGAGGCCGGCTGCACGCTGGTTCGCGATCCCGGAGCGCTGCACAGGGCCTTCAGCTATCGCCCGAAGTATTATCACTTCGATGAGTCACGCGGTGATGGCCTGGGTGACGGAGGCCTGAACTATTACGAGTACGGGGTTCAGAATTCGCGCGGCTTCCGTGCACTGAAGGTCTGGCTGGGACTGCGCCATCTCGGGCGGGCGGGCTACGAGCGGATGATTCGCGGCAACATCGCGCTGTCACGGCGACTGGCCGAGCGCATCCGTGAGACGGCCGGCCTGCAGCTCGGCTCGCAGCATCTGAGCATCACCACGTTTCGCTATCTGCCGGAGAGCAGGGACGGGACGCCGCAACTGTCCGACGAAGATGCAGACCGCCTGAACTCGCGGCTGATCGCCGCGCTTCAGGCAGAAGGTGACTGCTATGTATCGAACGCGGTCATCGACGGCAGGCAATACCTCAGGGCCTGCATCGTCAATTTCCGTACCCGCCCGGAGGACATCGACGCGCTGCCGCAGATTGTCGTGCGCACCGCGGAGCGGTTACTGGCCTGACACAGCACCCTGGGTCTGCAGTTCGCGTTCCGCCCAGGGAATGAAGTAGCGCCAGTTCGGTCCGGTGGTGTGGCCGCCATCATGCTGGCGCCATGCCAGGCGTCCGTCGAGCAGGCTCTCGTTGACGGGAGGCAGACGCGCCTCCTGATAATGCTGGCCTGCACCTGCACCTGCACCTGCACCTGCACCTGCACCTGCACCTGCACCTGCACCTGCACCCAGCAGCCTGTAGACGCTGCCGGCCGCGACGGTGGCCATGTAGCTGCCCTGCTGATCCAGCCACAGGGCGTCGCCGTGTTCGGGCACGCCGTAGCTGACGAAAGTCGCGCGCGGAGCGCTCAAGGCGAGCAGACCGTGGGAATCCACCGGCAGATCATTCGCGTCCATGCGGCCGAAATCGGCTTCCTCGGCACCGTACTTGAGAAAGTTGCCCGCCATCCAGTGATAACCCCCGGTGCCGGTGAGGTTCTCTACCGACTCGCCGAAATCGCGACGGTAAGGGGCGACGCCGCCGGCACCCGACGAGCCAATGAAGCCGACCGCGAAGCGCGGTTCGAACGCCATGGTTACCAACGCCGCCTTGCCATAGCGCGATACGCCCTCGATGCCCACACGCTGCGCATCCACGGCCGGCAGGGTCTGAAGATGATCCAGCGCCCGTGCCGCACCCCACGACCAAGCGCGCAGCGCACCCCAGTCATCGGGCTTGCGTGGCTGTCCTGCGTTGGTCAGGCCGATGATGCCGCGTGTGAGTCCTGCGCCGTTGTCCGGCTGCACGCTGGTCGGATTCAGAAATGCGAAGCCCCAGCCGGCTGCGATCAGCTGTTCGGTGCCCGGCGGATCGCTGGCCGGTGGACTGCTGCCCGGCGGACCCAGGCGGCGCGGCTCGGCATTGCCAACCGCTTCAGCCAGGGAACCGCCGCGGAACATCATCATTAGCGGTACCGGGCCATCCGTGTCCGCCGGCAGCACCACAGTGAGTTCAATCGTCACATCGATCAGCGGAAAGCCGCTGTTATCGACATGACCGAGAATGCGCTGGCCGCGCACCGGTATGCCGGCCAGGGTGCCGGATTCGGAGGCTTCCACGGTCCAGGTCACTGCCGGTACGTTGCCCGGAATTCGTCCATAGACTTCGCGCTCGAATCCCTCGACGATCTCAGGGCGCCGCTCGTTCCACCAGTCGTCACCACTGGTGACCGGCCGGCCATCGTCGGTGACCAGCAGATCGGGCCAGTCGGGATAGGGATTGGCGAGCGCCTCGTCATAGTTCGCGGCGTTCGGTGCATCGTCGCGGCTGTTGCGGCCGGGGCGCAGCGTGCGGATGCCCAGCTGCTGCATCATGTGAGCGTGATCCTCGGCAGTGGTCCATTCCACGCTCATCAGTTGCGTCAGCAGCGCCTGCACCTCGCGTGCCCAGATCCGGTAGCCCTCGGTGGACGGATGCAGGGCATCGCTCATGACCGAAGCAGGAATGTTGCCCTGGTCGTCGAGAAAGGCTTCGCCGATATCGAGAAAGTGAACGTACTCGCCGTCATGCAGCGCCGAAATGCGCTGATTGATTTCGGCTATCGTCGCGCGCACCGGGTGATCGGCCGCGGCTCTTGGAAATATGCCCAGCAGCAGAATCCTCGCGTTCGGGAATCGTTGCCGAAGCTCCAGCACCACCGCGCCTATGCCTTCGGCGATCTCCTCCGCCGTGTTGCGACCGGTGTTGTTGGTGCCGATCATCAGCATCACGGCGCGCGGCGAGAAACCTTCGCCCTCGCCATTCTGCAACCGGTACAGCACGCCCTGCGTGGTGTCGCCGGCGATGCCGAAGTTGGCGATCTTCCAGTGCCCGAAGTACTCCTCCAGCACGCTGCGACCTGCGAATGGACCTTCCGCGTTGCGCCAGAAATCGGTGATGGAGTCACCCATCAGCAGCAGTTCGATATCACCCTGGCGGGCGACTTCGAGATTCTGCTCGTGGCGGGCCCGGAAGAACGGCGCAAGCGCCGGCACGATGGCTGTGTTGACGCCATCGGACTGCGCGGCGCTTCCGGGCTGCGCCAGTGCAGGGACCGGTAATGCGAACAGGCAGGCGAGCACGATGGCGAGCCTGGCAAGCCACGACGGTGGCGACGGACAGCGGGGCGCGAACGGTGCGGTCGTACCTGCAGGCATGGTGTTACTCCGTTGTGGTTGTTTGTTGTCGCGGAATCTCACAGCCAGCGGATTCTACGCCCGAGAGCCAGCGCTGTGCGCTTCGGGGTGTCACAGGTGGTTTCCGGGGAGGTGCATATCATCTAAATTAACGAATAAAATGATCTAAATATTCCTCTGAATAAAATATACAGCGCGACTATCATGTACCCATTGACAGGAAACCCGGCGTGGAAGGGAAGGGTCCGATGGTTCCTCTGAAGACATTGACGTTCGCGGTGCTGCACATGGCGGTGGCGTTCACGGTGGTATACGTGATGACAGGCAACCCGCTGCTCGGTGGTGCCGTCGCACTGATCGAGCCCATGGTGAACACCGTCGCCTACTTTCTTCACGAGCGCGTCTGGGAACGGTTCGGCCGGCGTATTCTGCGCAGGGTCGGACTCACCGACGCGCGCGGTGAAAGGGACGCACCGCTGGCCGCGACCTGAGGCCGCGCGCCGGCCCCACGGCGCGCTTCTGTCGTCAGCTCCGGGCCACTACAATCACCGTGCTATGTATGCGCGGACCCGGCAACTGGTGATCTGGCCAATCCTACTGGTGGCTGCCTGTGTCGGTACGGCGCATGCCCAGCCTGCAGGCACAGCCGGACAGTTCAACCCCGGCACCCTGGAGGAATGGGTGGCCGCGAACGCGCAGTTCGTGCTGATGCATGAACTCGCCCACGTCGTCATCCAGGAAAAGCGTATTCCGGTGCTGGGGCCGGAAGAAATGGCGGCCGATTACATCGCCGCCATGATGCTGATTCGCCCCGTCAGCGTTCCCCCGGCCGGCGCGGACAAGCTGCTCAGGGTTGCGATCAACACGGCCGATGCTTTCGAAATCGCCTGGCGGCGTCAGTCCGAACTCGGGCAGGGCATTCCCTACTGGAGCAGCCATGCGTTGACGGTGCAGCGGTTCTCGACCGTGGCCTGTCTGCTCTTTGGCAGCGACCCGGAGCGTTTTGCAGAGCTGCCTGCCCTGCTCGACATGCCGACTTATCGTGCGCACGGCTGTCGTGCGGAGTTCGACAGCGCGGCTTATGCGATGGACTGGCTGCTGGCCAACTTTGCCCGCCGGGACGGCGATCCTCCGGGTGCCACCTTCGAGCGCAGGATTGAATCTCCACCGTCGCGCGCCAGCCAGCGCATGCTCGATGCCATTCAGGCCGACGGCTTCATCGAACGTACATTCGCCGTCTTTAACGAACTGGTCGCGTTGAGCGAACCGGCGACGTTCGTGATGCGCAGTTGCGGCGAGCCGCAGGCCGCCTGGCTCCCGGATCGACGTGAGCTGGTGTTCTGCTACGAACTGCTGGATGCCTACGTGCTGCTTGGTCAGGAGCGACGCGGCACCAGATAGTGCACGCTGAACAGCTGCCGCTCGTCCAGCCAGACATGAGGCGCATCCAGTCCCGCCGTGGCCGCCAAGGCGCGGAATTCATCCAGCGCGTACTTGTGTGAGTGTTCGGTGACGATGAATTCGCCGGCGCGAAAGTCGATCGCGGTGCCCGCAATCCGGATGCGCTGGTCCTGTTTGCTGATCAGGCGCATTTCGATGCGGCCTTCCTGCTCGTCCCATACCGCTTCGTGCCGGAACGCGTCGAGGTCGAAGTCGGCGCCGAGTTCACGGTTCAGTCTGCGCAGCACATTGAGATTGAACTTGGCCGTTACGCCGCTGCTGTCGTTATAGGCGGCGCGCAGAATGCCGGCATCCTTTTTCAGATCCACGCCGATCAGCACGCAGCCGTCCTCGCCCGCTTCGATGCGCATCACGTCAAGCAGTTCGCGGGCCTGCGCGCGTGAGAAGTTGCCTATCGTCGAACCCGGAAAGAACACCAGGTTGCGTCGTGGTGTGACGGGATGGCTGGGCAGATCGAAAGGACGCGTGAAGTCGGCGAGCACGGGTCGGATCTGCAGGTCGGGATAGTCGCCTGCCAGCGCATCTGCCTGAGCCGCCAGATACTGGCCCGATATATCCACTGGCACATAGGCGGCCGGCTGAATCAGGTGGTCCAGCAGCTGGCGAATCTTCAGGCTGGAGCCGGCGCCGAGTTCGATCACCGCGGCCTGCGGCCCTACCAGCTCGGCAATCTCGGACAGGTGCCTGCGCATGATCGCAAGCTCCGTACGCGTGGGGTAATACTCCGGCAGTTCGCAGATCTCATCGAACAGCTCCGAGCCGCGCCGATCGTAGAAATACTTTGGTGAGATACGCTTCTGCGCTGCGGTCAGGCCGGCGAGCACTTCGGCGGCATCGTCGGCGAGTGCGGGCGCGGTCTCGTTCGCGGTGGCCAGCGTCATCGTGGTTTCAGACATCGGTGTCCTTCGCCAGCCTGAAGCCGAGAAACTGCCAGCGGTCGTGCGGATAGAAGAAGCTGCGGTAGGTCGCGCGGATATGGTCCGCGGCGCTGACACAGGAACCGCCTCTGACGACCATCTGGTTGCACATGAACTTCCCGTTGTATTCGCCCAGCGAACCCGCCAGCGGTTGGAAGCCCGGATATGGGCGGTAGCTGGACGCGGTCCATTCCCAGACGTCACCGTACAACTGGGCGAACTTTGCAAACGGGGCAGCGGTGGCCGCAGGATGCAGGTAACCGCTTTCCAGCAGATTGCCTTCGACTGCCTGTTGCGCGGCCGCGAGTTCCCACTCCGCTTCCGTGGGCAGCCGTGCACCCGCCCAGGTCGCGAACGCGTCGGCCTCGTAGAAACTCACATGCGCGACCGGCGCGTGCGGGTCGATGTCGCGCCACCCGCCCAGCGTGAATTCGCGTTCCAGGTCTGGCGACCAGTAAAGTGGCCGGTTCCAGCCCGCCTCATTCACCCGCGCCCAACCGTCGGACAGCCACAGCGCAGGGTCGCGGTAGCCACCAGAGTCGATGAACTGTCGGTATTCAAGATTCGTGACCGGGCGGCTGGCCAGGGCGTGATCTTCGACCAGCACCCGGTGTCTGGGTGTCTCGTTATCGAAACAGAACGAGTCGCCGCTGGCGCCGATTTCACGCTCGCCGCCACGTTGCGCAATGAACTGCAGATGGCAGACGTCACCGGGAGGTGGTCTTGCAAGATCTGCGCGATAGGCCGGGCCCAACGGATTCACCGACAGCACATGCTTGATGTCAGTCAGCATCAGTTCCTGATGCTGGCGCTCGTGATTGAGGCCCAGGGTGACGAGAAAAGCGATCTCCGGATCGTCGCCCCGCCTGGCCAGCAAACGCTGCATGGCGTCGTC
>JBJHBW010000038.1:0-13741 GCA_050485685.1 Gammaproteobacteria bacterium
ATTCGCGAAGACGGGTTCACGAACATCGATGCCCGTTATACGCTGCAGACCGAGGACGGGCACCTGATATACGTTTCGAACATCGGCATCCGGCACGCGTCACCCGAAGTGATGGCGCGCCTCAACGCAGGTGTGGAAGTCGATCCTTCGGAAGTCTATTTCCGTGCCGTACCGACGTTCGAAACCGCGGCGCCGGAGCTTGAGTGGCTCATGCGCTCGATTTTTGTCGCCACAGGTGAGCGGTATCCGAACGGCGTCATCATCCGGTTCTTCCGCGTGCTGTAAGTCGAAGACGAACAGGGGGATCCGTTCTTGGCCACACCACCGGGAGTCAGCCAGGCCGACTTTGATGCCGCACTCGCGGCGTTCGCGGATGTCGTCGGTGCCGACTGGGTGTTCACCGATAGTGACACGATGAACACCTACCGCGACGCATTTTCGCCGCTGCGCGGTGAGGATGAGGAGAAGACCGCTTCCGCCGCCGTAGCGCCGACCACGGTTGAGCAGGTTCAGCGCATCGTGCAGATCGCAAATCAATATGCGATCCCGCTGTACGCGATCTCCACCGGCCGCAATCTCGCCTACGGCGGTTCCGCGCCCGTGTATTCGGGCAGTGTGGTCGTCGATCTCAAGCGCATGAATCGCATCCTGGATGTGAATGAGGACATGGCCTATGCGCTGGTGGAGCCGGGTGTCAGTTACTTCGATCTGTACCGCGACATACGTGAACGAGGTTGCCGCTTGTGGATCGATCCGCCTGATCCCGGCTGGGGCAGTCTGATCGGCAATGCGCTGGAGCGTGGCGCAGGGCGCACTCCGTTGCCCTACCGTGATCACTTTGGCGCGCACTGCGGCATGGAAGTCGTACTCGGTAACGGGGACCTGGTACGCACGGGGCTCGGCGCGATGCCGGGTTCCGGTGCGAACTGGCAGGCGTTTCCATACGGTGCCGGGCCGCAGGCGGACGGCCTGTTCGCGCAATCCAATTTCGGCATTGTCACCAAGATGGGCTTCTGGCTGATGCCGGAGCCTGAAGCGTCAATCACCGGTTTAATACGCGCGCGCCGGCACGACGACATCATCCCACTGGTGCGTGAACTGTCGCATCTGCAGTACACCGGCATCGTGAACTGCCTGTTCTCGCTGAACAGTCCCGTGTTTGAAGGCGCCATCGACGAGCGCAAGTCGGCGCTGCTCGATCGCCCGAACGGCGGTACGGCCGCGGAGTGGGATGCCTACGCCGCGTCGCAGGGCACGCACTTCTGGCAGACGGAGCTGCGTTTCTTCGGACCCATGTCGGTCATGCAGGCGCAGTGGGAGTACGTGAAGGCTCGGCTGGGCAGCATCGCCGACATCGAGTTCACGGACGGTGAGGCCATACATTTTCCGCTCAGCGAAGATCAGATTCGTCGCCTCGGCGACGCAGCCGCGTTCGGGGTGCCCAGCCTCAGCATATTCACGAGCCAGGCCGGTACGATGGGCCACGTCGATGCTTCACCCATGGTGCCGCATTCCGGCGAAGCGCTGCTGCGCGCCCACCGCGTGTATATGCGTGAATATCGCGATGCCGGCATTCCGCCGCAACTGGGTTTTGCGATGACCTACCACACGCGCGCCTTCATCATGTTTCAGGGCATCAGTCTGTCGCAGAACCGCGAAGAGAACGCCCGTGCCCGAGCGCTCTACAGGCGACTGATTGAAGTCTCGGGCGAGCACGGCTGGGGAATATACAGAGCTCATGCCGCGTTCATGGATGAACTTATGGAGACCTATTCGTTCAACGATCACGCACTGATGCGACTGAACGAGACGCTCAAGGATGCCCTTGATCCGAACGGGATCCTGTCGGCTGGTCGCTATGGCATCTGGCCACGCCATCTGCGCGGGGGCAGGGTGTGAGTGCGCAAAGTTTTACCGCAGGGTGCATCGTCGCGTTCGCGGCCGTCTGCGGTATGGCTTGTGGTGTGACCACGGTGTTCGCCCAGACTGCCTCATCGGACGATTCGGCCTGGGTGGCGCTGCCCGAGGATCTGGAGCCGTCGTTGTCCGATCCGCTGCTGCGTCGCGGGCAGGCGGTCTACATCAATCGCTGCGCGTCCTGTCACGATGCGGTTCCCGATGAAGTGTTCGGCCCGCTGTTCCTGCCGGCGATGCCGGGCACTCAGGTGCTGGCGGAGCGTTATCGCGGCGCGCTGCCGGCCGTGCTGCACGAGCGCACCGACCTGCCGGCTGCATACATTGAAGCCGTCGTGCGCCAGGGTTTGGGCTCCATGCCGTTCTTTCGTCCCACCGAGGTTAGCGATGAAGATCTTCGAGCGCTGACGGCTTATCTGACACGGCCGCGGGATCAGGGAGAGGATTGAGTCGGGCGCTGTTCGGTTATGGGGCGCTGTTCGGTAAAGGTGACGTTGCCGCCGTCGTCCCGGCTGCCTCAGGATGCATATAGCGGTGGCAGTTCATTGATGCGGCCAGCTGCGATCAGGAACGGATCGACGGCCCGCACACGACCATAGTGGCGGCCGTGTTCGAAATCTTCCGAGAGGATCTCCGGGATGGCGTGCGTTTCTGCGTAAGCCCAGAGGTGCGCATCGAACCAGGACAGCCGATATGCTGATGTCGCGTGAAGCGCGGCGCGAACGACCTCGGCTGAAGGGTACAGAACCGGAAATTCGGCCATCATCGCCTCGGCTTCTGCAATGGCACGTTCCAGAGGTACGAGAGGTTGCTGTTCAAGATCTGTGCGTGGCCGGGTTACCGCGGCAACGAACTCGACAATCGCCTGATGCGGAATGACCAGTTCGCCTGCGATCAAACCTTCGCGCAGTACGCTCTCGGCGACTTGCTGTTTGGCGCTGTGGCGAGGATCGAACCGGTAGACCAGAATATTGGTGTCAACGAGACTTGGCACGATCGTACAGATCCTCCCGCGTCCAGTCCCGCCTGGCCTCCGAGCGCTCCTTTACAGGTAGCCCCTCTTCGTACTGACGCTGTCTGGCGGTCGATAAATCGAAGAGGCGCAACCGCTCCTCCAGACTCAACCGTGCCGCGAGTTTTCGCCCGGACGGGACGAGGTGAATGACGTCGCCACACGGCACAAACTCGAGTTCGTCGCCGGGCTTGATTCCGAATTGATCGGCAATGCGCTTCGGCAGTGTCAGCTGGAGCTTGCTTGTGACTTTGGCCATTTCCTTACTGTAGCAAGGATACTTTCCTTGTCAACGCTTGTTATCGGCCGCTCGAACAACAGCGCACCCGGTCCGTTGTCTGCCGCAAGGTGCGCGAAGCCCAATCCGTGTTGACGTTTTCCTTACGCTGAAACCGGTTTCTGGCACTCGAACACGACGCTTTCGTCCGTGTCGTCTGCATCGTTACCACTGTATGGCTTCAGGCACCGGATCATGGTGAACCCGGCCCCATCGAGTAGCGCTCGAAACTCGTCGCGATCATGGAACCGGACATTGAACTCCTCCATTTCCGTTTCGCAAAGCCGGCCGTCTTTCATGAGGTCGTAGCGGTTCACGCTGCGCATGATCCGGTCGTGTGCGCTGTACTCTGCCAGAGTGCTGACTATTATCTTCCCTCTATCCGGAAGATCGACCCATCGACCACTCCACGGCCAGGATTGGGACGCCCGGTGCATATGAAGATCAATTTCCATGACCAGCGTCGCGCCCGGCAGCATGGCTGAATGAATGCTCCGCATGCCATCCTGAATCTGTTGCAGCGTTGTCAGCAGGCAAAACGATGACGCCGGGACTATGACAAGACGGTACTGGCGCGGCAGGCTCATCTGTTCTATGGATTGTTCGAACAGGTTGGGTGACAGTTCCTTGTCCCGGCATCGTAGCCGGCACGCTTCGAGCATGGCGGAAGACCCATCGACACCATCAATATCGATGCCTCTCTCAAGGATAGGCACAAGGAAGCGTCCGGAGCCGCACATCGGCTCGAGGACTGCACCTCGCGCGCGAGTACAGTGGCGCAGATAGAATTCCAGCGTTTCGGTTGGCGGATGCGGCTTGTCCGCTTCGTAGAATTGAGTGCAAAGTCTCCGGTAGGATTCCATCGTCTGCATCCCGTCAGTTATGGACCTGCGCCAACATTACGTATGCGGCATTTTCGAGCGACACGCTTCTGTCTGACCCGAAGCTGTTGATCACGCACCCACTGAACTCCACGCCATGACAAGCTCCAGGTGTCCCGAGTGGGCATCCTGCCGTTCCTCCACCAAGTGAAACCCGCTTCTTCTGTAGAAACACACGGCGCGATGGTTTTCCGAGTACACACTCAGGAACAGGGATTGTCGTTTCCCCTGTACAAAATCGACCAACTCCCTTCCAAGGCCTCGATCCTGCGCAGAAGGGTGAACGAACAGTGCTGCAAGATGATCGTCTACCAGAGAAGCAAAACCCTTAACGGTGTTGTCCTGAATCTTCACCCAGGTTTCGGAGTTGGGCAGATAGACGGACCTCATGTCTTCGGCTCGACTGACCCAGAAATCACGAGGCAGGAAACTGTGCGCAAGTATGGAAGCCTGCAGCCACAGGTCTGTGATCGCTTCCCGATCCATGGGTGTTGCTCGTCGAATCATCGCGGTTCCCGCCTACTTTTCACGAAAGCCAACCAGTCGCCAGTGACGAGGGCCTGGGGGGTGCTGCGCATGCACTCATTCACGCGATCACTGTGCCCGCTCGTAACCGGCCGGCAGTCAGCCCTCTCCATCTCGCAGCCGCAACGCGGCAGACGGGAGGACGGGACGACTTTGCGCGAGCCTGCCAGGTTTGGTTCCGGGGAGGCGAGCCGGTATGCCCAGTAGACTCCAATCGAACACAGTACGGCAATCATCGCATTCGCGGCCAGTCGCATGACGCCAACGTCAGCGTAGTAATGCATATGCATGCCATACAGCACGTTCCCAAGCAGCATCGGTGCGACCATTGCCAGGACCGCACCCCGCCTCGCCACCGGATCGGCGAGCACCCAGGCAAGGATGATCACTATCCCCGCCTGGGCGGATATCGCGGAAATCGCAACCTGACTGAACGCCGCATCCTGACCGGATTCGAGTAACTGACCGAAAATGCCAGCGGCGTAGACGAGATTCATCGCGGCGATGAGTGCGGCCACAATCGATATGGCCATGGGTCGTAGTCTGGTGCTCATCACGCATACTCCCCATGCCGTTGGCGACGAACCTGGAAAAACTGGTCGCGATTGGCCAGCACGATCCAAAGTGCAGCCGCGGCCAGGACGAAGGTCTGAATGACCTTGGTTTCCTGCGTCATGCTGAGAGACTCCTGGCAGATGTTGATCACGAAGTGGAAGACAACTGCTGCGAGAATGCTGCCGCGATTGACCACGCACACCCAGCTGATGATCACACCCATGACGATCGTGCTCACGAAGAAATTCAGCGCAAACCAGGGGTTCTGCTGGAGTATCTCGTACTGATAACTGCCGTGGACGATGAGCAACGGCAGGTGCCAGGCCGACCACAGGACACCGAACAGCAGGGAAGCGCTGAGCAGGCTGTGGTGCTGACGAATGCTTTCGAACCCGTATCCTCGCCAGCCCAGTTCTTCGAACGCAGCGGCGAGCAGCAACAGCAGCAGGACAGGAACGAACCCGCTGGAGAACGAGAACGTACCGGTTGGCTGGAACTGAGAAACTGCACCCCCCAGCAGCACGGAAACCCCGATTGCAGCCAGTACCGAAAGCGGCATGATCAGGAGCAGTAGCGTGAAGTTGCGTGCTTTGATGCGCCTTACGTCGACCATTCGAGTGACAAAGTCCTGCATCTGGTCTTTTCTGCCGCTTTTCCGGATCATGACAACGGCTACCAGAAACGGCGCCATCAGCCCGAGAAGCATTGGCAACATATAGAACGCCCGCAGGTTCTCGTCGAAGCTCATGTAGGCGCCTGCGCTCCACAACACAAAGGTCGCGACGAAGACGCTGACGAAGTATCGGACCGGGCGGTATTCGAATTCTTTGTTCATGACGGATTCCCCTTGAACTGTCTGAATTTCTAGAAGCGGTAGAGGATCGCGGCCTGTGTCTGCATCTGACCCTTTCGTCCCACGATGGGGCTGCGCTGGACATCGCGATCGAATGTGCGGTAACTCAAGCTTCCGAGCAGGGTTATCCGGTGGCTTATCGGATACGTCTGTCGGATACCGGCAGAGAGCGCGAACAGAGCGCCTTGTCTGTGTGCGGCCCTGTCTGGCGTCGCTTCGTGCTCAAGGACACCGAAGTAGTAGTCGGACTTGCTCGCGTCGTAGTAGTCGCCTGCCAGAAGTAAGGACGTGGCACCTGCGGCTGTGATCATCGGACGATGTTCGTAGGAAACGCGTGCGGAGTATCCGTGATGAGTGCTTCCGACGTCGTGCATCAGCCTCAACTCGATCCGACCAGGATTCATCCGATGGCTGACTGCCAGCCCGGACTCGACCGTATGGCGCCGACTGCGCATTCCTTCCATCGCTTCACTGTCGCCAGCCTTATAACCGTCGTTGTTGAGTCCGATCTGAAGTGCGACAGAAGTCGAACCCCGAGTCAGGAACCGGTATCCGCCTTCGGTGCCGCGAAAATAGAATCGACCGTAATCCACGAGAAGCAGCGGAAAGAGGTTGCTTTCGGTGCTCACGCCCTCATAGAGACTGCTCTCACTCATGGCCAATGTTCCCAGCTGCACGACAACCCGCTCGGGCGCAGTTGTGGCATGAACAGGGATGGTCGTCGCGCCCAGCATGGCGATCAGAAGGTTCAGTGCGATGTGGTTTTTCATGGTATATGGCTCCCGGTAATGGACTGACTGTGTGATCAGTTCAGGAGCCGGTACTTTGATGAATCTCGGGGCGCCGCGAATGTGCCGAATAGCACTGGAGTCACATGTGACTTTCGGCACATGCGGTTCTGTCGTTCGCAGGGCAGGCTGGCTGCGACTCCCCGGGGAATGTATGTGGAAGAGCCGCCTCTATGGTCACTGACGAAATAGCGGATCGTGCCGATCCGCCCTCAACGAACCCGTTCCAGCACTGGATGTCACGACTGGCACGACACTTCCGGCAGCCCAACGGGCTGTTTCAGATCGCAGGCACAGTGGGCGTAGCGGCGATCTTCATCGGACATCTGCGAGATCAGCAGGTTGATGACTCGTTCAGCGCGCCACTCACCATGGCCAACCAGGATCTGTTCGGCCGCCTTTTCGCCAGCCTGGCTGGCGAACCAGGGTTCTCCGCCGGCATTGCGTTCGCGTCGCTGATGTTCCTGATTTTCACCGCAGCACTGCTTGTTGTGACATCGGGGCGTCAGCGCCTGCGTCGGATCGTTGTGCCGCTGGTGTTCGTACAGCTGTGCATCGGGCTGCTGTACAACAATGACCTGCTGCTCGTGCTTGCAGCTCAGTACCCGATCCTCTTCCTGACCCGGCACGCGCTGGGTTGGCTGGTGCTGCAGAGCGCGGGCATGGCAATGGTATGGGGATTCATTCTGATTGGAAACGGCTTGCCGGCAGGGGATGCAGCGCATTCAGGAGTTGCTGCCGTCACGATGGCGTCAGGCAACAACCTTGCGGGTCAGGTGGGCGCATCGCTGTTGATGTTTGGCGCATGGCAGACGTTCGCCTTCTGTCTTGGTTACCTGGCGATGCGGGAGCGCAGAAACCATGACCGCTTGACAGCGACCAATGCGCAGCTCGTCGCGGCACAGCAGCTGCTGGCCGAGAATGCCCGCAGCGGCGAAAGGCTTCGCCTTGCCCGCGAGCTTCACGACGGACTGGGGCACCACCTGACTGCACTCGGGCTGCACCTGGAACTTGCAGGGCATCAGTCGGCTGAAGCGCAGGCTGCCTCCGTTCGTACTGCACGCGAGATCGCGCGCACCCTGCTGAAGGAGGTCCGCGATGCCGTGAGCCAGCAGCGCCGCGAGGCGCCAATAGATCTGCAACAGAGTCTGCGCACGATGTGTGCGGGGATTCCCACGCTGGATGTGCATTTCGTTTGTGAACCTGATTTTGCGATCACGGATTCTGCGCTCGCCAATGTCGTGTTCCGGTGTGTGCAGGAAGCGTTGTCCAATGCGATGCGCCATGCGGACGCGCGAAATCTCTCTGTCGTCCTGCAACGTGAAGGTGCAGGAATACGCGTCGATGTGGAGGATGACGGGCGCGCGCCGGATCGGGTGGTCCACGGCCACGGTCTGCGCGGTATGCGTGAGAGGGTCGATGCCTGTGGCGGCACACTCAAGATCGAAAGCGGTTCGGGCAGAGGGTTCCGGATCAGCATCTGGCTGCCGCAACAGCGGAATGAACCATGATTCGCGTTGTCCTGGTAGACGACCAGACTCTGGTGCGCAGCGGTATCGCAGGCCTGCTGGCTCTGGCACCCGACATCCGCGTGGTCGCTGAAGCGGGCAACGCCGCCGAAGCTCTCATCGTCATCGAATCGGAGAGGCCGGACGTGGTTCTGCTCGACGTGCGGATGCCGGGCGGATCCGGCATAGACCTGCTGGCACGCCTCCAGGAACGAGGCACGCTGCCTCCCACCATCCTGCTGACCACCTTCGACGACGATGAAGCGCTGCTGAGGGGTATTCGCGCCGGCGCGCGCGGATTTCTTCTCAAGGACATATCGCTTGATCGACTTACGGAGGACATTCGTCGCGTGGCGACCGGTGGGTCCGTGATTCGTCCTGCCATCACCGAACGCGTCATCGATGGCGTGCGGGATATGCCCAATGAGTTCGACAGCCTGGACCTTCCCGACCCCCTGACAGAGAGCGAGCGGGAAATCCTGCACATGATGGCGGCTGGATTGAGCAATCGTGAGATTGCGGGTGCGTTGGGCAAGAGTGAAGGCACGGTGAAGAACCAGGTATCCAGTGTCCTTTCGAAACTCGGAGTGCGGGACCGTGTGCGCGCTGTATTAAGGGGCATCGAGCTCGGCCTGGTTTGAAGGTGCGGTCAGGTCCGTGGCCCCGGACGCAGTGAGCGGCTCCGTCCCTCGTCCACGAAAGGGTTGACACTGTGACCAATAGTATTTATTGTGACCGCCAGTCTAGTCACGGATAGCGGGTCATGGGCACTGAGAATCGTCGGCAGCGTGAATTCCAGCGTCGCGAACGCGAGATCCTGGAAGCTGCCTTGCCATTGCTGAACGGGGACAGCTGGATGTCGGTCACCGTTGAGCAGATCGCGGAAGCAGCCGAGGTCGGAAAAGGCACGGTCTACAAGCACTTCGCGAGCAAGGAGGAAATTTACGGTCGCCTCGCACTGGAGTTTCACCGGGGTGTCCTGCAGGACCTCAAGGGTGTCGATTCGACTCTGGACCTGATCGGCAGCGTGCGGGCCATCGTGCGGGTGTTCTGGAAGCACTACTGGGGCCGACGGGAATACCAGGCGGTTGTGGAATACACGTCGCGTGAAAACTTTCGGCGCACCATGAGCGCCGGCTTGAAGAAGGCGTTTGACGAATTCAATGCGGAGCAGGATGGCCTCTTGGCCGGGGTTCTGGAGGAAGGGATGAAGCAGGGCGTGTTCAGGCGTCAACCACTGGAGCAGGCATTTCTTGGTCCCCAGGCCATGATCAACGGCCTGATTCTGATGATCTGGAGCGGCTGCTTCGAAAATGCTCCGGACGAGAGGTTTCTGAGTGACATGACCGATTTCATGCTGGCCGGAATGATGTATCAGCACAAGATCAGGGAGAGCGGCGCGGACGCGGCCTGAGGCCCGTCCGAATCGTGAAGCACGGGGCGGAGAGCCCCTCTTTTTTCACCAGTTGTGACTACTAGTCATATATAGACCATAAGTCATATCTAACGTCCGAAGGAGAACCGAAATGACCTGCACTCATCTGACCTGTGGCTTTACTGCTACCCCATCTGCCTCGCCTCTGCGCAGGTTTCCGTGGTATCGGCGGCTGCATGCCTGGGCTCTGGCGCAAGGCAACGCGCGTTACGAGAACGCGATTCACAGCGCGAAACAGGGGCTGCTTGGCGGACTCACGGGGGAAGTCCTGGAAATCGGGCCCGGCTCGGGCGCGAACCTGGCCTACCTGAGCCGCGCTGCACGCTGGACTGGCGTGGAGCCCAACATCTTTTCCCACGCTTACCTGCAGGCGGAAGCTGCACGCCGCGGTATCGACGCTTTGATCGTCGATGGCGTCGCCGAGTCCCTGCCGGTTGCCGATGCATCTGTGGATGCCGTCGTCAGCAGCCTGGTGTTGTGCTCCGTCGGGAATCCGGCGGCCGCACTCGCCGAGATCCGTCGTGTGCTGAAACCTGGTGGCCGCTTTGTGTTTATCGAACATGTTGCGGCACGCAAAGGAACCTGGCTGCGACGCATTCAGCGAATCATGCGCGGCCCCCAGGCGGTGCTGGGTGACGGTTGCGCGCCCGACCGCGACACCCTCGAGGCGATAGAGGCTGCGGGGTTCACCTGGGTGGTTGCCTGCGAGGACCACATGCCGGTGCCGCTGGTGGGCCCCCACGTACTGGGATTCGCCATCCGCTGATATCGCTCTCACAAGAACCAATCACTTTGACATGGAGCTCATCACAATGAAGACCTTATCTGCCCTTCTGTCCGTGCTGGCCCTTGGTGCCGGTTTGTCCCAGGCTGCGATGGCCGCTGAACGCAGCGGCGTCATACTCGGCGCAGGCCTGAACGGCGCAACATTGTCGCCGCGCCGTTCAGGCGGAAATCAGAGCGGCCTCGGAATGGAACTGTCAGCCCGATACGACTTCGGCTCGCGCTGGATGGCGTTCGCGAAGACGTCCGGCGCAAGCCTGGATGATGCAACAGGCACCAGTTACACCCTCGGTCACCTGGATCTGCTTGCACACTACCGGTTCCGCACGGACACGCGCCGGTTTCATCCGCACCTGGAAGGCGGATTCAGCCGCCGGACCGCACACTACACAAGCACTGCTGAAGACGAGGTCACGACGCGGCGTCAAGCCGGCTGGGGTCCGACTTTCGGCGCGGGCGTGAGCTATGCGTTGACACCGTCGTTCGCATTCAATGCTTCGCTGCATCACACGCTTGGGGAATTCTCGAGCGAGCAGTGCTCATCGCGCGGTGACAGCGTTCGAACCTGCGCCACTTCTACCCGGTTGAGCGTTGGCTTCAACTGGTATCCGGGGCGGCGTTGATCATGGCAACGCAAATTCTGCGCAATGGCATATGGGCTCGCCGCATCGTTGTCGGCCTGTCGCTTTCATTCGTGGCGTTTGCCGGCATGGCTTTGATGTGGCAGGCGGGGATGGACGCGCGCGATGCGCGTCTTTTCCCGCCGCCGGGCGAGCGGCTGGAAGCGAGTGGCTACCGCCTGCACGTGCAAGTGCACGGGGAAGCCGGTGATCGCCCGACCGTGATCCTCGATGCCGGAGGAGGAAGTTTCTCTGCCCAGTGGGCATGGATACAGCCATTGGTGGCGGAGTTCACCCGGGTCGTCAGCTACGATCGCCCCGGCCTCGGCTGGAGCGATTGTGCGCCGCGTGAGACCGATGGTTTCGAGATTGCAGCGGATCTTCGCGACGCGCTTCAGATACTGGGCGTTGAGGGCCCGTATGTACTGGTCGGTCACTCTTTCGGTAGCGTCATGATTCGTGTGTTCGCACAGAGCTACCCCGATGAGGTGGCAGGCCTGGTGCACGTCGATCCCCGATACCTGTGGATGGAGGATGTCCTTGGCGATGCGGTGACTCGCGAGGGCGACCGGATGACGCGTCTGTTGCCGCTAGCGGCCCGCTTCGGCGTCGCACGGCTGAGCAATCCGGCATCGTCGTTTGTGGATGGTTTGCCGCAAAGGCAACGCGATGAGGGACTGGCATTCTTCGCCGCCACTCGTCACCTCACAGCCATGGCTGCGGAATGGCCGATGAGCAACCGCACGGTCGCGCGATTGGCCGCCGCCGGTGAGTCGCTCGGCGCGCGTCCCAATATCGTTCTGACCGCCGCGGCCGATGACCACTACTTCCAGGGCGAACGGCGTGCGCGATTTACGGCCTCGCAGGCCGCCATCGCGCAACTTTCCGAAAAGGGCGAACAGCGCCTGATCGAGGGCGCAGACCACTACACCATCGTGACTCAGGAGCCACACGCACGGACGGTCGTGGCGGCGATACGGGAGGTCGTCGAATCGGCCCGCATTCCGTGAGTCAGTCCGCAAGCAGTGTGCCGCTATACCGGGGGCTGATCGAGCGTGGTTCGCTTGTGAGGTCTCCGGTATGACCTTTACGCTTTCGCGCTGTTTCCCGGCAGGCGCGTCAGCCATCTGGCGATGAGCTCCGGGACTCTCTGAAACCCGATGCGTAATTTGTCTTTCCCCGAGCACTTTATCTTGCGAATCAGCTTTCTCTGGCCGGTGACCGATACCTCGTTGAGCCGCAACCAGATTGTCAGGGCCCGGCCGCACATAGCCCGATTGCGGTACCGAAAATGATCGTGGCGCGAATTTCCGGACGGCAGCGTGGTCGGCCGGTGAGATCGGGCGGATCACCAGGTTCTCGCCGGGCATCAATGGTCATCTCGCAACAGCATGCGTTCGTGGTCAGCGACCGCTTCCCTGTCCTTCCGGCTGGCTGCCAGTGTCTCCGTCACGAATCGTTCGATCTCTGCGGCTGAAGCGAGGCGCACGAAGCGAATATGCGCCCATTCAGGGTTCGCGATGCGGGCCTTCATGCTTCGCCGCTTGCGCCGATACTGCGTGGCGATCCACCGGAGCAGTGACTCGTCCTTCCGCCAGATCATCAGCTGGGACCAGAAGCGCTCGTAATTCGTCCCCCACAGCAGTTCCCTGGCACGCCAGCGTTGCCAGGAGCGCTTCAATGACCGGGCCAGCAGGACAGGGAGCGGCAGGTCCAGCCAGATGACGGTTTCCAGTCTGCGCCAGAAGGCCCGCTGACAGAATACCGTGTAGGAACCGGCGACCACCCAGGCATCGCCGGCAGTGGCTTCGCGGATGCGTCGCTCGAATTCTTCCGGGTTGTGTGTGTTCAGTCCTACCCAGTCCGGTTCCCAGTTCAGGGCGTCGAGCTCCACCAGAGGGATTTCGAGGCTACGCGCCAAGCGTGCAGCAAGCGTACTTTTCCCCGCACAGCTGTTGCCGATCACGTGAATACGTCGGCCGACGGTTTGCCGGCAGGTGGGCCAGTGTCCGTGCGCATCAGTCGAAGAGCTCGAGATCGTCATACGGTGCCTTTTCCATCGAGGCTAATCTGCTCTCCAGATCCCCGACATGAATCTCCAGCCTGTGGCCGTCAGGGTCGAGGAAATAGAGTGAATCTCCCTCGCTGTGGTTCTCCTGCCAGATCTCTGCGCCTTGCGAGCGAACGAACCTTGAGCATTCTGCGAACGCCTGCGGTTCGACAGAGAAAGCGATGTGCGTGTACCCGTCGCCGCGCTCTGGAAGGGTATTTCCATCACATGACAGACAAATCCAGTCCCGGCCGGCTGTCAGGTAGGCACCGCGAGCCCATCGCGCCACTGCCTTGAGACCGAGAACTTCGGTATAGAACGCAAATGACCGCCCAAGGTCACTGACTGCCAGCGTGACATGATTGATACCTGTAATCATTGCTGGAGGTCCTGGCCGAACGTAATCCAGACGAGGCCGGTGATGTTCATCGCGACGGTGAACCAGAAGGCCAGCTGGAAGGAGCGCTTTCGCGACTTGTGACGCAGCATGCGCTGCGCAACAAGTGCCCCCGGCCAACCTCCAGCCAGACCGAGCAGCAG
>JBJHBW010000039.1:0-12964 GCA_050485685.1 Gammaproteobacteria bacterium
ACTCGGTGGTTGGCGACGTGGCTGCGCTCAAGCGTGAGCTGCCGGCTGCCGATCAGCAGCGACTGGACCGTTATCTGGAAGACGTGCGCGAGATCGAACGGCGGCTCGAACTCGCCGCCGAATCGATCCCTGCCGATCTTGATGTGCCCGACAAACCGGCGGGCGTGCCGGCTGACTTCGAAGCGCATGCGCGACTGATGTTCGACCTGCTCGCGCTCGCCTGGCAGACCGAGATCACCCGTGTCTCCACGGTAATGATCGCGCGAGAACTCAATAATCGCGTGTATGCCGGCAGTGGCGTCAACGAGCCGTTTCACAACCTCTCTCACCACTCCGAGGTGCCCGCCAACCTCGATCGTCTCGCGCAGCTCAACGAGTATCACACCCGCACCACGATCGCGTATCTGCTGCAACGGCTCGCGGACACGCCCGACGGCGACGGCTCGCTGCTCGATCATTCGCTGGTGCTGTATGGCAGCGGCATGAGCAACTCCAACCAGCACGACCACACGCCGCTGCCGATTCTGCTCGCAGGTGGTGCATCGGGCCGGCTGGCCGGTGGCAGACACATTCGTGCCGGCCGGGGCACACCGCTGTCGAATCTGCTGCTCGCGATGCTCGAGAAGCTGGACGTGCCTGCGGAGGCTTTCGGTGACAGTACGGCAACGCTGAATGTCTAGGCGGCTGGCCGCGCTTGCGAACGACCCGCCGGAGCTGAACGTCGCGGCTGTTCACGGCGCCGCCAACCGGAGTTCGAACGAGATCATACGGTTCCTGTGCGAAACGGCAGGTTCATCCGATACGTAAGGGGCATCACGATGCGTACACTCGCTGTCATCTTCCTGACAGTCGGCGCCGGCATGTTCGCCGCGCCGGCCTTTCCGCAGAACCAGAGCGGGATCACACATGATTGCGACCGCGCCTGCCTGACCGGATTCGTGGACGCCTGGATAAACGGCCTGATCGCGAACGATGCTTCCGCCATTCCACTGGCGCCCGATGCGAAGATCACCCTGAACGACGACATCATCAACGCGAGCGACGCGTTCTGGAACCATGCGGCCTCCGTGCAGGCGCGCATCGATATCGCCAATCCGCGTTGGGGGGATACGGGCACCCAGGCCGTCATCAATAACGAGGACGGTTCTCAATACATTTATGTGTTCCGCCTGAAAGTGAAGGATGGCGCGATCACGGAAGCCGAAGCGATGCTGATCCGCAACGTGGAGGAAGGCGGGCTGTTCGACCTTGCAACGCTGCAGACGCCGAACCCGAACTTCAGCATGCCGATTCGCCCGGCAGAGCAGGATTCCTATTACGACCTGGTCGCCGCGGCCGAAGGCTACTGGCGCGCCTTCAACACCAACGGCACGGATGAATATCACCCGGCGGCATTCTGGCCGCACGCTCCCCGCCTGGAGAACGGTGTCAGGACCACCGACGTCGCCTTCGGCGACAACCCGCCGATGAGCGCTGCGGAGCAGTTCGACCTGGGCTTCCATGCCGGGCGCAACATCTGGGATATACGCTATCCGGTCGTCGACGAGGAATACGGCGTGGTGATGAGCTTCGCCCGGTTTGGTCTGAAGACCGGCACGCAGCCTTTGCGCCCGGCGCAGGCGGCCGAGCGGCTGGTCGCCGAGTTCTTCGCGATTCGCAGGGGTCTGATCTGGGACATTCAGGCCGTGATGGTGAACCGCGACGAAGCGCTGCCCAGCGCCTGGCCGCCGGACTACGGGCCCACCCGCGGCGGCTGGGCGCCCATCACCTGCGATCGCGCCTGTCTGACGCCCTATATCGACGCCTACTACGCGGCGCTGGTCGCGAACGACGCAGCGGCCCTGCCGCAGGCGGTGAATGCACGGATTACATTGAACGGCAGGGAAGTCGCATTGGCGGATGCCTTCTGGGACGAGGCCACGACGGTGCGCTGGCGGTTCGACATCGTCAACGAGCGTCTGGGCGACACCGGCACGCAGGCCGTGGTCGTCAACGAGGACGGTTCGGATACGATGGAGATCGTGCGCCTGAAGGTCGCGCAGGGCGCGATCACCGAGATGGAGATCGTCCGTGCCTTCCGTGGCGATGCCGGTGAGGCCTGGTGGGGGCCGGAGCAGCTGGACCCCGAGCCTTCGGATTTCCTGAAGCTGCCGATTCCGACATCGGAGCGCGATTCCTATTACAGGCTGGCCGCCGTGGCGGACGGTTATTTCAGGGCGTTCCAGACCAACGGCACGCCGGACTATCACCGCACCGCGCTTCTGCCGGACACGCGGCGTTTCGAGAACGGTGCTCAGTTCACCGGCAACTACCGCAACGGCACCTATTCCGTCGCCGCGCTGGGGTTCCACCGCGGCAGCTTTATCGGGCGCAATCTCTGGGACCGCCGTCACGCCGTGATCGACGAGGAGCGTGGCATCGTGCTGACCATCCTGCGCTTCGGCCGGATCGACGGCCCCATTGAAAACGCCAGCCCGGTCACCGCCTTCGACCGTCTGGTGGCCGAGTTCTTCACGGTGAAGTCCGGGAAGATCCAGGAGATTCAGGCCGTGCTGTTCAATCTCGACGACGCCGAGCCTACCGGGTGGGACACGTCCTGGTACGGTCCCGGCCCCGGCGGCTGGCACAACATGCCCACCGGCCAATAGGGGGGGTGGCCTACCGCCCGTTTCCGCAGAGACTCAAGGGAAGGCTCCCAGACCCTCTCTCCCGGTTACAATACGCACCCCCGAACCCGCCGGCCGCCCACGGGCTGCGATTTTCGGGCTGCCGGGCTGGTGCAGGGATGCCCCCGGAGAACAGCCGATTCACTCCCGATTTGCAGATACGACAAGGATTTGACGATGGCTTTGATGAGTTTGAGACAGCTGCTGGATCACGCGGCCGAGAATGGCTACGGCGTGCCGGCTTTCAACGTGAACAACCTGGAACAGGTGCGGGCGATCATGATGGGCGCCGACGAGGTGAATAGCCCGGTGATCCTGCAGGCGTCGGCAGGGGCGCGCAAATACGCCGGATCCAACTTCCTGAAGTATCTGATCGAGGCGGCGATCGCGGAGTTTCCGCATATTCCCATCGTCATGCACCAGGATCACGGTGTGTCGCCGGCGGTGTGTCAGCGTTCCATTCAGCTCGGCTTCTCATCGGTGATGATGGATGGCTCGCTGGGTGAGGACGGCAAGACGCCGATGGATTACGACTACAACGTCAACGTCACGCGCAGGGTCGTGGACATGGCGCATGCGTGCGGCGTGTCTGTGGAAGGTGAACTCGGCTGCCTGGGTTCGCTGGAAACCGGTATGGCCGGCGAGGAAGACGGCATTGGTGCCGAGGGCAAGCTCAGCCACGATCAGCTGCTCACCGACCCCGATGAGGCGGCCGATTTCGTCGAGGCCACGCAGGTCGATGCGCTGGCGATTGCCGTCGGCACCAGCCATGGCGCGTACAAGTTCAGCCGTCCACCCACCGGCGACATCCTGGCGATCAGCCGCATCCGCGAGATCCACAAGCGCATTCCGAACACGCATCTGGTGATGCACGGTTCATCGTCGGTGCCGCAGGAGTGGCTGGCCGTGATCAACGAGTTCGGCGGCGAGATCCCGGAAACCTACGGAGTGCCGGTCGAGGAGATTCAGGAAGGCATACGCAACGGCGTGCGCAAAGTGAACATCGACACCGATCTGCGTCTGGCGTCCACCGGTGCGGTGCGTCGCTTCCTGGCCGAGAACAAGTCCGAGTTCGATCCGCGCAAGTTCCTGACGCCGACGATCAAGGCGATGAAGGATATCGTCAAGGCGCGTCTGGAATCCTTCGGCACGGCGGGCCACGCGTCGAATTTCAGGAAGATCTACAACCTCGAGGAAATGGCCGACCGGTACGCCAAGAAGGCGGCTTGAACGGCTGCGACCGAATTCGGCTGACGAAATGAAAACGGCCGCGACGCTTTCCTTCAGTGTCGCGGCCGTTTTCTTTGGGTCGCAGGAATGTCGTTTGATGGCGGTTGATGCCTACTCCACCGGCTCCAGAATCAGCAGCGCGCCTTCCTGCTCGTCGGTAAGCACGTACAACAGGCCATCCGGTCCCTGGTCTATGTCGCGTATGCGCTGACGCAGGTCGAAGAACAGCGATTCGCGGCGCAGTTCTTCCCAGTTTTCGTTGAACACGATGCGCTGCACCTGGCCGGTGCCATTTACGCCGCCAAAGCGCAGGCCGCCAACGAACAGGTCGTGATGCCAGTTCGGGAAACGGTCGCCTGTGTAGAACACCATGCCGGAGATCGCGATCGACGGCGTCCAGAACAGTTCCGGGTCCACCATGCCTTCCATGGTCCTGCGGTCGGACACCGCCTCACCGCTGTAATGGCGGCCGTAACTGACCAGCGGCCAGCCATAGTTGGCACCAGGGTAGAGAATATTCACCTCGTCGCCGCCCTGCGGGCCGTTCTCGTTCTGCCACATCTCGCCCGTCGTCGGGTGCACGGCGAAGCCGATCATGTTGCGGTGGCCGATGGAATAGATCTCGGGATAGAAGCCTTCCTGTCCGGCGAACGGATTCTCCGGCACAGTGCCGTCGTCGTTGAACCGCATTACCTTGCCGAAGTAGGAATCGCCGCGCTGCGCGACCATGTCCTCGGCGCCGCCTATGCCGAAGTAGAGATAGCCGTCACTGCCGAACAGCAGCGGCAGTCCGGGCGGCGGGCCGCCGGGGGCTTCTTCCATGGAAAAGAATTCGTCGACGTCCGTCAGTCGCATACCCTCGAGGTCCAGCCTGGCCCGTGCGACTGCGGCGGCGCGATGGCCGGGTGACGGAGTTTTCGTGTACGTAAAATAAATCCATCGGTTCTGTTCGAAATTCGGATGAATGACGATGGATTTCAGGCCACCGCCGGCACCACCCATGGGCGGCAGGCCGGTGATCGGCTCGGGCAGCAGTTCGCGGTTGCGCACGATGCGCAGCCGATGCGCCTGGCGCTCGGTAACCAGAATGTCGCCGTTCGGCAGGAAGGCCATATCCCACGGCAGTTCCAGGCCGCGCACCGCGTGTACGCGGACTTCGCCCTGTTCGGCGGTTTCTATCGTGAACGGTGTGTCCGGCAGCGGGCGCGGTGGCAGGCCTTGGGCGGACACAGTCAGGGGCAGTGCGCCGAGCAGTGCGGCGCTTATTACATGGCGGATTTTCATTCGGTTGGACCCGTATTGTTCTGGTCTGAAAGCCGACTTTAGCAGTACCGCGTCCGGAAGGCAGCCGCCGCCACGGGTGCGCCGCGGTCAGTCGCGCTCCCTGACGCGCGTGCCGTCACTGATCTGCTCGCCCGGGTACATCACAATGACCTGGCCCGGATCGAGGCCCGAGACGACTTCGGCGTGGCGGCCGTTGTCGCGGCCGACTTCCACCGGCGTCAGCACTGCGCGCTCGTCGACGACACGGAATACGGCCCAGCGGCCTGAGTCGCGGAACAGCGCAGCGACTGGCACCTGTATGACATCGTCCGCTTCCCAGGTGACGACACCGACTTCGACGCGAAAGCCGTGTCCGAGTGCGGTCCAGGCTTCCGGCGGGTCGGTAATGTCGATCAGCACGTTCACGCGCTGTTCCTCAACGCCCAGCGCCGATACCTTCATGAAGCCGAAAGGTTCGACCAGTCGCACGCGGCCTGCCAGCGGGTCGACGTCACGCCCGCCCCAGTTCTCGATCATTACGCGCGCGCCGGGCTGTATACGCACGGCATCGGTGGAAAGAAGCTCGGCGATGATCTCCAGATTACCGGGGTCGCCCAGTCTCAGCAGCGTCGTGCCGGCCGTGACCACGTTCTCGCTTTCCTGCAGCACCTGCAGTACGCGCCCGCCGACCGGCGCACGCACCTCCACCTCCGACGCCGGGTCGTCGCGGCTGCCGGGCTGCATCAGGCGTACGCGAGCGGCGTCCAGCGCCGCCATGCGCACGTTCACGTTCTCCCGTGCCGCTTCGGCGGTGGCCACGGCCACATTCAGTGCCAGTTGTGCGCGGTCATACGCTTCGCGCGAGGCCAGTTCGCGTCTGTGCAGGGTTTCCACGCGGTCGGCTTCCACGCGCACGTTCGCCAGTTCCGCATCGGCACGGGTGGCCTCGGTACGCGCCGCGGCCAGCGCAGCCTCGGCCGAGCGCACTGCAGCCTGCGCTTCGGCCTGCGCGCGGCTGTCGAGAAACGGCGGATCGCCGGGCAACACACGGGCCACCACCTCGCCAGCATCCACACTGTCACCGGCGCGATGGATGATGCGCAGCAGATGCCCGGCCACCGGCGCATTGATGTCGTAGACATCACGTATACGCGTACGCGCCTCGTCGCGCACTGCCACGGTCAGCGTGCCACGCTCCACCTCGGCGATATCGATCGCAATGGCGCGCGGCTGAAACGCCATCACCAGCAATACGAGCACACCGGCCGCCACCACCGTCCAGAACACATTGCGAAACTTCAGCTGCATCGTGCGAGGCTCCTTGAAAGATCAGTCCCTGGTCTTCAGCACTTCAACCAGGTCCATGTGGTCCAGTTCCCGGCGGACCAGCAGGCCGGATGCGGCGGTGACCAGGATGATCACGGCGGCAGAATAGCCGTAAGTGGACGGATGAATCACGAACGGCAGGCGAAACAGGTCCGAGCTCATCGCTTCGGCCATATAAAAGGCCAGTCCCGTGCCCAGCAGCATGGCCAGTGGCAGCGCGAGTACGGTCAGGAAAGCGATCTCGCCGAGCAGAATGTACGAGACTTCGCCGCGCGTGAAACCCATCACACGCAGCGAAGCCAGCTCACGCTGTCTTTCGGCGAACGAAATCCGCACGCTGTTGTAGACCACACCGATCGCGATCAGTGCGGCGAATGCCGTGTAGATGAATACCGACACACCCAGCGTCTCATCCAGCATGTCGTTCAGCGTCTGGTAGGCGACACGCTGCAGGTTTACGCCGCCTACGGCCGGCAGATCCTTGAGATGCGTGTACAGCGCATCGGTCATCGCATCATCCACCCGCAGGTAGGCGCCGGAAATGACTGGTCCCTCACCAAGAAGGCGATTCAGGTCGTCGATCAGCATCTGCGCGCCGGAACCCACGAACGTGGTCGACACCGCGGCGATCGGAATGCTGAACACCGGGCGACGTCCCTCGGTGATCTCTATCTCCAGCACGTCGCCGGCCTCGGCGCGCAGCTTGCTGGCCACGTCCTGAGACAGTACGAGGCCACCGGGTGGTGGCACGACGGCGTGGTTGTTCGTGTCGATCATGCGCGACAGTCGGGCGTCCAGTGTGAGCCCCGTGATGCCCATGCGCTCCTCAAGGTGACCGTGGCGAATGCGTGCCGCTGCACTGCGGAACGGCTCGCCAGCAAGCACGCCGGGTGCGCGCATGATTTCGTAGTATGCGGCGCGTGAGCGCGGTTCAACGAAGGTGACCTGGACATCGTGCGGGTTGGCGACGTTGAAGAACGAATCCAGCATTTCGTCCATCGCATCGAGAAAGAACATCGTGCTGATCAGCAGCGCTGCAGACACCGCAACGCCAGCGCAGGTAAATGCGGATCGTGACGGGAAGCGCACGATCTGACGCAGGATCATGCGGCTTTGCTGGTCCAGCATGGTGAGGCTGGTCATCTTCGCGCCGATCGCGCGCGAATAGTCCGGCGGCGGTGGCGGTGACATCGCAGTCGCCGGGTTCAGCGATGCTGCATTGCGTACCGCCAGCAGTGCGCCGCCGCCGACGGCCAGCGCGGTGATGCCCAGCGAGGAAAGATAAACGCGCGGATCGGCTTCGAACACCAGGAAAGGAAACTGGAAGTATTCCGTATACAGACCCGCCATCAGCTGGCCCAGCCACGTGCCCAGCGCCGCCCCCGTCACCAGCCCGACCGCACCGATCACACCCACCAGCTTCATGTAATGCGCAACGATATCGCGGTCGCGATAGCCGAAGGCTTTCATCAGACCGATGTCGGCCCGCTGGGTGGCGATCAGACGCGTGATTACGACGTTGACGAGGAATGCGGCGACCAGCAGAAAAATTGGCGGCAGCACCGTGCCCATGGTGCGCAGCTGGTCGATCTCGCTGGAAACGAAGGTATCGGAAATCTGCTCGCTGCGGCCGAAAGCGCCGGGTGCGCCATAAGGTTCGAACAGATGGTCGAGTTCGGTAATGACCGCGCGCTCATTCGCACCGCGCGACAGACGAATCACAGCTTCGTTGAACGCGCCGTCCTGATTCACCATTTCGCCCAGCGCGCTGCGTGTCATCCACAGCACGCCGAACAGCCGGTTGTCCGGAATCATCTGGCCGGGGCCTATCGCATACACGTGCTCGGGGGACAGCGCCGTGCCGACCACAGTCAGTGTTTCGCGTCCGCCGTAGATCGTCGCCTGTATCGTGTCGCCGATTTCGAGCTCATGGGCGGTGGCGAAACTCTGCAGCACCACGGCTTCATCGCGGCGGCCGGGATCGGGCAGGCGCCCGCGCATCAGGGCGATCTGGTTCACCGACGGCTCGCCAACGTCGGGCAGCGAAAGAATGGTGCCCGAGGGCGGTTCCACCATGTCGGGCATGTCGAACAGCGCCGGCGCCCTGATACGCACCTCGGCGGCCTGCACGCCGTCGATCGCGCGGATGTCGGTGATCAGGCCCGCCGGTGCCCGCACCACCGGCGCCCACACATCGGCGAAGCGATAGCGTTCGTAGTAGGCGCGCCGTGTCTCCTCCAGCGAGGCCAGCATGCCTGCTGCGAGCAGATGCACGGATACACCGCCGGCGATCACGAATGCGATGGCCAGCGCCTGGCCCTTCATCCCGAACAGTTCGCGGAACAGTTTGTGGTCCAGTGCCGAGAGCACCGACGGCAGACGCAGTCCCCTCACCAGCTCAGCTCCGATGGTGCCTTGCGATGCGTGTTCACACGAACCTCGCGCACGTGGCCGTCCGAGAAGGTGATGACGCGGTTGGCCATGTCCGCCACGGAGGCGTTGTGCGTGATCAGCAGCGTGGTGGCCCCGGTCGTCTCGTTGACGTTCTGCAGCGCCTCGAGCACGCGAATGCCGGTCTTGCTGTCCAGCGCGCCGGTGGGCTCATCGCACAGCAGCACGGACGGACGCTTGGCAATCGCGCGTGCAATGGCCACGCGCTGCTGTTCCCCGCCGGACAGTTGCGCCGGGAAATGATCCAGACGTTTTTCCAGGCCGACGATGGCCAGTGCCTCATCCGGCGTGAGCGGGTCCTGCGCAATCTCGGTCACCAGAGCGACATTTTCGCGCGCGGTGAGGCTCGCCATCAGGTTGTAGAACTGGAATACGAAGCCGACGTAGCGACGACGGTATTCGGTCAGCTGACGCTGTGTGGCGTGTGTCAGATCCTGGTCGCGAAAGTGCACACTGCCGTCGGTACCGCGGTCCAGGCCGCCAAGGATGTTCAGCAGCGTGGATTTGCCGCTGCCGGATGCGCCCAGCAGCACGACGAGTTCGCCTTCCGGCAGCTCCAGATCCACACCGCGCAGGGCGTGGACCGCGCTGTGGCCTGAACCATAGACTTTGGTCAGGCCCTGAGTTCTGAAGCAGTATCTGCCGTTGCCGGAATCGTTGCTGGAGTGGTTCATGACGGTGTCCGGGGCGAGCGGTGGAGAATAGCCGATCGCTTTCGCGTGCGCGATCCGTATAAGAACGTGCTGCGTCCTGCATGCGGGCCGCGTTATATGATGGTTCGCACCATGCTCGAATTGTTCCGTAACTGGCGCCGTCAACGGATTCTCGCCCGCCACCGGCTGGACGATGCACTATGGCGGTGCGTTGTCGACGAGGTTCCGGTTCTCGCGGCGCTGGATGAAAGACGCCGCGCCCGGCTGCGCGAACTGTGCGTGCTGTTCCTGCACGAAAAGGTCTTTGAGGCCGCCGGTGGGCTTGCCCTGGACGACAGCATGCGGCTGCGCATCGCAGCACTCGCGTGCCTGCCTGTTCTCGGACTCGGTCTCGATCGCTATCAAAGCGTACGCACGGTGATTGTTTATCCGGGGGCATTCGTGGTGCGCGACCGCGAACAGGTGGATGAGGACGGCGTCGTGCATACGGCCGATGACGTGCTCAGCGGCGAAGCCTGGGAGCAGGGCCCGGTCGTGCTCGCATGGGAGGACGTGCTCGAAAGCGGGCAGGGCGCCGGCTACAACGTCGTCGTGCACGAGTTCGCCCACAAGCTCGACTACGAGGAGGGTGCGATGAACGGCATGCCGCTGCTGCATCGCGGCATGGACGCGGCGCTATGGGCTGGTGCATTCCAGGCCGCGTACGATGCGCTGTGCGAGGCCGTGGATAATGACGAGGACACCTGGCTGGATCCCTATGCCTCGGAAAGCCCGGCAGAGTTTTTCGCCGTGTGTTCGGAGCTGTTCTTCGAGGTGCCGGCGGAGCTGCGTCGGCATTATCCGCAGCTCTATGATCAGCTGGCGGCATACTATCGGCAGCAACCTGCTTGACCGGCAAGGGGGTCTGGACAGGGCTGACCAGACCGGATTCCGCGGCGGCCGTGGATAAGGTCTGGCCAGCTGAGGCAGGCTTCGTCAAACTGTATGGACTTTGGACAGCAGGCTCCGGGGGGCAGATGTTTCCGTCGCAGGAATGCCGGGGAACATTCGCTGGCCTGATGTCAGTCGCTGAATGAGTGGAGGGAATGCCGTGTCCGTTGCCAACAAACAGAGTCCGCAGGGCGAATTCTCGGAGATAGAGCGTATTTTCGCGCTGCAGAGGGAGCACCAGTGGGAGATGAAAGCCACGACTGCCGAGCAGCGCAAGGAGAGGCTGCGCAGGCTCAAGGCGGCGGTGGAATCCCACGCCGACGAGATCGTCGCGGCAGTAAAGAAAGACACGCGCAAGCCCGAGCATGAGATCCGCATCACGGAGATCATGAACGCGATCGCCAACATCGAGCGCAATATCAACAACCTCGATGAGTGGATGAAGCCGACCGAAGTGGTGCCGTCGCTGAACGAGAAAGACACGGCACGGATCGTTCACGAGGCGCGCGGCGTATGTCTGATCCTCGGTCCCTGGAACTTCCCGCTGGGCCTGGTGCTGGGTCCGCTGGCCGCGGCCATCTCCGCCGGCAACTGCTGCATGGTCAAGCTCACTGATCTGTGTCCGGCGACGGCCAGCATTGCCGCACGTATGATCCGTGAGGCTTTCGACGAGAAGGAAGTCGCGCTGTTCGAAGGCGGTGTCGATGTCGCAACAGCGCTGCTGGAGCTGCCGTTCAACCACATCTTCTTCACCGGCAGCACGCGGGTAGGCAAGATCGTGATGGCAGCGGCGGCGAAGCATCTGGCGACCGTGACGCTGGAGCTCGGCGGCAAGTCGCCGGTCATTGCCGACGAGGATGCCGACATCGGCAAGCTCGCGACAGACCTTGCCGCGGCCAAGCAGTTCAACGGCGGGCAGGCCTGTATTTCACCCGATTACGTGTTCGTCAAGGCGCAGCAGAAGGATCCGCTGGTCGAGCAGTTCCGCGCGAAGGTCAAGGAAAACCTGTACGGCGACGACGGCAGCATCCGCAAGGAGAATATCGCCCAGATCGTCAACGAGCAGAACTTCGCGCGCGTGAAGCGGTTGTTCGATGACGCCATCGCCAAGGGCGCAAAGGTGGCGGTGGGCGGCGTGCTCGAGGAAGGCGATCTCACCGTTCATCCCACACTGCTCACCGATGTCACACCCGACATGCTGATCATGCAGGAAGAGATTTTCGCGCCCATCGTGCCGGTGCTGACGTATGACCGTCTCGACGATGTCATTGCGCACATCGAGAACCGCGACAAGCCGCTGGCGATGTATATCTACAGTAACAACCAGGCCACGATAGACAAGGTGCTGAGTCGCACGTCATCCGGTGGCGTGACGATCAACGGGTTCTTCTCCCATTACCTGGAGAACAAGCTGCCTTTCGGCGGCGTCAACCAGAGCGGTATGGGCAGCTACCACGGCTATTATGGTTTCAAGGCGTTCTCGCACGAGCGCGCCGTGTACGTCCAGGAGAAGCAGTAGTCGATACGTGCGCGGGTGCACGGGAGTCCGTGCGCCCGGATCGGCTGCTGATACTCAGGCCCGCAGCCGCGAATCCCGGCGCCGGTCGCTTTCCTTCAGCAGCTTCTTGCGCAGCCGTATGCTGGTCGGCGTGACCTCCACGAGTTCATCGTCATCGATGAATTCCAGCGCCTGTTCCAGCGAGAACCGGATCGCCGGTGTCAGCAGAATGTTCTCGTCCGAGCCTGCGGCGCGAATGTTGGTCAGCTGTTTGGCCTTGGTCGGATTCACCGGCAGGTCGTTGCCGCGGCTGTGTATGCCGACCAGCATGCCTTCATAGACTTCCTCGCCGTGGCCGATCAGCAGCGAGCCGCGTTCCTGCAGGTTGAACAGCGCGTAGGCCAGCGCCTTGCCGTTCACCATGGAGACCAGCACGCCGTTGTGGCGCTGGCCGATGTCGCCGGGCACGCGCGGCGCATAGCCATCGAACACGTGATAGAGCAGGCCGGTGCCGGCGGTGACGGTCAGATACTCGGTGCGAAAACCGATCAGGCCGCGCGCCGGTATGCGGTATTCCAGTCGCATGCGTCCGCGACCGTCCGGCACCATGTTCTGCAGCTCGCCCTTGCGCTCGGCCAGCCGGCTCATGACGGCGCCCTGGTAGTCTTCCGCGAAGTCCACGGTGGCCAGTTCCCAGGGCTCGCAGATCACGCCGTCGATTTCGCGCTCGATCACTGCGGGTCGTGACACGGCCAGTTCATAGCCCTCGCGGCGCATGGTTTCTATCAGTATCGCCAGATGCAGCTCGCCACGGCCGGAAACCAGAAAGCGGTCCGGGTCTTCGGTGTCCTCGACCCGCAGCGCGACATTGTGCTTGAGCTCCTGATGCAGCCGCTCGCGGATCTGCCGGCTGGTGAGGAACTTGCCGTCGCGGCCGGCGAACGGTG
>JBJHBW010000040.1:0-12620 GCA_050485685.1 Gammaproteobacteria bacterium
TAGCCCTGCAGACTGCCTATGGCAGTGCCTATGGCCTGCCCGAACAGCACCAGGAACAAGGCGAAGAATATCGAGATGCGGAATCCGTACAGCAGTCGTGATGCGACATCGCGCCCCTGCGAGTCGGTGCCGAAGTAGTGCCGGCGGCGCAGGTCCGGTGCGGTCGGGGGCACTTCGCCCAGACCGCGCACCCAGGGCACCGAGCCTGCGAGCGTGAGACCGATGAGGTCACCGGTGGGAGACATGTCCGGATCGGCGAGCAGGTTGTCGATTTCACCGCTGTAGATCAGGTCGGCCAGGTCATCCAGGCGGTCCACGCGCGCGATCCACTCCGCCTGTGCGATATCGCCGTCGTCCAGCGCCAGCTGTACTTCACGCAGCACCTCGTTGTACCAGAAGTCGCTCTGGTAGGGGTCCCACGGAATCGGTGGCATCACGACGAAGTTGCGCCGGTTGGGATAGCGAGCCTCAAGCGCGGTGAGCAGGGCAGGGTCCTCTCGGGCGGCCTCGCCCATGGCGGCCAGCTCGCGTTCGTACAGGTAGCGCTCTGTGCGCCATTCGCGCTGCAGCCTCAGATACTCCGTCTCCAGCTCTCCGGTGCCCCAGGCTGGCGGCGGTGTCTGGGCAAACGTGTCCATGCTCAGGTACTGGAAGGTCGGGAAATAAGGTTTGCCGTCGTACCAGACCAGCAGCGCGCGGCTCTCGGAGAGAAAGGGCGCGAAGATGGACAGCACGATCGCCGTGCACAGAATCAGCAGCGAGTAGTAGCCGCGCTTGATGCGGCGGAACCGTTCAAGACGGCGGCGTGTGATCGGGTCCAGGCGGATCAGGGCCATGGCCGCTTACTCGAACCGCACCCGCGGATCCACGGTGGCCACCGCAAGATCCGAGAGCAGGTTGCCCAGCATCAGAATCACGCTGGAAATCACCAGAAAACCCATCACGACCGGAAAGTCCCTGGCCTGTATGGCCTCGAACGACAGCAGCCCCACGCCCTGGATGTTGAACACGCGTTCGATCAGGAAGCTGCCGGTCAGGAAGATGCCGAGCAGCCCGCCTATGCTGGTCGCCAGCGGAATCAGCGAATTGCGCAGCGCGTGCACGAACACGGCGCGCCGCCGCGTCAGGCCCTTGGCGAGTGCCGTACGCACGTAGTCCGAGCTCATGTTCTCGATCAGGCTGTTCTTCATCAGCATGGTTGTGATCGCGAACGAGCCGGCCAGATAGGCGATCAGCGGCAGTATCGAATGCCAGAGAATGTCGCCGATCTGTGCAAACCGCGAAAGCTCATCGAAATCCGGGGAGCGGAATCCGCCCAGCGGAAAAATGCCGTAGCGCACGGCGAGCAGATTGCTGAGGACAGCGCCCAGCGCGAAGCCGGGAATTGCGTAGCCGACGAATATCAGTACGGATGTCAGGTTATCCACGCTGGTGCGGTGGCGAATCGCTTTCAGAATGCCTAGCGGTATGCAGATGCCGTAGGTGAAGAAGGCCGTCATCAGACCGTAGTAGATCGATATCGGCAGCCGCTCGACGATGACTTCGATCACCGGTTCGTTGTAGCGGAACGATTCGCCCAGATCCAGGCGCACCGCGTCCCACAGCCAGCCGCCATAGGCGACGAGAAAGGGCTTGTCGAAACCGTAGTATTCGCGCAGCCGCGCCAGCTGTTCTTCAGGGATGTCCAGCTGCACCCGTCCGTCGCCCACGGCAGCGACTTCGCCGCCTGCGCCGCCGGCCAGCGCCAGCCGCAGCTGGTCGATCTGACCGCCCGGAACGAACTGACACAGCAGGAACGTGAAGAAGGTGATGCCGAGGAACGTCGGAATCATCAGAAGCAGACGTCGCGCAACATAGTCGCGCAACGCTTCACCGCGCGATTTCAATGCTGATTCACCCCTGTCCCTCGCTGGTTTACGACCATGCGGCGCCGCCGGTCCACGACCGCACCGAATTGGTGCGGTCACGCATCGCGATGTCTTTCTTTCGCCGCCTTTCCGAAAGCTCGGATGAAGCATAAACGTGGGGTTCGGGGACGGCAAACGGGTTCGCGCTCGCCGCCCGTGGGTGGCTGCGCTAAAATCATGTCCCCCATGACGATTTCATTCCACCTGTTCGTCGGCGAGGCTGACTGCCTGGCTTCGCGAAGTTCAGTCTGCCGTCGGCAGGCCAGCCGTCGTGCCGTGGCTGCTGGCTGTTCCGGCAATGAAGCTCTGACGCAGGGGAGGATCGGGTGACCGACGCAGCATTGATCTGGCTGTCGCTGGGCGTGCCGCTGGTCGGCGCGCTTGCGATCGTCGCGTGCTGGCGGCTGCCGGTGCTGCGCGACGCCGTCACGGTGCTGACTGCGCTGCTGATGTTCGGGTCGGTGGCGCAGCTGCTGCCGCGGGTGATGGACGGCGCGCGGCCCGCGGCCGTGCTGATCGAACTTTTCCCGGGGCTGGCCATCGCGTTCGAAGTCGAACCGCTGGGCATGATGTTCGCGCTGCTGGCGTCCGGGCTGTGGGTGATCACGGCGCTGTACGCGATCGGCTACATGCGTGGCGCCAAAGAGAAGCACCACACCCGTTTTCATGCGTTTTTCGCGATCTCGCTGTTCAGCGCAACCGGTATCGCTTTCGCGCAGAACATGCTGACCCTGTTCATTTTTTATGAGGCGCTGACGCTGGCCACCTACCCGCTGGTGGCACACAAGGGCACTGCCGAGGCAAAGAGCGGCGCGCGCACTTACCTGGGTCTGCTGCTCGGCACATCCATCGCCTTCCTGCTGCTGGGCATGATCCTGACCTGGGCCGAGGTCGGTACGCTGGACTTCCAGTCCGGCGGCATCCTTGCCGGGGTCGGCGCGGGCACTGGGGCCGTGCTGCTGGTGCTCTACATGTACGGCATAGGCAAGGCGGCGCTGATGCCGTTCCACCGCTGGCTGCCGGCGGCCATGGTGGCGCCCACGCCGGTGTCGGCGCTGCTGCACGCGGTCGCGGTCGTCAAGGCCGGTGTGTTCACGGTGCTGAAGGTCAGCATCTATCTGTTCGGTCTCGACTATCTTCAGACGCTGTGGACCAGCGACCTGATGCTGTATATCGCGACGTTCACGCTGCTGGCGGCCTCGCTGGTCGCGATGGGCAAGGACAATCTCAAGGCCAGGCTCGCGTATTCCACGGTCAGCCAGCTGTCCTACATCGTTGTGGCCGCGATGCTCGTGAACCAGATCGCCGCGATCGGCGGATCCATGCATATCGTCATGCATGCGTTCGGCAAGATCACGCTGTTCTTCTGCGCCGGCGCGATTTATGTGGCGACGAAGAAGACCGAGATCAGTCAGATGGATGGCCTGGGACGGCGCATGCCGTTCACCTTCGCGGCTTTCTTTATCGGTGCAGTGTGCGTGATAGGCATTCCGCCGCTGGGCGGTGTGTGGAGCAAGTGGCATCTGATTTCCGGTGCGTTTGACAGCGGCCATCTGCTGGTCGTTGCCGCGCTGATGATCAGTACGCTGCTGAACATCGCCTATCTGATTCCGCCGGTGATACGGGCGTTCCTGTACGCGCCGGCCGCTGGAGATGGACTTGCCGGTGGCACTGGATCAAGCGCTGCCGCTGGGGGTGCCGATGGCAGCGTCGACGCTGCCGCAGGCCTGCGCGAGGCACCTCTGCTGTGCGTGGCGCCGCTGTGCCTGACGGCGCTGGGCGGCGTCGTCCTGTTCTTCTGCGCGCCGGCATTGGCTGAATTCCTGTCGGGCATGTTCACGACCGTGCAGACTGTCACGGGCTAGGGACGGAACGGATATGGATCTGGGCAACCTGCTGGAAGCACTGGTCAACCGCGGCAAGCTGCTGCGGCGCATCATGTATGTAGTGCTGGCGGGCCTGGTGATCGCCGATATCGTGATTCCGTCGGCCTACGATCGCTTCCCGTGGGAAAGCATAGGCGGATTCGGCGCGTTCTACGGTTTCGTGTCCTGCGTGCTGATTATTGTGGTCTCCAAGGCGCTGGGCTATCTGGCGCTGTATCGCAACGAGGACTACTACGAGAACGACGGCAAGAAAGGTGATGTAAGCCGCGGCGAGATCGAACGCGGTGCGATTGTCGACACGGGCGTTGGCCATCGTGACGGAGGCAGCTCATGAGCGGAGCGTTCGGCGCCGTGCTGCATCCGTCGCTGCTGTTGTTCACCGGCGCGATCGTGCTTGCGATGCTGCGCGGTCGTGCGCAGCAGATCGGCATGATCGTGCTGTCGGTGCTGGTGATTGCCGCCGTACATACATTGCCGTCCGGCAGTTTCGGCACGCTGCAGCTGTTCGGTCTGGAACTCACGCCCATGCGTGTGGACTCGCTGAGCATGGTGTTCGCGTCGGTGTTCTCCATCATCACGCTGATCGCATCGATCTATGCGCTGCACGTGAAGGACACCGGCCAGCATGTCGCAGCCTATGTCTACGCTGGTTCCGCGCTGGGCGTGGTGTTCGCCGGCGACCTGGTCACGCTGTATGTGTTCTGGGAACTGATGGTGTTCTCGTCCGTGTGGCTGATCTGGTGCCGGCGCAATCCGGTGTCCATGGCTGCCGGGTTCCGCTATCTGCTCGTGCACGCGGCCGGCGGCGTCGTGCTGCTCGGCGGCGTGATCCTGTATGCGATGCAGACCGGTTCCGTCGCGTTCGATCGCATGGACACCGGTGATCTGGCGTTCTACCTGATTCTGGCCGGGTTCATGATCAATGCGGCCGTGCCGCCGCTGCATGCGTGGCTGACCGACGCGTATCCGGAAGCCACCGTCACCGGCGCGATATTCATGAGCGCGCTGACGACCAAGACCGCGGTCTACACGCTGATCCGCGGCTTCCCGGGTACGGAGCTGCTGATCTGGCTGGGCGTGATCATGGCGCTGTGGGGCGTGGTTTACGCGGTGCTCGCGAACGACATCCGCCGCCTGCTCGCTTATCACATCATCAGCCAGGTCGGTTACATGGTGGCAGGTGTCGGCATGGGTACGGCGATGGCGCTGAACGGCGCGGCCTCGCATGCCTATACGCATATTCTCTACAAGGCGCTGCTGTTCATGGGTGCAGGCGCTGTGATTCACATGACCGGCCGCGCCAAGCTGACAGAGCTGGGCGGGCTGTATCGGTGGATGCCGATCACGCTGGTGCTGTACATGGTCGGTGGCCTGTCGATCTCGGCATTCCCGCTGTTCTCCGGTTTCGTCAGCAAGACCATGGTCGTGGAGGCCGCGGCGCTGGATGATCGCGCCTGGGTGTGGCTGCTGCTGTCGCTGGCCTCGGCCGGCACCTTTCTGCACACCGGCCTGAAGCTGCCGTGGTTCACGTTCTTCGGCAAAGACTGCGGTCTGCGGCCGAAGGAAGCGCCGACCAACATGCTGATTGCGATGGCGATCGCCGCGGCGCTGTGCATATTCATCGGCGTGTATCCGGACCCGATGTATGCGCTGATGCCGACCGTGGTCGACTACAACCCGTACACCACCGGCCATGTCCTCTGGGAGCTGCAGCTGCTGCTGTTCACCGGTGTCGGCTTCTTCATGCTGCTGCGCCATGTGGGCGGTGAGGCGAAGATCAGCATCGACACCGACTGGGTGTACCGCAAGCTTCTGCCGGTCACGGCCCGTTTCGTGCGCGACATCGGCAGTCTGATCTGGCAGGCCACGCTGGGTGCGCTGATCGATCGCATGCGCTGGTTCATGGCGAACCTTACGCACTATCACGGCCCCAAGGGTGTGCTCGCCAGCACCTGGCCCACCGGCAGCATGGTGCTGTGGGTGGCGGTGATTCTGGTGGCGTCGTTGCTGATCTACTATCTGTAGGGTGAGATCGCGCTTCAGCTGAAGCGTACCGGCCCGAATCAGCGTCATTCAGCGAGATTGACGCCTGCCCGAACGCCATGATCGAGACCTGCGGTCTGGCTATTGAGGCAGTGCAGGGACGCACCGCATGGGCGTGCCGGAACGCGACATTGTGCAGGCGAAGGACTTCGTCCCTCTGCGTCCGAGCCGCGCGCCGCCGCAGGGTGAGCTGTCGATGTGATCATTTTTCTGCGCTCCTCACCACCATGGCGACCGTGCTGCGACCGGCTGGTGTTGACTTGTGGCAGACGGTCGTCCGTGTGCAACGGTGTTTCCAGATCGGAGTCTTACGCCGAGCGTTGTGCCGCGCGCCCGGCGTTCGTATGCACGCGGCAGCCGAAGAGCTGACCACGCTGATTTCCGCGGTCGGACTGCTTGCAGCAGCAATTACAAACGATTGCAGGCGATTGCAAACCATGTTAACAAGTTATCCGAGTTTGTTGGCGAGCCTGATTTGTAGCTCTAGCACAACAGAAAAACGAACGTGGATCCATCAGTGGTGTGAGAAATGGCACACGAGCGCTTGAGCGCACGGTCCGCAGTGGTTCTTCGTTTGCGGATGACAGGATTCAACGCGATGGCGTCCGGCGTCGCGATCGCGCTCGCCGTCGCTGCCGGCTTGGTTGCCAGCGCGGCCTTCGCACAGGAGTCCGGCATCATCGAAGAGGTGATGGTTACCGGCTCACGCATCGCGACGTCCGGCCTGAACACGCCGACGCCCGTGACGGCGGTGACATCGTGATTGACTCGCCCTTACCCTTTTACACTCTGCTCGATCGAGTGAGCTATTCGCACTTTTTCAGATGATCGAAGAAACACGAGACTATGACGCGCCGCAGGTCGAGGACTTCGACCTGTTCTCCATGGCATTTTCCTCAGCGGCAATCGGCATGGCTCTTGTGGCTGTCGACGGGCGGTTTATAAACGTCAACGAGGCCATGTGCCGCATCACGGGCTTCTCCCGCAGCGAGTTGCTCACGCGCGATTTCCAGACGATCACGCATCCGGCAGACCTCGATGCCGATGTCGCGCTCGTGCAGGAGCTTCTTGCTGGTCGGCGCAAGAGTTACCAGATGGAGAAGCGGTATATCCGCAAAGACGGCGGTATCGCCTGGGCGCGGCTTACGGGATCGCTCGCCCGACGACCGTCCGGGGAGCCGTGGATCTTCATCGCCCAGGTAGAGGACATCGCCGCCCAGAAGCAGGTCGAGGGCGAGCTGGCATCATTCTTTTCGCTTTGCAGCGATCTGTTGGCGATTGCGACTCCCGATGGTGTTCTGGCTCGCGTAAATCCCGCATGGCAGGAAACTCTCGGATGGACCTCAGCAGAACTCGACGGAATGCCGATCACCGCGTTATTGCACCCGGACGATGTGGCACGCACGTTTGACGAGTTCAAGCGGATCGCGAGCCGGGGAAAGAGTGACGTCCACTGGGTCAATCGCTACCGACACAAGAATGGTTCCTATCGATGGCTCGAGTGGACGACGAGCATGCGGCCGGATGGTAGCTTTCTCGGCGCCGCGCGCGATATCACTGCTCAGCGACTTGACACAGAGCGAATGAGGCGCCAGAAGCAACGGCTCGAAGAATACAACCGTCAGATCTCGAATGCTTTCCAGCAACTCAGACAGGTCAACAGCGAGCTGGAGATTTCGCGGGAAAAGCTCGAATACCTTGCGTGGCACGACTCCTTGACTGGTCTCGGAAACCGCAACCGGTTCAATGATCAGTTGGAGAAGACGATCGAAATCTCTGCAAGAAAAGGAGACGAATTTGCCCTGTTGTTCATGGATCTGAATGGCTTCAAGGATATTAACGACACCTTCGGCCATGCGGCTGGAGACGCAGTACTGCGAGAGGTGGCAAACCGCTTGCGGTCGAACCTGAGCGATGCGGGCAATTCGTATCGATTGGGTGGTGATGAGTTTGCGGTGCTGCTCACTCCCGGTACGACAGACCAAGACGATAGCGCCATGGCCGCGGCACACAAGATCGCCCGTGCTCTTGAGCGGCCGATACGATTCAAGGGCCACGAACGCGGCATTCTCTGCAGTATCGGAATCGCGCTATTCCCGCATCATGCCGAGGATGCCGACATGTTGGTCCGAAAGGCAGACGCTGCAATGTATGAGGCAAAGAGCAGCGGGACTTCGCCGACGATGGCCTCAGACTTTAGTGCCACGACGGTCCTGAGAAATCTCTCGCCGCAGCCGAAGCCAAAGTAAATAGCGCGGCGGCATTGAACCGCCGAAATGATCAGAATCGAAATTTGGCAGCCCTGCCAGACCCCCCGAGCCCCGCGGAACTGCAGCGACTGGTGCAGCGGATCGCGGAACGGATTGGCCGCTCGCTGGAGCGCTCCGGGGCGGAGCCGGACGCGCCGCGCCGGGAGGTGGCCGAGAGTTCAGGGTGATCTTTGAGCCCGAGGACTTTATCGCGCGGCTCGCTGCGCTGGTACCGAAGTCGCGAGCGCATCCGAGCCGCGCGCCGCCGCAGGGTGAGCTGTCGATTTGATCCGCTGTCTGCTCTCTCCACCACCATGGCGACCGTGCTGCGACCGGCTGGTGTTGGCTTCGGTCAGGCGGTCGCCAGTGCGCAGTGGCATTTCCAGCAGAAAGGGGAAGACTCTGACGCCGATGGCGATCTCAATCGAGCCGCCCGTGCAATTCCAGCCGGCCCCGATCGATCACGGACGGGCTCGCGAACTCACACAGGGCCCATTCGACGCTTTTATCCCAGCTGGAACTGGCGGCTTAAACTGCCTATCCTCCCTACAGAATAGAAGTGATCCACGATCTGGACGGCTCGGTGGGAGGCAAGATTGTCCCCTGGTCATCCCCACGGAACCGGAACTGCCGATTCGTCCGACGGTTATGCAGGAGAGCGTGACGGTCAGCCGATAAGCACCTTTCATGCTAGTCATGTCTGCTCAGTGCGGGGAATATAGAAACAAGGGTCCGGGAGGCAGCATCATGCGCTTACGTCTTCGTTTTCTTCATATTTCATTGCTCGCCACAGCCTTTGTGACCGTCAGCGCCCAGGGGCAGAACGCGATCAGCGATGGTAACTGGTCTGACTCGTCGATCTGGTCTGGTGGGAATGCCCCGCGAGTCGGCGACATCGTTACTATCAGCGAAGGCGTCGACGTCGTCCTCGACATCAGCCCGCCGGACTTGAATGGTGTCATTGTCGAGGGCAAGCTCAGTTTCTCGAACGATGCGGACCTTGAGCTGACCACTGAGTGGATCATGTTGCACGGTGAGCTGCAGATCGGCACCGAGGCCAGCCCCCACACTCGCAATGCGACGATTACCTTTACGGACAACGTCGAGGGTGAAAACGTCATGGGTGGCATGGGAGACCGCGGGATCATGATCTCGGGCGGCACCCTGAGCCTGCACGGTGACCGAAGCAACGCCTGGACCAAGCTGGCCAGGACAGCCGAAGCCGGTACTCACACGATCGAAGTTCTGAATGCCGCCGAATGGCGAGTGGGCGATGAGATCGTCCTGGCGTCGACGGATTTCAATCCAAGGCAGGCGGAGAAGCGGACAATTACCGCGATCAGCGACAACACGATCACGCTGGATCAGCCGCTTGATTACATGCATTTCGGCGAGATCACCTATGAAGTGGATCAGCGAGGCGAGGTCGGTCTGCTGACGCGCAATATCAGGATTCAGGCATCCGAAGATGCGCTTGAGTCATATTTCGGCGGGCACATCATGGCGATGCCGGGCAGCCGGATGTATGTCGCAGGCGTCGAGCTCCGTCGCATGGGGCAGCACATGGAGCTGGCCCGCTATCCGATTCACTGGCATCTGGTGGGTACCGGCGGGGAAGGGCAGTACATCCGGAATTCAGCCATCCATGACACCTTCAACCGCTGCGTGACCGTGCACGGCACGAACGACCTGCGGATCGAAAACAACGTGACCTACAACACCGTGGGCCACTGCTTCTTCCTGGAAGAGGGCATCGAGACTGGTAACGCATTCGTCAGGAACCTGGCGATCCAGACCAAGTGTCATCCGACGATGGAATGCGTGCCGACCAACCTGGCCGCTAACGGCGAGATTGATGCCGAAAACCGTGCGGCTCTAAGACAGATCAGTTTTTCCGGCGAACATACCCTGCTGCCTTCCGACAACACGGTGGCGTCGTTCTGGATCACGAATCCTGACAATCACTTCATCGACAACGTCGCAGCCGGCTCTGATGAGAACGGCTTCTGGTTTTCCTTGCCGGAGCACCCGAATGGCGAGTTCCTGGGCACAGAAATCAGCCTCAACACCTGGCCGCGCCTGACGCCGCTGGGCACATTCAGGGGCAACGTGGCCCATTCCAACTTCGACGGGTTCATGTTTGACCGGAACATCAATGAAGACAACACCTTCGACTTGTCCTTCAGCGCGTTCACGCCGTTGGAAAATCCTGCTGACCCGTACAGCGAGATGGTGGAAACGCACTTCGAGGATTTGACCGCCTACAAGAACCGCAATGGTGGTATCTGGGGCCGGGGTGAGCTTCACATATTCAGCAACGCGAAACTCGCTGACAACGCAATAGGAATGACGCATTCAACCGGTACGTTCGGCAGTGAACGGTTTACCTCACGGTTGATTGATTCACTGGTCGTGGGCGAAACCGACAACATCGGCAACCCGACAACACCGGAGGAAGTCGCCTACGGCCGCAGCCTGCCGAAGCCTGCCATACCGGATTTCCCGATCCGCGGCTACGAGTACTACGATAACCGTGATGAGGTAGTGAACACGACGTTCGTGAATTACCAGGACAACGACCGGCGAAAAACAGGAGCGCTCTCCTGGCTGCTGTTCACCAGCGCGGCGGTCAGCACCGAAAACACCATCGAGGGTGCTGAGTTCGTTAATGCCAAGCCTGTGTATTTTCCGAACTTCGATCCCAGATTCGATAACGACAACAGGGGTGGTGTTGCCTACAGAACAGCAGTGATCCAAGATCTGGACGGCTCGGTGGGTGGCATGCCTGGCTCCTACATCCTGATCCACGACGGCGAAAATGACAGCGTCGCCACTGATGAAGAAGCCTGTGTCATTCAACCCGACTGGAACGCCTCCGTGTGCCCGGGTGATATCGGACGCCTGTCTTTCCAGGCGGGTGCATTCGCAAGCCTGTCTCCCGCTCCCGGGGCATTAAGAGGAGGATTCAATTTCGGATATGTCCGTCCGGGCGCTCCAGCCGCTGGCGACGGTGGCGCCCCTGGCGCGGGTCCGCGATCCGATGGTGCCGGCCCTGGTGGTCAGGGTGCAGCGCCTGCGGGAGCGCGAGCCGGTGGCCCTGGCGGCGCCAACCAGCCTGTCGTTCTTGTTCGCAATGGCAAGGAACATCGCATCACGGGCAACCTGAGTAACGTGCGGGCCGGCACCGAGATGCAGGTGCTTACCGAAAGACCAGAAGTCTCTCTCAGTGTGAGTGAAATGGACAAAGACTCGTGGCTCATATTTGAACTGCCAGGTTTCTCCAACACAGACTCCGGGACGGAGCTGGGCAGCCTGGACGCATTGCGCGGGGCGAGAGAGACCTCGTATTTCAGGGGCGAGGACGCCCTCTGGATCAAGCTGGTCGTCCCCACGGAACCGGAACGGCCGATTCGTCCGACGGTTATCCAGGAGAGCATAACGGTCAGCCGATAAGCACCTTTCATGTTAGTCTCGTCTGCTCCGTGCGGGGAATATAGAAACAAGGGTCCGGGAGGCAGCATCATGCGCTTACGTCTTCATTTTCTTCACATTTCATTGCTCGCCACAGCCTTTGTGACCGTCAGTGCCCAGGCGCAGAACGCGATCAGCGATGGCAACTGGTCTGATGCGTCGATCTGGTCCGGCGGGAGTGTTCCTCAGCAAGGCGGCATCGTCTCCATTGGCGAAGGCCTGGACGTCGTGCTCGACGTCAGTACGCCTGCACTGAACGGGCTGTCCATCGACGGCAGGCTCCGCTTCTCGAACAGTGCCGACGTGGAACTGACCACCGAGTGGATCATGTTGCACGGGGAGCTGCAGATCGGCACCGAGGCCAGCCCCCACACGCGCAATGCGACGATCACCTTTACGGACAACGTCGTGGGCGAAAACATCATGGGTGGCATGGGAGACCGCGGGATCATGATCTCGGGCGGGACCCTGAACCTGCACGGTGATCGGACCAATACCTGGACCAAGCTGGCCAGGACAGCCGAAGCCGGCACTCGCACGATCGAGGTTCTGAATGCCGCCGAATGGCGGGCAGGCGATGAGATCGTTCTGGCGTCGACGGATTTCGATCCGCGGCAGGCGGAGAAGCGGACGATCACCGCGATCAGCGGCAACACGATCACGCTGGATCAACCGCTTGAATACATGCATTTCGGTGAGATCACCTATGAGGTGGATCAGCGAGGCGAGGTCGGTTTGCTGACGCGCAATATCACGATTCAGGCATCCGAAGATGCGCTTGAGTCGTATTTCGGCGGGCACATCATGGCGATGCCGGGTAGCCGAATGTACATAGCAGGTGTCGAGCTGCATCGCATGGGGCAGCACCTGGAGCTGGCCCGCTATCCGATTCACTGGCATCTGGTCGGTGAAGCCGGCGAGGGGCAGTACATCCGGAATTCAGCCATCCATGACACCTTCAACCGCTGCGTGACCGTGCACGGCACACACAATCTCCAAATCGAGAACAACGTGACCTACAACACCGTGGGTCACTGCTTCTTCCTCGAAGACGGCATCGAGAC
>JBJHBW010000041.1:0-12158 GCA_050485685.1 Gammaproteobacteria bacterium
AAACGATCCAGCTGCGACTCGGGCAGCGGAAAGGTGCCGATCTGCCTCAGGGGATTGCGGGTTGCGACCACAAAGAAAGGCTCCGGCAGTCTGAAGGTTTCGCCGTCGGCAGTGACCTGACGTTCCTCCATCGCTTCCAGCAGCGCGCTCTGGGCTTTGGGCGTGGCCCGGTTGATTTCGTCGGCCAGCACCAGTTGTGAAAACACGGGTCCCTTGTGGAAACGGAACCCCCCGCTGTTGCGGTCGAAGATCGACACGCCGGTAACGTCCGCCGGCAGCAGGTCGCTGGTGAACTGTATGCGCTGAAACGACAGTCCCAGCGCGGCAGCCAGCGCGTGCGCCAGCGTCGTCTTGCCCACGCCCGGAACGTCCTCGATCAGCAGGTGTCCGCGCGCAAGCAGGCACGTCGCGGCCAGCGTGATCTGATGACGCTTGCCGACGATCACGCCGCAAAGTGCGTCGATCAGCGAATGTATACGTGCGTGTGCATCGTCCGGACCGGTCCGTGCGGCCCGCAGCGGTGGTGTGGCCATGCGGGCAATGGTGGCTGAATCGGACTGCGGGGAACACCCCCGCGCCGGCCATTTGTGATGCAGTGCCCAGAATCAGGCGGCACCGGCGCAGCCGTCGCTGGCCGGCCGGCCAGCGATTCGCGCCGCGAACTCAGCCCTGAGCCAGAGAGCGCAGCTGGCGGATCTGCGCCGAAAGCTGGTCGCGTTTCAATGCAAGTTCCGCTGCGCGCGCTTTGTCTTTGGAAACAACCTCTGGCGGGGCATTGGCGACAAACTGCGTATTGCCAAGCTTGCGCTCCAGCTTCTGAAGATCCTGTTCCGCGCGATTCAGCTGCCTGATCAGACGTTCACATTCGCCGTCAACGTCGATCAGCCCGGCCAGAGGAACCAGAATCTTCATCTCCCCGAGCAGCGCCGTCGCAGTGCCCTGGCGCTCGCTGTCGTCGGCGATCGCTCGAATGTCGGACAGGTTGGCCAGCTTTCGCAGGTAACGCTGATGGCTGTGGGCTCGGTTCAGATCCAGTTCGCTGGCGTCCGCGAGAAGTACCGGCAGCGGACGGGATGGCGCGATGTTGGCTTCGCCGCGAATCTGGCGGATGCCTATGACGAACTGTTTTATCCAGGCGATTTCCCGGTCCGCTTGCGGGTCCGGCGCGAAGTCGCTTTCTTCCGGCATTGCTTCCAGCATGATGGTCCGGCTGTCAAAGCCGGCGTGTGCGGCAAGCTTCAACCACAGCTCTTCGGTGATGTACGGCATGATGGGATGCAGCAGCCTGAGCAGCGCACCCAAGGTGTGCACCAGAGTCGCGCGCGTGGAGCGCTGCTGGTCTGCAAGTGCCGCATCTTCCGCATAAAGGACCGGCTTGGTCAGCTCCAGATACCAGTCGCAGAATTCGTGCCAGGTGAAGTCGTAGAGAACCTGGGCCGCGATATCGAAGCGATAGCCTGCGACCGCGGCATGGAACTCGCCCGTTGCATCGTGAAGGCGCGACCGTATCCAGCGGTCGGCAATCGTCAGTTCGCCGCTACGGCTATCGTCTGCCGCGGACTGCTGCAACTGGGAAAAGACGAAGCCGGCCGCATTCCAGAGTTTGTTGCAGAAGCGCTGATAGCCCTCGACACGTCCCAGGTCGAAGCTGATGTCACGTCCGGTGGTAGCCAGCGATGCGAACGTGAACCGCATGGCATCGGTGCCATAGGCCGGGATACCGTCTGGAAATTCCGTGCGGGTTGCCTCTTCGATTCGCGGCTTCAGATGCGGCTGCATCAGACCCTCGGTGCGCTTGGCCAGCAGCGCTGCAAGATCGACGCCGTCGATGATGTCCAGCGGGTCGAGAATGTTGCCCTTGGACTTGGACATCTTCTGCCCCTCGTGATCACGTATCAGACCGTGCACATAGACGGTGCGAAACGGCACGTCGTCCATGAACTTCAGTCCCATCATGATCATGCGGGCAACCCAGAAGAAGATGATGTCGTGACCGGTCACCAGCACGCTGGTCGGATAATACTTCGCGAGTTCTGCCGTGCGCTTCGGCCAGCCCAGGGTCGAAAACGGCCACAAGGCCGATGAGAACCAGGTGTCCAGCACGTCCTCGTCCTGACGCAGCGCTGCCGTATCGGGTAGTCCGGAGCGCTGGCGTGCTTCCGCTTCCGTCCGCCCGACGTGCACGTTGCCGTCATCGTCGTACCAGGCCGGAATGCGATGCCCCCACCACAACTGCCGCGATATGCACCAGTCCTGGATGTTTCGCATCCACTCGAAATAGGTCTTGTTCCAGTTCTCCGGCACGAAACGAATGCGACCGGTTTCCACCGCGGCGATCGCCGGCTCCGCGAGCGGCGCCGTGCGCACGTACCACTGGTCCGTCAGGTAGGGCTCCACCACGACACCGCTGCGGTCTCCCCGCGGCACCATCATCTCGTGGTCCTTCTCACCATCGAGCAGGTTAAGCGCGTCGAGATCGGCGATCACCTGCTGTCGGGCATCGAATCGGTCCAAGCCACGATAGCGTTCCGGCACCGCATCATTCAGACGGGCGTCGATGTCGAAGATGTTGATCATCGGCAGACCGTGTCGCTGACCGACCTCGTAGTCGTTGAAATCGTGGGCCGGCGTGATCTTGACGCAGCCGGTGCCGAATTCCGGATCCACATACTCGTCGGCAATGACCGGAATCAGCCTGTCCGCCAGCGGCAGGCGTACCTGCCTGCCGATCAGATGACGATAGCGTTCATCCTCGGGGTGAACGGCCACCGCGGTATCGCCCAGCATGGTTTCGGGACGTGTCGTGGCAACCACCAGATAGCGGTCCTGCGCCTGGCCCTCACCGTCGTCAATCGGATACCGGAAGTGCCACAGCTTGCCGGTTTCCGGTGTGGACAACACCTCAAGATCGGACAGTGCCGTGTGCAGTCTGGGGTCCCAGTTGACCAGCCGCTTGCCCCGGTAGATCAGGCCCTCGTCATACAGCCTGACAAAAACCTCGATGACCGCTTCGGACATGCCCGGATCCATCGTGAACCTTGCGCGGGTCCAGTCCACTGAGGCGGCCAGGCGACGCAGCTGTTCGCTGATCCGGTTTCCCGACTGCTCTTTCCATTTCCAGACACGATCGATGAACGCTTCGCGCCCGAGTTGCGTGCGGTGTGTGCCTTCGCGGTCAAGCAGTCGCTCCACCACCATCTGTGTGGCGATGCCGGCGTGATCGGTTCCGGTCTGCCACAGCGTGTCCATGCCGCGCATGCGGTGATACCGGATCAGGCTGTCCATGATGGTGTCCTGAAAGGCATGACCCATGTGCAGGGTGCCGGTGACGTTCGGTGGTGGAATGACGATGCAGTATGGATCGCCGTCACCGGACGGTGTGAACCAGCCGGCCTGTTCCCAGCGGGCGTAATGCTTCGCCTCGATCTCTTTGGGGCGGTATCCCTGTGTTGCGCTCATAGGTTGTGTACGTTCAGTTCAAATCCGAGTGCGCGATAGTCCCTGTAGCGCACCCGACCGGCCTCGCGGGCCTCGGGGGCATTGGTCACGATCTCCACGATACGTGGATATTGCGTTGCGGATTCGGGAATGGTGTCGGTCAGATTGACCAGTACATCACAGCCCGGGTTGCTTGTGTCGTTGTGTGTGATCAGCACCGGTTCTTCCGTTGCCGATGCCGTGTCCGACTCATCGGAGATCAGGCGGTGCGGCACGAAGCTGATGTCGGAAAACGTCCACAACAGTTCATCCAGTGTTCTGGCTTCACCTTCGTTGCTTGTGCGTACAAGCACGCGTTTGTGCTGGCGCGCAGCTTTTTCGATCACACGGCAGGCTGTGCCCAGGCGCGCATCGTGCCCGCTACCCGCGAGGATATAGAAATCGATCTGTGGCAAGGCGGAAACCGGTTCAGGCAATGTTGAGCGCGAAATCCACGAGCAGGCTCACCGGCCTGCCGGTGGCGCCCTTGGCGGCATTGCCGCGCCAGGCTACGCCGGCAATGTCCAGGTGCGCCCATGGCGTCCCGTTGACGAAACGTGACAGGAACTGCGCGGCAATACTGGCGCCTGCCTCGCGAGCGCCGGAATTGGCGAAATCCGCGAAATTGCTCTTCAGGCTTTCGCCGTACTCCTCGTCCACGGGCATGGGCCAGGCCGTATCCAGGGTACGACGACCGGCCTGCACCAGCGCTTCGGACAGTTTGTCATCGTTGCTGAAAAGGCCGGTATAGCGATTGCCAAGCGCAATGACGCAGGCACCTGTCAGTGTGGCGACGTCGATCAGATATCGAGGTTTGAAACGCTGCGCGTACGTCAACGCGTCGCACAGGATCAGGCGACCTTCGGCGTCGGTATTGAGGATCTCCACCGTTTGTCCGGACATGCTGGTGACGATGTCGCCGGGGCGTGTCGCAGTGCCGCTGGGCATGTTCTCGCAGGCCGGAACGACAGCCGTCACGTTGAGCTTTGGTCCGATTTCCGCCAGCGCGGCCATCGTGCCGACTACGCCGGCGGCACCGGCCATGTCGTATTTCATCTCGTCCATTTTCGGAGGAGGCTTCAGAGAAATACCCCCGGTGTCGAACGTAATGCCCTTGCCGCACAACACGACTGGCGCCGAGCGGGACCCGGCACCCTTGTATTTCATGACGATGAGTTGCGGCGGCGTGACCGAACCCTGCGTGACCGACAGGAACGCACCCATGCCAAGGCGCTTGATCTCGCCTGGCCCGAGTACGCGGGTCTCGAGCTTGTCGTGACGCCTGGCAATATCACGCGCCACCCCGGCAATGTGCGCGGGCGTGCAGACATTGGGAGGGCGGTTGCCGAGATCGCGCGCGATATCGGCGCCGTTGGCGATGGCCGTTCCGTGTGCGATGCCGCGGCGCAGGTCGCGTGTGTGCGCCTTGTCCGCCGTGGCGATCGCGAAACGTTTCAATGGTGCGGCGGGATCCTTGCGGCTTTTCAGTTCGTCAAAGCGGTACAGTCCGGCACGCACCGTCTCCACGGTCAGACGGCCGACATAGTAGGGATCGGTCTTTCCCGGCAGTGACTCGGCCAGGTAACTGGTGGCCTCTTTCTGACCGGTGCCGCGCAGCACCTGCACGGCGCAATTCAGGGCGGCAACGTATCGTTTCGCATTGAAGCCTTCATAGGACCCGCAGCCCACCAGCAGCCAGCGTGCGGCTGCAGTGCCGGTGGTGCGATGAACCAGCAGCGTGCTGCCCGGACTGCCCGACACATCACCTGACCTGAGTAATTCGGCTATCAGTCCGCGGGATGCACTGTCGATCTGCCGGGTAACGCCACGCAGCCGCTTGTCATCGAAAAGAGGCAGTATCGCGCAGGCCGTCTTCTGACTCGCAGCGGTGCCTGTCCTGACCGGGAAATCCATATTATTGCTCTCCTGTTTCCGTCCGGCGGCAGTGATCAGGCCGGTGCGTCATGCTCGGTTGCCAGCCGCTGCACTCATGGCGACTGTGATATCGTTCCGCTGGTGGCGGCTGCCCGGACCGTCCGGTGTGAGCGGCAGACCGAAGTCTCCGTCAAAGCCGGATTCTGTGGTCTGTCGATGCCGTCCAGACGCCCGGATACACGCTGCCGCGCCGCGCTGTAGTGTACTCGAATTGCCGAATCGACCGGAAACAGATCACCCGCTTGAGCCTGATCAGCCGCTACGTATTTCGTGAGGTTCTCGCCACGTCACTTGTGGTGATCGGTGTGCTGTTCGTCATTCTGATGAGCAATCAGTTTGCGGAACTGCTGGCTGAGGCGGCGGCAGACAAGCTGCCCCGCGAAGCGATGGTGGCGATTTTTTCGCTGACCTCGCTTCGATATCTGGAGCTGGTGGTGCCCATAGGTCTGTTTCTCGGCATCATGCTGGCGCTGGCGCGTCTGAACAGGGACAGTGAGCGCACCGCCATGGCTGCCTGTGGAATCGGCAGTGGGCCATTGCTGGTGCCGGTAGTGGTGCTGGCTGCGGTGCTTGCACTGGGCGTGGGCTGGCTGGCGCTGGTCAAGACGCCGGATGCGATAGGGCAGATCGACCGCATCAGGGCCGACGCCAGTGCATCCCTGGGACTCGGTGTGCTGGAGCCGGGAAGATTCAACACAGCCGATTCCGGCGGCACCGTGATTTACGGTCGCGAAGTCGTCGGTGATGAGTTGCGTGACGTCTTTCTGCAGCGGGAGCGTGGCGATCGGGTCGCGGTGATACTGGCGGAGAGGGCCCAGAGGGTGCATGACACCCGATCCGGACAGCAGGCGCTCGTGTTTCATAACGGAAGGCGCTACGAAGGCGTGCCCGGGCAGCGCGAGTTCATGGTCATGGAGTTCGCCGAACACGGCATCCCGTTGACAGTGGAAGATGACGATTCTGACGCAACCGGCAGCGCCCTGACCCGTCCTACTGTCGCGCTGTTGTCTTCCACCGATCCCGCTGATCGTGCCGAGTGGCAGTGGCGCTTCTCGGCACCGCTTTCCATGATCGTCCTGGCGCTTCTGGCTGTGCCGCTGAGCCGTTCCTCGCCGCGCGACGGACGTTATGCGCGTGTGGGTGTGGGGCTGTTGATCTATGTCTGTTATGCGAATGCACTGTCTGTCGCCCGTGTCTGGGTGGAACGTGATCAGGTGCCTGCGTGGCTTGGGATGTGGTGGGTGCACGTGCTCGTGGCCGCTCTTGCTGCAGGACTGATACTGCGTGAGTCCGGCTGGCTGCGGCGTGCAACTTCGGTGGCATCTGCGGGCACTTTGGCACCGGTAGTTCACGGTCCGTCGCAATCGCAGGAGCGCAGGCCATGAGGCTGCTGCGACAGTACATCGCAGTGTCAGTTCTCAAGGGAGTCGGCATTGTGCTGGCAGCGCTGCTGGCAATCGGCAGTGTGGCTGGCTTTGTCGGTCAGCTCGGCAGTGTGGGCAGCGGCGACTATGGCCTCGGCGACGCGTTGCTGTATGTGGCCTTGCGTATTCCCAGGCTGATATTCGAGATGTTGCCAGCCGCGGCATTGATAGGCGGGCTGCTGAGTCTGGGTCAGCTGGCTGTGCACCGCGAACTGATTGCGATGAGAGCCAGCGGCGTGTCCAACATCCGACTGCTGAGTGCGGTGGGCACTGCCGGTGTAGCGCTGATGCTCATCATGGTGCTGCTGGGCGAGTCTCTGGCACCATCGCTGGGTGCTTATGCGCGCGAAATGCGAACTCAGGCCATGCATCAGGACGTGGACATGGCCGATGGCAGCAGCGCCTGGCTGAGGGAAGGCAATCTGATCGTGGGCTTGCGAAGGCAGGGTCGTGACATGGACATGCGCGGCGGCATACTGCTGTTCGAACTGGATGAGGACGGCCGGTTGCTGCAGCTCGCGCGTGCCGATTCGGCGCGCATGGATGCGGATGAAAGCTGGGTCCTGACCAACTTCGCTGAAACCCTGTTTGCCGGTGACGCCATCGTGGCCGACATGCAGCCGGAGACCCGACGCGGATACGCGCTCAATCCGGAGCTGGTGGGCCTTTCCGAGGTCCGCCACGACCTGCTCGATACGCCCCGCCTGAAACGCTACATCGATTATCTGCTGGCCAATGACCTCAATGCCGATCGCTACCTGATTGCCTACTGGAGCCGCATAGCCGATGTCGTTGCGGTGCCGGTCATGACCCTGCTCGCGCTGCCGTTCGTGTTCGGCAGTCTGCGTTCAGCCGGGGCAGGCGCACGCATGCTGGTCGGTCTGGTGGTCGGGCTTGGCTACTATGTTTCCGGTCAGCTGCTGGTGAACACGGGCGAAGTGTTTGCGATCGATCCGCGCATTGTCGCGTGGGGACCGACCACGCTGCTGATGGCGATTACCGCGCTGGCCTGCGCACGCATGCGCTGACCTCGGCGCTCGGTTCGGCGGTTTGTGACTACCTGCGCAGCCGGCGCAGATAGATCATGTGCGTGCCTGACAGTCTATCGTGCCAGGTGCGCCGATCGCGATCGAAAAGCATCCACCAGTAGCCAAGGCCGACAGGCAGCAGGGACAGAAACGCGGCGGCACAGCGCAGCAGTGCCTGGCCCCAGTCCGGCATCCCGCCTGCGCCGGTTTGCAGCCGCAGACGCCACGCCTGCATGCCCAGGGTCCGGCCACCCTGCGTCCAGCACCAGGCGAAGTAGAGCACGCCGACGGCGACCAGACCGGCCGAAAACCACCAGCTCCCGGGTTCCACTTCGCGAAAACCGCGCAGGGCGACGACGGTCAGGGCATACACCATCGCTATCGCAACCAGCAGCAGCCAGTCGTAGACCAGTGCCGCAAGCAGCCGGAAAAGCCCGGCGGGCTCGGGTGCGACGTCTTCGGTTGTGTCGGGTTTCCCAGTCACGAATATGATGCAGATATCGCATGAAGGAGGGACGTGGCGGACATCAGGCCCGGCCGGAAAGCGGGCCAAGTCTAGCAGAGCGTTGTCGGCGTTCAGGTCGGCGCGTCACTATAATGGCCGTGCGGCCGGCAATGCCCGACGAACGGCGTGAGGGTCTGCGAAGCCGGGCGACAGCTGACAACCCTCTATCCTCAAGACGTGGCAAATGGCGGAAACGGACATATCGCTGGTACTTGGCAGCGGGGGCGCCCGGGGGCTCGCGCACATCGGCGTAATCCGCTGCCTCGAAGAGCGCGGTTACCGGATTCGCTATATCGCCGGCAGTTCCATAGGCGCGCTGGTGGGCGGTGTGTACGCCGCCGGCCAACTGGATACCTACGCCGACTGGGTGTGTGCGCTGGACAAGCGCGCCGTGCTGCGCCTGCTCGACTGGTCGTTTCGACGCGGCGCCGTGTTCGCCGGTGATCGCATCATCAGCGAGCTGAAATCGCTGATCGGTGACGCCGACATAGAGGAACTGAAGGTCGGTTTCACTGCCGTGGCTACCGATGTCAACAGCAGGCGCGAGGTCTGGCTGAACCGAGGCGCACTGTGGGACGCGGTACGGGCATCCATCGCCGTACCGCTGATGTTTCCACCGGTGGAGCGTGGTGACGAACTGCTGCTGGACGGTGGGCTGATCAATCCCGTGCCCATCGCGCCCACGCTGAACGATGCGTCGGCCCTGACGTTCGCCGTAGACCTCAATGCCCGCGCAGAACCCGGCGTGACCCTGTCGAACGGCGCCAGTGCCGGTGACGATGATGACGAACAGCAGGGCGGCTTCCTGCGTCTTCGGGAACGTATCGGAGAGTTCGTGGACCGACTCGTGGCGCAGTCCGCGAGTGGCTCCGAACAGGGCGTCAACGCTTTCGACATCGGTATGAAGGCGATGGAATCCATGCAGACCACGATCGGTCGTATGAAGCTGGCCAGCTATTCACCGCGAATGCTGGTGTCTGTGCCACGCAATCTGTGCACATTCTTCGAGTTCTATCGTGCCCGGGAGTTGATTGAATTCGGTTATCGGCGCACTGCCGAAACCCTGGACTCCGAGGGGTTGTGAGTGTCCCGGGACGCGGCAGGGCGGCGGAGAAGGGAAACGGCAGGAAATTGCGCCCGATTGCCTTTGGGGGGATGCTCGTCCCGGGACCCTTGGACTATGCCGGGGGTATATGACAGGGATTTTCAGGCGGGATGACACAATCATGACGGCAGACATCACCGCGCAGGCCAGGCGCATGCTTTCGACGCTGCTGGTTTCGCTGGCCGGGATATCCCTGCTGGCCGGGAACGTCGCCGCTGAACAGCGGTGGATTGCGATGGAGGAGCGCACGTTGCGAACGAACGGACAGGTCACTGAATTCTCGCTGCCGACACCGGGCAGCGGCCCGAGCACTGTCGCGATAGCACCGGACGGCGCGATCTGGTTCACGCAGAGCAGCGGCAATCGCATTGGCCGCATGGATCCGGATGGTTCGAATCTGGTCGAGTTCGAGCTGCCGACGCCCGACAGTGGGCCGCGCGTCATGTCACTGGGCGCGGATGGCAACATGTGGTTCTCGCAGCACACCGGCAATCGTATCGGCCGGATCACGCCGGGGGGAGATGTCACCGAGTTTCCGATTGCCTCGCCCGACAGCCGGCCTCGGGCCGTTGCGCTGGGTGCGGACGGCAACATCTGGTTCGGGATGTTTGGCGCAGGAAAGATCGGCCGCATCACGCCCGACGGAAACATCACGGAGTTCGACCTGCCGACGCCGGACAGTGGTCCAAGAGCTGTCGCGGCAGGACCCGACGGCAACATCTGGTTTTCACAGTTTCATGTCGATCAGATCGGGCGCATCACGCCTCAGGGCGAGGTGACCGAATTCAGGCTGCCACATCCGGATTCAGGCCCTGGTGACATCACCGCCGGCGCGGATGGTCACATGTGGTTCATACAGTTGAACGGACTTGTAGACGGACGTGAAGTTACCGGAAATCGTGTCGCCCGAATCAGCATGGACGGAGAAATCGAGGAATTCCCGCTGCCTGGTCCTGCCGGGACACCCATCAACATCGCCGTCGGACCCGATCGCAACATCTGGTACACCAAAGGGGACAGCGTCGGGCGGGTCACGCCGGACGGGCAGATCACCGAGTTTGTCATCAGCAGCGGCGGCCGCGCCGTCGGGCTGTCGGCCGGTAGTGACCGTCAGCCGCCGCAGCGGCTGACCAATCGCCTCTGGATCGCGTTGTCGGCGGGTAACAGTCTGGCATTCCTGCATTTTGATTAGCGTCTGTGGCCGACCGCTCGCGGTTTCCACAGGCCTGTAACGGCCACGCCGAATCAAACAGCTTGCCGGGAACTCTTGATCCTTTGCTGTTCATTGGTTCCATATCATATTGAAAATATTAAGAATAATAATTTGACGCTTTTTTGACCAATCTGACAGAAGTGCAGCGGGCCGCTGGCCGGGACGCGGATACAAATCTGTTATCCACGCAGTTATCCACAGATTCTGTGAATTGGTTTTCCACCCGACTGGCCGCGATTCGGCTCAGCGTGCGACAGGTTCTTCGTTCGCACGGGCACCGCGGATCAGCACTGCGTTGATCTCCGCCAGCAGATCGTCGTCGACGGACTGGCCGTCGACGGCAATGCGCAGCAGTTGAGGACCGGGCGCGGCGGTAGCGATGACGAACTCGCACACAAGGTGCCCCGGCCGCTGGCCGGCAAATACATTCCGGAACTCGTATTGCAGCTCAACGATGGAACGATCCGAGCGGTGAACCGGCCCCTCGGTGGCGATGGTGCGTGTGGCCGTAGTGGATGCGGTGAGGTAGTCAAGTGCCGTCTGGCAGGCACTGATCAATGGCTGACGCCCGCGCAGCGGGGAAAAGCCGACCAGATACAGGATCAATGCAGCCACGATGACGGTCGCGGTGATTCCAACGACCGAAACGAGAGGGCGTGATCGCGCTGTCGACAGCAAACTCATGCTCGATGTGGTCCTGCCTGGCACTGACCCTGACACTATCCCTGCCTTCCATGCCGTGCAATGTGACGGTCGTGACCTGCGGTGCGGACGGGCAATCGGGCTGACCACCGACAGCCGGTTTGCGATGTCGGCGACGCCGAATCCCAACCGCCTGAAAACGGTTGTAGTGTCAGGCCGCAGCGCGATATATTCGGCTCACCGGTAGGCGCGAGCGCAGTTTCGGCTGCTGCATGCGGCATGGGGGAGCTTTACCGGTTGGAGGGCCCGCTTCGGCGGGCCTTCCTGTGTCCGCCTCTCGGTGCAAGGCGAACGGGCGTCAGCTGGCGACGTCAGGTTGCGGGCGGAGTGGCCGGAAGATAGCGGTCGTTCCAGGACTCGGCGAACAGACCTATCCTGTCCGGCGGCATGGCGCGGCCAATCAGAAAGCCTTGTGCCGAGTCGCAGTGTACGGATTCGACGTAGGCCAGGGCCTCGCGCGTTTCAACGCCCTCGGCACAGGCAGACATGCCCAGCGCGTGCGCCAGGCTGACACTGGCATGGATGATTGCCTTGGCTTCGTTGTTCTGTGGCGCATCGACCAGAAAGCGCCTGTCCACCTTCAGTTCGCTGAAAGGCAGATCGTACAGCTGCTGCAGCGACGAAAAGCCGGTGCCGAAATCATCGATCGACAAGCCGGCACCGGTCATGCGCAGCCGCAGACAGGCGTTCTTGGCCCGCTGCGAGTTTTCCATCGCGGCGGATTCGGTGATTTCCAGCGTGATACAGGAGCCGCTCACACCGTGGGTGG
>JBJHBW010000042.1:0-12151 GCA_050485685.1 Gammaproteobacteria bacterium
TGGGCGCCGACGTGATCAAGGTGGAAAGCCGCAGCCGGCCATGCCTTTCCAGGCTGGATGTGCAGGTAGCGGCGTCGCGACGCGGCGATCTCGATGACAAGCCGTGGTTTGCGCATCTGAATACGTCCAAGCGCAGTCTTTCGCTGGATCTGAAACGGCCGCAGTCCCGGGAGGTCATTGATCCACTGCTCGGCTGGGCCGACGCGGTTGTCGAGAACTTCTCGCCGGGCACGATGGACAAGCTCGGGCTTGGCTACACGGTGTTGTCTGCCGCGCACCCCGGTCTCGTCATGGCTTCGGGCAGTGTCTACGGGCAGACCGGCCCGCTTGCGCAGGAATGGGGCGTTGACGGCACCGGCGGTGCGCTGTCCGGCCGCACCTTCCTCACCGGCTGGTCGGACCGCGATCCGGTGATACCCGGCGCGGTGCCCTATGGGGACGTGATCGTGCCCTACGTGATGGCCGCCTGTGTGATCGCCGCCCTCGGACATCGCCTTCGCGGCGGCCCCGGCTGCCACATCGATGCGGCGATGTACGAAATCTGTGTGCAGCAGATGGCCGACGCGATCGAAGCAGCGCAGCGTGGCCATACGCCGCAGAGAACGGGTAACGACGATGCTGGTGTACGACTGCAGGACGTCTACCCGGCGCGTGGTGAGGACCGCTGGGTCGCGATCAGCGCGTTCGATGACGCCGACGTTGCACGCCTTGCGCGCCTGACGGGCGGATTGCCGGTAGCCGAGTGGACGGCCGCCCACGACGAAGTCGAGCTCGTCGCATTGCTGCAGCGCGAGGGCGTTGCGGCTGGAGTCGTTCAGGATATCGAGGATCTCGTGGAGCGCGATGCACCGCTGCAGCAGCGCGGCGCACTGGTTGACCTGCCGCATCCGAAGCTGGGCAGCTTCGGCCACATGCGCACACCGGTCTCGTTCTCGCGTGACGTCGTGACGCCCTGCAGGGCACCGGCTATCGGTGAACACAGCGTAGAGATCGCCCGCACGCTTGCGGGACTCGATGCCGAGTGCGTGACGAAACTGAAGTCGGAGGGCGTGTTCGAATGACTCCGAATCCAGCCGGACGACCGCCGCTCGCCTGCACGGCCGATGCGAAGGCGTTTCAGAAGCGTTTCGGCGAAGAACTCAGGACACGCGTGGTCGAACGCGGCGAACCGTTCGCCGTGGCGCAGGCGGATACGCCGCACGAAATCTTTCACGCGATGGACATCCCTGTCGTCTCCAATCAGTGGTGGTCCGCCTATATCTCAGCCAAGCGGCTGTCCGAGCGGTACGTGGGTGTGCTGGACGAACTGGGTTTCCCGCCGAACCGCTGCAGCTACTGCTCGCTGGGGCTGGCCTGCACGCTGGCCGCAGATCCCGCCACCGCACCATGGGGCGGGTTGCCGCGTCCCACGGTGCTGGTCGCGCGCCTCACCTGCGACTGCGTGCAGCATGTCTTTTCGGCCTGGGCCGAGGCGCTGGGCAGTGAGTTCTTTCCGATGGAGGCACCGGCCTGGGTGAACACGATTCCGGAGTGGTACCGGCATTCGCGCACGCGCTGGGAGGAGGTCTACGATCCAAAGCGGATCGAACTGCTGGCGAGAGAAATGCGCGAGCTGATCGCTCTGCTGGAGCGCAGGACGGGCCGGATTTTCGATCTCGAGAAACTTGCCGCACTGATGGATCGCATCAACGAACAGGAAGCGCTGCTCGCGGAGACGGCCGAACTTGTCGGTACCGCAAGACCCTGCCCGATATCGCTGAACGATCAGATGACCAATACGATGATCACGCAATGGCATCGCGGTTCTCCGTGGGCGCTTGCGCATGCGCGCCGCTTTCGCGATGAGGTCCGCGAGCGCTTCTCCGCGGGGCGTACGGCCGTGTCCACCGAACGCGTCCGGCTGATGTGGATCGGTGCGGGACTTTGGCACGACATGTCCTTCTACTCGGCGCTCGAGGAAAGGCTGGGCGCCGTATTCGTCTGGTCCATGTATCTGCCGTTTGCCGGCGCACAGTATCTGCGCGAGGTTCGCGGACGCCCGATGGAGGCACTGGCGAGCCGCATCTGCTCGATGAACGAAGTGCTGCATCTGCCGCCGTGGATGAGCGACTGGATGGTGAGCGAGGCTGGTCGCTGCGGCATCGATGCCGCCGTCGTTCTGGTGCCGCCGGACAATCGTCTGTCGCAATCCGGCACGTTGCTGGCGGCCCAGGCCCTGCGCGCGGCCGGCGTGCCGACCCTGCTACTCTCGGCTGATATGGTGGACGCGAGCAGTTGGGATCGTGACAGGGCGGTCGGTGTCATCACGGAGTTTCTGCGCGGCGAGGTCGACGGATGAGCGTTCCGGTGCGTAACTTTCAATTCGGCTCAGGCTCCGGCTCCCGCTCAGACACAATGCCGCGCGGGCGATGCGCAGGTCACCTTGCGCCTGCACTGCTGACAGCGGTGCTGTTTGTCGTTGCCGCCTGCACCGGTGGAACCGACGGTGCTGCCTTGACCGAAACAGGTCGAAGTGAGTCTGCGTCTCCCGAGACCGAGCTGATCTATGCGACACCGTACAGCCCCACGCATCCGTTCAGTCGTGCGGATCAGCGCTGGATGGAATTCGTGGAGACGCAGTCGAACAACAGCCTGCGCATACGTCCGATCTGGTCGGGTGCACTGCTGTCGTCGCAGCACTCGATGATCGAGCTGCGCCACGGGGTCGTCGACATCGGCCTGATCACGCCGATTTACGTGCGCGGCGGGGCGCATCTGATTCGCACCCAGTCGGGCTTCTACAGCGGCGTGTATCGCATCGAAGATCAGGTCGCGCTCTATTACTGCCTGTCGGACGGCCACCCGCAGTTCGAACGCGAGCTGGAGGGTCTGAAGATTCTTGCTGTGCAGGGCGGCAGCCTGCCCGGCCTGATCACCAGCGAGCGCCCGGTGAGATCGCTGGATGATCTCAGGGGCATGCGCATTCGCGTGCCGGGTGAACTGCTGAGCGTCTTGCGAGGACTGGGCGCCGATCCGGTGAGCATGCCGATGTCCGGCGTGTACTCGGCACTGGCCAAGGGCACCATAGACGGCGTGGTGGCGCCGGCCGACACGTTCCGCGCGCTGCACCTGGCCGAGATTGCTGCGTACTTCACACCGCTTGCCGTACCGCGCGGCGCCTACCCGGCACGCGCCATGGGTATGAGGCGATGGCGGCAGCTCACGGACGCCCAGCGCGAGGTGCTGGAAGCGTCGATTCCGGTCTGGGAAGCGGCGCTGGCAGAGGAGAACCGGCGCGCGCTGGACGAGGGCTGGCGGTACGCGCTGGAACAGGGCGTCATCGAGGTTGCGATCGGGGCGGAGGACCAGGCGCGCTTCGAGATGCTCTACGGACAGGACGCCGAAAGCAACGCGGCCGCTCTGTCCCGCTACGGCATCGATGGAGCGTCCGTGCTCGCGACTGCCCGCGCAAGCATCACTGCGGACGGCAGCGTGAACTGTGTGCGGGGCATAGAGTGAGTAGGAAAAGTGAGTAGCGAAGAGTGAAAGGCGCGCTCGCGGGCATTCGCGTTGCCGACTTCAGCCATGTGATGGCCGGGCCGTACGCGACCCACCTGTTGCGGCTGCTCGGCGCCGAGGTCATCAAGATCGAGTCGCCGGGCGGCGGGGACGCGATGCGCTATTACGGCGCGGACCGCCGCTACGATGGCATGGCGCCCGCGTTCATCGCAGTGAACGCGGGCAAGAAGTCGGTCGTGCTCGATCTGAAGAAGGCCGAGGACCTCGACGTTGCGCGCCGCCTCATCGCGCAATCCGACGTGCTGGTGGAGAACTTCAGACCGGGTGTGATGGCCCGGCTGGGCTTGGACTACGTAGCCGTCAAGGCGCTGAGGCCCGATATCATCTACTGCTCTGTATCGGGCTACGGCCAGTCCGGTCCGCGCCGGGACTGGCCGGCGATAGACAACATCGTGCAGGCGACCAGCGGCATGATGAGTCTGGGCGGTGATCCGGACGGTCCGCCCAGCCGCGTCGGCTTTCCGGTCGTCGACACCCTGACGGGCCAGACCGCGGCGCTCGCGATTCTTGCTGCTTTGTTCCGCCGCGAGCGCACCGGCGAGGGTGAGTGTCTGGACATCGCGATGTTCGATGCGTCGCTGGCGTTCATGACGTCCGCCGTTGTTCCGTATCTCGTGACCGGCAAAGCGCTGGAGCGCACCGGCAACACCGGTTACAGCGGTCAGCCGACGTCGGCGGTGTTTCGCGCCGGCGACGGGCGGTATCTTTCCCTGGGCGTGGTGCAGCAGCGCCAGTTCGAACAGCTGGCTCGCGTACTCGGACACGAGCACTGGCTGGATGATCCGCGCTTCAGCGACCCGGAGCGTCGGCGCGCGAATGCGCAGGACATGCAGGCCGAACTCGATGCCGTGTTCGCCAAGCGTGATGCAGCGGTGTGGGAATCCGAACTCAGCCAGGCCGGCATTCCCTGCGGCATGGTGCGCAGTGTCGGCGAGGCGGCCGATCTGCCGGGCGTGGATGAAAGGGCGCTTCGCATCCCGCTGACCATTCCGGGTTTGCCGGGAGAAGAGGAGATCGAGGTGGTGAGTGCCGGAATTGTGAGCATGGGCACGAGTAACGAAGCACTCGAGCCGCCACCCGGACTTGGTGAGCATACGGCGGAGATATTCGACTGGCTGGATCGGCGTTAGGGTCGGTCACTTCTTGTCCCACAACGCTGAGCCGGCCTTGATCATCAGCTCCTGCGTCAGCCGCCTGAGTTGGGCGTCCTCGTCGGCTGCATCAACCGGTTGGGCTTCCAGCGCCATCGTGTGGCGGGTCGTCTGCAGCTGCTTGCGGGCAAGCTCCGATGCCCGCTCTTCGACGAGTTCTTCAAGCGGCCTGCGCGGGACGAGGGCATAGACCAGCCTGCAGTCCAGCGCCCGGGCGGCCCGCTCAAGCGAGTCCAGCGTGACGCTGCCGCTGGCCTCGGCCTTTTCCAGCGCGAGCGCACGGACCTGGCTGACGCCGAGCCGCGTCCCAAGCTGCTCGGCCGTCATGCCCAGCGCTTCGCGAATGGCTTTGACCCAGCCGCGCGGCGGGCGCGTCAGAGCTTCAGGGTTTTCCAGTGATGTGAGGCGCTTATCCAGTTGACGCCGGGCCGCAGTCCTGTCTTGCGCACGCATCGTGCTAACCTTTATGTTAGTTTCTACTGATTGGAAACTAATGTTTGTATTAGTTCCTGTCAATAAAAAATAACTTAAACATTCGTTTTTTGATTCTGAAAGCAAATGTATACGTTATTTTTTCCCGCGTCCACGCGTCCACGCGTCCCAGGGCACTGGCGGCAGGTGTCTGTATCGATAGCGAAAATGCGTTCTGTCAGTCGGTGCGCGTGAAATCCACTGAGGCGACATCGGCAACGTACGGATTGTTGAAAGCCATCACTTCCTGATGGGCCGGGTGCTGCTGATAAGTGCGCAGCGCCGCGACCGAATCGAATGCCATGATCAGGACCACGTCCCAGCTGCGTGCGTCGTGCAGCTCATCGCGTCCGATCTCCAGATGGCGGATCTCGTCTATCGTGCCGCGCAGCGCGAGCATCTTTTCGCAGAAAGCCGCGATGTGGTCGGCGCTGGTCCCGTCGCGGTAACGCAGAAACACGTAGTGCTGCAACATCCCGTCACCCTTATCCATCACCCTGGCCCGACGCGTGCGCCTGGCGCGATGATGGGTGGCGCGTTGTTCAGCCTGTCTTTCGCAAAGCCTGCAGCGGCACTGTAGCGGCTCATGAACTCCGCACGTTCGGCCGCAGGCATCACCGCTTCGATGTCGTCGAACACGCCGCCGCAGCGCTCGTCCAGCATGTTCAGCAGGCCGAAAGGCCCGGCCCCGCGATTGCGCAGTATGACGGAGGAAATATCCTTGCAGAGCTGCGTGTCGTAGGCCTCAAGCGCCGTGCGTGTGACGCCGTGCTGCACCATGGTCGCGCCCAGCACACGCGCATCTATCATCGCCTGGGTGGCGCCGTTCGATCCGGTCGGATACATCACGTGCGCCGCATCACCGAGCAGTGCGACATTGCCGTCCACCCAGCTGGGCACCGGGTCGCGATCGATCATCGGGTATTCGTATATGTCCTGCGCGCCGCGCAGCATCGCGGGCACGTCCAGCCAGTCGTAGTTCCAGCCCTCGAAGTGATGAATGATGTCTTCAATCTGAACGCGCTTGTTCCAGTCGCCGTTGGTCCATCCCCTCGCCTGATCGACGGTGATTTCCGCAATCCAGTTGATGGTGGCAAGGCTGGTAACAGGGTCGGGCCTGGATATCGGGTAAAACACCACGCGATGACGATGGGTGCCCAGGCCGATGAACGATGCGCCTGTGCGTATCGGCACACCCGGCGTGGTGCCCCGCCACATGATCGCGCCGCCCCAGTGAATCGGCGGCTGGTCCGGATACATCTGCGCACGAATGGCCGAGTGCAGGCCGTCGGCCGCAATCAGCAGTGAACCTTCGATGGTCGTGGACTGCCCGTCGATCTGTTGCACCTGGACGCTGACACCGTTGCCGTCGTCGTGGTTGCGGTAGCCGGTCACTCTCACGCCAGTGCGGATCGCATCGGCACCCAGACGCTCGACGGCTGTGCGATACAGCAGCATCTGCAGCTCGCCGCGGTGCACGGAATATTGCGGCCATTTGTAGCCGGCGAGCAGGCCGCGCGGTTCGGAGTAGACGTCGTTGCCGTTCAGCCCCACGAGCGCCCACTCTTTGGTCTGCACGCCTATGGCATCGAGCGCATCGGGGCCGATACCGAGTTCGTACAGTTCACGCACCGCGTTCGGCTGCAGATTGATGCCCACGCCCAGGGGCCGCAGCTGCGCAACCGCCTCCAGCACGATGCAGGGGACGCCGATCTGGTGCAGTGTGAGCGCAACAGTCAGTCCGCCGATGCCGCCGCCGGCGACAAGTACAGGTTTGTCGTTCATGAATACCAGGTGCCGGAAGCTGTCAGGCCTTGGGTGGGCCGTAATACCCGCTCTTCTCCGCGCTGCCGTCACGCAGCAGCAGTGCGCCGTCGATGACGTGCTGGTGCAGGCCTTCGCCGCCGGCATCTATGTGCTGAAGCAGGGCGCTGCGCATGCGCGGATCCCAGTAGGTGCGCAGATGGTTGCGCAGCCCTTCCCGCGCGCGCTGGGGCGGGTAGGGCGCGAAGAAGTCTCCGATCTGATTGGCCATCAGGATCAGGTGCTCGAGGTCGATGACCTCGCCTTCGACCGCCGGGCCTTGTTCCATCCCCGACATGCCTAGACCTCCTCAGCCACCAGCTCAGCGGCACGGCGTTCCTGCGGCTCGTGCCGCCGTGCGCCCGCTTCGGCCTGCGGTGCTTCCGCGGCCGTCACCTTGGCGACCTCCACGGCAGTGACCTTGTACTCCGGACAGTTCGTCGCCCAGTCGGACAGGTTGCTGGTCACCGCGTTCGCCTTCGACGCGGCATGGTGGAAAGTCGTGTAGATGACGCCGGGATTCACCCGCACGGACTCCCTGACGCGCAGGCGCGTGGAACCGAAACGGCTGGTCACCGTGACCATGTCGCCATCGCGCAGTCCGCGCGTCTGCATGTCGCCGCGCGACATCTCCAGCACGTCCTCAGGATGCCACTGTGAGTTGGCTGTGCGGCGCGTCTGCGTGCCGACGTTGTACTGACTCAGGATGCGCCCGGTCGTCAGCAGCAGCGGGAACTGTTCGGTCACACGCTCGCGTGTGGGAACAAACCCGGTCAGCATGAACGTGCCGCGGCCGTTGGCGCGCGGGAACTGCTGCATGTGCAGCACTTCCGTGCCCTCGGGCGCGTTTTCGTCCACCGGCCATTGCGCGGAACCTACGCGGTCGAGCAGCTCGAAGCTTGCGCCCCGGTACGCAGGTGACAGGCGTGCGAGTTCGTCCAGCACCTCGCCCGCGTGCGCATAGGAGACGTTGTAACCCATCGCGTTCATCAGCTTCACAGTGACTTCCCAGTCCTGGTAGCCGGCGAGCGGTTCGACGACCTTGCGCACACGGCTGATACGGCGTTCGGCGTTCGTGAACGTGCCATCCTTCTCCAGCGAGGAACTGCCCGGCAGGAACACGTGCGCGTACTTCGCCGTCTCGTTCATGAAGATGTCGTGTACGACCACGCACTCCATGTTCTTCAGCGCCGCGATGATGTGGTTCTGGTTCGGGTCGGACTGCACCGGGTCTTCACCCATGACGTACATGCCCTTGAAGTGGCCGGTCAGCGCGGCATCGAACATGTTCGGCAGCCGAAGGCCGGGCTCGCCGTCCAGCGGCACGCCCCATTCGGCCTCGAAGCTGGCCCGCGTCGCGTCGTCGGTGACAAAACGATAGCCGCTGAATACGTGCGGCCAGCTCCCCAGGCAGCTGCCACCCTGCACGTTGCCCTGTCCGCGCAGCGGATTCACGCCCACGCCTTCCTTGGCGAACATGCCGCAGGCCAGCGCGAGGTTGCCCAGACACATGACGCCGGTGGAACCCTGCGAGTGCTCGGTGACGCCAAGGCCGTAGTAGATCGTGCTGCGCGGGCCCGAGGCATAGAGCCTGGCTGCGCGGCGGATGTCCTCCGGATCCACGCCGGCGATCGCGCCGACGGTTTCCGGTGAGTACTCATCACTGCCGACGAGATTCGCCCACTGCTCGAACTCTTCCCATTCGCAGCGTTCCCTGATGAATTCGGGCTTGTGCAGGTTCTCGCGCACAATCACGTGCGCCAGGCTGTTCAGGATCGCGACGTTGGTGCCGGGTCGTAACGCAAGATGCACATCCGCACGACAGTGTGGGCTGTCGACGGTCTCGGTCTTGCGAGGATCGATGACGATCAGCTTCGCGCCCTGCCGGATGCGGCGCTTCATCATCGAACCGAAGACCGGATGTCCTTCGGTGGGATTGGCGCCCACGACCATGATCACGTCGGCCTGCAGTATCGAGTCGAAGTGCTGGCTGGCGGCACCTGCGCCCACCGTGGCCGAGAGACCGAACTGGGTCGGCGAATGACAGATACGCGCGCAGTTGTCGATGTTGTTGTTGCCGAGCACGGCGCGCACGAATTTCTGCACGAGGAAGATCTCCTCGTTCGTGCAGCGTGAGCTCGAAACACCGCCGACCGAGCCACGGCCGTACTTGGCTTGAATACGCTTGAACTCGCTGGCCGCATGCGCGAACGCTTCGTCCCAGGTGACTTCCTTCCACGGCTCGTCGATGCTGTTTCGGATCATCGGCGTGGTGACCCGGTCCGGGTGGCGCCAGTAGTCGTACGCAAATCGGCCCTTCACGCAGCTGTGTCCGTGGTTGGCCTTGCCTTCCTTCCAGGGTGTCATGCGTACGATCTCGTTGCCGATGGTTTCGGCCTTGAAGCCGCAGCCGACGCCGCAGTAGGCACAGATCGTGATCGTCGCCTTTTCGGGTTTGCGTGGATTAGGCACGGTCGTATCCTCCTGGAAACAGACTCTTTTCGACGAGCGCGTGACTGGGACAGGCCTGCACGCATGCGCCGCAGCTCACACACTCAGACTCCATGAACGGCTGGTCCTGGCTCGCCGCGACCTTGGACTCGAAGCCGCGTCCCTGAATGGTCAGCGCGAAGGTGCCCTGGACTTCCTCGCAGGCACGTACGCAGCGACTGCAGACGATGCACTTGGCCGGGTCGAACAGGAAGTAGGGGTTGGATTCATCCACCGGCAGATCGAAGTGTACGCTGCCCTCACCGTAGCGGTGTTCCTTGATGCCCACTTCCTCGAGGGTGCGGTGAAACTCGCTCCAGCCGTCGGGGATCTCGCCGGCCGGAAAGTCGGAAAGGTATAGCTCCATTACGCCCTTGCGCAGCCGGGAGAGGTCGTCTGACTGCGTCTTGATCTTCATGCCCGGCTCGACCAGCGTGGTGCAACTCGCCGGATAGCCGCGCCGGCCATCGATCTCCACCAGACAGACACGGCAGCTGCCGAAAGCCTCGAGCATGTCGGTGGCACAGAGCTTTGGAATCGCGCGGCGCGCTTCGGCCGCGGCCAGCATCACGGAGCTGCCCTCCGGCACCGTCACCTCGACGCCGTCGACGGTCAGCGTGACCGGTTCTCCGTCCCGCGGCGGTGTTCCGTAGTCGATGTCCTCCCGCAGGCGGCGTACCTCACTCCACATTCAACGTCCTCCGTAAACCTGAAGTGCTGGAATTTCATCCAGCACTTGCGCGGCCATCAGCTTGCGATCGACCCGGCCGCAAACCTGTAAAGATACCAGCGTATGGGGCTCGTGTACTACGCGGCTTATTGCCGCTGATTTTTCGGCGGGACGGTTGGGCGCAGCGCCTGTTCCGCGACGCGCCGACGACGCATTGAAGCCGTGGATCGCGGGAGTTACCTTGGGTTCAACTACCCAGTTGAGCTATCCGCAGCTGCATTGCTGCCGCTCAAACGAAGTTCCGTCGGCGCAGTCGAAGGATGCCCAGAAGACTGAGCAACAACAGGGAGCCGAGGCCCACGGCTCCGCGACCTCCGCCACCCGAGCCCGGAAGCGGCGGGGCAGGCGGCTGATTGATGAGCGTGTTGGGGACGGGCGATAGACCCGCGGCTGTGTCAGTGGCCCCGTCGATGACTACGATTGCCGTCACGAGGACGAGATGCTGATCGGTAACTTCCACGCCGTCCGCTGCGTCCTGTGCCGTGAAGTTGCGCAGCGGTATCGAATCCAGCGGACTCGCGAAAGCGAATGTCGGCAGCGCGTTGATCGCGTCCAGTACGTCCATTCCGTCGCCGATCACTTCGCCGAATACCGTGAAGCCGCCGTTCTGGACGTCCAGGTTGGCGCTGTTGTCACCGATATTGAAGAACCATTGATTCGTCGCGCTGTTGGGGTTGTTGGGGAGCTTCGCCATGGCGATAGTCCCTCTGACGTTGGAGAACACGGGCTCGTTGACCACTGGGGGGTTCTGCACGACGCTGGCGAGCTGTCCGGTTCCTTCATAGGCAAAGCCACCGCCCTGCGCAACGAACCCGCTGACCGCGCGGTGGAAAACGACATTGTCGTAGGCGCCGGCATTCACGTAGGCGAGGAAGTTGGCCACCGTCTCCGGTGTGCTCTCGTCGTAGAGGTTGACCTCGAAGGGGCCGAGAACCGTTTGAAACTGCACGATGGTGGCATTCGCCCCCTGCGCCAGCAGTGCAGCCATCGCCACCCCGAGGTGTAGATACATCTTCCTGAGCATGGAAATCCTGAATAAGTGTGGAAGCCAGCAGTTCCGTCAGTGTCGAGTAAGTCGTAAGGTTCTGCAAGTAATGAATTGATGTCGGAGTCACCCGCTGAATTGGCCCCGATCGATGCCAGAGAGTCAACTGTGTTCCCAGTGGGTGCCTCACTGGTGCCGGATAACTTCCGCCGATCAATTGAGAGGGGTCGATCTGCGCCGCACCGACTCATCTACTCGCGCGGCACCTGCCCGGCAGAACGGTCCGCAATCGGTGCACCCATGCGCGGCAGACCGGCCAGAATGCCACCGATTGCCCCATACAGATGCGCCTGAATCACGACCGGCGTTGCGTCTCCGGCGAGTGGCAGAGGCCCGGCCCAATGCTCCCAGGCGAGCTTGGCGATCAGTACGATCGCCACCACCAACCCGAACCCGTCGCGGCGGCGCAGAAACACCATCGCGCCGCAGGCAAGCACACCGTGCAGAACGCCAGACAGGCCGACATACCACTGAATGCCCGGGTCCAGCAAATACAGGCCGGCCACCACGGCCACCGCGGACAGCAGCACAGCCGTGATCCAGTCGCGCACGTCCATGATTCCAGCCAGCAGTGCGGTCACCACGGCAAGCCCGGCAAGATTCAGCAGCAGGTGACGGGTGTCCAGGTGAACAACATGCGCGGTGACGATCCGCCACAGTTCGCCTGCCTCGACGGCGGCCCGCTCGTAGCGACCCCAGGTGCCGGCGGTGTCTCCGAACAGCGCCATCGAGATGCAAGCCAGGGCCACAACCGCGAGTGGCCAGAACGCCAGCAGGGACTGCGGTGCGACGCGTGCCGGCCAGTTGATCTTCATTGCCACTCATCCAGCATGCGCGATCGCTCCGGGGCGGACAGAACGTCGGCAGCACTGGCTGCCTCCCGCTGATGCCAGCAGGCGTTTG
>JBJHBW010000043.1:0-11940 GCA_050485685.1 Gammaproteobacteria bacterium
TCGGAGACGCTGAGTTTCGACGGTGAGTTCTATCAGTTCAGCGACGTGCCGATGGTGCTCAAACCCGTGCAACGTCCGCATCCGCCGCTGTGGTATGGCCTGGCACGTGCCGAGAGCACGCACTGGGCCGCAAAGGAAGGCGCGAACATGGTCACCTTCGTGCCGACGAAACCGGCGCGGACGATCGTCGATCGATTTCGCGACGAGTGGGCCGGCTTCGGTCGCGACCCGGAACAGTTGCCACTGATCGGCATACAGCGCCACGTCGTGCTCGCGCCCACTGAAGCTGAAGCGCTGCGCACCGCGGAGCGTGCCTACCAGCGCTGGATCGCGCATATGCGGCTGTTGTGGGACCGGCATGGCCGCGAGTTCACGCTGCCGCTGCCGCCGCGGATCGGTCCGATGCTGGACGCCGGCAGCGCGTTTGCCGGCACCGCGGCCGGCTTCGCCGAGTTCGTGCGCCATGACATCGCAACGACCGGCGCCAACTATTTCGTCTGCGACATCGCCTTCGGCGACCAGACTCTGGACGAGGCCATGCAGACCACGGAACTGCTGGGCACCGAAGTGCTGCCACAGTTCGCGGTCAGACCCCGAACACCGGCCCCATCAGCAGATACACCAGCGCCACGATAATCAGCACGCCGATCAGGTTCAGCCACAACCCCGCGCGCACCATCTGCGGAATCGTGATGTGTCCGCTCGCGAACACGATCGCGTTCGGCGGCGTGGCCACCGGCATCATGAACGCAAAACTCGCGGCGAGCACAGCCGGTATCGCCAGATAAAGCACCGGGTAGTCGATCGTGACGGCCAGTGCCGCAACCACCGGCAGGAAGGTCGCAGTGGTCGCCAGATTGCTGGTCAGCTCGGTCAGGAACACGATCAGCAGGGCCACCAGCACGACGATCAGCAGCGCCGGCCAGGTGCCGACCGCAACCAGGCTCGCCCCTATCCAGGCTGCCAGCCCGGAGCCCGCCACGGCCGCCGCGAGACTGAGCCCGCCGCCGAACAGCAGCAGCACACCCCAGGGCAGTTTCTCGGCCTCGCGCCAGTTCATCAGGAACTCACCACGCCGACGCCCTGACGGCATCACGAACATCGCCAGCGCGCCCAGCAACGCAATGCCGGTATCGGTCAGCGGCGTATCCATGACCCAGCGCTCGAACTGCGGCACACCTATCCACAACAGTGCTACGGCCGCAAAAATCATCGCGACACGCTTCTCGGCGCGGCTGGCCGGTCCCAGCGCATGCAGCGCATCGGCGATCGCCTTGCGTGCACCGGGCAGTTCCTCGCGGCGCAGGGGATACAGCACACGCGTCAGCAGCAGCCAGCAGATGATCAACATCACCACCGCCACGGGCACGCCCAGCAGCATCCACTGCGCCATGCCGATCTGCACGTTGAAGGTTTCGTCCATGAACGCGGCCAGGTACGCATTCGGCGGCGTGCCGATCAGCGTTGCAACGCCACCGATGTTGGCTGCATAGGCAACCGACAACAGCAGGGCCACCGCGAAGCCGCGTTTGGCGGGATCAATCAGTCCGTCCGAAGATTTCGGGATGATGGACAGCGCAACAGGCAGCATCATCACCGTGGTCGCCGTGTTGCTGACCCACATGCTCAGCGCCGCGGTCGCGAGCATGAAGCCGGCTACCTGCAGGTCCTCGCGTGCGCCAATGCCATGAATCACGGTCAGCGCAATGCGCCTGTGGAGGTTCCAGCGCTCAATCGCCAGCGCGATGATGAAACCGCCGAGAAACAGGAACACCAGCGGGTGCGCATAGGGCGACGCCGCTTCGTCCATGGAGCGCACGTCCAGCAGCGGGAAGAGGATCAGCGGCAGCAGCGCGGTGACCGGTATCGGCAACGCTTCGGTCAGCCACAGCACGGCCATCAGCACGGCCACCGCCGCGACGCGCCAGCCTACAGGCTCCAGCCCTGCCGGTGGCGGCAGCAGCAGCATCAATAAGAACAAAGAGATGGCCAGTACAAGGCCAACCACCTGACGCAGTGCGAGGCGCCCGTCGCCATCGCCCTGACCATAGACCGCGCCACCACCCGACCCGGCACCTGAACCGCCACCTGATGTGCCGCCTGAAGTGCCGATCCGGTCCTCGCCCCGGCTGAAACCCGCGTTCACCGGCGCCGAGGCATGACTGTCCCCCTGGCTGATCGCAACGTCCCCCGTGTCAGAGGTTCGCCGCCGCAGTGGCAACGATATGCCGCTCGATAAGGCTCGCAATTCGCGCACGCTGCATGCGCCGGTCCGCGCCCGGCTGATCGTCGGATGTGGTCACGACGACCAGATCCAGATCCGGCACCAGCACGATGTACTGACCGCCGAAGCCCCACGCATAGACCGTGTCGTAACCGGCCATTTCTCCCAGCCACCAGCCATAGCCGTACCAGCGGTCCTGCTGCCAGCTCGATTCGCCACGCGGGATGAACGAATCCTCCACCCAGTCCACGGAGATCACCTGCCGATCACCGACGCGGCCGCGGTTCAGGAACAGCTCTCCGAAAGCGATCATCTGTCGCGGCGTCATCTCCATGTCGTTGCCGCCGAAGTAGATGCCCTGCGGATCGCGCGGCCACGCGGCAAGGCGAAAACCCAGCGGCGCGGACAGCACCTCACGCGCATACTCCAGCGTGCTGCGGCCTGTGGCGATGGTCAGGATGGCAGACAGCAGATGGGTGTTGCCGGTGCTGTACTCCATGCGCGTGCCGGGCGCCTCCAGCAGCGGCCGTGACAGCGCAGAGTTCACCCAATTCGAACTCAGCACCCAGGCGCCGTAATTGCGGTTGCTGGTGGTCTCGAGACCCGACTGCATGGTCAGCAGGTGCTCTATCGTGATCGCGGCCTTGTCGGGATCATCGGCCAGCTGCTGCGGGAAAAAATCGGCTATGGGCTGATCGAGCCCCTCCAGATACCCCTGCTCGATCGCAATACCGACCAGCGCCGAAATCACGCTCTTGGACACTGACTTCACGTTGGCGATGCGAGTCGCGTTGCGGCCGTTGAAATAATGCTCAAGGACCAGCTCACCGTCGTGACTGACGAGCAGGCTGTACATACGCGACAGTGATTCGGCCGCGTCGACCGCGCCGTTGAAGGTTGTGCCGTTCAGTGGCGAGCGAAGGGCCGCGTCGGCCTGCGCCGATGCATCGGCACTTGACTGTGCATACGCGGGATGGGCACCGACCAACGTAAGCCCGGACACCGACAGTACCAGCAGGATGCGGATGACGTGCAGACGGATCATGGGATACCAGCTGTAGCCGATTGTCTGTCAATCATGCCATAGCACGACGGCGTCGACAGAACGGGCCGGAGCGACTGGCGGAAGCGGAGCCGGGGCCGAAGGTGGTGACCGCAACCGGCGCGACCGCGCTCAGCAAAGCGTGGGTGTCACGCAGATGGATTCCAGCGTGCGCCCTTCTTCCGGCACCGGCAGCCCTTCGGCGATCATCAGTTCCCGCAGCATCGCGGACGCTTGTGGCTGCGGACTGGCGGACTGCACGCCTATGCGAACCAGTCCGTCGGCGTAGTCGATCGCGCGCCAGCGCACACCGAACAGCCGGTGAATGCTGTCACGGCTGCCTATGTCTTCGATGGCGAGATCCGCGCCGCGCTCGTAAAGCAGCCGTATTACATCGGCGCGACCCTTGTGCGCCGCGCCCATCAGCGCAGTGCGATGATCGACGTGATCCTGGGCGTTCACGTCCGCACCCAGATCGAGCAGCAGACGTATCGCTTCCAGAGTCTGCTCCGGCGAGCGTTCGCGGGTGACGCCTTCGACCCAGCCTATGCCCGCTGCGACCATCAGCGGCGTTACGCCATGCTCGGTGGCGATTGAGGGATCCGCTCCGTGATCGAGCAGCAGCTGCATCAGTTCCAGATCGCCGGACATCGCAGCGCGCAGGAACGGCGTTGCCCCTTCCTCATGCAGCCACTGATGCGTGAACACGGTGCGGGTTTCGGTACTGGAACTCATGCGCAGGTTCGGGTCGGCGCCGCGATCCAGCAGTGCGCGGATCAGCGCCATGTCGTCATCATCAGGCGTGCGGATCGGGTAGTCACCACCCTCGATGTTACGGTTCTTGGTCGCCAGGTACAGTGCGTTCCAGCCGCCCTTGTTGGCAATGTTCGGATCGGCACCGTGTTCCAGCAGATAGTGGGCCAGCTGGTAATAGCGATTGTTGACAGCTGCCAGCAGCGCGGTCCAGTCGTACTCGGTAACCTGATTGATATCCGCGCCGGCCTCGAGCAGCACACGCACAGACTCCAGGTCGCCGATGCGCGCCGCGAACACCAGCGGCGTCAGGCCGCCGCCGACACGCGGATCGCGATTGGGTGGTGGTGGTTCGTTGAGGTCACTGGCCAGGCGCAGTAGTTCCTCCTCTTCCTCACTGCGGCGGATCACTTCGCCGTCGGCCTCGAGATTGACCTCGATCGCGCGACCGCCCTGCCCCTCGCCGCGGAAGTATTCATCGATGCGCGATCGCGCGGTGGGCGCAAGATAGGGGCGCCGGCCCAGTGGAGCGGTCCCCGACTGTGCCGAGTAATCGGCACCGTGTTCTACCAGCACGCGCACGGCCTGCGGATTACCGTAGCCTGCCGCCCACATCAACGCCGTTGTGCCGCGCAGTGTCTCGGCAGCATCAACGTCAGCGCCCGCGGCCAGCAGCATCGTCAGTGTATGTGCATCACCGGTACGCGCAGCCATCATCAGCGGCGTCTCGCCGTTGCGCAGCGGCTGGTCAGGGTCGGCACCGGCTTCCAGCAGCAGTGCCACCAGTTCACCATCGCCGCGCTCGGCAGCCATCGCCAGCGCACTCATGCCCGTCTGCGTCACACGGCTGACATCGGCACCTGCGGCCACCAGCGCCCGTGCGGCGGCAATGTCGCCCCTGTAGATTGCCCAGTGAAGTGCGGTAGAGCCGTCAGGCCAGGCAACGTCCGGATCCACTTCGGCCGCGAGCAGGCGCGTCAGTGCATCAAGATTGCCATCGCGCGCCGCCTGCACCAGCTCCCGCGCCGACGCAGAGCCGACCGCAGCAACAACTGCGATCGCGGTACTGCACAGCAGCACGGTGATGGCTGTTGTGCGGGGCCGGCCGGTCATGTTCATGCGGAACATCGCGACCTCCCCGCCGCCTCAGCCGACGACCCGAGCCGGGACGTCTATGTCGATGCCGGGCAGACGCCCGTCGCTGTCGCCAAAGCTTTCCAGGTGAATGCCATACAGATCCAGGATGCTGAGCAACATGTTGCCGGTGGTCACCGTGCGATTCGGGTAGATCAGCGCGCGATCGCCGCGCAGCTGCCCGGACGCGCCACCGATCAGCACATGCGGCACGTCGTAATGCGTGTGCTGGTTGGAGTTGCCCATGTTGGACCCGTACAGCACCAGGGAGTTGTCCAGCAGCGTGCCGTCGCCCTCCGGGATGGACTGAAGCTTGTCTATGAAGTAGGCCAGCGTCTGCGCGTGGTAGCGATTCAGCCGCGCATATTGCGCGATGCGGCCAGGTTCCTCGGCATGATGCGATCCGCCGTGGAAGCTGATGTTCACACCGCTTTCCGGATAGACGCGGTTTGTCAGATCGCGCGCATACAGTAGCGTACCTACGCGAGTGATGTCCGCCTGCCAGGCCAGTGCCAGCAGATCGTAGTGAAGCTCCAGATGCTCCTGGAAAGAAGCCGGGGCGCCTACCGGCGCGGAAATGTCGGTTGGCATTTCACTGGCAGCGGTCTCGGCAATCTGCAGGCGACGTTCGATCTCGCGCACGTCGTCCAGATACTGCTCCACACGCACCCGGTCACCGGGACCGACCTTGCGATACAGGTCACCGAGACTTCCGGTCACTGAATCAAGAATGCTGCGCTGTTGTGCGCGCCGCGCGGCGCGGATCTCGGGCGTTGCACCATCACCGAACATGCGCTCGAACACGACACGCGGATTGATCTCCATAGGCAGAGGCCGCGTCGGCGTCTGCCACGAGATCGTGTTCGTATAGACGCAGCTGTAACCCTCGCCGCAGCCACCGGAGTTCGCGCCCGGATCTTCCAGCGCCAGCTGCAGCGACGGCAGCAGCGTCTCCTGACCGACATGCTGGGCGATGAGCTGATCTATGGTGACGCCGCACTCGATGTCGGCGCCGGTGGTCTTGTGCGGTTTGACGGCGCACAGATAGGCGGAGGCGACGAAGTGATCAGAGCCGGTTTCGCCCGGGGGGTTCTCCGACGACTTGGACCACAGACCACTGGTCAGGACCACGTGCTTGCGATAAGGCTCCAGAGGTTCCCAGATGAACGGGAATCGGAATCCGGGTTCCGAACTCTGCGGCTCCCAGTAGCCGGGCGCTGCGCCGTGCGGAATGAACACACCGGCAAAACGCGTGGGTGCGATACCCGCCGCATGCGCGACACTGCGTGTCGCCGGCAGCATGGAATCGAGCAGTGGAAGTCCGACCACGGCCCCCATTCCGCGCAGAAAAGTGCGCCGTGCCATGTGGCGATTGGTGATGAATCTGGCCATATCTCCCCTCCTCCAGCGTCCGGTCAGGGCGTCATCGCAGTCATCGCGGATTCGCCCACCCGGGTATTCATTCGAAATGCGTCACTCAGCGCGACCGCCGCGATCAGCGATCGCACACTGTACCCGTCACGTTCGCCCTCGCGCACGATCGCGCGCACCAGCGGCATGTCGTTGTATTCCACGCCTCTGCCCAATGCGTACGTGAGCAGCTTCTCAACGAAGGTCGTGACGAACTGATCCTCATAAGTGAGGAAGAACTGCCGCAGACCCTCGGCGCCGTCTATCGGCGTGCCGTCATACATGACGTCGGCGGTATTGATCGGCGTGTTGTTCTCGTCGCGCGTGCGGAAGCGTCCTATGCCGTCATAAGCTTCCAGCGCGAAGCCGATCGGGTCCATCAGCACGTGGCAGCCCATGCACGCCGGATCGTTACGATGCCGCTCATACTGCTCACGCAGCGACAGCGGCTGTTCCGTAGGCCCCGGCGGCTCGATTTCCGGCACATCCGGCGGCGGCGGCGGCGGCGGAACGCCGATCACGTTTGCCAGCACCCAGTCGCCACGCATCACAGGCGACGTGCGTCCGGGCTGAGACGTCACGGTCAGGAAGCTGCCCTTGCCAAGCAGACCGTGACGCTCCGGATACGCATCGCCGAGCTCCACGCGCCGGAAATGACTTCCGCGCACACCGGGAATGCCGTAGTGGCGCGCAAGACGCTCATTAAGAAACGTGTAGTCGGCGGTCAGCAGTTCGACGATGCTGCGATCTTCCCGGATCAGGCTGTCGAACAGCAGCTGTGTCTCGCGCTGGAATGACTCCCTGAGCGTATGATCAAAATCGGGGAAGTCCTGTGGCGTGGGGACGTGGCCTTCCAGGTCGCGTACCGCCAGCCACTGTCCGGCGAAATTCTCCGTCAGGGCCATCGAGCGCGGATCTTCCAGCATGCGCTCGACCTGCGCACGCAACACGGCCTGGTCATCGAGCGCACCCTGCTCTGCCAGCGTCAGCAGCTCGTCATCCGGCATGCTGCTCCAAAGGAAAAACGAAAGGCGCGAAGCCAGCGCAATGGCATCGACCGAATAGTTCTCGCCTTCCGGCACATGCAGCGGATATTCCTCGAACCGGTACAGGAACTTCGGGTCAACCAGCATGCGCTGCAGTGCCATCTCAACACCGGACTCGAAATCACCGCCCGCGCGACCCTGCTCATAGAACTCCATAAGCAACGTCAGATCGTCATCGGACTGCTGACCGCGGTAGGCAAGGCGGGCCAGACGCGTGATGATCTGCTGCGCACAGGCTGCCTCTTCGCCGGTATTGGCCGGCAGGCAGGAGAAAATGGCCTGGCGGCTTGGCGTATCGGTGCTCATCGGACGCACGTCAAACGGCCCGTCCAGACGCACGTTACCGATGTGAGGATAGAAGCTGAATCCCGGCAGACCGCCGGTTTCTATCGTCGTTCTTTCGAACGCGTGATTGAGATCCAGGCCAGGTGCATAGTTGTTGGCAAGGAAGGTGACGCCGATTTCGCGGGGGCCGGCCGCCACGGTCAGAGCGACATCCACGCGCGGCAGATAATCGCCGCCGCCACCGCTGAACGCGGAGTCCCAGTCGATCTGGGCGACCTGTTCGCCGTCAACATAAATGACCAGCTGCTCGCCGCGCACATCACCGAACGGACGACTGGCGCCCATGTTGCCCAGCGGTATCGGGAAAATCCGCAACTGATAGTCGCCGTCGGCCGGGAAATTGTGGCGGATCAGCGTGCCGCCGCGTGTACCGAAAGGCAACCCGGCGATATGGTCGTTCTGACTCTGGTCCTCAGGCACACGGAACACGACCTGGGTGGCATCCCTTTCGGTGCCCACAGCCAGGCGGCTGATGCGGCCGGCGGCCGTCAGATAGGCCTCCAGCAGTGCCGGCGAAAGTCCAAGCGTGCCGGCCTGATTGTCAAAGCCGCGGCTGACGTCATCGGCAGGGAACATCGAGGCGGTATCGACTTCCAAGGCCAGCAGGTCGCGGATCACGTTGCGATACTCGACGCGATTGACTCTGTGCATGCCGGCCGGCGGATTGATGCCGTTCCAGGAGGCATCCAGTTCGTTTTCCAGCCAGCCGATCAGAGATTGCAGCGCTGCCGAATCGGGTCTTGGCTGGTCGGCCGGGGGCATCATACCGGCGCGAAGCCGTCGGATGACGTTTTCCAGTGTCGCAGCGTGTGCCGATACATCGGCCAGATCCAGCCGCTCCAGCGACAGGTCACCGGCTCTCTCGGCGAAACTGTGGCAGTCAAGGCAATAACGGTCGATGGTGGCGGCGTGTGCCGCCAGTTGCGCTTCGGGAGTTGGCGACTGACTGCAACCGGACAGCAACGCTGCCAGCGCTGCAAACAGCACGACCCGTTCCGGCTTCAGACCGAAAGCGGGCATGTATTCCCGCCACCCGAGCACCTTACTGTGCCGACGTCTTCTCACTGTCCCCCCGGCCGCCGGTCATCCGGCTTCTGGCCCACGAACGAAACGACGTGTCCCGTTCCAGTGTAGCACCCGATTCTACGCAGTCCCGGGCGTCTTCTCTACGTTTGCAGCATTGAATTTGCCTGAATCACGCCGATTCTGCCAATCGATTTCACAGAAACAGCACTGCACAGGCTCCCGTGCAGGGCCTTTTTTCTGTTGCCCCGTCGGCCGGGAGCCGGGTGGCACGCCGACGCTGCTCACGAAGCCGCCGCGCCCAGGCGCCCCACCAGCGGCAGCTTCAGCGACAGCCCCAGCGGGTCCACACCGAAGGTCAGACCCAGCACGTTGATCTCAAGGCCCTCTTCCAGCGCAACGAGAACGCCCAGCACGCCGAAGAGATTGAACTGATAACCGGTGCCGCTGGGTGCGGCCGCGAACGACCGCCAGCCAAGGTAATCCTTGCCGATCGCAGTCGCCGGCAGATCCGAACGCAGTTCCGGCACCGTCCGCAGCAGCCAGGCCACGAACGTGTTGGAGTTCGGCCCGGGCCAGACCCGGTAGGTACCAGCCCAGGGATAGTCGTCGGCGGCGGCGGCGATTCGCTCTATCATGTCGTCGACACCATCGCCGCGCTGCTCAGCCAGCAGCTGCGGCGCCGCTCCGAACCAGCGCGCATCCGGCTCGCGCTCGGCGATGACCACCGAGTTGCCGTCCCGGCGCAGGCGCCAGCCTATGACTTCATAAACTGTATAGGCGGAAGCGTCGCTGGGTTTGACGGCGACCCAGGTGTGTATGCCGAAGTAACCCCGCCAGCGAACGGCGCGTGCGCCATACACCTGGATCACGGCTTCACGGACACTGTCCGGCGACGGCGCAAGACCCACTGGCGCACGACTTGCGATGCGCCAGTCACCGCCGCCACCGCTTTCCAGCCTGTCCATGTGCGCCAGGCCGAACAACAGCAGTGGTATCAGCAGCAGGAAGGATTTCAGTCGCCAGCGCTTCATGGGCCAACGATACGGCTCATCCACCGCCAGGAGCAACCCGGCGCGCAGAACGCGCACCGGCAACGGCCGTCAGGCTTTCTTTTTCAGCTTCTCCACCGAGCTGCCGTAGTAGTCGGTCATGGCCTTCTCCAGCGCACGCAGATAGCCGCCGCTTTTCCGGAAGGTCTCCAGATCCACCTCGATATGCTTGCGCCGCCGGTCCTTTGTGTCGGGCACAAGTTTCAGTATGCCGCCCGGCTCAGACTCAGAAGTCAGCGAGAACACAATGCGCGACACCGATGTGTACGGAATGTTCAGCTTCTCGGCCAACGACTTCATCGAATGCGGCTCGCCCTCGAGCAGTGCATCGATGACTTCCATAGCGACCAGAACTTCCGCGATCGTGCCGTGACGACCTGAGTCGTGAACACCCTTCAGCAAAGCGATCACCGCCTTGCGCACGCCATTGGAGTCGAAGCGGCCTTTGCTCAATGCTCGCCGCTGCTGCTGTATGGCATTCGTCGAAACCTTCCCTGACACCGGCGAATCTCCCGAACTCGCAGAAATTTGACCGCGCATGATACCGGCACAATGTCCCTGCAACCAGAACCGTACTGGCTGCTTCGCAAATTGCAATTATGGATGTTTGCCGATTTCAGCAAAGAGAACGTTTGTCAGTCGATGCCCAGCGCAGCGAGCAGCGCAGCATCTGCCTGACCGTCGGCCACATGGCCACGCTGCCGCTGAAATTCGCGAACGGCTGCGCGCGTCGCCGGACCGAAGATGCCGTCGGCCACACCGGCGTCGATACCTCGCTCATTCAGCGCCTGCTGCATGGACTCGATCTGTGCACGGCTCAGCCTGGGCAGGCTCGGCGGTGTCTGATGCAAGCCTCCCGAACCTGCGATGCGGTCGGCAAGATGTCCGACTGACAACGCGAAGAACTCCGAGCGGTTCCAGCGCATGATCACATCGAAGTTATGGTAGACAAGAAACGCCGGACCACGATGTCCGGCCGGAACGAGCAGCGATGCATCCATATCCACATCCGGCAACGCGCGCCCACTCACGTCCGTGATTCCGAGCTCGCGCCATTCACGCAGCGATCGGGAACGGTCGCGACCGGCCAGGTAATAATCGAAACCATCCGGCACGGACACCTCACGTCCCCAGCGCTCACCGGAACGCCAGCCGAGTTGACTCAGAAAATTGGCGGCCGAAGCCAGCGCGTCCGGCACGCTGTTCCAAAGGTCCACGCGCCCGTCGCCATCACCATCCACTGCATAGCGCATGTAGTTGGACGGCATGAACTGGGTCTGACCCATAGCGCCGGCCCATGATCCGACCATGCGTGTGTCATCCAGCTGCTCGCGATCCACGACCCGCAACGCATGCATGAGTTCGTCGGTAAAAAAGTCGCCGCGACGATCGTCGCAGGCCAGTGTCGCCAGGGAATCGAACACGCGAATGCTGCCCAGCACGCGGCCGTAACTGCTCTCCATGCCCCAGAGCGCCACGATGTACTGGCCGGGCACACCATAACGGGCGGACAGCCGTGTGAGCAGTTCGCGATGCTCGCTGAGCAGTTCACGGCCGCGCATGATGCGATCGACACTCACCGCGCGACTGAAATAATCGGTGAATGTGTCAACAAACTCAGGTTGACGCCGATCCGCCTCGATGACGCGGTCCAGATGGGTCACCGAGGCCAGGATGCGAGTCGCCGTCGCAGCAGGCACGCCATTGCGCTCAGCCACGGTGTGCAGATGCGATACACACGCCTCGAACTCCGTCAGCGCCGCAACCTGCGGGGCGATCAGAAACGCAACAGCGACGGCGCCGAATCGCGCGACTTCTCTCATCCCATGTCCTGTGTTCAGGTGTGCGGCGATGTTGTCACGCCTTCCTCTGGACGCGCAAGCGCGGAACGTTGGCGCATCAGGCTTGTCA
>JBJHBW010000044.1:0-11883 GCA_050485685.1 Gammaproteobacteria bacterium
GCGAACATCGGCGGTTCCACGACGCCGGTTGCGCACGGCAGCAATCCGGTGGCGATTGCGATGATCGCCGCCGCAACCGGCACAACGATCACGTTCGCGCAGTGGACCATGATCGGCCTGCCGATGGCGCTGATCTTTGCCGGCTCCACCTATTTCGTGCTGCGTTATATTGCACGCGCCGATGCCAGTGCCTTTGCGCGCCCTGAGACGGTGGACCTGATCGATCGCGAACGCCAGAAGCTCGGCCCCATGCCGGTTTCCGAGAAACGCGCGCTGATGTGGATGGGCTTCGCGGTCCTGTTGTGGATGGTGCCCGACTTCGCGCGCGTGCTCGGTGATCAGGGCCTGATCGCGCAAGAGACGGCTGCGACCATAGGCAGCCGCTTCAGTCTGGCGGTGCCCGCACTGCTGATTCCGGTGGCCATGTGTCTTACGCCGGCCGGTGACGGCAAACGCGAATACCTGCTGACCTGGAAGGAATGGGTCAACGGCGTGGACTGGGGCATGATCATCTTTCTGTCCGGCATTCTTGCGCTGGGCGGCGCCATCGGTGCGACTGAAACCGGTCTGCCCGATTTTCTGCGCCTGACCCTGGAACCTCTGTTGTCGGGGCTTTCGGAGTACGTGTTCGTGTTCGTGCTGCTGCTCGGCCTGATCGTCGTCACCAGCGTGATATCGAATCTGGTTTCACTGACCATCTTCATGCCGGTTGGCATCACGCTGTCCAGCACGTTCGGGATAGGATCGCCGCTGGCGATAGGCATGTGCATTGCCATTGGCCTGTCGCTGGCTTATCTGCTTCCGTCCGGTACCGCGACGAACGCAATCGTGGCCGGTTCCGGCTATCTGCGTGTCAGCACGATGGCCAGGCTGGGCATCGTGGTGGTGCTGCTGCACACATTCCTGCTGACGGTCATCGGTTATCCGCTGGCGAAATTCATTCTCGGCTGAGATCGCTTCGCTCCCGCCGGGTGTTGTGAAGCGATGCTCAGGGCGATAGCTGTGCCAGCCACTCGTCGTCGGAGCCGTCGCTGAGGTCGTCGAACAGCCAGGTGCCGAGATAGCGCTCGCCGGTGTCTGGCAGCATCGCCAGCAGCACCGATCCCGGCGCCGCACGTTCGGAGACTTTCAGCGCAGCCGCGAGCGTGGCACCGGCCGAGATGCCGACGAAGATACCTTCTTCCCGGGCCAGACGACGCGCCGTCTGCTTGCCTTCGTCGTCGGTCACCGTGACCAGCTCGTCGTAGACCTGCGGGTTGAGTACATCGGGCACGAAATCCGGCGTCCAACCCTGGATCTTGTGCGGATGCCAGTCCTTGCCGCCCAGCATGGAGGCTTCGGCCGGTTCGGTCGCGACGATCTTCACTTCCGGCCGGGCCAGCTTGATGACCTCGCCCGCACCGGTCAGGGTGCCGCCGGTGCCCCAGCCCGTGACCCAGTAATCCAGTTGTCGTGCGGCGAAATCCTTGAGGATTTCCGGCCCCGTGGTCTGGCGGTGGAAAGCCGGGTTGGCGGGGTTTTCGAACTGGCGCGCGAGAAACCAGCCGTGCTTCGCGGCAAGTTGTTCTGCGGCGCGTACCATGCCGGTGCCGCGTTCTGTGGCTGGCGTCAGCAACACTTTCGCGCCCAATGCGCGCATGATTTTTCGCCGCTCCACCGAAAACGTTTCCGCCATGGTGGCAACAAACGGGTAGCCCTTGGCAGCGCAGACCATGGCCAGCGCGATACCGGTGTTTCCCGATGTCGCTTCGATCACGGTCTGCCCAGGCTTGATCGTGCCGCGTTTCTCCGCGTCGGTGATGATGGCCAGTGCGAGCCGGTCCTTGACCGACGCCATGGGATTGAACGCCTCGATCTTCACATAGATGGTGACGTGCTCAGGCGCCATGCGGTTGAGGCGCACGACAGGCGTGTTGCCTATCGTGTCGAGAATGCTGTCGTAGATCACTGTGTGTCAGTCCGCGGTGAGATGAAAGTGAATGATAAGCACCGGATGAACGCAATGTCAGCAGGCGGATGTACCGGTGCCGGTCACTCGATCTGTGCCTGCGAATGCATGCGGGGGCTGCTATCGGCCCGTACCAGCCTGTGCGGTGCAAACCAGCCGAAACGTTCCGCACAGCGGGTCGTCTCGCCGACCAGCAGCAGGGCAGGCGAACCGATCATGTGCGTCTCGCACGCGGCCGGCAGCGTGGCAATGGTCGCGCGTATCACCCGCTGTTCGGGCAGCGTGCCATTTTCGACAACTGCGACCGGCGTGTCGGGATCATGGCCAAGCCGTATCAGTTCGGCGCTGATCACCGGATAACCGGCCACACCCATGTACAGCGCAAGCGTCTGCCCGGGTCTGAAGGCGGCGAGATCCGCGCGGCGGTGCTCGTCTATCTCCGTGTGTCCGGTCGCCAGCATCACCGTGCGCGCAACGCCGCGCAGCGTCAGCGGTATGCCGGCATAGGCTGCACAGCCTTCCACGGCGGACACGCCGGGCACCACCTGAAACGGCAGGCCGGCGTCGAGCAGCGCCTGCAGTTCTTCACCGGCGCGGCCGAACACCATGGGATCGCCGCCCTTAAGCCTGCACACCCGCCTGCCCTCGCCGACCAGCTTCACCAGCAGCTGGTTGATCTGGTATTGCTTCATGGAGTGCCTGCCGGCCTGTTTGCCGACGGAAATCAGTTCACCGTCCTTGCGCGCGTATTCCAGAAGCAGCGGATTCACGAGCCGGTCATACAGCACGACATCGGCCTGTGACAGCAGCTGGCGACCGCGCAGAGTGATCAGGTCCGGGCTGCCGGGGCCGGCGCCCACCAGCCAGGCCTCGCCAGTCCTTGCGTCGCGTTCATCGTTCCAGTCGGCCAGTGCGTGTTCCAGCGCCTGCTCCGCGGCGCTGTCCCGACCTGCATAGACATGCTCGGCCGTGCCGCCGCCGAATACGCGCTGCCAGAAACGCTGGCGTTTTTCCGGATCGGGGATGCGTTCCCTGACCTTCTCGCGCCAGCGGCCGGCCAGCGCGCCCAGTTGCCCGATCCGCGCCGGCAGCATGCTTTCGATCACGCCCTTGATCCAGCGAGCGAGCACCGGCGCATTGCCACCGCTGCCTATCGCCACCGTAATCGGTGCGCGGTTGATGATGGCCGGCATGATGAAGCTGCAAAGTTCTGGCTGGTCGACGACGTTGCACCAGACTCGCGACTTTTCAGCGCAATCAGCGACGCGATGGTTCACGTCGTGGTCGTCGGTGGCGGCGACGACCAGCCAGTAGGGCTCCAGCCCATGGTCGGTGAAGGTCTCACGCAGCACGCGGATCTCGCCGCCATGTTCGCGCGCGAGCAGGTCGGCATGCAGCTGTGGTGCCATCACGGTGATACGGGCGCCGGCACTGAGCAGCAGGCGCACGCGTCGCGCCGCCACATGACCGCCGCCCACCACGAGGCAGTGCCGATTCCTGAGATCGGCGAACAGAGGTAAGTGTTCCATAGCTGTAGGCAATCCTTGCCGATTCACGATAACCGCGCGCTCAACAAAGGGACAATAGGATGTGCTTCTGCGGTTATGACACTGCTGAATATAGATGCTGCCGCATCACCATGCAGCCTGGTTGACAGGTCTTTGTAACTAATGGTTATATACCTTACAGGCCGCCGACTCGGACGACGAGGACGCGGCCTTTTGGTTGGTGCGCGGAGGACGCCGCAGTGACGCTCAAGCAGCTGAAGTATCTGGTCGGTATCGTCGATAGCGGCCTGAACATCACGTCCGCGGCCGAGCGGCTTTATACCAGTCAGCCCGGTATCAGCAAGCAGCTTAAGCAGCTCGAGGCAGAGCTGGGCGTGCAGCTGTTCACCCGCAAGGGCAAGAGCCTTGCCGCGATCACGCCGGCGGGCCGCGAAGTCATCGCGCGCGCGCGCAAGATCCTGCGCGAAGTGGAGAACATCAGCAGTCTGGCCAGTGACCTGACGGCAGAGCAGGACGGCATGCTGTCCATTGCCACCACGCATACCCAGGCACGCTACGTGCTGCCGGAAGTGATTCGTGCGTTCCGCGAGCGTTATCCGAAGGTGGATCTGGAGCTGCATCAGGGAACGTCGGAGCAGATCGCCGAGCTGATCAGTACCAACAAGGTCGACTTTGCGATTGCCACGGGTGCGCAGCACCTGTTTCCGCATCTCACCGTGCTGCCGATCTATCACTGGCACCGCATTGCGCTGGTGCCCAAGGATCATCCGCTGGCGCGCCAGCGCAAGGCACTGGATCTGAAGACGCTGGCCGACTATCCGCTGGTCACCTATGTGTTCAGCCTGACCGGGGAATCGTCATTCAAACGCGCCTTCCGCGAACAGGGTCTGGAGCCGCGGGTCGTGTTCACGGCGCGAGACGCGGACATCATCAAGACCTATGTGCGCATGGGCATGGGGGTGGGCGTGATCGCGTCGATGGCCTACGAATGCCAGGACCGCGACGACCTGCGCGCCATAGACGCACGCGGACTCTTCCCGCAGGTCACGACCTGGCTGGGCTTTCCGCGCGACATGGTGCTGCGCAGCTTCATGGTGGACTTCATCCATCTGTTCGCGCCGCATTATTCGCCGCGGCTGATTCGAGATGCCGCGGCGCTGGCGACCCAGGAACAGATCGATGAGCTGCTGAAGGGTATTGTGCTGCCGGAACGTGGCGGCTGCGATCAGGATGCGGCTGCCGCGGCGTGAATGCCGCGGACACGCAAGGTCTGTGCTACAGATCGCCCAGATTGATCTCGTGAATCCCGCACTCGCGTTTCAGTCCAAAGAAACGCGTCTGATCCAGCGTGCTGACTTCGTGTATGGGCCGCGTGCTGTGATGATCGCCGATTGAGACATAGCCCTTCTCCCACAGCGGGTGATAGGGCAGATCGTGCTTGCGCAGGTAATGATGGATGTCGCGATCGGTCCAGTCGGCCAGCGGGTGCACTTTCCAGCGACCGCCCGACCAGTCCAGATACGGAATGTTGGCGCGGCTTTCGCTCTGGTTGCGACGCAGGCCGGCGAACCAGGTGCTGACACCGAGCTCGCGCAGAGCGCGGCGCATAGGCTCGACCTTGTTCTCTTCGTTATAGGCATTCAGCCCGGTCAGCCCCTGACGCCAGCGCTGGCCATGGCGCGCTTCCTGCCATGCCGGTGAGACTTCGGCACGATAGATCCTGAGGTTGAGCTTCAGGCGCTCGGTCAGTTCATCGATGAACCGGTAGGTTTCGGGGAACAGGTAGCCGGTGTCGACGAGAATGATCGGGATGTTCGCGTCCACGCGCGTGACCAGGTGCAATGAAACCGCCGCCTGGGCGCCGAAGCTGGACGTGAGCACATGGTTGCCGGGCAGATTCTCGAATGCCCACTCGATGCGCTCCAGCGGCGCGAGTTCGGCAAAGCGGCGGTTGCAGTGCTCGAGCGCAAGTGCACGGCTGGCTTCCTCGTCATAGGCACCCGGGCCTATGACACCGGAATCCACGGCACGCGCGTTGTCCGCGAGTGAATCCGCTGCAATGTGTTTTTCGACTACGCTGGCTTGTGCACTCATCGTTTCTTCTTCCGTGCTCAGTCACCGCGCAGGCTGATGCGACAGTGCCCGGCAAATCCGGGCCCTTAAAGTACGGACCAGCGATATAAACAGGAACGTTTAAGTTCTTATTCCGGTATAGCTAAAGCGCATAAGACAGGATGTCGGCGGCGACCTGCTCGCCGGATTCCATGGCGCCTTCCATTCCGCGACTGGCCGAAGCCAGATGTTCGCCGCAAAAATGTATGCGTGCCAGCGGCTTACCCATCTCGCCGGCCCAGCGATGTACCTGGCCGGGGCGAAACCAGGCCCAGCCGCCGGCAGCATGAGGATCGGCGCCCCAGGACTTGAACCCCATCAGTTCCAGCTGACCCCGTGCTGCCGGGCGCACGGTTTCGAGCGCGGCAATCACCTGTGCGCCCACATCCGCCGGTTGCATGGCGTCCAGCCGTGCCGCATTGGCGCCCATGGCCCATGCTGTGAGACTGGTGACTTCTTCCGGGTCGTCACCATTGCGCGAAGCGGCCACCATGCCGGCAATCGAGTCGGTGAACAGGCTGGGCGCATAACCGTCCTGTTCCCAGAACGCTGATTTCGGTCTCAGGTAGACCTGGGTGATCGGCTGCGAGGCCATCTCGGCGATGGCTTCGGCCTGGGCGCCGACAGGTGCCGGCGACAGTTCGATATGGCGCAACGCGCCGAAGGGCAGGGCGCATATCGCGCTGTCGGCGCGATAGCGCTCGCCGTTCGCACAGACAACTTCTACACCGGTGCTGGTGGATGCAATGGCCGATACAGGTCGCCGGACCCTGACCTCATCCTGCAGCGCCGCGGCCATCGCCTGCGGAATCCGCTCCACACCGTCGCGGGCGGTGTAGCCGATCACCCCTTCCGGCGCCCAGGTCCGCTGCTGCCGAGAGAACGCGGCACGGAACAGCAGCTGCAGTGCGGACACGTCCGCGGCGCTGGTGCCGAAGCTGGGGTTGATGTCATAACCCATCGCGACGGTGCGCTGGTCCAGTCCGAGGTTGAGCATCCAGTCGCGTACCGGAATGTCGAACGAAGCGAACTCCTCGTTGAGCCAGTGCTGCGGTTCGGCCAGCGGGTTGTCGCGCGCACTGATCGCCCGCGCGAAGGTCCAGGGCATGAGTCTGCGATCGCGTTCGGGAAAAGGATTGGCCGGATGTGTTGGCCAGTCGGACTGACGGATCAGCGTGTTTCCCAGCGCCAGATCCTGCTCGCGAAAGAATCGCAGCAGTCCGGTCACATCCATCAGTTCCACGCCATATCGTTCGGCAGCACCGATGATGCGACGGTAGCCTGCGCCAATGTACGTGCCGCCGGCCTCGCGTGGACCGCCTGGCTGGCTCATGGATCGCACGCGACCGCCGACGCGATCCTGCGCCTCCAGCACCAGTACTCTGCAACCGCCGGCTTCCAGCTTCAGCGCGGCGGCGAGACCTGCGAGGCCCGCGCCGATTACGATCGCGTCATAGCGAGAACTGTCCTGCATGTTCATTGGTACCTGAAGAAGAGGATCAGTCGCCTGCGCCACACAGCGATGGCTTCGGTGGCGAGGGACGCCCCGACAGACAGCAGTCCGGCGGGCAGAAGTCGTGATTCGGTCCCAGTGAGCCCAGCGCCGCGCGTTCCGGGTTCGCGCTCATGCGCTCGACGATCAGCTCCCGCACCATGGAAACATAAGCCGGATGCGTGCCGACCGTGGGTGCCCGCAACAGGTTGATGCCGGCCTCGCGCGCCGCTTTCGCCGCATCCACATCGAGGTCCAGCACCACCTCCAGGTGATCGCAGACAAAACCGATCGGCGCGACGATCACATCCTCGGCGCCGCCGTCGGCCAGTGCCCTGATCGCATCGGACACATCCGGCTCCAGCCAGGGTTCGCCACCGTACGATGCGTTGTTGCTCTGGTATACGAGCTGCCAGCGCTGATGCTCCAGCGCGTCGCCGATCAGCCCGCAGGTCTCAAGCAGCTGCGATTCGTAACGTGCGTGCCGTGCCATGGAATGCGGCAGGGAATGTGCACTGAACAGGATTGTTGCCGCGTCACGCCTTTCCTGAGACAGCTGCGCAAGGGTATCGGCACAGCGCGAAACGTTGGCTTCGATGAAGCGCGGGTGATTGAAGCCCAGGCGGATCTTGTCCAGAACTGGTGGGTGCTCGATTCCCTGCACGGCCTGATACAGGTCTTCACGATACTTGCGGCAGCCACTGTAGGAACTGAACAGGCTGGTGACGTAAACCAGTGCGCGTTTCACGCCGTCACGTTCCATCTGCGCCAGCGTGTCGCCGAGCATGGGGTGCCAGTTGCGATTGCCCCAGTAAATCGGCAGCGAGGGACCGTGGGCATCGAGTTCTCTGCGCAACGCATCGATGAACCTGCGCGTCGCGCCGTTGATCGGGCTGATGCCGTCGAAATCATAGTAACGTCGCGCAATGCGTTCCTTTGTTTCCGGTTTCACCGGCAGGCCGCGCAGCACATTGTCGAGAAACGGCATCACGTCTTCGGGGCCTTCCGGGCCGCCGAAAGACACGATCAGCAGCGCATCGTAGTCATGCGCCTGATCGTCGAACAGCGTGAGGTCGGTGTTCATGTCGTCGCCATTTCAGAGCGTGCCTTGCCATGCGACGCGGCCGATGAAGAACGGTCCCAGACTGGTCAGGTACTGGGATGTCTGTTCGGTGCGCCGCATTTCCTGAACGACGGCGGAAAGCGGATGCAGCTGCGGGCCGACCAATCCGACCACGAAGTCGTTGTCGTTGCGATCCAGGCCGTGACAGGCCAGGCGGATGTCCGCGGCGTGGCCGCCCAGGCCATAGCGCTTCGCCAGCGTGCCATGCTCGGCCAGAATCCGGCGCTGATGATCTTCCGGCAGGGTCTGAAAACTTTTTGCGCGCTGCAGCGGGTACCAGACAGCCCAGCGGTGCTTCGGGTTGACGAGTTTCTGCAGCGGTTTGACCAGCAGCGTGTCCTCGAGGTCGCTCTCATAACCAATCGAGTAACTGCGCCCCAGCATGTCGAACTCGGGCTTGTGCTGCATGGTCGAAAACGGCGGGCTGTTGAGCAGCGCACGCAGGTCGTCGACAAAGTAGTCCGGGTCCTCGCTGGCGACCATGACGCCAATGCCGGTCGGGTCGTTGGCGTCCAGATACAGCGCGCCGTGCACATTCGCGGCGGCGAGTCGGTCGATGGCTTCGGCCGGGTCAGCGCAACCGCCAAAGGCTGTGAATTTCATGAACAGCCGCCTGTCCAGGGAAATCTGCTGGCCGCGGCGCAGGCCTTTTTCGCTGAGGTCCAGCGGCTGTGGTCCGGGCTGTCCCGTGTTTGCGTTGGCCTGCGTCGATTCGCCTGCGCTTTTGTGCTCTGCGCTCATTGATTGCTCCAGTTCGTTGTCGGTCACGCGCCGGTTTCCGCGTGCACGGTGTCTATCAATGCCTCAACGCTCTCGATCGGCGTTGAGGGCAGTATGCCGTGGCCGAGATTGACGACATGACCGCGCCGGTCCGTGCTCGCCAGCAATGACTGCGCCGCGCTGCGTGTGGCGTCGGCCCCCGCGAGCAGGATGGCCGGGTCGATGTTGCCCTGAACCGGTCGTCCCGGGTGGCGTCTCTGCAGCGCAGCCAGATCCACGCGCCAGTCCACGGCGAGAACCTCCGCGGGCAGGTCCGCATAGGCCTCCACCAGATGCGGTGCGTTTTGCAGGAACAGAATGCGCGGAATGCCCGCCTCGCCGGCCGTGCGCAGTAGCGATTCCAAGTGCGGCCGGATCAGACGCTGCCAGTCCGCCAGCGACAGCAGTCCCGCCCAGGAATCGAAGATCTGTATAGCGTCGGCACCGGCGCGTGCCTGCATCAGCAGGTAACGGCCCATGAGTTCCGACAGGCGGGCCAGCAGTTCACCCAGCAGTTCCGGTTCGGCGGCTGCGAACGCGCGCAATGTCGGAAACTCCTTCACGCCACGCCCTTCGACAAGATACGCGGCCAGCGTCCACGGTGCGCCGCAGAATCCGAGCAGGGCCGTATGTGCCGGCAGTGCGGCACGCGTCAGTGTCAGGGCGCGTATCACCTCAGGGGCGATCTCGCCGTCATCCGGCCGTCGCAGTCGCGTCACCGCGGCGCGGTCGCGAATCGGGTTTGCGACGACAGGACCGGGATCGAAGTCGAACTCCACGCCCAGAGCCGGTAAGGGACTCATGATGTCGGCGAACACGATGGCGGCGTCCAGCGGAAAGCGACGAATCGGCATCAGTGTCACTTCCGTGGCCAGTTCCGCGTCACCGGCCAGTGCCTTGAAGCTGTGCTTCGCACGCAGCGCGCGGTACTCGGGCAGATAGCGACCCGCCTGCCGCATGATCCATAACGGCCTGCGTTCGGTGCTTTCAGCACGCAGCGTTCTCAGCAGCAGCCTGTCGGTGTCGGGCGATGACGTGTCCTGCGTTCGGGTACGGTCGTACTCGGCGCTATTCATGCTCGGTCTCCTCCGGGTTCAGGGTCTGGGGCTCGGCCGTGAACCGGTAACCGACGCCGCGTACGGTGTGAAAATGCTGCGGCCGTTCCGGGTTGCGCTCGAAGCGTCGCCGCAGCCGCACGATGAAGTTGTCTATGGTGCGTGTGGAAGGGAAGACTTCGTAGCCCCAGACGCGGTCGAGAATCTCCTCGCGGGTCACGATGCCGCCCTGCTGGTCGGCCAGCACCTTGAGAATCATGGCCTCTTTCTGCGTCAGCGTATGCTCGCTGTCATCCCATGCGCGTGCATGGAAGCTGCCGAAATCCACCTCGTTGTCCCCGAATTTCAGCGTGCTGGCGCTGGATCGGTACCAGGCCGCGCGTCGCAGAATGGCCGCGATGCGCAGCAGCAGCTCCCGGAGGTGAAACGGCTTGGTCAGGTAATCGTCGCCGCCGGCTTCAAGACCGCGAATGCGATCCTCGGCGTCTCCCTTGACGGTGAGAAACAGCACCGGTGTCTGTGCGCCGTCGCGACGCAGCGCGGCACACAGCTCAAGGCCATCCATCTTCGGCATCATCACGTCCAGAACGATGAGATCGAATTCACCGGCACGCGCCTTGGCCAGTCCCTCTTCGCCGTCGTTCGCAATCTCGGTGTGATAGCCCTCGGCCTCGAGGTTCTCGCTGATGCCTTCGGCCAGATGGACCTCGTCGTCCACGACGAGAATACGTGCAGGTGAACTCATGACTGATGCCAGGTGATCGATACGGTCGCCCCGCGTCCGGGGCCGTCGCTGTGTGCGGCGGGCGTCGCGCCCGACAGTTCGGCCAGGCGGCGCACGATATAAAGGCCAAGGCCGGTGCCGGGGGTCGTGCGCCGCAGTTCGTCGCCCAGGCGATGAAATTTCTCGAACAGCTTTGCGGCATCCCCGGATTCGAAGCCTATGCCGTCATCGCTGACTTCCAGCGTCAGCGAATCATTCTCGCGTCGTGCACGCACGGTGATGCTCCGGCCATTGCCCGCCACGCAGGCCTTGACGGCATTGTCCAGCAGGTTGCGCAGTATCGTGGTCAGCGCGTCGCGATCGGCGGAGACGGTCGTGCCGGCAGGTATGTCCGTCGTGATGCTTATGTCGTTGAGCTGAGCCGTGGGAGAGATTTCACCCACCACGCGCGCAACGGTATCAGCCAGTTCAGTCGGTTGTGGCGCCAGCTTCTGGCGGCCCTCTTCGAGTCGGGCCGTATCGAGCAGGTTGTCCACCATGCGCAGCAGGCGGTCGCCGTCCTCGACAATGCGCTGGCCCAGCCGCTGGCTGTCGGGATCGGCGGACCGCAGCAGCAGTGTTTCCGCTGCCAGGCGCATGCTGGCCAGCGGGCTCTTGAACTCGTGCGAGACCGCGGCAAGAAAATTCTGCTGCCGCTGGCGCAGTTCGTGATCGTGGCGCAGGGTCCGGGTCAGCACCGCCATGCCGCCGAACAGCACCACGAGAAAGAAGCCGGCTTCCCACAGAAAGCGGTTGGTACGCCTGGCCGTATCGTTCTCGATCGCGGCCAGTGCATCGCGGCGCACACTGACGGCGCCGGTCGCCGCATCCACGTTCAGATGCGGCAGCAGTGATGCGATGTCCTGGGTATCGGCGCCGGCCGCCAGCGTGTTGATGGCTTCGGCCTCTGCCTGGAACAGCGACGTGAGGCGCGCCTCCACGTCGCCGAAGTAGGGCACGTGATCGGCAATCCACCAGCCCACAGTCACGACGGACAGCGCGAGCAGGGTGAGAAATCCGACCTGCAGACCGCGGGTCGGATCACGTCGCAGTGACAGTGGCATCGTCCTCTCCGGAGTCTTTCAGGGTGGCCAGTATGTCACCCAGCGTGTATGCCAGCCGC
>JBJHBW010000045.1:0-11005 GCA_050485685.1 Gammaproteobacteria bacterium
CTCGAGCTCAATCTCGCGGCCCGCTACGACAGGGATACGCGTGAGAACACGACGCTCACACCGAACGAGTTTCTGGTCGCCATTCCGGACGCCTTCCAGGGAGAGGTGCGCAAGAACACCTGGAGCGAACTGCAGCCAAAACTCACGCTGCGCTACCAGCCTTCCGCGCAGACCACCCTTTTCGGCGGCTGGAGCCGCGGCTTCCGCAGCGGCGGATTCAACCAGACAGGCGTGGGTGCGGCCGGTGTTGCAGGCGTTGGCGACCTTTTCGGTGCCGAGGTCGCAGACACCACCGAGTTCGGCATCAAATACCAGACGCCCAACGGCCGCTTCAACACGAACTTCAGCATGTTCGACACCAAGGCCAAGGGTTCGTACTTCTTCGTGTTCCTCGCAGACAGCTCCACCCAGAATCTGGGCAGCCTGGATGAAGTGCGTTACCAGGGCTTCGAGATCGATGTCGCGGCCCGCCTGATGGATGGACTTCGAATCAATGTCGGCTATGGCTATACCGACAGTGAAATCACGCGTTTCGATGAGGATCCGTCAGTGGTTGGCAATCAGGCGCCACTGGTCTCGCGCGACACCAGCAATGTCGGGCTCCAGTATCAGCGCCCGTTGGGCCGGTCCGGCATGGACCTGCTGCTGCGCACCGATTATCAGCGTATCGGCAAGACCTGGTGGGAGCCGGCGAACGAAACGGTACGCAATCCGGTCAATCTGCTGGACGTTCGCGTGGGACTTGAGGCCGATAACTGGTCGGTCGTGGCCTGGCAGCGCAACTTCAACAACACGCGCTATAACGCCGAGTACTCGCCAGGCGGTTTCGTTTTCAAGGCCCCGCCGCGCCGCTACGGCGTTGACTTCATTCGCCATTTCTAGCGGCTGACATGCAAGGCCAGGGGCGTCGGATCGGCGCCCCTGGCCCGATGCCGTATCGGCGGTCGCGATCGGTGCGCGCGACCGCACACCGACGCGCTACAATGAGCGGCTAATAACCAGGCGGTCGGCCGTTTTTCCGGACAGATCGCAATGCCCGGATTCGGGCACACGAACAACGCGAGTCGATTATCGCAAGCAACGCAGAAACGGGTGAACGGGCAATGCGACGCCGGCCGGGGCTGACACTCGCCCCGGCCGCGTGGCTGTCTCCGGTGTTATGCGCCGGACAATCAGGCGCCGGGAACCAGCGAGTAGCGCGTATCGGCCAGCAGACACTCTGCCTCGGGCAGGCCGTGCTCCTTGCGAATCAGATTGGTGCCCAGTACCAGTGCCGCCATCTTGTACAGCGCATGGCGACGGCTCATGCCTTCCCGGCCCATACCGCAGTCGGACGACACGATCAGCCGCTCAAGCGGAATATGTTTCAGGGCGGCACGGATGTGATCGGCTACCGCCTCTTTACGCTCCACCTGCAGCGAATGGTGATCGATCACGCCGATCGCGATCTTCATGTCGGTGATGTACTTGCCGATCGCCTCCAGATCCATACCATCGGAGCTGACCGATTCGAACGTGATCACGTCGGCGTCTATCCTGTTCAGAATCTCCAGCGCCGGCTTGTAGGTCTGCACCTCGGCAAACATGCGCTGCTGCGACGGGTTGCCCCAGCAGGTATGGCACCAGACTTCCGTCTTGTCGCGCAGTCCGCGCACCGTATTGTTGAACACCTCGAGCATGTACTCGGGATTGATGACCTTGTCGACAATACCGCGCGCGGCAAGCAGATGAACCTGCGGCTCCTCCATCTGGATCACCGGACAGCCGGCGTCGGCCAGCGTGTGCAGTTCCTCGTTGAATGCATCGCTGATGGCCCAGATGCGTTCGCGGATGTCCTTGTAGTGGAAATCCTGGACTGCGAAAGCCACCAGCTCCGGTGTCACCGTGCCGAACTTCACCGGCCTGGACGTCATGCGCTGCGCCGACTTCCACATGGCCGCATACTGCATGTCACCCCTGCCCACAGGACCGACGATGCTGGGCATCACGCGCGCTTCGATATAGTCATGAAGAATGTGGCCACGCGGGAATGCGATGCCGCCACCACCCACAGGCGCTGCCTTGGGGACGCGATCAAAGCCGGACATATGCGCAGGCGGATAACTGGTCCAACTCTGCCCGCCAACGTCGGCGCTGAATCTGGCATCGCCATCGGTCAGGATATCCAGACCGGCGATGGTCTGTTCAGTCAGGTAGACCGACAGCGCGTCTTCGTACTGTTCGCGAAAGCGAGTCTCCACCATCGCTTCCAGAAAGGTGCGCAGCCCAAGGTTCTCTGTGTACCAGCTCGGCCGCGGCAGCGAACCCGTTATAGTAGTTGGAAGTATCAGATCAGCCGTTGCACGCAGCATCGTTTATCTCTCCAATAGCAGGTCAGAATTTAATCGCACGATTATATCCATCAATATATGAATTAACAACAATCATACGATTATCGCACATCGTAGATTAGTTGCGCGCGAGCATCGTGCAGCACAAACGAAACAGATGCGCACTTCACGCAGAGTCATGAACGCAATCGAGGAACACAGATGATTAATGCAGCAATCGTAGGAATGGGCTGGTGGGGACGAACACTGGTCGAAGGCATCACCGACAGTAAACGCATGAGGTTCGTTGCCGGCACCACCGCCACACTGAAACCCGAAACCCGCGAGTTCGCTGACCAGTACAGCCTGACGCTGCATGAAAGCTACGACGCGATTCTCGCCGATGACAACGTCGACGCCATCGTGCTCGCGACGCCTCATTCCATGCATGTGGATCAGGTGATCGCGGCAGCACAGCATGGCAAGCATGTGTTCTGCGAAAAGCCTTTCGCGCTCACAAAGGCGGGCGCGGAAAAGGCCGTAGCGGCCGTGAAGCAGGCCGGCGTCACGCTGGGACTGGGCTACAACCGCCGCTGGCACCCGGAAATGAACAGGCTGCGCGATCAGATCGCGTCAGGCGACCTCGGCACCATCCTGCACGTGGAGGCAACGATGACGTTCCCGAACGCACTGCTGCTGAAGCCCGAACAGTGGCGCGCGAATCCGGAAGAGACTCCCTGCGGCGGCCTGACACCCATGGGCGTGCACGCCGTGGACGGGATGATCGACCTGTGCGGATTCATCGACGAGGTTTACTGCCAGAGTTTTCGCCGCGTGGTGGCGATAGATGCCGACGACACGACTTCGGTGCTGTTCCGCATGAAGGAAGGCATGTCCGGCTATCTGGGCACCATGACAGCGACCGGCGGCGGCTTCAGTTTTCACATCTACGGCTCCAGGGGGCATGTGCGCCTGGAGGGCATGACGCACGTGGCCGGCGCCTCGTCGGAAGAACGTCGCACGCGGCTGTTCGGCCGCTGTGTTTTCCAGCCCGTGAAAGGCAGCGCCGAGGTCTGGGAGGCCGCGCGCGCCGATGTCACTAGAGAGACGCTGGAATCCTTCGCGAAAGCCGCCTCCGGCGACGGCGAGTTTCCGATTCCGCTGGCGGAGATGGTGCACGGCGCTGCGGTCACCGAAGCCATCGTCAGATCGGCCGGTTCGCACAAGCCGGAGAAAGTCGGCTGATCTGCACCGACGGCCGGTCACGTGAATCCGCGCAGACTCGCTGATTCCACGTTACAGGTCGTCACGATCTGCTATGGCAGCGGGGTGCTGTTCGGGCAGCTGGGCGGCGTGCTGGGCTGGCCGCTGCTGGCTCTGCTTGGGCTGTCGTTGTGGCGTTATGGCTATCAGGCGCTCAGCGATATCGCCCACGACAGGCCCGTACTGCCGGCGCCCGATGTCGAAACGTTGCACCCTTTCGGCGAAGCACGGCTGGTCGGTCATTTCGTCGTCTTTGCCGGCGCTATCCTGCTGCTCGCGCTGGTGCATCCGCAGCTGACCGGCACAGGCAGTCAGATCCTGTGGTGGGCGGGCCTGATCATGCTGACGTGTGCCTTTCCGGCATCCAGTGCCATCGTCGGCATCTCGGGCAGCCTGCCGGCCGCGCTGAATCCCGGCCATATCCTGGCGCTGATCAGCACCATGGGGCGGCGCTACGCCACGCTGCTCGCGGCATGCGCGCTGGTGCTGGTGCCCGGCATCGCATTGATCATCGTGCTGCAGGATTACGGATGGGTCGCGCAATGGCTGGCTGCGTGCCTCTCGGTATGGCTGCTGCTGGCGGTATTCGTACTCACCGGCAGTGCCGTCAGTGAGTTTCGCGCCGAGCTCGATATCGCAAGTCCGGCCGACCTGTCCGCCGCTGCCGGCCAGCGGCAGTGGGACCGGGACCATATGCGCGTGCTGGACCTTGCCTACGCCGCGCTGCGCAGCGGCTTCACGGCGCAAGGCTACGCAACGCTGAAGGAAATGCTTACCGAGGAAAACGACGATCCTGCGCTATACCAGTGGGTACTGAACCGCATGTCCACATGGGAGGACCAGAGCCATGCGCGCGCGGTCGCGGCGCGCTTCGTCACCCGTCTGCTGGACCTGGGACGCACCCACGAAGCGCTGGAAATCGCTGAACAGCACAGGCGGCGCTCAGCCGAATTCAGATTGCCTGCCGGTCACGCGCTGCCGCTGGCCGGCTATGCGCGGGAAATCGGTCATCACTGGCTGGCGGACGAACTGCTGGGCGATCTGCAGGATGCGTCGGACCCATAGGACTGCCCCCGACCCATGAATCTGCGCCGGCCTGTCGCTCACGACTTCTTGCTCACTTCTTATCGCTCTGCAGCACGGCGAGAAACGCTTCCTGCGGAATCTCGACCGAGCCCAGCTGCTTCATGCGGCGCTTGCCGGCTTTCTGTTTTTCCAGCAGCTTGCGCTTGCGTGACACGTCACCGCCATACAACTTGGCGGTCACGTCCTTGCGATAGGCCTTGACGGTGCTGCGCGCGATGACGTGACTGCCGATCGCTGCCTGGATCGCGACCTCAAACTGCTGCCGCGGTATCACTTCGGCGAGTTTCTCGACCAGGCGCCGCCCCTTGCGCTCCACACCCTCGCGATGAACGATCATCGCCATCGCATCCACCTTCTCCTTGTTGATCAGGATATCCAGCTTGACCAGCGGTGCAGGCTGAAAGCGAATGAACTGATAATCGAACGAGGCGTAACCGCGGCTGACCGACTTGAGCTTGTCGAAGAAATCCATGACCACTTCGGCCATGGGCAGCTCGTATTCCAGCGTGACCTGACTGCCGCGATACTGCATCCTGCGCTGCACACCACGCTTTTCCGTACACAATGTCATCACCGCACCGAGGTAGGGCTGCGGCGTCAGGATGCTGGCGAGAATGATGGGCTCGCGAATCTCGCGAATCTTCGTTGGAGCCGGCAATTGCGCCGGATTCTCAATGTGCAGCACCTCACCCTCAGTGGTCTCGACTTCGTAGACCACGGTGGGCGCAGTGGAAATCAGATCCAGCTGATGCTCACGCTCCAGACGCTCCTGCACGATCTCCATGTGCAGCAGACCCAGAAAGCCGCAACGAAAACCGAAACCGAGCGCAGCGCTGACTTCAGGCTCGAAACTCAGGGCCGCATCGTTCAGTGAGAGCTTCTGCAGTGCTTCGCGAAACGCCTCGAAGTCTTCGGCGCTGACCGAGAACAGCCCTGCGAACACGCGCGGCTGTACGCGCTTGAAGCCGGGCAGCGGTTTGGCGTCGGTGTTGCGGGAGCCGACTATGGTATCGCCCACCGGCGCGGCGTCGATCTCGCGAATGGACGCCATCAGGAACCCGACCTCGCCCGGCTGCAGCGTGTCCCTGTCGGTCATGCGGGGCGTGAACACGCCGAGTCGGTCCACCTGATAGCTGCGTTGTGTCGAGTACACGGTGATTTTGTCACCCTTGCGGATTGTCCCGTTGACCACACGCACCAGCGACACGACGCCCACGTAACTGTCGTACCAGGAGTCGATGATCAGCGCCTGCAGCGGCGCGTCCGGATCGCCCTTGGGGGGCGGTATCCGTTCCACGATACGTTCCAGAAGCTCGTCCACCCCCTGCCCGGTCTTGGCGCTGATACGCAGCGCATCCTGAGCCTCTATGCCGATGATGTCCTCGATTTCCTGGATCACGCGCTCGGGTTCGGCGGCGGGCAGGTCGATCTTGTTGATGACCGGCACCACCTCCAGACCCTGCTCGATCGCCGTGTAGCAGTTGGCCACACTCTGGGCCTCCACGCCCTGACCGGCATCCACGACCAGCAGCGCCCCCTCGCACGCGGCCAGGGATCGCGACACTTCGTAGGAGAAGTCGACATGCCCCGGGGTATCGATGAAATTCAGCTGGTAGTCGTGCCCGTCCCGGGCTCGATAGACCAGCGATACGCTCTGCGCCTTGATCGTGATGCCGCGCTCGCGCTCCAGATCCATGGAGTCGAGCACCTGCTCGGCCATCTCGCGTGCGGTCAGACCACCGCACATCTGGATCAGGCGGTCAGCCAGCGTGGACTTGCCGTGGTCTATATGGGCAATAATGGAGAAATTGCGTATCCGTTCCATGGTACCGGGATCCGTGGCGTAGAGGTCGCGTCAATGCAGCTGCGCACGCAGGGAATGCATGCGGGCAGGCGCGATTATAGTGTGCCTTGGACCTCAGCGTGCTGAATCTGCAATCTCGACCCGGGTGGCCCCGACCCTGAGCAGCGTCGCAAACCGGCGCGGCGAGCAGGGCTTGCTGAAATAATATCCCTGCATTTCGTCGCAACCCAGGCGCCTGAGGAACAGCTCCTGCTGTTCATTCTCCACGCCCTCGGCGACCACGAACACGCCCAGCGTGCGCGCCATCGCGACAATCGCTTCGGTGATTGCACGGTCCTCGGTATCGTGCGGAACGTCGCGAATGAACGACCGGTCGATCTTCAGCGTATTGATAGGAAAGTTCTTGAGCTGAGCCAGCGATGAATAGCCGGTACCGAAATCGTCAATCGCCAGACGCACACCCATGTCGCGGATGGAGCGCAGGATCGACACCACCCGCTCCACATCATGCAGGATCACGCCCTCGGTGATCTCAAGCTCCAGCAGATCCGGATCCAGCCCCGTGGACTGCAGCACGTCAGAAATATCCTGCAGCAGACAGGGATCTCGAAACTGGCGCAGCGAAAGGTTCACACCGACCCGCACCGGCGGCAGCCCCTGGCGTTGCCAGGCCATGCTCTGGTCGCAGGCAGTCTGCAACACCCACCGCCCCAATGGCACGATCAGGCCGGAGTCCTCGGCCAGCGGAATGAACTGTGCCGGCGGCACCGATCCCAGATCCCGGTTCCACCAGCGGATCAGCGCTTCAGCCCCGCAGATCGCGCCGCTGCGCAGATTCACGCGGGGCTGATAGTGCAACGAGAATTCCTGTCGCTCCAGCGCCCTCTGCAGCTTGCTCTCGAGCTTCAAGCGTCCTACCGACAGCGCACTGGCCGTGCGGGTGTAGAACTGATAGTTGTTCTTGCCTTCTTCCTTGGCCTGATACATGGCCATGTCGGCGTTCTTCATCAGTGACTGGGCATCATCGGCATCGTCGGGAAATATCGAGACGCCAATACTGGCGGTAACACGACATTCGTGCCCGCGAATCTCCACCGGCTGTATCGCCGTGGAAAGGATCTTGCGCGCAATGCCGGCGGCGTCATCCTGATTGCGAACTCCCTCGGCCAGAACGACAAACTCGTCACCACCAAGGCGGGCAACCACATCACAGTCCCTGAGGCACCCCCTGATTCTGGTCGCCATGTCCGTCAGCAACTGATCGCCAGCCTCATGGCCCAGCGAGTCGTTGACGATCTTGAATCGATCCAGATCGATGAACAGTACGGCGACCCGGGAGTCGTTGCGCTTTCCCGAATCGATAGCGTGCGCAAGCAGCTGCGCGAACATGGAGCGATTCGGCAATCCGGTCATTTCATCGTGGGTGGCAAGATAGCGGATGCGTTCCTCAGCCCGCTTGTGCTCGGATATATCCTCGACAATCGAGATGTCGTATTCAGGATGACCATCGGTGGCACGTTTCATCGCAACGGTGATGCGCACCCAGATCGAGCTGCCGTCCCTGCGGATGTAGCGCTTCTCGGTCTTGAAAGCAGAGATCTCGCCGTTCCTGAGGCGAGCCCGACCTTCATCGGTAGCAGCAATGTCATCGGGATGGGAGACGTCACGAACGTTCAGCTGCAACAGTTCATCGCGGCTGTATCCGAGCATGTCACACAGTTTCTGATTGACGTGGATGAAACGGCCGCTCTGGGCAACATGACCAATGCCGACGGCCGCCAGCTCCACGGTGCTCGCATAGCGCTCCTCGCTTTCGCGAAGGCGATCCAGCGCCTCCGCGCGCTGCTGCAGGTTGCCGATACCGGCGGCCAGCACACGCAGCAGTTGCAGCAGGCGCTCGTCGGGCTCGGGAATATGCCGGCCGTTGAAATCCAGTATCCCCAGCAGTCTGGACTGGACGATGACGGGAAACAGAAACGCACTCCAGCCTTTCTGCTGTGCAACATCGGGCCGCATTACGCGCGGCTCCGAACTCAGGTCTTCACACCAGAACTGCTCGCCACTTTTCCATACCATGCCCAGCAGGCCTTCTCCGGGCCTTATTTCGACATCGCGCGCTCGCTCAAAGATGCCACGTATACATGCATCGGCGATACACCATCCGGCGTGCGTGCGCATGACGCCGCGTGCGGGGTCCACATGCCAGTAATGACCTGAGTCCCAGTTCTCGGATTCGCATATGGCCCGGATTGCGCGTTGCACGGTCTCGGAAGCATCGTCAGCATCGGCAAGCAGCCGTGTCACCGTGGCTTCCAGCTTCAGCAATCGCTCATCGCGCTTCTGACAGGTGACGTCCTTGGCGATACCGCGATAACCCTGAAAGTCACCGGAAGGACCGAACACCGGCTGACCGCTGATGCTCAGATAGCGGTCCCGCCCCTCGAAATCGCAGCGATGGACGACGAAATCATTGAACGCGCGGCGTGCGCGCAACATGGCCTTGTGCTGCTCCCAGGAACTGTTGATCGGCGTGCCGCCCAGTTCCCAGCGGGTCTTGCCAAGGAAGAGCTGAGGCGCCCGCTCCAGCGCCGTGGGTTGCCAGTGACGCAGCAGGGTGAATCTGAAGTTGCGGTCCTGCTCCCAGTAATAATCGGCTGAGAGCTCGATTACGCATTGCAGGCGCTGCTCGCTCTCGTGCAACGCCTGCAGAGAGTCATCGGCATCTGCCGCAACAGCATTGCCGGTATTGGATACCGCGATCTTCATTCTTGTGCAGTTCCCCGCTGGGGAAAGGAGGCCGGATAGTAACGATTGCAGACGCGCCGCGATGAGAGACCAGTCTCAATATGGAAAATTGCGGAGATATCGAGTGGATAAGGCCTCGGTACGTGAGACCGGGGCACGCAACTGCAGCTCAGATGGCGCCGCCCGACCGCACGGCATCTTCTTCAACGAGTTCTCGGTGAACGCAGACCGCGGTCTTGCGCGGCCGCACCGGCAACCCCCGCATCTGAAGATGAGCACGCGTGATGGCCGCGCCATACAGGAGAATCAGCGAGGAATAGTTGACCCACAACAACAGCAGCACCAGCGAGCCGGCTGCACCGTAAGTCGAAGTCGTTGCCGTATTGGCCAGATAAATCGCGATCAGTGAGCGGCCGGTGGTGAACAGCAGCGCGGTGATGAAAGCACCTGCCAGCACGTCCCGCCACGACAGCAGCACGTCGGGAAGAATCTTGAAGATGGCAGCGAACAGCATCGTTATCAGCGCCAGGGACATCGAGATCTCCACCACGATCATGACTCCCGAAGGTGCCGGCAGCCACTGATCGGCAAATGCCATCATCGCTCTGAGGGAAACACTGACCAGCAGTGACACCAGCATCACGAAACCGATGGCGAGCACAATGGTCAGTGACAGCACCCTGGCCTTGATGAAGATCCATAATCCGCTGCGCGACGGTCTGGCAGCGACATCCCATATCGTGTTCAGTGATTGCTGCATCTGCGCAAACACCGTCGTTGCTCCGACGACGATCGCGGCGATGCCCAGCAGGGTCGCCCACAGCCCGCCCCCCTGAATCTGCGAGTTCACAACCGCCGTCTCGACAAAGGAGGCTGCATCGGGTCCGAGCACCGCACCGAGCTGCTCCATCAATTCACCGGTCGCGGCCCTTTCACCAAATACGACACCGACAATTGCGACGGCGACGATCATGACCGGTGCAATCGAGAACACCGTGAAGAATGCCAGCGCAGCAGCGTAGATGAAGGCCTGACTCTGCAGCCAGTTCTGGCCGGCCAGGACGAAAATGGCCAGCCAGTACCGTACCGGCGCCGGCACCAGGCGTGTCAGTCTCGCTTTCCATGCTTGTCTGGCGTTCACAGCTCGAGTCTATCATTCGCACCCGTCGTATCCGGCGCGCGGCCCGGGAGTCAGGCGCGGAGCAGCGACCACGCAGGCAGACTGGCTGGCACGCGGGCAGCGAAACTCGAACGAGGCAGAGCCACACACTTGCGCCGGTACAATGTCTCTGGCAGGTTCATGTCGCGGCCGGAGCACGGTGAAAGCGAGCGGGAGGCGACATGACCATAGACAGGCGGGAACTGATAGGGGCAGCGGGCGCGCTGGGGCTGCTGGCAGCCACCGGCTCCTCTGCACAGCCTTCCGCAGGCACAACGCGATCCCCGTCCACGACACCGGTCATCGATGTGCACACACACATGTTCTCGCATGGCTGGATGGCCCGCGCGGATGAAGCAGACGATCCAGATTTCCAGCTCGGCGAAGGGCCGGCGCGGGCGCTCCTGTACCGGGGCCTGGCAATGGGCGCTGTGGTTCCGGCCATGCTGGACTTTGACCTGCGCATACAGGCCATGGACGAAGCCGGCGTGGATATCGCGCTGATCAGTCTGACGGCGCCCAATGTGTACTGGGGCACCCGTGCGCAGAGCGCCGCTGCCGCGGCTTCCATCAACGATGACTTTCGCGACGCTGAGCATCACTATGACGGTCGCATCCGCTGGTTCGCGTCACTGCCAT
>JBJHBW010000046.1:0-10468 GCA_050485685.1 Gammaproteobacteria bacterium
AGCCATCAGCAAACGTGTCTTCATTGAGGAAATACTTCGGATGTACGTTACCGGCCGTGTACTGCATCCGCTGCTGTGTTTCATCGAAATCGTAGTAAGCGAACGCCTGCGCGAGCGGATCCATGCCGGCATGACAACCAAGGCAGTTGTTCAGGAAAACGCGACTGTCACCACCCGGCCCCCTGGATACATCCTGACGGATACGGTCCGGAATCGTACTCGCATCGTGAAGCTGCTCCAGATCCACGCACAGATGATTCATCAGCGTGAAACGGAGCATCGCGCGATTCGTGCCGGCAATGAAGAAAGCTTCGGCAGCGGCGCGTGTGGTCATGGCTCCGGCCGTGGCATTGTGTGGTGTGCCGTAGCGTGCTGACTGCGTGCTTGCAACCAGCCCGGTGTGCGGATCGAAATCGTCCTCCATCATGCGTTGCTCCAGCGCAGCGTAATGCGCGTTGCTGGCGGCATCCGGAGACGGCGATACACCGGCGCCCACATACAGCAGATCGTCCCAGAGCACACGATCAAATGGCACGCCATCCCTGACCATGCCGATGACCAGTGTTGTGTAGTCGTTCAGCGGCACGAATGGCGACTGATCGCGATTGGTCCAGGGTGCCGCGAAGTTGCGCAGCGTAACCGTGTAGAAGTTCGGATTCTCCATCGCGATAAAAGCAGCGGCGACCGGATTACCACCGGCAATCCGGTCGCGCATGTTTGTCAGCACATCCGGCGCAGGCGGCACGGCCGCGAGGCGCAGGTGCAAGCGATGAGCCTCCTCGAGCGCCCCGGAATGAGCCGCAGGTGCGATCACAATGAACAGACTCGCTACCGCGACCGCGAACCTGCTCGCCGCACGGACCAGATAACCGTGATCTGATTCACGCATTCCCTTCATGTTCTTTCTTCTCGCCGGTGGAATCGCAGAGTCAATGGATCACAGAATCCCCGCTTAAAGAAAATGTCTGCAAACAGCGACATCTTTTTTCTGCGACTTTCTTATGACTCTAATCAAGTGAGGCGTCTTGTCACGAATCAGGCCAGCGAATGAATCGCGCGGGCGACAAACGAACACAGGCTCAGCTGGCATGCGGCCCTATCAAGCCACGAACTGCGCGGGCCGCCGAAGAATTACGTCACAGTTCCGGCGCCACAAAACGGTGCACAGGTTCTGTGACCACGTTAACGGTGCAAAGCGAAGAGCAGGCAGATGATTCCGGGAACGAACATTACGTCGAATGTCTGCACGGAAATCGCAGCGCAGAAGCGGCGGATCAGAAAACATAATCACCAATCCATCACGCGACATAACGCCGAGGGAGTGCGCGGATGAATAGCGTTGAGGGCTGCGCGAGGTCGAATCACCAGCCGCACGCAGAAAGTAAAGTCCGCTCGCACATCGGGATGCCGACGGCATTGATGCTGATGCTGTTCGCACTCAGCGCGTGCGACAGCGGCGACAACTCGCTGGGCGTAGGCTCCGGACAGCAGCCCGACCCGGTCGTACTGGACTATCCGATCGCCTATACAAAAGGCCCGCTGTTCAACACCGATGACATGCTGCAGGCGGGCACGGACCTTCGCCGACTGGATCGATTCAACATCGGCACAGACCTTTACCTGCGCGATCGTGCCTCACCCGGCGCGCCGGAACGCAACATAACGTTCAGCGAGACCGAAGGTATCGGCGATGTGATGGGCGTGCAGATCTCCGCCGACGGCACGCGGGTGCTGTTTTCCATGCGTGGACCCTTCGACCCGAGTCTCGCCGCTGAAGACCAGCCGACGTGGAACATCTGGGAATACGCGATCGGAACCGACACGTTGCGTCGCATCATCGCGTCCGACATCAATGCCGAGGCTGCTCACGACCTCTGGCCCCACTATCTTCCGGACGGCCGCATTGTGTTCGTTTCCACCCGGCAGCGGCAGTCGAGAGCCATCCTGCTCGATGAGGGGAAACCACAGTTCGCAGCATTGGATGAGGAACGCAACGAGCCGGCTTTCGTACTGCACGTGATGAACGACGACGGCACCGGGATTGAACAGATTTCGTTCAATCAGAGTCACGACATGTCGCCGACGGTGCTTGACGATGGTCGTATTCTTTTCAGCCGCTGGGACCGCGCCGGCGGTGTCAACGGGATCCACCTTTACACAATCGCTCCGGACGGCACCGGCCTGGCGCTGCATTACGGCGCACGCAGTCACGCGACGGGAACCGACGGCGGACAGGTTCAGTTCATAGGCGCTCGCGAAATGCCTGACGGGCGCATCAGCACGATCCTGCGCCCGTTCAATCATCCGGAGCTTGGCGGTGATGTCGTCGCAATCGATACACGGCACTTCGTCGAGAACGAGCAACCGAGCGCGGCGAACGTCGGACTGCCGGGGCCCGCACAAAATTCCCTGACCGGTAACGACGTGCGAACTGACGCCGCCCCTTCCCCAGGCGGCCGTTTCAGTTCCGCTTTTCCACTGTGGGACGGCACCGGACGGGTGCTGGTGTCCTGGTCCATCTGCCGGCTGCTGATCGAAGGCCTTGCGCGGCCGTGCACGGAGCAGAATCTCGCCAACGCAGAAGCGGAGGCTGCTGCGCCGCTTTACGGCATATGGATGTACGACCCGGCCAATCCGACACAGCTGCCCATCGTGCAGGGCGAGGAAGGCATACTGATTTCTGATGTGGTCGCAGCGCAGCCGCGACGGACGCCTGCATTTCTGCCGCCCGGCACCGACCACACAGACCTTGCACAGCAGGGTCTGGGGGTAATCAACATACGCAGTGTCTACGATGTCGACGGTACGGATACAGCCGTGCCGGACATCGCCTCGCTGGCCGATCCTGCCCTGACGCTCGCAGCCGACAGACCCGCGCGGTTTCTGAGACTGGTGAAGGCGGTTTCCATCCCCGACGACGACGTCGTGGATCTGCCGAACGCCGCTTTCGGTGTCAGCACCGCGCAGGGCATGCGGGAAATCCTCGGCTATGCGCCCATAGAACCGGACGGCTCGATACGCATCGCCGTCCCGGCCGACGTCGCGTTCGCAGTGGAGGTACTGGACGCTGCGGGACGGCGAATCTCGGCACGTCACCGCTCGTGGCTGCAGGTGCGCCCTGGTGAAGAACTGCGCTGCGCCGGCTGTCATCAGCCGCAAAGCGGCCTGTCACATGGCCGTCCCGACAGTTTCGAATCCGTCTGGGAAGGCTCGCTGCTACCCACCGAACCGTTTCCCGGCACCGATCCATCCTGGTTCACCGAGTACGGCGACACGTTGGCCGAAACGCGCACACGCATCGCACCGGCTGCACTGATTCCGAGCCTGGATCTGCGCTACGAAGATGTGTGGACGGACACCACGGTGCGTGCCGCCGATCCGCCGCTGGCCCACCCCTACCGATCGCTTCTGCATACGGCACCGGGATTCCAGTCAGTGGTCAGCTGCCCTGAGGACGAAGCACTGTGTTTCGAAGGCTTGCAGACGCTGCCGCCGGCAACGCTGGAATGCATTTCTGCGTGGCACGCCCGCTGCCGTGCTGTGATTCACTACGAAGCACATATTCATCCGCTCTGGAGCCTGCCACGCCAGGTTGTCGATCCCGATGACGGCCTCACGGTGCTGGACGACCACACCTGCACCCGCTGCCACGCGCCGGCCGACCCTGACAATCCGGGCCTGCTCGCCGTGCCGGCCGCGCACCTGAATCTCGCCGACGGCCCTTCACCTGTGCAGGCCCTGCACCTGAATGCGTATCGCCAGCTGCTGCTGGCACGCAACGAGCAGGAAATCGTCAACGGCGCGCTTCAGGACCGCCTCATCGAAGTTGGTGTGGACGAGGACGGCGTGCCGATTCTCGCAACCGTCACCATGCCGGCGCCAATGACGACGGCCGGGGCAATGGCCTCCGGGCGCTTCTTCTCACGCTTCATCGCCGGAGGCAGCCACGCAGGTTACCTGTCCGCTGCCGAACTGCGCCTGATCGCCGAGTGGCTGGACATCGGCGCCCAGTATTTCAACAACCCGTTCGACGTGCCAATGGATTGAAGATGAGGGTGTTCCTGCTGTTCTGTCTGGCGCTGCTGCTGGCGCCCGCAACTGCCGCCGGCGACAGCGGCCGGTTGACGTTGCGTGTGGCGGAACCTTTCATCGACATGCACACCGGCCCTGGTCGTGGGTATCCGGTTTTTCACATCGCCGAGCGAGATGAGCACATCGTCGTACTCGGGCAGCGTACCGACTGGTACCGCGTACGCGCGCCACGCGGCGAGGAAGGCTGGGTACATCGCACGGCACTGGAGCGTACGCTGCTGCCGAACGGCGAGTTCTGGGTAGCGCCTGGCTATTCGCTGGACAGCCTGGCAGGCAGGCGCTGGGAGGCCGGGACCCTTTACGGGGACTTCGGCGGCGCCAATATTGTCGGCGCCTACTCCGCCGCACACGTCACGCCCAACATCTCCGTGGAGCTGTGGCTGTCTCAGGTATTCGGACGGTTCAGCAACGCCAGACTCGCCCACCTCAACGTCGTACATACGCTGTATCCGACATGGCGTGCGAGCCCGTTCTTCACTCTCGGTGGTGGCGTCATCCATACCGAGCCCAAGGCCACGCTGGTGGCTGCCGAAGACCGGCGCGACGCCACCGCGCACGTGGGCTTTGGCGTACGCGCCTATCTGACCCGCAGATTTCTGTTCCGCGCCGAGCACAAACGTCACGTCGTATTCACCAGCCGCGACAGCAATGAGGAAGTTAACGAATGGAAAGCAGGCTTCTCGTTTTTCTTCTAATCGCCGTGACGGCACTGGCCGCCAGTGGCTGCAGCCGATCGGTGGCGCCGGATGAGCCCGTCGAACGGCAGCAGGTGATAGAGCCGGAAATCGAGCGGCGCGACATCGATCCGCCGCGTGTGCGCGCGACAAACTTCGAGGTTGGCGTCTTCACGGGCCAGATCAGCATCGAGGACTTCGGCGTCAGCCAGGTGAGCGGCGCCAGACTGGCCTATCACATCACCGAAGGCCTGTTCGTTGAACTGACCGGCGGCCGCGCCAGGGCACGCGAAACCAGTTTTGAGCTGCTCAGCGGCTCGGCGCCTCTGCTGACCGACAGTGAGCGCCGATTCACCTACTACAACGCTTCGGTCGGGTACAACGTATTGCCTGGAGAGATATTTCTCGGACGTCGTCGCGCCATGCACAGCGCGTTGTATGTGATCGGCGGCGTGGGCAACACCAGCTTTGCCGGCGATGACCGCTTCACGGTGAATGTGGGCGCAGGGATTCGCGTGGTACCACTGGACTGGCTGGCCGTACACGCCGACGTGCGCGACCACATTTTCGACATCGACATTCTGGGACGACCGAAACGCGCACACAACATCGAAGCGCACATCGGCGTCACCTTCTTTTTCTAGCCGCCACGGAGATTGCAAGCATGCTGAAACCTGTCAATGCGTTACTGGCCATTGTGGCGATCGCTGCCGCCGGAACGATGGCCGTTGCGGCCACATCCGAACGCGCTCCGGACTTCAGCCTCGAATCGCGAAACGGCGGCACCGTATCGCTTAGCGATTTCGACGGCGAAGTCGTGATGATCAATTTCTGGGCCAGCTGGTGTCCGCCCTGCCTGCAGGAGATGCCGCACCTTGAAGCCCTGCATCGCCGTTACTCGGATTTCGGCTTCACGCTGCTGGGCGTCAACGTCGAGGACGACGACCGCGCGGCAGAACGCTGGCTCGCACAGCGGCCGGTGAGTTTCGAAATCCTGTTCGACCGTAACAACGACGTCAGCAAGCTGTACGAAGTCATCGCCATGCCCACGACCGTGATCATCGACCGTCAGGGACGCCTGCGGTACGTGCACCACGGCTATCAACCGGGCTATGAGGAGAAGTACCAGGCGCAGATACGCGAACTGGTACGGGAGTAGGCACATGCGACGCACAGCTGGTCACCTGACCGTACCGATGATGATCGTGGCCGCCGCGGCGCTGGCCGGCTGCGCCGTCGATCCGTGGGTGCAGCCTTACGAACGCGACCGGCTGGCCGATCCGATCATGTCGTTCGAACGCGACCCGATTTCGGACTCGTTCACGAACCATGTCTACGAAGTACGCGAAGCCGCTCGCGGCGCCACCGGCAGTTCCGGCGGCGGCTGCGGCTGCAACTGAGCGTGATAGCCGGGGCAAACGTATGAGGTCGGGGAACTCGGCTTATGAGTTTGAGCGCACGGAACTGAAACCATGCGAGTGAGCACAGGACATATGACACATGACACGCGCAATCCGGGTCCGGAAATCGCCGGCAACCGGTCTCTCGCCTGCGCGATGCTCACACTGCTGACTTCGCTCGCGCTGCTGACATTCACGGTCTCCGATCACGCAGCGGGTCAGGTCCTGCCCGAGGACCGCGCCGATGTCATGTATCACTACTATGAAGGCGGCGGTGTCACGATCGAGGGGCCGTCCATGCTGGTGCGCCGGCAATTCGGCAACAGCGTCTCGATCGCTGCACATTACTATGTGGACCAGGTCAGTGGTGCATCCATCGATGTGGTGACCACAGCCAGTCCGTATACCGAACAACGCACCGAATATTCACTGGCGGCGGACTACCTGCATGATCGCTGGATCATGTCTGTCAGTTACGGCGCCAGCAACGAGAGGGACTACGCCGCCGAAACGCTGAATCTCGGCATCAGCCAGAGCCTTTTCGGCGACCTGACCACGCTGTCTCTGGGCTACACTCTTGGACGTGACGAGGTCGGTCGCAGTGGCGATCCCGAGTTCTCCGAAGATGTGCGACGTCATCACTATCGCCTGGGACTGACCCAGATACTGACCCGGAACCTGATTCTGGGCTTCTCGTTTGAAGCCATCACCGATCAGGGCTTCCTGAATAACCCCTACCGTTCCGTCCGCTACCTCGATCCCGGTAACGCGCTGGGGTTCAGCTACGAGCCGGAACTGTATCCGTCCACCCGCACCAGCGATGCCGCGGCGCTGCGAATGCGCTATTACCTGCCATGGCGTGCCGCAATCGGCGGCGAATACCGCGCCCATGCGGACAGCTGGGGCGTGAGTTCGGACACCTACGAACTGCGCTACACGCACCCGTTGGACAATGGCTGGACCCTGGATGGGCGACTCCGCTTCTACTCACAAAGCGGAGCCGATTTTTACTCGGACCTTTTCGCGTATTCCGAAGCACAGAATTTCCGCTCCCGGGACAAGGAACGCAGCCCGTTCTCCAGCCGCACGTTTCGTCTCGGCGTGAGCCGCGAAATCGTCACCAACGGCTGGCGTTTCGTCGAGCGCGGCAGCGTCAGCCTCATGTACGACCGCATCCAGTTCAACTACGACGATTTCCGCGACGTCAGGCAAACCGAATACGCGCCTGGCGAGGAACCACTGTATCGGTTCGGCGCGAATGTCCTCCAGGTATTCGTTTCGCTGTGGTTCTAGGGGAGACACGGTGACTGTACGACACAAGGTAACGCGTCCGGAAACACTGAACGCAACCCCCGGGTGCCGCGGCGTGCCGCTATGCGCATTTCAGCCGGTCCGGCTCCTGGCTTTCTTGCTGCCGGTCTTCGCTTCGATGCTGTGGGCCACTGCTGCGGCCGAGTGGCATCGCGCCGAGGAAGCGATGATGGGAACACGGGTGTCCGTCGAAGTCTGGCACGAGAATGCGGCGCAGGGACGCGCCGCTGTCGAAGCGGTCATGGCCGAATACCGGCGTATCGACGAAAACATGAGCACGTATCGCGACGACAGCGAGATTTCGGGTGTCAATCGCAAGGCTGCCCGTTCCGCCGTACACATCAGCGAACCGCTGTTCGAGGTCATCGAGAAAGCCATGATGTTGTCGGACCTCAGTGACGGAGCATTTGATGTCACGTTCGACAGTGTGGGACAGCATTACGACTTTCGCGCCGGCATCGCGCCCGACGACGATGCGGTTGCACGCGAACTGCCGGCCCTCGATTACCGACTTGTGGAATTGAACGCGGACACCCGCACGATACGCTTTCTTGCCGACGGCGTGCGCATCAACCTCGGCGGTATCGCCAAGGGATATGCGGTGGAACGCGGCGCGGCCATCGTGCGCGAATTTGGAGTTCGCCATGCACTGCTCAACGCCGGCGGCGACAGCCGTCTGGTGGGCGATCGCCGCGGGCAGCCCTGGGTGGTCGGCATTCGCGATCCGCGTGGCGACGGTGACAGCGACGTGATCATCCGGCTGGGGCTGGTGGACGAGGCGATCTCGACGTCGGGCGACTACGAACGCTACTTCGAACGCGATGGCGAGCGCCATCACCACATCCTGAATCCCGACACCGGCCGCCCTGCCGACAGCCTGCGCAGTGCAACGGTGATAGGTCCGGATGCGACGGTTGTCGACGGACTGTCCACAACCGTGTTTGTGCTGGGGGTGGAACAGGGGATGCAACTGATCGCGCAACTGGATGGCTACGAAGCCATCGTCGTCGATGGCGAAGGCGCTCTCTATTACTCGGCCGGACTGGCCAGCCCTTCGGAATAAGAGATGTCAGGCCCAGGGGAATCGCGGACAACGGGATCGCAGTGGACGCGAACCCTGTCGGCCCGCCACGCGGAGAAACAGATGATGATGACAAACCTTGAAAACACCAGGAGTCGGCAGCGTGAACCGGCGCACGGGCGAGCGCACATGGCGGTCCGGGGCAGACTTCACATCGCAGGCGTGCTGATCGCGCTGATGATGACAGTCGCTTTGCTACCGCTGATGCATGACGCCTATGCCGACAGCAGCACACCAGGCGCACTGGAACAGGAAGTGCAGGATCTGCGCCGCGAGGTGCTTGCGCTGAATCGCGATCTGTTCATGCTCGAGGAGGAACTGCTGTTTCCGGCCAGCACACAGGTGTCGGTGTTTGTGTCCATGGACGTCGGTGAGTTCTTTGCACTGGACGCAGTAACACTGCGCCTCAACGGCCGCGCGGTCGCACACCACGTGTACACCAACCGCGAAGTCCAGGCGTTGATCAAGGGTGGCGTGCAACGACTGTACCTCGGCAATCTGCGCGCCGGCGAGCATGAACTCATCGCCGTGTTCACCGGGCTGGGACCCCGTGACCGCGAGTATCGCCGTGCCGCCACGCTGCGCTTCGAAAAGGGACTGGATGCGAAGTTCGTCGAGCTCAGCATCTCCGACCGTGCCTCGCGGCTGCAACCCGAGTTCGTGATTCGCGAGTGGGAGTAGGAAAGCGGTGCCATCTCGCCTGTCATCAGTGCAATCAGTCCTGGGGGTGCCGGCCTTCACTGGCAGCCTGCTGCCTGCCGGCGCACACAGGCTGGTGCGCAGCGGTTCGATTGCACGCGCGGACGCGGTTGCAGTTGCGTTCGCGACGATTGCGCTCGCAACCAGCGCAGTCGCCCTGGAGCCGCATACGGTTCAGGAACCGCACTATGGCGAGGCGCTTTATCATTTTTATCAGGGCGAGCACTTCGAAGCGATGACCCGCCTGCAGGCAGCCGCGGCCACCGGCCGGCTGCGTGTGCATGACGAAGACGGCGAGTTACTCCTCGGCGGCATGCTGCTCAGCTGGGGCCAGCATCAGCACGCCGCCGATGTATTCAGGCGCCTGCTTGATCGCAGCGCACGCGTCGATATACGCGATCGTGCCTGGTTTCAGCTCGCTCGGGTCTCCTATCAGCGGTCGGCATATACGCAGGCCGAGGAGGCACTGGCGCGTATCGGCAATACGCTGGATGCCGAAGACTCCGCCGAAGCCACACTTCTGAAGGCACAGATCCACCTGCGCATGGACAGACCGGATGCGGCTGTCGCCCTGCTGAGCAACTGGCGCGGTCCGCGCGACTGGACCGCGTTCGCCCACTACAACCTCGGAATCGCACTGATGCGGCTGGAGCGCAGCGAGGAAGCCATACGATGGCTGGAAAGCGCAGCGAACGCCGAGCCACGCGACGAAGAGATGCGTGCCCTGGGCGACCGCGCCAGGCTGTCGCTGGGTTACGCGAAATTGGCAGCCGGAGACACGCAGGGTGCGCAGACGTCACTGGGCGCGGTTCGCCTTGAAGGTCCGTACAGCAACCGTGCGCTGCTCGGTGCCGGCTGGGCAGCCAGCGAGCAGGGCCGATACCGGGACGCGCTGACACCCTGGCTGGTGCTCAGCGCCCGCGATCCACTGGACAGCGCCGTGCAGGAGTCGTTTCTGGCCGTGCCGTATGCACTGGCCGAGCTGCATGCACACGCCCAGGCCGCCGATCACTATCAGCACGCGATAGACCTGCTGCAGCAAGAACAGACACGACTCGATGCTGCCATAACGCGAGTCGCCGACGGCACATTGCTGCAATCGCTGCTGACGAACGATGACATTTCGGTGCCGCATGTGGAATGGCGTCTCGCCGCTCTGCCGGACAGTGACGACAGCCGCTATCTTCATCATCTGCTGGCCGGGAACGATT
>JBJHBW010000047.1:0-5791 GCA_050485685.1 Gammaproteobacteria bacterium
GGCGATGTGCACGCGTCGGGCGCGAAGAATGCAGCGCTGCCCATCCTGGCAGCGACGCTGCTGGCTGAAGCGCCGGTGTTCCTGGAGAACGTGCCGCACCTCAATGACGTCACGACCACCGTCAAGCTGCTGCGACGGATGGGCGTGGACGTCACCTTCCATGACGGTGTGAGCCTTGAGATTGACGCCACGAACGTCACCGACACGGTCGCATCCTACGATCTGGTCAAGACCATGCGTGCTTCCATACTCGTGCTGGGCCCGCTGGTGGCGCGCTTCGGGCGTGCCGATGTGTCCCTGCCCGGAGGCTGCGCGATAGGCGCGCGCCCCGTGGACCTGCACGTCAGCGGCCTGCGTGCCCTGGGCGCGAACATCTCCATCGAGAACGGTTACATCCGTGCGCAGGCCGAGCGGCTGCGTGGCGCCCGACTGGTACTGGATACGGTGACTGTGACCGGCACCGAGAACCTGATGATGGCGGCCACCCTGGCGGAGGGCGAAACGCTGATCGAGAATGCGGCCAGGGAGCCTGAAATTGTCGATCTGGCCGATTTCCTGAACGTACTGGGCGCACGCATAGAAGGTGCGGGCACGGATACGATCCGTATCACTGGCGTGTCGCGACTGGGCGGCGGCAGATATTCGGTGATGCCCGATCGCATCGAGTCGGGTACCTATCTCGTGGCGGCGGCCATTACGGGCGGACGTGTACGGGTCCGGCGCACCCGTGCCCAGCATCTGGATGCGGTCCTGCAGAAGCTGGAGCAGGCCGGTGCACGCATCACGCGCGGCGACGACTGGCTGGAGCTGGATATGCAGGGTCGGCGACCGCGTGCGGTGGACCTTAAGACCGCACCTTATCCGGGTTTCCCCACCGACATGCAGGCACAGTTCTGCGCGCTGAATGCAATCGCCGAAGGCACGGCGACGATCACCGAAACCATATTCGAGAATCGCTTCCAGCATGCGCTGGAGCTCAATCGTCTGGGCGCGGACATCACCGTGCAGGGCAATACCCTGATCATTCGCGGCGTGCCGCACCTGACCGGCGCGCCGGTCATGGCTACGGACCTGCGCGCGTCGGCTTCGCTGGTGCTGGCGGGGCTTGCGGCCCGCGGCACGACCGTCGTGGACCGGATCTATCACATAGACCGCGGTTACGAGTGTCTGGAAGAGAAGCTGGCGCAACTGGGCGCGAAGATCCGCCGCCTGGCCTGATGTCGACCGTCAGCGGCTGCCCCAGCCCTCGAAAATCGCCTCGGGCTGGCGTTCATCCAGCACCGCTTCGGTTTCGAATGACGTGCCGCCGGGGCGGGCGATGCGGATGCGCATGCGGTCGCCCGGCAGGGAACTGGCCACGATGTGCCGCGCCTGCTGCTGGCTGGTAACGGCCATGCCGTTCAGGTGCGTGATCACGTCGAAGGTCAGAACTCCGGCCTCGGCCGCCGGCCCCCGTACACCGACCACCTGGACCGCCGGCTGGTCAAGGCCCAGCACGCTGGCCTGATTGACGGGCAGATCGCGGGTATCGACACCGAGGTATCCGCGTATCACCCGACCGTGCTCGATCAGCTGAGTCATCACGCCGCGCACCATGTTGACCGGAATGGCGAACCCGATGCCTTCGGGTATCGTCCTGTCTCTCTGCGTGCCGCTGAGCACCGCGGTGTTGATGCCGACCAGTTCGCCGCGCGTGTTCACCAGAGCGCCACCGGAGTTGCCCTGATTGATGGCGGCGTCGGTCTGGATGAAATCCTCGAACGTCGTGACACCGAGCTGGCCGCGCCCGGTCGCGCTGACGATGCCCATCGTCACCGTCTGGCTGAGCCCCAGCGAGTTGCCTATGGCCAGCACGACATCGCCCACCTGCAGGTTGTCCGAGCGTCCCATCGCAATGGTGGGCAGGTCGTTCAGTTCGATCTTCAGAAGTGCAAGCTCGGTCTCCGGATCAGCGCCGACCAGACGTGCCTCGGCTGCACGACCGTCAGCCAGCTGCACATGGATCTCATCGGCATCGCGTATCACATGCCAGTTGGTGACCAGATAGCCATCGGCGCCTACGACCACGGCGGAACCGAGTTCGCCGCGACGCAGCGTGATGCCGAAAGGATTCGCCGCCGGGGAGACGTTGCGCTGTGTGTAGACGTTGGCGACGGCCGGTGCGCTGGCACGCACCGCAGTGGCATAGCTGGGAGGCGAGGACGGTTCGGCCGGGGTGCCCAGGTTCACGAGATCGGGCCTGATCAGCACGACCATGAAGGCCAAAGCAAGGCCGGCCGCCACTGACTGCGCGGCGAAAGCAACGGACCTGCCCATGGACCACATGCAGCGAGTTTAACAGCTGGCAGGGCGCATGCGATGGTCAACCTTGGCGGGCGCTGTGTATAATGCGCCGCTGCGGCAAGTCGCCGCCGGATCACTTCAACCATGCCGAGCAGTCAACCAGCACGGGCAGGCGCCGGAGCCTGCCGTCAGAACCGGAAGAGTGCTCGCGGAATCTTTGGTCGGATGGCTGGTTTTTATGGCTGAGAGCTCAGGTGTCAGTAGACGCCACTTTCTTACGGTAGCGACAGCGGTTGTCGGCGGCCTCGGGGCCGCTGCCGCGGCAGTGCCGTTCGTGGCTTCGTTCAGGCCCAGCGCGCGAGCGCAGGCATTGGGCGCGCCGGTCGAGGTGGACATCAGCAAGCTGGAGCCGGGTGCCATGCTGCGCGTGGAATGGCGTGGCCGCCCGATCTGGGTGTTGCATCGCACCGAGCGCATGCTGGGCGCCGTACGCGAACCCAACCCCCGCCTGGCGGATCCCGATTCCAATGAATCGCGCCAGCCGGAATACGCACAGAATCAGTATCGTGCGGTGCGACCGCAGTTCCTTGTCCTGGAGGGTGTGTGCACGCATCTGGGATGCGCGCCGCTGACTCGCTTCGAGATCGGTCCGGCCGATCTTGGTCCGGACTGGCGTGGCGGCTTCTTCTGCCCCTGCCATGGTTCCTCGTTCGACCTTTCGGGCCGCGTGTACGCGGGAGTGCCGGCAAGGACGAATCTGCCGGTGCCTCCCTATCGATTCATCGGCGAAGGCACCATTCTCATCGGCTCGGACACCGGATCGGCGTAAGTAGATGGCAAGCAGCGAATCTGACGTTTTCGACCGCATGGGTCGTGGCATGAGCGCCGTGCGCGGCTGGATCGATGATCGCTTCCCGATGACGAAGCTGATCAAGGAACACGCCACCGAGTATTACGCGGCAAAGAATTTCAACTTCTGGTACGGCTTCGGCGTGCTGGCCCTGTTCGTGCTGGTGCTGCAGATCGTCACGGGCATCTTCCTGACGATGAACTACAAGCCGTCCGCCGACGAAGCCTTCGCTTCGGTCGAGTACATCATGCGCGATGTCAGCTGGGGCTGGCTGATCCGCTATCTGCACTCCACCGGCGCATCCGCCTTCTTCGTCATTGTCTACCTGCACATGTTCCGCGGACTCATGTACGGCTCGTACAAGAAACCGCGCGAGCTGGTGTGGATCGTCGGCATGCTGATCTACCTGTGCCTGATGGCCGAGGCATTCCTCGGTTATGTGCTGCCCTGGGGCAACATGTCCTACTGGGGCGCGCAGGTGATCGTGTCGCTGTTCGGTGCGATTCCGGTGTTCGGTGAGGGTCTGGCCGAGTGGATACGCGGTGACTACTACATCTCCGACATCACGCTGAACCGCTTCTTTGCGCTGCACGTGATCGCGATGCCGCTGATGCTGATCCTGCTGGTCGTGATCCATATCATGGCGCTGCACGAGGTCGGATCGGGCAATCCGGACGGCATTGAGATCAAGGAGAACAAGGACGCCAGCGGCAAGCCGGTCGATGGCGTGGCGTTCCATCCCTATCACACGAGCAAGGATCTGGTGATCCTGATCGTATTCCTGATCATCTTTTCGGCCGTCGTGTTCTTTGCGCCGGAAATGGGCGGTCTGTTCCTGGAGCATGCGAACTTCGAGCCGGCCAACATGCTGCAGACGCCCGAGCACATTGCACCGGTCTGGTATTTCACCCCGTTCTACGCGATTCTGCGCGCCGTGCCGGATACGCTGATGGGCGTGCTGCTGATGGGCGCCGCGGTCATGCTTCCGTTTTTCCTGCCGTGGCTGGACCGCTGCAAGGTGAAATCCATCCGCTACCGCGGCTGGACGTTCAAGCTGGCGCTGGCGATCTTCGCGGTCAGTTTCATCGCACTGGGCTACCTCGGACTGATGCCGGCGACCGCGCTGTATACGCGCCTGGCGCAGCTGTTCTCGGTGACCTATTTCGCATTCTTCCTGCTGATGCCGTTCTACACACGCTGGGAGAAAACCAAACCTGTACCGACCCGGGTGACGTCATGACCGCGCGGCACTTTCTGTATTCCGTTCTCGCGGCAACGGCTCTTGTTGCAACCGGGTTGCTGTCCCATGGCAGCAATGCGCTGGCGGCAACGACGATGCCGCTGGAACGGGCCGAGAACAATGTCGCGAATACGGCCTCGCTGCAGCGTGGCGCGCGTTATTTCGTCAACTATTGTCTGGGCTGTCATTCGGCGCGCTACGTACGCTACAACACCCTGGGTGCCTATCTTGGTCTGACGGAAGCGCAGCTGATCGACAATCTGATGTTCACCGGTGAGCGTCCGCATGACACGATGGAGATTGCGATGCGGCCTGATGATGCCGCGCGCTGGTTCGGCATCACGCCGCCCGATCTGACATTGATCTCACGCAGCCACGGCGTTGATTACGTCTACAGTTTCCTGCGTGGTTTCTACGCCGACGAGAGCACCGTCAGCGGCTGGAACAACCTGTATCTCGAAAACAGCGCGATGCCGAACGTGCTGTGGGAGCTGCAGGGCATTCGCAGCGCCAACTTCGAACAGACCGGCGACGACGGCCGTACGTTCCTCGGATTCGAGAACGTGACGCAGGGCCAGCTTTCCGAAGCGGAATTCGATCAGGTGGTGCGTGACATCGTCAACTTCCTCGACTTCATCGGCGAGCCGGTGCAGCTGGAACGGCAGGCGCTTGGCATACGCGTGATAGCATTCCTCCTGGTCTTCCTGCTCGTCGCGTACTTTTTGAAGCGCGAGATCTGGAGGGATGTAAAATAGCAACGGCCACATCACGCCTGCCGCTGCTTCCCAGCGCCACTAGAGGGAGATTCCACGCATGGCGGTAATTGCCAACCGTCGGTCGGTCATGACGCTTTTCTCGCGACCCGCCGACCCATGGAGTCATAGAACCCGGTTGGTGCTTGCCGAGAAGAACATCAACATCGATATCGTCGATGTCGAGGAAGGCAACCTGCCGGAAGACCTTCTGGACCTCAATCCCTATAACACGGTACCGACGCTGGTCGACCGCGATCTGGTGCTTTACGACTCGCGTGTCATCATCGAGTATCTCGACGAGCGTTTTCCGCATCCGCCACTGATGCCGGTGGACCCTGTCACACGCGCTCACTTCCGCCTCGCGCTGTATCGCATAGAAAAAGACTGGTATCCGCTGGCGGAAGAGCTTCAGGTCGCCGAGCGCAAGCCGCCGGCACGCGCAGTGAAAGCGCTGGAGGAGAGCATCCTGTCCAGCGTGGAGATATTTGCAGCGAAACGTTTCTTTCTGAGTGACGAGTTTTCGCTGGTGGACTGCACCATTGCGCCCGTGCTCTGGCGCCTGCCGCTGCTGGGCATCAAGCTGGGTTCGCAGGCCAAGCCCATTCAGCGTTACATGGACGACGTTTTCGGGCGTGCGTCCTTCCAGCTCAGTCTCACCGAACT
>JBJHBW010000047.1:5891-9736 GCA_050485685.1 Gammaproteobacteria bacterium
GAGATCGCGAGCAGGATGTCGCCGGCCTGTCCCAGGGCGCGGACCTGTTTGGCGAATATTTCAGCGAACTCGTAGTCATTGGCTATCGAGGTCAGCGTGGAACTGTCGGTGGTCAGCGCGATCGCGGGCAGGCCGGGGCGCTCCATCTCGAAACGGTTGAGCAGTTCACTGGAGAAATGCTGTGCGTCGGCAGCCGAGCCGCCGTTGCCACAGCTGAGTACCTTGCCGTCCCGCAGCAGGCATTCCGTTATTCGCTGGGCGGCGGTGGCGATCAGCGGCGCGATGGATATGGCGCGCTGCTTGGTCTCCACGCTTTCCAGAAAATGGCCTCGGACGCGGTCTTCCATATTCACTCCGATAGCATGGGTCTTGGGACTTTCGATCCCGGTGTGTGTTCAAGTCGCGTCGAATGCGCCACGAATCCAGTCCAGTGAGGGGCGCTCACGATCAATACGGTCGATTGCGATCACGTCAAAGCGCAATGTGCGATCACGCCATTCAGGGTGGCGCATCAGGAAATGGCGCGTGGCCTGTATGATCCTGATCCGCTTGCCATGATCGATGCTTTCGGCCGCACGCACAAACGCGCCGCTGGCGCGTGCACGAACCTCGACGATCACCAGCGCCGGTCCGTCGCAACAGACCAGATCCAGTTCGCCCAGACGGCAGCGGTAGCGTCGTGCAAGTACAGTCAGTCCTTCCCGTTCCAGAAAGCGTCCGGCAAGGTCTTCCCAGCGCATGCCTGTAGTGATGCGGGTGATGCCAGTCATGACCGGGTGTGTGTGAATACCGTCGCCGCGTTGTTCACCGAAGCCTGCGCTCAGCGGGATACCTGACCCAGTGCCTGCCCGGGATCGCGCTGCGGCATGTCGACGGCAACCGGTCGGCCGTTGCGGAACTGGGCCAGTGGCAGTTCACGGCGGATGCGTCCGCGGTCGTCGACGACCAGGCGGCCGGAGACGCCGGTTATCGGCGCGAAGCCGCCGGTCCAGTCGTGCAGTGGCGCAACCAGCTGGTACGCATCGAAACCCATCGCGAACAGCCTTGTGAGCGTGCCTGCACTGCGGTTTGGCCAGTAGCCTTCCAGTTCCTGCTTGAGACTGGCCGCAGTCTGGTCGGGCGCGATCACCCACGGCAGGTCCGGAAAAAGGATGCCGTTCAGATCGCTTTCCGACGCTCGCCCGCCGGGTTCATGCACGTCGGAAATCGCATACGTGGGTATGTGGCTGGCATCGTGAAAACGCAGCTGCGGCGCCAGCAGTCGACCGGCGCGCGGGTCCGCGATCATGAAAATGAAGTCCACGTCCTGGCGCAGCCGCGGTTCGAAAGCCAGGTTCGTGCCGAGGCTGGTCTGCAGTCGGGTGCGACGCTGGGTGCTGCGATTGATGTTCAGCAGTGCCGAGACCTGGGCGGAATAGTCCGAGGCCGTCGGTTCGTAGCGGTCGTAAACGAGCAGCCGGCCACCCAGCCGCTCGAGCTCGGAGCGGAAAGCCGCAAGGATCCGGTCGGCACGGTCGTTGCCGGGCGAGAACGGCACCAGTGCCGCAGCATTGCGCGCACCGGAAGCAACGGCATGACGCGCTATCGCTCTGGCGTCGTCCTCCGGCGCCAGAGCATACTGGTAGAAGCCCGGCATGAAGGGCAGATCCAGTTGCGTGAAATTCAGCGCAAGCGTCGGGACGGCACCGGCATGGGCGACCAGCCCTTCCACCTCAGGGCGCAGCAATGGACCGACAATGAAGTCGGCGCCGTCCTGCTGCGCTCGCAGATAGGCCTGCTCACTGCCCAGTTCCGTAGTGTCGTATACCCGGATGGCGGTAGCGGCACCACTGTCACCGGCGCGCAGGTGCGCCGCCATGAAGCCGTCGCGCACGGCCTGTGCCGCGAGACGCTGAGGGGAACTCAGGGGCAGCAGCAGCGCAATCTGCCGCGGAGGTCCGCGCGTCACGTCACGCGGTGCCTGCAGGTAGTCGGACAGCAGGCCTCTGGCTGCGGGATGGTTCGGAAACTCGCCCTGCCAGGCCACAACCTGCCGTCGGAACTCCGCGTCCGTGGTCCCGGGCTGTTCGGCAAGCGGTGCCAGAGCCAGCCAGCCGTCTATGACCTGGTCTCCCGTGCGCGCGGAGGGTGCGCCGGTAAGCGCCAGTCCCTCCCAGATCATGCGCTGGTTCGCCAGGATGTCGGCAGATCGCTCCAGCCAGTGTTCGCGGTCCACCAGCGCTGCCACTGCGTCTGCGCTGCGTCCGAGTCGGAACAGCGCCTGTCCGCGGACTGCAGCGGCCGCGGCGGCCAGTTCCACGGACACCGGCCGGCCAAGCTCGGCAAGGATCTGCAGGGCTTCCTCGGCACGGCTCTGGCGCAGCACCTCGGAAGCCTGTTCCACGGCGACGCGCTGCTCGGTTTCTGCGCGCGGCGTTTCCGGCGTGCGGCCCACCGGCTGCATCGTGCACCCGGCAAGGGTGAGCAGCAGCAGTGTCACGACGGACCCGCTGCGTACCCGGGCCCGCCGGCCTGTAAACTCAGGACTCTTCATAGCGTCGACAGTACGTTCGAATCATATTGACACGTTCATGACACGGGTTCGGGTGCAACTTTCTGCGCGGCGACGATGCCAGCGCCGCGGATGGTTCCGCAACGGCCCTTCCGGGACACTACAACATGGCGCCTGACAGCAGTGACACGCCTGCGGGCAGTGGCACCCTCTATGTGGTCGGTACGCCGATCGGCAATCTGCAGGATCTGAGTCCGCGCGCGCAGGAAGTGCTGGGCCGGGTCCGACTCATCGCTGCCGAGGATACTCGCCGCACCCGGATATTGCTATCGAGTATTGGTGTGAATACGCCACTTATGGCCTGTCACGCGCATAACGAGGCCGAGTGCGCGCAGCAGTTGTGTGAGCGTCTGCAGGCGGGCGACGACATAGCCCTTGTCAGCGATGCGGGCATGCCGCTGCTCAGCGATCCGGGCCTGCTGGTCGTGGGTACAGCCCGCGACCTCGGGATCCGCGTCATCAGCGTGCCCGGGCCTTCGGCCATTGTGACGGCGCTGGCCGCTGCGGGCCTGCCCGCCGATCGTTTCGTGTTCGAAGGTTTTCTGCCCCGCAAGCCCGGTGTCCGCGATGCCCGGCTGGCGGAGCTGCGGCACGAGGCGCGCACCATGGTGTTTTTCGAGGCCGTGCATCGCCTGCCTCAGACGCTGGCGGCCCTGGCAGCAGTGTTCGGCCCGGACAGGCGGGCAGTGATCGCGCGCGAACTGACCAAGATGCACGAGCAGATCGTTGACGGCACGCTGGCGTCCCTGTGTGCCGGCATCGGCGAACGTATCGTGCTCAAGGGCGAGTTCGTGCTGATCGTGGCTGGCAGCGACGTCGATGCCACGCCCGACGAAGCAGAAGCGCAGCGCATCTTCACGCTGCTCGCCGCCCAGCTGCCGGCACGCGAGGCCGTCGCGCTGACTGCCCGGATCACGGGTCTGCCACGCAACGCGGTTTACCGGCTCACGCGGGTGGGCGGGGAACCATCCGAGACCTGAGATCCGTTTTCATTGCGAACCGGTGACGTCAGCCGATACTCTAACCGGTTGCGGGAGCCGGCCGGGCAGTCGCGGGGACGCATGCGTCCCGGAGGAAAGTCCGGGCTCCAACGGGCAGGGTGCCAGGTAACGCCTGGGGGGCGCGAGCCTACGGAAAGTGCCACAGAAAATATACCGCCGGCTTCACGCCGGTAAGGGTGAAATGGTGCGGTAAGAGCGCACCGCGCAGCTGGTAACAGCTGTGGCAGGGTAAACCCCACCCGGAGCAAGACCGAATAGGGGAGCGCTGTAGTGTGCCCACACGAGCTCCCGGG
>JBJHBW010000048.1:0-2215 GCA_050485685.1 Gammaproteobacteria bacterium
ATCGCCTCGCCCGCCTTCATGCCGGCGCGTGACAACAGCCGCTTGGTGCGCTCCGGATCGCCGAAGATGCGCATCAGGTTGTCTTCCATGGACAGGTAGAAGCGGCTGGAACCCGGATCACCCTGGCGTCCGGAACGGCCGCGCAGCTGATTGTCTATGCGCCGCGACTCGTGTCTTTCGGTGCCGATGATATGAAGACCACCGGCCTCCAGCACCTTCGCATGACGCTCACGCCACTCGGCACGCATCTTCTCGACCTCGGCCGGATCGGGGTTTTCAATCCTTGCTATCTCGGCCTCCACGTTGCCGCCCAGCACGATGTCGGTACCACGACCGGCCATGTTGGTCGCGATCGTGACGACGCCGGGACGGCCGGCCTGCACGACGATCTCCGCTTCACGCTCGTGGTACTTCGCGTTCAGCACCTCATGGCGGATGCCGCGCTTCTTCAGCAGTCCCGACAGGAACTCCGACGTCTCGATGGACGTGGTGCCGACCAGCACCGGCTGTCCGCGTTCGTGGCAGTCGGCAATGTCCTCGATGATGGCTTCGAACTTGTCGGACTGCGAGAGGTAGACAAGATCCGGCGCGTCATCGCGAATCATCGGCTTGTGCGTGGGTATCACGACGACTTCAAGGCCGTAGATCTGCTGGAATTCGAACGCCTCGGTGTCGGCGGTACCGGTCATGCCGGCGAGCTTGCCGTACAGGCGAAAGTAATTCTGGAACGTGATCGAGGCGACGGTCTGGTTCTCTTCCTTGACGCTGACGCCTTCCTTGGCCTCTATGGCCTGGTGCAGGCCATCTGACCAGCGCCGGCCCGGCATGGTACGGCCGGTGAACTCGTCGACAATGACCACTTCGCCGTTCTGGACGATGTACTCCACCTCGCGCTTGAACAGCGCATGGGCGCGCAGTGCGGCGTTCAGGTGATGCATCAGGCGGATGTTGCCGGCGTCATAAAGGCTTTCGCCGCTTTTCAGCAGACCCGCGCCGGACAGCAGTTTCTCCACCCGCTCATGACCTTCCTCGGTCAGGTGCGCCTGCTTGGTCTTCTCATCCACCGTGTAATCACCCGGTGAATACAGGCGGCATTTCGGCGGCTTGGCCGCGGCATCAAACTCCACCAGATGGCAGTCACTGGCGCGCGCGCGGTCCAGCGCATCGCCCAGATCCATCTTGCCCAGGCTCTTTTCCTTCTCGTCGAAAAGCTCCACGCGCGGGGCATCGATCTCGTCGTTGGTGCGGCCCTCGGGCGGACTGTGCACCTTCAGCTTCGGCACCAGCTGGTTGATGCGCACATACAGTTCCGTGCTTTCCTCGGATCGCCCGGAAATGATCAGCGGCGTACGCGCCTCGTCGATCAGGATGGAGTCGACTTCGTCGACGACTGCAAACGACAGCTCACGCTGCACGCGGTCTTCGAGACGGAATGCGAGATTGTCGCGCAGGTAATCGAAACCGAATTCGTTGTTCGTGCCGTAAGTGATATCGGCGGCGTAAGCGGCGCGTTTTTCCTCGACGCTCTGGCCGCTCTTGATGACACCGACTTCCAGGCCAAGAAAGCGGTAGACCGGCGACATCCAGGCGGCATCGCGCGCGGCCAGATATTCGTTCACGGTAACGATGTGCACGCCCTTGCCGGTCAGTGCATTGAGGTAAGCCGGCAACGTGGCCACCAGCGTCTTGCCTTCGCCGGTGCGCATCTCGGCGATCTTGCCCTGGTGCAATGCGATGCCGCCGACCAGCTGCATGTCGAAGTGGCGCATCTTAAGGGTGCGGCGCGCGGCCTCGCGCACAACGGCGAATGCTTCGGGCAGCAGCGCGTCCAGGTTCTTGTCGCGCTGATAGCGCTCCTTGAACTCGACCGTCTTTGCCGCCAGCTGTTCGTCGCTCAATGCTTCCAGCGACGCCTCCAGCGCATTGGCTTCAGCGACCAGCGTGTTGTATTGCTTCAGCAGCCGCTTGTTGCGGCTGCCGACCATGTCAGTCCACAGGTTCGAGACAAAACTCAGCAACTTACGTCCTTGGCAGCGCAGATACAGCCGCCTATTGTATACGCAAGCAGCAGCCGCTTACCCGGGGAATCGACGCCGGCAGGCCCGGATCCGGGCAAACAGCTCAGCGTACGTAGGTCAGCGGATTGACATGGCGGCCGTTGTGCAGCACCTCGAAGTGCAGATGTGCCCCGGTGGCCCGGCCGGTGCTTCCGACC
>JBJHBW010000048.1:2315-9575 GCA_050485685.1 Gammaproteobacteria bacterium
ACCAGCAGCGCCAGGCATGCCACGGCCGCTGCCCACACGCGACGTGAGTTCAGTCGCAGCTGGCCGACGTGGCCGCGCCCCTTGGAAACAATGATCAGATGCATGCAGACCTGCCTCGGGTAGGGTTGTTGTTATTGTTATCGCGTCCCACGAGATGCAGGTCTGTACGATGAAAATACGTAATACTGTCGTTGTCAGACATTATCTGGCAACCCCGCTGTCCTGGGATGAATCCTTTAGACCGGTGGCTTTGCGTCCCGCCCTTTCGAGCGGTTTGCCCTTTTTCGGAACCGTCTGGTCAAGGGCTACAATGCCTCGCCACGCGACTGCCTACAAGTCCGCTGTCTGGAAACCGGAACTGTGTCACAAACTGAACGCGGCGACCCGAAGAGTCTCTCAGAGTTGCTGGCTGGCGGCAACCTGGGATCGCTGGCGCGCGAGGCCAGGCGCCGTTCCGCGCTGACCGAGCGGGTTCGCGCCGTGCTCTCGGCCGACGAAAGTGCGCATCTGGTCAGCGCCGGGCTGAATGATGCCGGCGAACTCGTCATCGTAATGGATTCAGCGGCCTGGGCCGCACGGGTGCGGTATCACGCCGACAGCCTGAGCAGCGTCACCGACGGCAATGCCGCCGCCGGCAGCCGGATCAGGCGCAGGATTCGGGTGAAGGTATCGCCAGGGGCAGGTCAGCCGGGCACGAGCTGATAGGACACCGGCGAGGGCCGGTCGTCCTCGAACGCCACTTCCTCGTAGCTTTCCGGATGGGCCAGCAGCTCACGCAGCAACAGGTTATTGAGCCGGTGACCGGACTTGTAGGCGGAGAACTCGCCGATCGGGCTGGCACCCAGCAGATACAGGTCCCCGACCGCATCCAGCACCTTGTGGCGCACGAACTCGTCGCTGAATCGCAGACCTTCCTCGTTAAGCACACGGTAGCCATCCATCACGATGGCATTGTCCATGCTGCCTCCCAGGGTCAGGTCCATGGCCCTCAAGGCCTCGAAATCCTTGAGAAAACCGAAAGTCCTGGCGCGGCTGATTTCCTTCAGGAAGGCGGTGGTGGAGAAATCCAGTGACACGCGCTGGCGATGCTTGCGCAGCACGGGGTGGTCGAAATCGATCTCGAAATTGACGCGGAAGCCGTCGTACGGTGTGAAACGTGCCCATTTGTCGCCATCGCGCACTTCCACCGGCCTGACGATGCGGAAGAAACGTTTCGGGGCGTTCTGTTCCTCGATGCCGGCCGACTGCAGCAGGAACACGAAAGGCGCCGCACTGCCATCCATGATGGGCACTTCGGCCGCCGTCAGGTCCACGTAGGCATTGTCTATGCCCAGCCCCGCCATCGCGGATAGCAGGTGCTCGACCGTGGCCACGCGCGCATCGCCCTGTTCCAGGGTGGTGCCCAGCATGGTCTCGCTGACATTGGTGGCCTCGGCCGGAATGTCCACCGGATCGGCCAGGTCGATGCGACGGAATACGATCCCGGTGTTTACAGGGGCCGGTCGCAGGGTCATGTAGACCTTGGCGCCACTGTGCAACCCGATACCGGTCGCCCGGATCGAATCCTTCAGAGTGCGTTGTTTCAAAACTTCGGGAACTCCTCGTCGCAGCACATGCTGCAGCGTCAGTGCGTCGAACCCGTCCCCCGGTTCGACGCAGCCGCGCAAACTAGCATACCGTCAGCCCGCCGTTCAAGAAACCGCCAGGGCCGCGCCGGCGGCCCTGCAGCTCCCCGTCAGTCAGCCTGGCGGCGCAGGAAGGCCGGAATATCCAGCAGTTCCTCGAAGCTTTCCTGCGATTCAACCATTCCGTCGCCTACCGCACGACGCCTCTGCACCGCGGGCTTCTCAAGGTCGATGTAGTTCGGCTCACGGGCGGCCGCTTCACGGGCCGGTTTCGCCTCGGTGCGTCGCACGACCTTCATCTGCGGTTCGATCTGCTGAGCCGACGCCTTGCCAAGGCCGGTGGCGACCACCGTGACTCGAATCTCGTCGCTCATCTCAGGATCGATGACGGTACCCACCACCACGGTGGCATCGTCGGACGCGAACTGCTTCACCGTGTCGCCGACTTCCTGGAACTCGCCTATGGCCAGATCCATGCCTGCGGTCACGTTCACGAGTATGCCGTTCGCCCCGGCGAGATTGATGTCTTCCAGCAGCGGGCTGGAGACAGCCGCCTCGGCTGCGGTGCGTGCACGGTCCTCGCCGCTGGCGACGCCGGAACCCATCATGGCCATGCCCATTTCGGACATCACGGTGCGTACGTCGGCAAAGTCCACGTTGATCAGACCCGGGCGCGTAATCAGTTCGGCTATGCCCTGCACAGCGCCCTGCAGGACCTCGTTGGCAGCACGGAAAGCGTCCAGCAGTGAGGTCTGCGGGCCCAGCACGGACAGAAGCTTCTCGTTCGGTATCGTGATCAGTGAGTCGACGAAACGGCCAAGTTCGGAAATACCCTGGTCGGCGACACGCATGCGTTTGGCGCCTTCCATGTGGAACGGCTTGGTCACGACGGCAACGGTGAGAATGCCCAGTTCCTTGGCGAGCTGCGCCACCACCGGTGCCGCACCGGTACCGGTACCGCCGCCCAGACCGGCGGTGATGAACAGCATGTCGGCACCTTCTATCACTTCCTGGATGCGATCACGATCTTCCATTGCCGCCTGACGGCCGACTTCCGGATTCGCGCCCGCACCCAGCCCCTTAGTGATGTTGCAGCCGATCTGCAGATTGGTGCGCACATTCGCGCTCTTCAGCGCCTGCGCATCCGTATTTGCACAGATGAACTCCACTCCCTCGATACCGGCTTTCACCATGTGAGCAACGGCGTTGCCACCACCGCCACCCATACCGAGCACCTTGATCACAGCGGTTTCGCTGTAGCCATCCATCAGTTCGAACATGTCGCAGACTCCTTGAGTATTACCGTGCTCACCAATTGCCAGACGCCGCCCAGTACCTGAGCCCCGCCTATTTCGAAATCGTCCTGTAATCGCCATTTGTTTCCCGTGTTTGCCGACATCATCAGAAATGCCCCTGAAACCACGACTTCATCCTCTGGAACACACCGGGCAGTCCCAGTCTCGGCACCGGGCTCTCGGCCTGTGCCTGCAGCGCGGTGCGTCCATACAGCAGCAGTCCCACGCCGGTCGCATGAATCGGGTTGCGCACCACGTCGGACAGTCCGTCCACAAACTGCGGCACGCCCAGACGTACCGGCATGTGGAACACTTCCTCGGCCAGTTCTATCGCCCCTTCCATCTTGGCGCTGCCGCCGGTGAGGACGATGCCGGCGGCGATCATTTCCTCGAATCCGGAACGGCGCAGTTCATCCCGAACCAGCTGGAACAGCTCCTCGTAGCGTGGCTCCACGACCTCGGCCAGCGTCTGACGCGCCAGCCGCCGTGACGGGCGGTCGCCTACGCTGGGCACTTCTATGGTCTCGTCGGGATTGGCCAGCTGCGAAAGCGCGCAGGCGTACTTGATCTTGATCTCTTCCGCATACTGCGTGGGTGTGCGCAGCGACACCGCGATGTCGTTCGTGACCTGATCGCCGGCGATAGGGATCACGGCCGTGTGCTGGATCGCGCCGCCGCAGAACACGGCGATATCGGTCGTGCCGCCACCGAGATCCACGAGGCAGATGCCGAGTTCCTTCTCGTCATCCGTCAGCGCCGCGTAGCTGGACGCCAGCTGTTCGAGCACGATGTCCTGCACGTTCAGGCCGCAACGCTGCACACACTTGACGATGTTCTGCGCGGCGCTGACCGCACCGGTCACCAGGTGCACCTTGGCTTCCAGGCGAACGCCCGACATGCCTATCGGTTCGCGTATGCCTTCCTGCGAATCGATGATGAATTCCTGCGGCAGCACGTGCAGCACTTTCTGGTCGGCGGGTATCGCCACCGCACGCGCGGCATCGATCACCCGTTCCACGTCGCCGGGGCTGACTTCCTTTTCACGAATCGCGACGATGCCGTGCGAGTTCAGGCTGCGTACATGGCTGCCGGCTATGCCGGCATAGACATTGTTGATCTCGCAGCCGGCCATCAGCTCGGCTTCCTCGACCGCACGCTGTATCGACTGCACGGTGGATTCGATATTCACGACCACGCCGCGCTTGAGTCCGCGTGAGGGCGCACTGCCTATGCCGATCACCTCCAGACGATTCTCCGGCGAGAGCTCACCGACGATCGCGACCACCTTCGAGGTCCCGATGTCCAGCCCTACCAGAAGCTTGCGCTCGTCCTTCCTAGCCACGATTTCCACTCTCCCCTGAACGGGCCAGCGCCGGCGCGTCGGGCCCGGCTTCTTCTGCCCAGCCAACGGCAAAGCCGTTGGTGTAACGCAAGTCCACGTACGTGACGCGGTCGATATCCGCGGCCAGCGTCGGCGCGACCACATCGAAGAAACGGCGTAACCGCTCGCTGACGTCGTCGCGGCCGATGCGGATCTGCTGCCCGCCGGCCAGCACCAGTTCCCAGGCGCCGCGATCGTCCAGCGTCAGCGATGCCAGCGCGAGTCCCGCTTCGGTCAGCGGACCCCGCACTGTCAGATAAAGGCCCGCGACTTCACGTTCGGCTCCGAGCGGGCCATTGAGCTGCGGCAGCTCCGGAAACGCGTGACGGCTTTCGTTCGTGAACAGATCTCCGCGCACGTTCAGCAGTCCGTTCTCGCCCCAGCGGGCCGCGGCCTGCTGCTCGGTGACGCGCACGGCCAGCGTGTCCGGCCAGACTCTGGATATCTCGGCACGGTCCACCCAGGCCAGCGCCTGCAGCTGACTGCGCAGTTCGCGCAGGTCTATGGTCAGAAAGCCCTGGCCGCGCGCACCGGCCAGCGCCGCCTCCAGCTGCACCGCGGACACGCGCTCGAAACTTGCCTCCACGACCAGCGTGCGTACCGGCTGGTCCAGCAGCCTGACGGCACCGAGCAGCAGCACTGCAATCACGGCGGCCGTGGCAGGCGGAATCAGCACCGCCGCCCAGTTGATCTGTATGCGCGGCAGTCTGATCTCGCGCTTCGGCGGCTTGCGACGATTGGACTTTGCACGAATCATGCAGCGCCCTCCCCGATCACACGCACTTCCAGTGCCAGCTCCACGCCGGATGCCTTCTTCACGACCGTACGTACATGATCGATCAGGGCCTCGATGTCGGCCGCCGTCGCACTGCCGTCGTTGATGATGAAGTTCGCGTGCTTGGTGGAAACTTCCGCGCCGCCTATACGCGCACCCTTGAGTCCCGCTTTCTCGATCAGCCTTCCGGCGTGATCGCCGGGCGGATTGCGGAATACCGAACCACAGCTCGGGCGCCCGACCGGCTGCGATGCACTGCGGCGCGCCATCATCGCTTTCATCGAGGCCTTGTCGGCATCCACGTCCGGCTCGAATGCAAACGTCGCGGACAGGAACCACTCGCCTTCGGGTCCTGTGACATGCCGATAACCGGTGGTGTACTCGTCGCGCTGCCTGTTGCGCACGTCGCCGAAGCGATCCAGCGTCTGCACGCTGGCAACGCGATCCCACGTTTCGCCGCCGAAGGCGCCCGCATTCATCGCCAGTGCGCCACCGATGGTGCCGGGGATGCCGGCAAAGAACGCGGCCGGTCCGATCGCCCAACGCACGCAGCGCCGCGCGAAGGTTGCACAGGACAGGCCCGCGCCGGCGCGCACCGTGGTCGCATCGATGCGCTCCAGCGTCTTCAGAAAACCGCCGGTCAGAATCACGACGCCGCGCACGCCGCCGTCACGAACCAGCAGATTCGACCCCAGGCCCACCCAGTGCACCGGGGTATCTGTCGGCAGCTCGCGCAGGAAAGCCACCAGACCCGCCAGGTCCGCGGGCTTGAAGAGCACGTCGGCCGGTCCGCCCACGCGCCAGGAGGTATGCCGCGCCATCGGCTCGTGATGCAGCAGCTGCCCGCCGGCGTGCGTGTCGTTCGGCGCCGCGTTCATGCGCGAACCCCCTGCGATACCGGCACGGCCAGCTTCTGCGGTAACTGCTTGGCCACTGCGCCTATGCTGCCGGCTCCCAGTGTCAGGACCACATCGTCGTTGTGCAGCACGTGCGCGAGGTCGTCCGCCAGATGCTGTACGTCATCGACCAGCACCGGCTCCACCATGCCGCGCGCGCGAACAGCGCGCGCCAGCGCCTTGCCGTCGGCCGCGGCGATCGGCTCCTCGCCGGCCGCATACACGGGTGTCAGCAGCAGCACATCGGCATTGGCCAGCACCTGCGCGAAGTCGTCGAGCAACGCACGCGTGCGGGAGTAACGGTGCGGCTGAAATACGACCACGACGCGGCGCGCCGGCCAGGCATCGCGCACCGCCGAAAGGCTGGCAGCGATCTCGGTCGGGTGATGCCCGTAGTCGTCGATGAACGTGACCTGACCGGACGCCGTGGCCACGGTGCCCAGCACCTGCAGGCGACGATCAATGCCTGCGAACGCGGCCAGCGCGCGCTGCACGGCCGCCGGCTCGACCTCCAGTTCCATGGCGACCGCAATGGCGGCCAGCGCATTGCGCACGTTGTGCAGGCCAGGCAGCGCGAGATCCACATCCATGGCCAGCGTGCCGTCTCGCGAGGCCACCTTGAAACGCGTCCGCAGTCCCTGCGGCTGAACGTCTTGGGCATGGATGTCCGCGGCCGGGTCCAGACCGTAACTGACCACACGCCGGCCCAGTCTGCCGAACAGTGCATGCGTGCGCTCATCGTCGCGGCACATCACGGCCAGTCCGTAGAAAGGCAGGTTGTGCACGAAATCCACGAATGCCTGTTCCAGACGATCCATGTCGTCGTCATAGGTGCCCAGGTGATCCGCATCGATGTTGGTCACCACCGCGATCATCGGCTGCAGGTGCAGGAATGAGGCATCGCTCTCATCGGCCTCGGCAACCAGATAACGGCCGGCACCCAGACGTGCGTTTGCATGCGCGCTGAGCAGACGGCCGCCTATCACATAGGTGGGATCCAGTCCCGCTTCGGCGAGTACGCTGGCGACCAGGCTGGTCGTCGTGGTCTTGCCATGCGTGCCGGCGACTGCGATGCCGTAACGGAACCGCATCAGCTCGGCAAGCATCTGCGCGCGCCGTATCACCGGGATGCGTCTTTTCTGAGCTTCGCGGATTTCCGGATTGTCGGCGGCAATGGCGCTGGACACGACCACGACATCGGCATCGCCCAGATGCGTCGCGTCATGGCCGGCGAACACCTCGGCGCCAAGCTTTCGCAGCCTTTCCGCCGACGCGCCGGGTCGAAGAT
>JBJHBW010000049.1:0-3591 GCA_050485685.1 Gammaproteobacteria bacterium
CTGACCGGGCGCGACGGCACACCGGAGGCGGTCGCCGTACTTCTGGACAAGGAGATTGATGGCTTCGGTGAACTGTTCCGCGCAGTCTCATGGGAGGAGATCGGCACCTCCAGCCTGCAGTCACGCTGTCTGGCCGGCGTAGCGAACGGCACGTTCGTGTTCTGCCTGCCGGGCTCAGCGCATGCCTGCGAAACCGGCTGGGACAGACTGATCGCGGCCCAGCTGGACAGCCGCACCCGGCCCTGCAATCTGGCGGATCTGTTGCCCCGGCTTCGCGAATAGTGGAAAAAGCAGCGCGGCAGGTGGCTCCAGGGTGGCTGCGGGCCATTTGTGCAGTGCGCGTATCCGTACTTGGCAAGGGCTTGGAACTGGTCTAAAGTGCCCCCATCATGGGTGACATGCGCACAATGCCTGCATTTTCTGCTTTCACGACCGCTTCCCGGCGGCCGTCCGTGCGCGCCTTTCTCCTGCTGCCGCTGAGTCTGCTTCTGCCCCTTCTACGCCTGCCTCGTCTGCTCCTGCCCGGTGGGCAGAAGTAACGAACAAGGCTTCACGGGGCCAGAACCGTGACACAAATCCAGTCAGCCATCCGTTACCAGCGTGAGATGGCGATCGCAGCAGATCATTATCCGTTGCAGAACCTGCCGATTGCAGGACAATGCGCCTTAAGGATTGATCGCGGGGATCGTCGGTAACGACCCGGAATCAGCAAGAAGAGAACTGCCATGGCAATGCTCAATGATCCCTCGAAAAAGTACCGTCCGTTTGCGCCCGTAGGGTTGCGTGATCGCACCTGGCCGGATGCCGTGATCACCACGCCGCCCGTCTGGTGCAGTGTGGATCTGCGCGACGGCAATCAGGCCCTGATCGAGCCGATGAACCGTGAGCGCAAGCTCAGGATGTTCGAGCAGCTGGTTGCTATCGGATTCACGGAAATTGAAGTCGGATTTCCGTCCGCTTCGCAGACCGAGTTTGATTTCGTCCGTGCATTGATCGAAGAGGATCGCATCCCCGATCACGTGACCATCCAGGTGCTGACGCAGGCGCGCGAACATCTGATCCGGCGTACGTTCGAGTCATTGCGTGGCGCCAGACGTGCGATCGTGCACGTTTATAACGCCACTGCGCCGGTCATGCGTCGTGTGGTATTCGGCTTGGACAAACAGCAGGTGATCGATCAGCTGGCCGTGCAGCATGCGCGCCTGATTCGTGAGATCGCGGCTGAGTACCCTGAGACAGATTGGGTGTTTCAGTATTCGCCCGAGATGTATTCCGGCACGGAACTGGAGTTTTCGCGCGACATCATCGATGCGGTCACCGAAGTGTGGGCCCCGACCCCGGACCGGCCGTGCATCATCAATCTGCCCGCGACCGTAGAGCACTCCACGCCGAATATCTTCGCCGACATGGTCGAGTGGACGCACCGCAACATCGCGCGCCGGGATTCGGTCGTGCTCAGCGTGCATCCGCACAACGATCGCGGCACCGGCACGGCGGCCGCGGAACTGGCCATGATGGCCGGCGCCGACCGCGTCGAAGGTTGCCTGTTCGGTAATGGCGAACGCACCGGCAATGTGGACGTCGTGAATCTCGCGCTGAACATGTACACACAGGGCGTGAATCCGGGTCTGGATTTCTCGAAGATGGATGCAATACGCCAGTGCGTGGAGTACTGCAACCAGCTGCCCGTGCATCCGCGACATCCCTATGTCGGTGATCTGGTCTATACGTCGTTCTCCGGCTCGCACCAGGACGCGATCCGCAAGGCTTTCGCGGCGCGGCAGGACGATGACATCTGGGATATGCCCTATCTGCCGATCGATCCCAAGGATCTGGGCCGAAGTTATGAGGCGGTCATTCGCGTCAATTCGCAGTCTGGCAAGGGTGGTATCAGCTATCTGCTCGAAAGCGAATACGGATTGTCATTGCCAAGGCGCCTGCAGATCGAGTTCAGCGGTGTCGTGCAGGAGGTCACTGATACGACGGGCAAGGAAGTCACCGCCGGCGAGATCTGGCAGATCTTCGATCGCGAATACCTGCAGATTGCAGAGCCGTTCGCCTACGTCGCACATCACCTGGTTGAAGACTCCCGCGACGATGTGGTCGAACTCAGTGCCGAGGTGTCCGTGAACGGCCGTCGCCAGCGACTGAAAGGCCGGGGTAACGGGCCCATCGACGCGTTCGTCGCCGCGTTGTCGGGAATTGCGGGGGTTTCGATCAATGTGGTCGATTATCACGAGCATGCGGTGGGCGAGGGTGCCGGCGCGAGCGCCGCAACCTACATCGAGCTGCGTGTCGCCGATGGCAGGCCGTTATATGGCGTGGGTGTGGATTCCAATATTCTCACTGCATCGCTGAAGGCGATACTGTCCGCGCTCAACCGTGCCGTTCGTCTGCAGGGCGTTACTTTGCCGGCCAAGTGGCCGGCCGAGGTCGCGTCCGGCGCCTGAGGTCGGCCATACCGATGGGGTCGACTTCCGGCCTTGACGCGTCCGCCTGATTGGGCGACGCTCATGAGCGGCTGGCCAGCCATGATTCAAGAACAGACGCGGCCGGCCGGAGACCTCGGAGGGGAGTCATTCGTGACCAGCAGGCGAAAATTTCTTCAGACGGCCGCGGCATTGTCCGCCGCGCCCCTGGCGGGCGGCGCGGCGTTCGCGGGTGGCCCGCAGGAACCGGAGCGTAGACCATTGACACTGGATGCCGTTATTTTTGACGCGCGCCATGCCGAGTCCCGTGCGTTCAGCATGCGTGCGAATGTGCTCGGCGCGCCGCTGCGTGTGATCGAGGGCGATGTCACGGACCTCTGGCAGCGCGAATTCAGTCAGCGCTGGAAGCAGGGGCCAGTGACGATCGCAGGCCTGACGGAAAGGCACGCGCTGTTCCTGTTTGAGCATCTGGCCTGGGAACATGGCATGCGTGTGGTTTTCGAAGCCGAACACTCGCCGGCGGCGAATGGTGCGGCCACGCACAGGATTCTGCGCGCAGAAGACCGTGCCGTGCTGCGGGAGCTGACAGCGGCAGGGAGTGAGTGGCCGCGTGCCGTGGCTGATGCGCTGGTGGCAGGGTTTGCAGTGCCGTCGCGCGAGAGTGGTCCCACCGGTTCGGCCATGGCCGAGCACCCCGGAGAGCCGGAAAAACTCTATTCCTGGATCATCGCGCCTCGCCGCGCGGCCTGACACCAAGGAGAACGAAGATGGCTGTGCCGCCAGGAGTCAGCGAATCGGATTTCGCTGCCGCGCTGAATGAATTTCGTGCCGCGGTGGGCAATGACTGGGTATTCACATCGGATGAAGACGTTGCGCTGTACCGCGACGCCTATTCCCCTTACTGGGGGGAGCCTGAAGAGCGCGTAGCATCGGCTGCAGTCGCGCCGTCCACCGTCGAGGAAGTGCAGGCCGTGGTTCGTGCCGCCAACGCGCGCCGCATTCCGCTGTATCCGATATCGACCGGCCGCAATCTCGCCTACGGCGGTGCGGCGCCGGTTTATTCCGGCAGCGTGATTCTCGATCTGAAGCGCATGAACCGCGTGATCGAAGTCAGCGAAGAGAATGCGTATGCGCTGGTCGAGCCGGGCGTCAATTATTTCGA
>JBJHBW010000049.1:3691-9422 GCA_050485685.1 Gammaproteobacteria bacterium
TCGGCTTCTCGCCCATCGTTCCGCGCAATGGCGAGGATCTGCTGCGCTTCCGTGACTTCTATCGCGCCAACCTGGCTGAGGTCAGCGGCGGTGAAAACCTTGGAATCATCGGGCCTGTGTTCATGACCAACTGGGAGCGTTCACTGGTCGCGCTGATCATGATGCCGATCTCCAGGGATGCAGATGCCAATCGCAGGATACGCGCTGCGTTCGCGCGCTGGGTGGAACTGGCGGCCGCGGAGGGCTGGGCGGAGTACCGTGCCCCGGCAGTGTTCCAGGACGTGATCGCAGACACCTATTCGTTCAACAATCACGCGCTGCGCCGTCTGCGCGAGAAGATCAAGGACGCCGTGGATCCAAACGGCATTCTTGCGGCAGGTCGGTACGGCGTGTGGCCGCGCCATCTGCGGAGGGATGTCTGACATGCGCGCTGCGACCATGACCGCCATCTCCGGCGGTGCCATTCTTGGCGCGTTGTTCATTGCACTGGGTAGTTTCGGCACCAGCGTTGCTACTGCGCAGGGCTCGGCGGATCTGGAGCGTGGACAGGCGCTTTACGAGTACTGGTGTGTGCCATGCCACGCATCGGGGCCGGGACATCCCGGCACCCAGTCGCTGCAGGTTCGCGATGGGGGTGATCCGTCGGCGGTGCTGGAGGAACGGACCAATCTGACGCCGGATGTCGTCAAGCTGTTCGTGCGTCAGGGCATTCTTTCCATGCCGCCCTTCCGCAAGACCGAAATCACCGACGACGAGCTCGAGGATCTGGCGGCCTATCTGTCGACGGCCTATCGCAACCGATAGCTGTCGGTTCCGTGGATGGCTGTAACCACCACGCCATCGTCGATCATGAACTCGAAAGAAATCCGTTCGCCGCTGCGCAGCTGATCGGCCATTGCCGGATCGGCAAGCCTGAAGGTCATGGTCATTTCCGGCATGCCGATGGAGAGGACCGGGTCGTGATGGATGACGGCGGTGTTGTTGTCGCGATCAACCGATTCGACGACCCCCATGGCCGCGTGGGCGACACCGGCATCCAGCGGGTCGGCGGCATGTCCGCCGTTACCTTGGTCGGCGCCGGCATGACCCGGTTCGCTGTCGTGCGACGGCGCGCCGCAGGCTCCCAGCACCATGCAGGCGAACAGCGCCGGCAGTCGGCGCAGCAGGCTAACGGGTCGCATGGGCGGTTACGATGTGCGCCACGCAGGCGGTCACGCGCTTTGCGGTGTCGATGTGCAGAAACTCGTTCGGGCCGTGTGCATTGGAATGTGGTCCGAGTACGCCGGTGACAAGAAACTGCGTATCGGGGAACTGCTCGCTGAGCATGTTCATGAACGGAATCGTGCCGCCTGTGCCCATGTACATGGCATCGCGACCGAAGAAAGCCCGGGATGCCTGCTGCATTGCGTCGGCCAGCCACGGTGCCACCGCCGGTGCATCCCAGCCGCTCATGCTGGCGTCTACATCGAATTGAACGCGTGCGCCGAACGGGGGATCGGATTCCAGGGCGGTCTTTACCGCGTCCGCCGCGCGCATTGCATCCACACGCGGTGGCAGGCGGAACGAGAGTTTCAGGCTGGTGTAGGGGCGAAGCACATTGCCCGCGCTGGATAGCGCCGGCAAGCCGTCCGCGCCGGTGACCGACAGTGTCGGCCGCCATGTGCCGTTCAGCAGCAGTTCGGTCGGGTTGCCCACGACCGGCTTCAGGCCTTCGACCACCGGGAGCTTGCGAAAAACACTGTCACCCAGCACCGCAGCCGCGGCTCCAGCCTGCTGCAGTCGCGCCTTAGGTATCTGCGTATGCAGTTCGGGCAGCAGCACCTCGCCGGTTTCGACATCCTCAACGCGATCCAGACACTGGCGCAGGACGCGGAAACTCGACGCCGCCAGTCCGCTGGCCATGCCGGAGTGCACTCCTTCGGTGAGCACGTCGGCACGCAGTGTGCCGGTCAGGTTGCCGCGCAGCGATGTGGTACACCACAGCTGCTCGTAGTTGCCGCATTCGGCGTCAAGGCACACGACCAGCGCAGGCTCACCGATTCGCCCGGCAAGCTGCTCCACATAGGCAGGCAGATCGGGACTGCCGCTTTCCTCACTGGCCTCGATGAGAATGACGCAGCGCGGATACGGTGCGCCCTGTTCGGCCAGCGCGCGCAGGGCGACCAGTGATGCGAATACCGCATATCCGTCGTCCGCGCCCCCGCGACCATACAGGCGCCCCTCACGGACGACAGGTGTCCAGGGGGCGAGGCCTTCTGTCCATCCGGTGAATTCAGGCTGCTTGTCGAGATGACCATACAGCAGCACCGTACCGGCATCCGGCGCGGTGCCCGGCACCTCGATCAGCAGCACGGGCGTGCGATTCTCCAGTGTGATGATCTCGGCGGTCATGCCTGGCAGGGCGCGCTGCTCGCACCATCGCAGCATCAGCGTTGCCGCGCTGTCTATGTGGCCGTGTTCGGCCCACTGCGCGTCGAAGGCCGGTGATTTCGCGGGAATGCGGATGTAATCGAACAGCGCCGGCAGAACGGCGGTGTCCCATTCGGCGTTGATGAAAGCGGTCAGTCGAGCGTGATCGGACATGTGCCGCAACGTATCAGCACGCCGTTAGTGCTGCAACGGCGGCTATTCCCAGCCCGATGTACTGCCTTCCGGCACCACTTCCATGAAGGCTTCCACTGCCGTGATCTGTCCGTCGTAGATCTTGAACATCTCCCAGACCGTGAGCTCGCCATCCGCGCGCATCACGGAACCCGGTCCGAAGTTCATGCGCAACCAGACTATGCCCTGTTCCTCGTCCACGCCTGCCACGTGGGAGCGGATCCCGGCCAGTGTCGGGATGCGCTGCTCGCGAATGTTCTCGCAGTCAGGGAAAATCCTGCAGCCGGGGCCGGCCATGAGCTGGCCGTTCTCAAAGCGATAGGCATCCGCAGAAAAACGCGCATCCGCCTCGACAAAGCTGCCGATACGCAGCCCTTCGGGATAGCGATTGGCCAGTTCGATCATTTCCTCGCGACTGTTGCGTTGCTCGGGACGCGGCGTCACGTTCATGGCCCGACTGGCTTCGATGACGGCCTCGGGGCGGAAAATCATCCCTTCTTCCTGGTTGCGCACCACGGTGGTTTCGATCTCGCTGATCTGACCATCGTCGATTTTCAGGCGGATCGCCGTCAGCACCGGATTGCCCGCTTCCATCGCAACAATATGTGTGCCGGCGGTGCTGTTGCGAACGTCAAGAACGTCCTGACGAAACGTGCCAAGGCCTTCGATCTCTTTCCACAGTCCTTCGCCGAGCTGCAGGTCTTCGTTGTCTTCGGTAAAGCGCACGTCCGGTGCAAGCGGCAGCAGACCTGGATCCCGTTTGATCATTGCGTCCAGGTAATGCGTGATGTGACTGCGAAGGCAGTCGCGGTGGCAGTCCTGCGCCAGCGCGGCTGGGCCGAAGAGCAGAGCGGCAGTCAGCAGGAGGAGTCGGGTCATTGGTCTTGGCCTCGGAAGGTTGACAGCCCGCATTCTCGATCGTTGGCATCGTTACTTCAAGCGGGCGATTGGGGCTGTATTGACGGCGCTGATCGATGCAGGCAAGGGCCCGAGAACAGTTAAATACGGCCGGAAATGATCGCAGTCCGCTATCATTGCCGGCCTTGAGTTTCCTCGACGTGCGATCGAGCCCTGCCCTGATTCAGCGCACATTAAAAGGAAACCTCAATCGGATATCGACCAGTCAGTACACCAGCACACAGGTCGATCAGGAAACCTGAGGACACACAATGCGCAGCAGATCTACAGGAATTTTTCCGGCATTCGGATGCCGACTCCCTCTCGCCCTGATGGCGACATCGCTCTCTGGCATAGCTGGTCCGGTGATCGCGCAGTCGGAAGGCGTTGACCGTCTCGACGAGATCACCATCACCGGTTCGCTGATCGAGGTACCGATGCGCCAGGTTGGTACGGCCGTATCCGTCATTGACGGCGATGAGATCGAGCTGCGCGGCTATTCATCGTTGTCTGATGTGTTGCGCACCCAGCCCGGCATCAGCGTCACCAATGCCGGCGGTCAGGGCAAGACGACTACGTTGCGTATCCGCGGAGAGGAAGCGTTCCGCACGATGCTGGTCATAGACGGTGTGCGCGCGGTCGATGTCGGTAGCCCGCAGCACGCCCCGGTGTTTGATAGCCTGCTTGCGACCACGGACCTCGAACGTGTCGAAGTGCTGCGAGGACCCCACGGCTTCATCTACGGCGCCGATGCCGGAGGTGTCGTGAATCTCATCACGCGCCGGCCCGCTGAGGGCCTGAGCGGCCGGGCCGGACTTGAATACGGACGCTACGCGACCCGCACGCTCAATGCCGGTGTTGCCGGTGCCAGCGATCTCGGTGACTTCTATCTGTCCGTAACGGATTTTACGACCGATGGCTTTAATGCACGCACTGATGACGCAGTGCTCCAGGATGATGACGGCGCCGAGAACACGACGGTGCACCTTCGCCTGGGCTGGAGCCCGACCGAGCATCTGCGGGTTCAACTGGTCGGCCGCGACGTCGATGCGTGGACGATGTATGACGGCTGCTTCGACTCGTCGACGTTTGAGACCGTTCACGACTGCGAGGCGACTACCGGGCAGGCAACGTGGCGTGTTTCCGCGGAGTATGGCCGTGGCGCCATCAGCCATCTGTTCGCATACAGCGAGGTGGATGTGGCGCGCGATAACTTCACGGCCGGTGTGAGTGCATTCGCTACGCGCGGGGAGACCGAGCGGTTCGAGTATACGGGCAGCTACTCGCCTGACGGCGGCTGGGCGCTGGTATATGGCCTGGACTACGTCAGCGAGTTCATGCACGGTGCGGAACGGACTGAGCGCGATCAGCGCGGCTATTACGTTGAGTATCAGGGCCGCATTGCCGACGCGTTCTACGTGTCGGCCGGTGTCCGATACGACGACAACGATGACTTTGGCGCTCATGCCAGTTCCCGTATCAGCGGGGCATACATCCAGTCATTGCGCAATGGCGACACGCTGAAGTACCGGGGCAGTTACGGTACCGGTTTCCGTGCACCCAGCCTTTACGAGATCATGTTCAACACGGCCGCGATATCGCCGCCAGCTTCGGAAACGGTCCTGCGGGAGGAGACGAGTCGGGGCTGGGATATCGGTGTCGATTATGACGCCGCGGGCGGGCTGCATCTCGGCCTTGGCTGGTTCTACCAGCGCGTCAACGACGAGATTATTTTCGATCCGGTCACCTGGACAGGTTACATACAGCCGGCAGGCCGCAGTATCTCGGAAGGCGTGGAACTGGTTGCGCGGTTGCCGTTGACGGCGCGATGGGATTTTACCGGCAACTGGACCTACAACGAGACGCGCACCGCCGATGATCAGCCGCGTCTGCGCCGACCTCGCAATAACGGTAATGTCGGCGCCCTGTACTCGTCATCGGATGCGCGGCTGCGAATTGCCGCCAATGTGCGGCTGCTGCGCGGATCTGTTGATATCGGCAGGGCGCCGCTGGACAACTACCGGGTCTTCGATCTTGCCGGGGCTTATCAGCTGTCGTCAACGGTCGAGGTGCACGGGAGGATCGAGAATCTGACGGACACAACTTACGTCGAACTTGCCGGCTTCAACAGCGCCGGGCGAGCTGCCTATGCTGGCGTCAGGTTGCGCTTCTAGTCCGTCGCGCCGCGCTCGTTGGTTTATTTTCTGGTCGGGGATTGCTCGTGAGGGCGAGT
>JBJHBW010000050.1:0-9373 GCA_050485685.1 Gammaproteobacteria bacterium
TGCGATCAGTGTCGCAAGCGCCGCATAGCCCCAGTTCTTTTTCTCCACGCCGTCCCTCCCCGGCATGGACCCCGGGCCCCGACTACCCCAGGTCTATTTCGCCCTCAACGACGTGTTTCAGATCGGTGCCTTCCGCGGAAATGACTGCGCGCACCGTGAGTCTGCCATTACCGCGAAGCGCCTTTGCCTCAACGAGCTGCTCGATCGCGTGCTGCGATGTCACGCCTACCTGCTTGAGAAACTTGCGCAGTGACAGGTTGAACGGGTCGGGTTCCATGTTTTCGCTCATGACGAATCTCCTCGCAGCGATCAGGCAGGTTTCCTGCCTGCTGACGCTAACATAGATCGGCAGCGGCCGTGGCACCTATGGAAAGCGCGATGAATTCAGTCGGCCGCAGCGCGCTTTTGGGAAAGCACTTCCCGCGTGCAGATACGCAACTGCTCCAGCCAGTTCTGCACACCCTGATGGCCAATCACAAACGGATGTGGGTCACCGGGCTGGCGTTCGTTCAGGGCGGCCTGCTTGATGAACGTGCCGTCGCCAAAAGGGTGATTGGTCAGGCCGACATCCAGGCGAGCGTCTGCCGTTTCCAGCTTGTATGTCGAACTGATGTAACGCTCCAGGTCCTGTGGATCGAGGTAGCTCATGGATGGTCCGCCCCAGTAGGCGACCAGGTGCGTGTTGTCGCCATCGCGGACCGGTATCAGTGTTGAAATGGTGCCCGGCGTATGTCCCGGGGTGGCGATGAAGCGCAGGGTTGTGTCGCCCAGGGTGAGGGTGTCTCCGTCCGATACGCCGATATCCTTTGCCGGGAACGGTGCCGGTGTGCCGATCTGGGGCCACTCCAGCATGTGCATCCAGTCGCGTTCGCTCATGACGATCTGCGCACCGTACTTTTCCTGCAGGAACGATGCGCCGCCCCAATGATCGTTGTGCGCGTGGCTGATCACCACGTAACGGATGTCGGCAGGGTCCAGTCCCAGGGTCACCAGGCCGTCTTCTATGGTCTGTTGCCAGTTTCGGACCATCATCGATTCGATCAGGATGATGCCTTCGGATGTCGTGACGGCCCACGCCGAGATGTTGGCCATGCCGATGTAATAGAGATTGTCGAAGACCTGGAATGGAGCGACGCCGTGGGCCTGAAAGTCATCCATGGCCGCGGGGCTGGCGCCGGCGGATGCGGCGGGGGGCCTCGCGTGGCTCGGGCACATTGCCGCCGCGATCTCCTGATTCGTTTCCGTGAGCACTTCTGCCATATCGATGGCCGCGACGCCGGGGGCGGTAAAAAGGCATGCTGCTGCCAGCAGGGAAAAGGAAAGGCAGTGACGCTGCTGCATGGTCGTTAACCTCCGGATGCTGATACACGGCTTGTGTGCGCTAACATACATCCGGTCAGAATAGCTTGTGCCGGACACGAATGTGAACATCAGGTATCGCCAGCCGATCGGCGCATCGGCGCCCGTTCGCGCAGCCTGCGCTTCGGACGCTGCATGAGCGCACCCGGGAGTTCGCAGCTTGCCCTGTTTGACGAAGGTGGCACGGGCTTCGCCGCGAGCGGGGGTGCGATGGGTGTAGACGGTGCAGCACCGGTGTCGATTCGCAGGAGCCGTCGTGCCCGCCGACTGACGCTGCGTTTCATGCCGCCGCATACGCTGGAACTGGTGGTTCCGTGGCGTGCTCATGCCGCCGATGTGAAGGCGTTTCTGCATGAGCAGCGCGAATGGATCGTCGATGCCGGCCGCAAGCTGGCGAAGGCGCGCAGCCTGTGCGAGCTGCCGCATCGCCTGACGCTGGATGCCGTCGACGAGCAGTGGTCGGTCACCTACAGGCGGGGGGCGCGTGCAGGGGCCAGGACATCGTCCGTGCTCCGTGAACTCGTCATTTCAGGGCCGGATACGGAGCATGCCCGTGCCCCGGAGCTGCTGCGCCGCTGGCTGAGAACGAAGGCGCGGGATCAGTTGACCCCGTGGCTGTATCGCGTCGCAGCCGATGCCGGCCTGGAACCGACATCCGTGCAGGTGCGCCTGCAGCGCACGCGTTGGGGCAGTTGCTCGTCCGACGGGCGCATCAGCCTGAACGCCGGGCTGATGTTTGTTGCGCCTGAGCTTGTGCGCTACCTGATGATTCACGAGCTGTGTCATCTTCGGCATATGAATCATTCGCAGCGTTTCTGGCGTCTGGTGGCACGAATGGAGCCGGACTATCGGCTACTGGACAGACGCCTGGCGGAAGCATGGTCGATGATACCGTGGTGGCTGTATACCAGTGCCGCGCGCTGAGGACGAATGAGGAGAAGAGATCTATGAGCGATGCCGGCTATTACCGTTTCCCCGCCATTCACGGCGATCGCATCGCTTTCGTTGCGGACGATGATCTGTGGAGCGTGTCGGTCGAGGGTGGTATCGCGCGTCGCCTCACTGCAAACCTCAGCGCCATACAGCATCCATACTTTTCGCCGGACGGCAGCATGCTTGCCTTCACTTCGCGCGAGGAAGGTCATTTCGAGGTCTACACGATGCCGGCCGACGGCGGGCCGTTGCAGCGGCTCACCCACCTGGGTGCACATACGCAGGTGATCGGCTGGACCGCTGATGGCAGCGAAGTGCTGTTCGCAAGCAATGCCGGCGAGCCGTTCGAGCGTGCAATTCTGTTCGTGTTCTCCGTGCCTGTGAACGGCGGCCCGCCGCGTGCGTGGCCGGTGGGGCCGGCCATGAGCATCTCGCTGGCGTCAGGCGGTCGTGTTGCGCTCGGCCGCAACAATAACGATCCGGCGCGCTGGAAGCGTTATCGCGGTGGCACGGCCGGTGAGATCTGGGTGGATGCCGAAGGCAGCGGACAGTTTCGTCCGCTGATCGACCTCGACGGCAACATCGGCAGGCCCATGTGGCTGGGCGATCGTATTTTCTTCCTATCCGACCACGACGGCATAGGCAATATCTATTCCTGCGATGTCAACGGTCAGGGGCTGCGCCAGCACACGCATCACAGCGATTACTTCGCCCGGTTTCCGAACAGTGATGGCCAACGCATCGTCTACCATGCCGGCGCCGACCTTTATGTGTATGACCCTGAATCCGATAACAGCCATGCGATAGCCATCGACTATCGCAGTCCCAGGGTGCAGCGCAGCCGGCGGTTCGTCGACGCCTCGCGCTATCTTGAAAGCTATGCCCTTCATCCGCAGGGACACTCGCTGGTCGTGACCACACGCGGCAGGAGCGCAAGTCTTGGCAACTGGGAAGGCCCGGTCACACTGCATCAGGCCGCGCCGGGTGAACCGTTCGTTCGCTATCGGTTCACCCGCTGGCTGAACGACGGCGAACGGCTGGTCACGATTACCGACCGCAGTGGCGAGGAACATCTGGAGGTGCATTCGCCCGGTGGGGCCGAGCCACAAGTGCTGACGTCGCTGGATACAGGGCATGTCGAGGCGATCAGGGTTTCGCCGGTCGCAGATCAGCTGCTGCTCAGCAATCACCGCCACGAACTGCTATTCGTGGATCTCGAGCAGGGCACGCTGACTACGATCACGCGCAGCCCGTATCAGTCCATAGGGGGCTTCGACTGGTCGCCGGACGGCAAGTGGGCGGCGTTCAGTTTCGCGACGTCGCTGTACAGCAGCGAGATTCGGCTGTGGCATCGCGAAAGCGGTGAGATACACACGATCACCGAGCCCGTGTTGCGCGACGTGGACCCGGTGTTCGATCCGCAGGGGCGTTTCCTGTACTTCCTGGGCTTGCGCGAACTGAATCCGGTGTACGACAACCTGCAGTTCGAGATCGGATTTCCGCGCGGCATGCGGCCGTATCTGGTGACGCTGTCTGAGGATCAGACCTCGCCGTTCAGGCCGGGCCCGGAGCCGCTGGACCCGGCCCCGTCCGGTGCTGGCGGGCAGCCGCCGGAGCAGCAGCAGGCCTTGTCGGATCAGGCCGGAAGCTCTGCCGATGGCGGTGCGAATGAGCCGCCTGGCAAAAGAGTTGCCGATGTACGCATCGATCTGCCCGACATTGTGAGGCGCGTGGTCGCCTTTCCGGTGCCCGAAGGCATCTACTCCGGGCTCGCCGCATTGCCGGACCAGTTGCTGTATCTCAGCCATCCCATCCAGGGTGCGCTGAATCGCGACTGGCGTTCGTCGGAGCCGGATGCCAGCGCGTCACTGGAAAGCTACGACCTCAAGAACCGCAAGCAGGAAACCCTGGTCGGTGGTGTGTCCGGCTACGCACTGTCCCGCGATCGCAAGACGCTGGCCTATCGTGCAGGCAGACGGCTGCGGGTGATTCGCGCCGGGCAGAAACCACCAGGCGCTGGCGGCGGCGTGTCTGGTGGCGACGGCGGCGACAGTGGCGCAAAGCCCGGCCGCGAGAGCGGCTGGGTAGATCTGTCTCGCATCAGGGTCTCAGTGGATCCGGCCGCGGAGTGGCGTCAGATGGCACGCGAAGCCTGGCGGCTGCAGCGTGAGCACTTCTGGACGGCGGACATGTCGCAGGTGGACTGGGACGAAGTCTGGTCGCTTTACGAACCGTTGCTGGCGCGCGTGGGCACGCGTGCCGAGTTCTCCGACCTGATGTGGGAGATGCAGGGTGAGCTGGGCACATCGCATGCCTACGAGATCGGTGGCGACTACCGGCCCGAGCCTGCGTACCCGCAGGGTTTTCTGGGCGCGGACCTTGTCCTCGATCCCGACAAAGGCGTATTCCGCTTTGCACACGTTGTAACCGGCACCGCGGGCGAGGCGGATGCCGACTCGCCGCTGAACGCGCCCGGCGTAAACGTGCGCGCGGGCGATGCGTTGCTGGCCATCAACGGCCAGCGTGTTGGCGGCCAGGATACGCCGGCTTCGCTGCTGGTACATCAGGCCGGTGTCGAGGTGTCGCTGACCGTCGGTGAACCGGACGGCCCGTCGCGCACCGTCACGGTCACGACCTTGCGCAACGAACACCGGGCCCGTTACCGCGAGTGGGTGGAAAACAATCGCCGCCGCGTGCACGAAGCGACGGACGGGCGCATAGGCTATGTGCACATTCCTGACATGAGTCCGCGCGGCTACTCGGAATTTCACCGCCTGTATCTGGTCGAGGCGGCTCGTGACGGCCTGATCGTCGACGTGCGGTTCAACGGCGGCGGCCATGTATCACAGCTGCTGATCGAGAAATTGCGCCGTCGACCTGTGGGGTATGACATCTCGCGCTGGGGTTCGCCGGACCCTTATCCATCGCATGCGATACCCGGTCCGCTGGTCGCGGTGACGAACGAATGGGCAGGCTCGGACGGCGATATCTTCAGCCATGTATTCAAGCTGATGAAACTGGGCCCGCTGGTGGGCAAACGGACCTGGGGCGGCGTGATCGGCATCTCACCGAAACGCACGCTGGTGGATGGCGCGATCACCACGCAGCCTGAGTACTCGTTCTGGTTTCACGACGTGGGCTGGGGCGTGGAGAACTACGGCACCGATCCGGACGTGGAAGTGGATATGGCGCCGCAGGATTACGCGCAGGGCCGCGATCCGCAGCTGGACAAGGCGATAGCCATCGCGCTGGATAAACTCAGGGCAGAACCGGTGGTGCGTCCGGCGTTCGACGACCGACCGAATCTGATGCGGCCGCGTATCCCGGAGCCATAGCCGCTGCAGGGATGCGACCGGCACGCGTCGCTGCGGTGGCAGGCAGCCTCTGGCGCTACGCGCTTACTGCGGTCCGACGTTCCCGGACTCGATCAGCTGCTGAAAAGCCTGTTCTTCTTCGGCGATGCAGTAGATCTGCTCGGTGAATTCGCCTGCCCGGTCGCGATCGAGACGGAACAGCTTGCGGTCGCTCTGCCACGGGCGCGAATACACGACAGGATCAGTAATCGTCATCACGAGTTCCAGCGTGTCGGCGTCTAGCCGGCGGTAACGCTCTTCCAGTCGCATCTGCGCTGAGTGCGGATGGCCGAACTTGTCGACCCAGCTGCGATCATCGAAGCCGACCGACTCGACGATCAGCGTGTCGTCTTCCCAGCGGCCCACCGAGAAACCGTTGAACTGCGGCCAGGTCTCCTCGATTGCCGGCAGTGAGCGGCCGTCCATCCAGATCTCGCGCCAGTCGTGGCGGTATTCGAAGAACTGCAGAATACGCGGGCCGGTCATGACGATTTCCCAGAAGTTATGGGGCTCGATGATCTCGGCATTGAGATTGCGTATCAGGCCCAGCGGATAACAGCGTCCGATCGGGTCGTTGCGGTTCAGCGAGCGCCGTGGCCCGTAGCCGGGGAGGTTGCGCTCCATCAATGCGCGCCCTTCGTCGGTGAGCGGCGGCGCTTCGTCATCGGGGTTGAAAGCTGCTCGCGCGCTGGGCGACGGCGACACCAGCACCCAGTGACCGGAAAGGTCGCGAGGATCGAATCCGGCTTGCGCGTTCGCAGTGTGGATCGGTATGACAGGCGAAATTACGGCACCGCCTGCTACGACGGCGAGCGCGGTACGAAGATTCAGGTATTGCAGAAGGCTTCGCATCAGACCGCTTTTGATACCCCGGCTACTGCTCGTAGAGTAGTTCGTCATTGACTTCGATCCGACGCGCGAAGCCCACATGCTCCGCGGTCCGGTGCGGTGCATAGTGCACGGTCAGGGTGTCGCCCGGCCGAATCGAATCGTTCGTCCAGCCGTGCACGCGGCGCAGCGCCGTCGGTGTGGGCTGCATGACCAGCGCCCAGCGCTGGACACGGCCGTCAGTGTCGGTGACGTCGACGTAGATCTGCGGATGCGGGAAGCGAAACGCGAACTCGACGACCTGTCCGGTCACAGGGCCGAGCGTGAGGCTCATGTCGTACTCGACGCCGCCACCATGGTGAGCCAGCGTCGGCGCGCGTGCCAGCAGCAGGGACAGGGCGGCGACGGTGGCGCAGGTTGCCAGCTTGCATGATGCCGTAGTCATTCGTGCTCCCCCGAGCATCAACATTCAGGCACAGGCCAGACTATACGGCAAGTGTAGGCTCCGCTGCCGTGGAGCGTCCTTCCGGATGCGGCCTATGCCGCGGCTGTGGCCTCGATTTCGACCAGTGCGCCCGGATCGGCCAGCCGGCTGACGCCAAGCAGCACGCCCGCCGGTTTTACTTCCAGAGGGCCGAGACGTTCGGCGATCACGCCGCGGGCCTTGCCGAAAGCGGCCATGTCGGTGACGTAGTAATTCAGACGTACGACGTTCTCGAGCGTGAGGCCGGCCTGCGTCAACACGGTTTCGAGGTTGTCGAACGCACGTTCCAGTTGCGCCTTCATGTCACCGGGGTGCAACAGCCTGCCGTCAGGGCCGACCGATACCTGGCCGGCAAGATAGAGCACACGAGTGGCGCCTGTGACTTCTACGCCGTGACCGAAATGCAGCGCGTCCTGCCAGGTCCAGGGATTGTTCTTCTTGATGGTTGCCATGGCATGTCTCCGGGTCGGGGTTTTCGCCCCACGATATCACGCTGCAGGTCGCGTTCGGCACACCGGCTGCCCTGCGTTCAGGGCGGGACTTTCGCTGGTGTGCCGCCTGACCGTATCGTCTGGCCAAATGCGCGCTGCAGGGCATCGCTGTCCAGTGCACCGGTGGCACCGATGACAACCAGTCGCGTTTCTTCGGTGCCCGGCGCCGAAATCGGGACGAGCTGCAGTCGCCGACCCACGCCCTGCACCATGGCGATGGAGCTGCCGGTCGTCGATGCCCGCTCGGCCAGGCGGGCAGTGCCCTTGATGCGGTAGATGCCGGGCGGGAGTTCCTGCACTACCTCGCGCAGTGCCGGTGCTGAAAGTGCATGCGGTGTGCGGAAATACCAGACATCGAATCGTGGCGGATGATGATGCGCGGGATCGTTGCAGGCCTCGCCGAGGCATTGTTGTTCGTTGCCTGTGTGCGCGAGAAGCGGGCGGCGAGACGGATGTTCCTCATGCAGTGATGACAGCAGCACTGGCAGCGGAGCATTACCCTGCACCGTGTGCAGTATTCGCGCAGCGCTCAGCCATGTTCTGATCTGCCGGTCCATGCGTTCACGGACTTCTTCTGGCACCAGGTCGATCTTGTTCAGCAGAATGAGGTCCGACACCATGAGCTGACGCAGGATCAGATCGCGTTCTTGATGATCGACATCGAACTGCTGCGCATCGACCACGCAGACCACGCCGTCCAGTCGAATCTCGGAACGCAGCACCGGCGCAAGCAGCGTTGTGGCGATGCCGGTCGGATCGGCAACGCCGCTGGCTTCGAGCACGATGTGTTGCGGCGCAGGTTCGCGGTGTACGACCGCCAGCACCGAACCGACCAGGTCCTCCTTCAGGCTGCAGCAGATGCAGCCGTTGGTCAGCTTCAGCACGCCTTCGCTTTTTCCCTCGATCAGTTCGTCGGCGATATCCAGGTTGCCGAAGTCATTCACCATGACCGCGATGCGCAGGCCGTGATCGCCCGCCAGTATCCGGTTCAACACCGTTGTCTTGCCGGCGCCGAGGAATCCGGTAAGCAGTGTCAGAGGAATGGGCGTGGAGAGGGTTTGGTCGTTCATGGCCGTGCAGACGCAGGGTCAGGTGATGTTCCCGGGACTGTGAAACGTTGTAGGTCTACATGGTACCGATGTTCATGTGTTCTGACGCGCCTCATGCCGTTGTGCCTTCGGTTGGCCGCCTGCATCTGGTTTGCACGCCACAGTCGCGTTGTCCAAGGCATCCCGATTGCTGCATCGGCAAGCTATTTTGCCGATCGGAACGTTGCTAATATCGAACCCGGAGCGTGTCTGAGGATGGAGGGGGTAACGCGGCTCCGATGCGAGCGTTGCCGCCCCGGGAACCGGAGATGTTGCGGGGATGAACAGCAGCGCCACAGAGCAACGGTTACAGGCCACGGTCGAGTCCTCCCCCAGCGGCCTGCTGATGACCGATGGCGTTGGCACCATCATGCTGGTCAATCGCGAGATCGAGCGTTTGAGTGGCTACCTGCGCGACGAACTGATCGGCCAGTCGGTGGACATGCTGGTGCCGCTGCGTTCACGCGCCGATCACCCACGCTTTCGCAAGGCTTTTCAGGGGCATCCGGAAGCGCGTGCAATGGGCGGTGGCCGCGAACTGTATGCGCTTCGCAAGGATGGCACCGAAGTGCCGGTGGAGATCGGCCTCAATCCGCTGCCCACTGATCAGGGCATGTACGTCATCGCATCGGTGGTCGACATCAGCGCGCGCAAGACGGAGGAACTCGAACGGCACCGACTCGAAGAGCGGCTGCGGGAAGGGCAAAAGTTGGAAGCGTTGGGCACACTGGCCGGCGGCGTGGCACACGACTTCAACAACATCCTGGCTGCGATCGTCGGCTTCGCGGAACTTGCGAGGGAGGCGTCCAGGGATCGGCCGCAGGTGCTCGCCGACCT
>JBJHBW010000051.1:0-9241 GCA_050485685.1 Gammaproteobacteria bacterium
CCGCTCAGCCAGGTGGCCGGCTGCAGCTGATGCACGGAATTCGCGGTCGCCTTGTTCTCAAGGTTGGAAAACGAGATTACCTTGTCCTTGAACGGCTCCAGCGGCTCGAGAATATGACTGAGGCGGAAGTCATCGCCGGCACCACTGCAGGTCCAGCGATCCATCGCCGCGCCGTGCGAAGTGTTCCACATGATCGCGCCGTGCGGGATATAGAAGAATCCAGCGCGTAATGCGGGACTGGCCGCCGTGTTCGCAAGCGCGGTGGCGGCTGGAATCATTGCATCCAGCAGCGGTAATCCGACCGACACGCCCAGGCCCTTCAATGCAGCGCGACGGGAAAGGTATTTTCTGGTCAGGAACATCGTGATTCCTCCTTAATGCTCGCCGGACGCCTGGCGGTCCGAGACCGTGCCGGCGGAAACGATCGCGGCCGCTGCCGCATCGGGTATGGATGAAGCGACCACGCTGCCGGTATCCGCGTCGGGTAATGCCTGCAGCCTGAATGCATCGCTGGTCACAATGCCGGCAACCAGGGATGTCAGGGTGTAACCCTCGTCGGCCGCGGCGCGCACGATGGCGCGAACCTGCGGCTTGTCGTGATACGCGAGCTCGCGACCGAGTGCGTACATCAGCAGTTTGTCGGTCATCGCGCGCACGAACTGCTCGGGACGTGCCGTCAATGCCTCACGCAGTTCGACGGGCCCGGTCACGCTCACACCGTTGGGCAGCTCGGTGCTTGAATCGATAGGCGCATTCGCCGTGCGGTCGAACTCGCGCCATTCACCTATCGCGGAAAAATTCTCCAGCGCAATGCCGTAAGGATCGATGACGGCGTGACAGCCGCCGCAGCTCGGATCCTCCCTGTGCTGCTCCAGGCGCGCGCGTATCGTTGTCGGCAGTGCCCCGTCCGGCGTCGTCAGGTCAGCTTCCACTTCCGGCGGCGGCGGTGCCGGCGGCGCACCGATCAGTTTCTCCAGCACCCAGGCGCCTCGCAGTACCGGCGATGTGCGGTCGCCATAGGATGTCGCAAGCAGCACGGCGGCCTTGCCAAGCAGGCCATGCCGCGTCTCATCTGCCAGCGTCACGCGCCGGAACTGCGGACCGTGCACGGAATCGATGCCGTAATGACGCGCGAGACGTTCGTTGAGGTAGGTGTGCTCGGCCGTAATCAGCTCACGCACATCGCGGTCGGCGAGCAGAATGCTGCGCAGGAACAGACCGATCTCGCGGTCGAAATCCTCTCGCAGTTCGTCGCTGAAGCCGGGGAATATCTGCTGGTCCGGAACGATACCGGCGAGGTTGTCCAGATGCAGCCAGCGCAGCGCGAACCCGTCTATCAGTGCGTCCGCCCTCGGATCAAGCAGCATGCGCCTGGCCTGCGCCTCGAGCACGGCCGGATCCTGCAGGCGACCCGATGTGGCGAGCTCCAGCAGTTCGTCATCCGGACCCTGACTCCAGAGGAAGAATGACAATCGCGAGGCCAGCTCCAGCGCAGTCAGGGCATGGAAGTGTTCGTCCGTGGGCTCACGCGGTGGCTGCACGGCGCGATACAGAAAATCGGGACTTGCGAGCACAGCGGTCACCAAGTGCTCGATACCGCTGTCGAAACCGCCCGGGCCTTCTTCACGACCGGTCTCAAAAAACGGCATCAGCCTGGCGATGTCGGCCTCATCCACCGGCCGCCGGAACGCGCGACGCGCAAGATGTGCCGCAATGTTCTCGGCACAGGCACGTTCGTCGTCTACGGTTGATGGCTCGCATACGAAAATCCGCTCGCGGCTGGCGGTGCTCGAAATGCCGGTAGAATCGAACGGGCCGGTGACCTCTATGCCACCGAGAATGCGCGGCACACGCAGCTCGCCGCGGAAGCTGAATCCGCCATAAGGCGTAAAGCCGTAGACGAGTTCCTCGGTCGCGACCCGACTGCGTTCAACGAATGCGACAACCACTTCACGCCGCCCGGCCTGTACGTGCACCGGGATATTCGTAAAGCGCTCCATCAACTCGGCGCGTGCCGGTGCGCCGCCGCGGTTCACGAGTGCCAGATCCTCAGGTCCGCCCAGCGTGGTACGGAACACCTCGTTGCGATCGATCAGCAGCACGACCGTATGCACCGCTTCCAGCGCACGCGGGTAAAGACCCACATCGAGATCAGTCAGTGTGAAACGGTATTCGCCGTCGGCCGGAAACACATGGTGGAACGACGTTCCCCCGCGCGTACCCAGAGGCATGCCATCAACGAAACTGTCCTGATCATCCGCCGGCGGCGGATACCAGGCGCTGGACAGGCGCGGTACGGGCTCGCCCACTGCCGTTCGCGCCACGTAACGGGCGACGCTGACATACTGCTCAAGAAACGCCGGCGACACGCTGAGCGCTGCAGCGATGTTCGTAAAACCGTCGACCTCGATCTCGGTCGGCAGAAACTCGGCCGGGTCGATCCTGACGGCCAGCAGATCCTCCACGGCGGATGCGTATTCAGTTCGCGTCATCCGCTGCACGCCGACGTGGCCGGCCGGCGGCAGCCCCGGAAGGCCGTCGATGTGGTGCTCCAGCGAGGTCGCGAAGGCATCCAGCACGGCGAGCGCCGGCTTCGCGCTGCCCGGCGGCGGCATATGGTCGCCGCGCACTTTCATGATGACCTTTTCCCACAGCGCCGGATTGGCAGCAATGTGGTCGGGCGTCAGCCCCTGCAGCGACAGGTCGCCGGCCATCTCGGCACGGTTGTGGCAATCCGTGCAGTAGCGGTTGAGCAGATCCCAGTGCTGGTCTACGGATGCCACGGAGGGTGCCGCGGCCTCACGACCGCAGCCTGCGAGCAATGCCGATCCGGCCGCCAGTGCCCACAGCGCCATGCCAGGCGTAGTGACTTTGCGGGCCCGGAATCGTGAAGACGGAATCAGACTGCCACGCACGTGTACCGTACTCCCCCGTGACCCTGAACCGCCGCCGATGATCAGGCCATGCCTGGCCCAGGCCTCGGGCCACGCCCGGCACGCCCGATCCTGGCAGCGTCAGACGTTAATACAACCCCTGACACTACCACAGCAGCCGGCCTGCGGCACTGCCCGTGCGCCGCAGTCAACCGCAAAACAAGGCCTTACTCGACCTCGAAGAACACGAAGGTCGTGCCACGACGGCCACTGAAGGCCAGCGTGCAGTCACCCCAGCTCTCAGGCACCGTCCACTCGACTTCCTCCTGGAACGGCAGCACCGCCGTGCGAAGGTTGCATTCGATGCCTAGCTCATCCAGCGAGCCATCGACTTCGCCGACCGCGAACGTGCGCCGCATCGGCGTGTAGTTCCATGCATCGCCGGAAGCGACTCTGGCCTGGATGGGCAGGATCGCGTCGGAATTCATCGCCTCGCGCACGACATTGACCTGCTGACGCATGGGATCATCCTCGGCAACCGGCTGCACTGCGTTCAGGCGCTCGAAGGTTTCCAGCGCATCGGCCGCACGGCCCAGCTGCACCTCGATCGCAAAACGATACGTCAGCGCGGCGATCATCTCATCCGGATAAAGCTGTGTCGCTTCCAAGGGCGTCGCGCGACGCACAGCCTCGTAAGCGGCATGGTAATTCCCCTGCTGAAGCTCGATCACCGCAAGCTGCATGTTCGCGAGGCCGATCTCATACAGCCGCGAGATCTGCTCAGCCTGCATGCTGGCATTGCGGGTGCGCGCCTGATCGTGGCGGTCGTTGGCGATCAGTTCGGCGGTTTCCTCGAAAGCGGCAGCAAATCCGGAACTGACTTCCAGCGGTATTTCGGCGATGTCGAATACGATGGTCTCGACGTTGTTGTGCCACTCTACGGGTGTGCCGTCGATCGAAGCGGGATTGAATCGCCACTGCTGAACCGCCCGGATCGTTTCCGCCGGATCCAGCCTTGCCGGCTGCGACTGCAGAACCCGCACATTGGCCGTACTGCCGTCTTCAGTTATCGAATAGGCCACTTTTACCCAGCCTTCCGGACCCGGACCGAAAGGTCCCTGTGGTGTCGGCGGAGTGGGCTTGTCGGCCACAGTTGGTGGCACCACCTGTGCGGCGAGTGCGCCCGCGCCCAGCATAAGTATCGCCCCCAGCAGCCCGGTCGCGGCGTTTGCGCCGATGCCTGTTCTTTTCATCTGCCCCTCCTCAAGGTTCTCGTGGTTTCTGCACCGTGTCGCAACTGCGAACAAGGGACGGCCGGAATGCCAACCACAGCCCGCGAGGACACTGGTCAGCCCTATCCTACCGCAGATGGACGGTGCCGGAGCATGGCCCGGCCCGGCGCACCGGACAGGGGATTCGGGCGCAATCGATAGCAAGGAAAAAACTGCCCGATCCGGTCGTGGATCGGGGGAGTCATCCACGCCGGAACGGGCACACGGTTGAGGGGAACTCAAAGGCTCTGTCAGCCTTCCGGTGACTGACGAACCTGACTTATGGATGCGCCAGCGCCGAAAAAGGTCGCATAATGGCCGCCCGGCCCGCTGGCGGCGCCGGCAACAGAACCGCAGGAGAAGACCATGAACCGATTTCTCACCACCTTGCTTGTCGGCACTGTCGCAGCTTTCTGCGCCGTGTCCGCCTGTGCTGACGACGCGCTGCTGCGCGAGTTTCGCGATCGGGTGGAGATTGAAGACCTGATGTGGCGCTATGTTCGGGCGCTGGACACGCTGGACGCGGACGGTTATGCCGCCGTGTTCACCGAAGATGGCCAGTTCGGTCGGGGCGACAACGCGACCCGCGGCAGGGACGCCCTGCGTCAGATGGTGCTGGACCTGCGGCGCGGACGTACCGGCAACGACACGCTGACGGGGCCCGCCATGTATCACGTGATCGCCAACTCACGAATCGAATTCATCGACGATAATCGCGCCCGCATGGAGTCTTACTGGATGACGGTGTTCGGACCATCCGCCCCGGGCGAAGCCCCGCGTGTCGCCGCCGTCGGCCGGGGAGTGGATGATCTGGTGCGCGTGGACGGGCGCTGGCTGATCCGCATGCGCGACGTTTCCCCCGCGGACTGATACCGCAACCAGTGAAATCCCGCTTGTAAAGCCGGGGTTTGTAGTAGGCTCTACAGCCTGTCTCATACGGTCCGCTCAGCGGGGAGTCGTTCAATGCAAAGGAAAGCAGCCGTCCTCGTCTTCGTAGCCATGATGGCAACCGCCCTGGCCGTCAATCCGGCCCATGCCCAGGATTCGTGGTGGTACGCAGGCGGTTCCCTGAACTATGCCGAATTCACCACCCCGCGCAAGCAGGACTCGGGCTGGTCGGGATTCTTTGGCTACGAGTTCACCCCGAACTATGCTGTAGAGGCGAGCTACAGCGATCTGGGCTCGATCCGGCAAAGTGCGCCGGGCTTCGGGAGTCTGGTTTTTTCCGCCACGCTGGTCGAGCTGGGCGGCATTGGTGCGTTCGAAGTCACTGAGCGCATGTCCATGTACGGCAAGCTTGGCTACTATCGGGACGACACCGAATTTCGCCTGAGCCTGGTTGGTGAGCCGACACAAATCCAGTCCGAGTCGAACTCCAACTACACCTACGCAATCGGCATGCGATTCAACCTTCGACAGAATTTTGCGGTCCGTGGCAGCTGGCAGCGCTATCGCAAAGTCGGCGATGCCACCGACATCGACGTGTACGCCGTCGGCGTCATGACAAAGTTCGGCGGTCGGTGATCCGGCCGGTGGCGCGTCGGGCCCACCCTCGTTGACCCACGTTCATTGACCCGCATTCATTGACCCACACTCATTGAAAGAGGCCAGCGCAGCCCACACCCCGATGATGCAGCAGTACCTGGCCATCAAGGCCGGGCACCCCGACGTGCTGCTGTTCTATCGCATGGGCGACTTCTACGAGCTGTTCTACGAAGACGCGCGCCGCGCCGCGAAGCTGCTCGATATCACGCTGACGAAGCGCGGCGCCAGCGCCGGCGAACCCATCCCCATGGCCGGCGTACCGGTGCATTCGGTGGAAGGCTATCTGGCGCGGCTGGTGCGGCTGGGCGAATCGGTCGCGATCTGCGAGCAGGTCGGGGAACCGGGCGCCGGCAAGGGACCGGTGGCACGCGAAGTCGTGCGTGTAGTCACGCCGGGCACGCTGACGGATGCGGCGCTGCTCGATGACCGCGACACCCGTCACCTGGTCTGCGTGCGGCTGGGTCCGCCGGCCGGCATTGCGTGGCTGGATCTGGCCGGCGGGCGCTTTTCGGTGACCGAGGTGGACGGCGCCGAGGCGCTGGCCGCGGAACTCGAGCGCCTGCGTCCCGCCGAACTGCTGGTTGCCGAAGACGAGACGCTGCCGGCCTGGCTCGCTGACCACACCGCGCTGCGCCGCCGCCCGCCCTGGCATTTCGAGGTCGACACGGCCACGCGGTTGTTGTGCACACAGTTCGGCACGCGCGACCTGTCCGGATTCGACGCCGACGATCTTTCATCCGCGATTGCGGCTGCCGGCTGTCTGCTGCAGTACGTGAACGACACCCAGCGTGGTCAGCTGCCCCACCTGCGCGGCCTCAGCCGCGAACGGCGCAGCGACGCGATCCTCATGGACGCCGCCACGCGCCGCAATCTTGAGATCGAATCGACGCTGGGCACGCATCCGGAGTACACGCTGGTCGGCCTGATGGATCGCTGCATGACCGCGATGGGCAGCCGCACGCTGCGCCGCTGGCTGAATCGGCCGATTCGCGACCACGGCGTGCTGGGCCGGCGCCAGCAAGCCATCGCAATGCTGCTGCAGCCCGGCGCCACCGGCACGCCGGTCGCCACCGGGGTGCGCAGCGCGCTCGATGACATCAACGATCTGGAGCGGATACTGACGCGCGTCGCGCTGCGCTCTGCTCGCCCGCGCGATCTCGCTGCACTGCGAGACGGCCTGGCGAGACTGCCGGCCGTGAAAGCCACTGTGGCCGATATCGATGATGACCTGCTGCGCTCGCTGCACGATGCCTGCGACGAACATCACGATGAACTTCAGCAGCTGCAGCGTGCGCTGGTGGACTCGCCCCCGGTGTGGCTGCGCGACGGCGGCGTGATCGCCACCGGTTACGACGATGAACTGGATGAACTCAGACGCATCAGCGATAACGCCAGCGGTTATCTGGACGAATTCGAAACCCGCGAACGCGAACGCACCGGCATCGCGACCCTGAAGGTCGGCTACAACAGGGTGCACGGGTTCTACATCGAGATCACAAAAGCGCAGGCTGCCGGCGCACCGGACGACTATCAGCGTCGCCAGACGCTGAAAGGCGCCGAGCGCTATATCACGCCTGAGCTGAAGGAATTCGAGGACAAGGTGCTGAGTTCGCGCGAGCGTGCGCTGGCGCGCGAGAAATGGCTGTATGAGCATCTTCTCGAAGCCATCGCGCAGCAGCTGGCCGCACTGCAGCAGACCTGCAATGCGCTGGCCGACATCGACGCCCTCGCCAACCTCGCCGCGCGCGCCGGAGCGCTTCAGCTGAATCGTCCGCAGCTGACCGACGAACCGAAACTGACCTACCGCGCCGGCCGGCACCCCGGCGTTGAAGCATCGTCCGAAGAGCCTTTCGTGCCCAACGATCTTGCGCTGCATGACCAGCGCCGCATGCTGATCATCACCGGACCGAACATGGGCGGTAAATCCACGTTCATGCGCCAGACGGCACTGATCGCGATACTTGCCCACACCGGCAGCTTCGTGCCGGCCGAAGACGCCGAAATCGGCCCGCTGGATCGCATCTTCACGCGCATAGGCGCCGCCGACGACCTCACCGGCGGACGCTCCACGTTCATGGTCGAGATGACCGAGACCGCGTCCATCCTGAACAACGCAACGCCGTACAGCCTGGTGCTGATGGATGAAGTCGGCCGCGGCACCAGTACCTTCGATGGCCTGTCACTGGCCTGGGCGGCGGCACATTACATTGCCCGCGAAGTGCGCGCCTTCACGCTGTTCGCCACGCATTACTTCGAACTCACCAGCCTGCCCGCGGAACTGCCCGGCTGCGCCAACGTGCATCTGGATGCCGTCGAGCATGGCCGTGAGTTGATCTTTCTGCACGCCGTCAGGGAGGGACCAGCAAACCAGAGTTACGGACTGCACGTGGCGGAGCTGGCCGGTGTGCCGCGCGAGGTCATTGCGCGTGCACGCGGCTACCTGCGCCAGCTTGAAGCGCACCAGCGCCAGCTCGCAGCGCCCGGACCGCAACAGGAACTGGAACTGACGGCGGCGCGACCGGAGGAGCATCAGGCGCGTCGAGCGCACGCAACGTCTGACGACGATCCGCGACTCCTGTCATCTCATGAAGCCGAGACCGCACTTGCGAGCAGACTCGCGTCACTGGATGTAGACGCGCTGACGCCACGCGACGCGCTGTCACTGCTGTATGAGCTGGTGGAATCGGCGCGTCGGGTTTGATCCCGCACATGCCGAGTCACCCGAAGCGGCCCCGCTCGAGAAAATCCCGCACCGCCCGCCACGCGTCCGCAGACCACAACAGGCCCACGTGCGACGCGTTCACGACGGTGTGATCGTCCGCGCCATCGAGGCGGGTCTCCTCCACCGACACCACACCATCGTGCGGCTTTGGCAGGCGCGCGATCATCGCGCCCATGCCCCTGGGTCTGTCACCGGCGACAATGCCCAGCGGGCGGGATCCATCCCAGCGCGGCAGGCCGCCGGACGCGTTCAGTTCGCGGATACTGCGCCCAAGCACCGTTTTCGCCCCCGGCCAGCGTGCCACGACCCGCCCCGCTGCCGTGCCCCGCAATGGCGCACCCAGACACACAGCGCAGCCGGGCCGGTCGAGGCCAAAACGCTGCAGCATGGCGACAATGACGACGCCGCCGAGGCTGTGGCCGACAAGATGCACGGTGTCGGCGCAGACGCTCGCAAGGTGCGTGGCGAGCGCGGCGGCGTTCTCGTTGAGACCGGCCGTGACCGTGTTGTAGCGGTACAGGCGGGCACCCAGATCACGTGAGTCCAGGCGGTGGCGCAACAGCCAGGTTTCGAGCCCCGGCATCCACAGGCCATGTACGACCACCGTAGCAGTGTCCCGTGCATGACCTGCCATGGTGGGCTGCGCCTAGGCGCCCGGGTCAGCGCGGCGGCACATCCGTACCACCACCTCGAATGCGGATACCAAGCTCGCGCAACTGTGCTTCGCTGGCCGCTGACGGCGCGCCGGTCATGGAGCAGCTGGCAGTCTGCGTCTTCGGGAATGCCATCACGTCACGGATGGAATCGGCGCCGGCCATCAGCATGACCAG
>JBJHBW010000052.1:0-9059 GCA_050485685.1 Gammaproteobacteria bacterium
GCCGGTAAGGGTGAAATGGTGCGGTAAGAGCGCACCGCGCAGCTGGTAACAGCTGTGGCAGGGTAAACCCCACCCGGAGCAAGACCGAATAGGGGAGCGCTGTAGTGTGCCCACACGAGCTCCCGGGTAGGTCGCTACAGGTGCGCGGTGACGCGCATCGCAGATGAATGGCTGCTCTCGACAGAACCCGGCTTACAGGCCGGCTCCCGCACTGTCTGTCTCCCGCCCCGTGTCTCCTGAGGTGCCAAAGCTTCGGCATCATCCCTTCGTGCACCACGCTGGTGCAGGGCAGCCGCCGTTCAGGTGTCGCAGGGTGTCTCCTGATGGCGTCACCCGGGACGCCATTCCCCCTGCTAAGCTTTTGTCGTCACAAAAAAAACCTGCTCGAATCCGGTTGACAGTGGGCCACCGCCCTCCCTATAGTGTCGCGAAGTGGTAGGAAGTGGGAAAAAATGGGCCACACGGTCCTGAAGACAAACCCGACATGTTCCGCGGCGCCTCGAAAGTTACCCTCGATGCCAAGGGTCGGCTGGCCATCCCAAGCCGATACCGGGATCGCATTCAAACCCGCGCCGACGGGCATCTGGTCGCGACCGTGGACCGGGACTATTGCCTGCTGATCTACCCGCTTCCTGACTGGGAGGAGATCGAAGCCAAGCTCGTCCGACTGCCGGCTCTGCACAAGCAGGCCCGGCGCCTGCAGCGTCTGATGGTGGGTTACGCCACGGAACTTGAGATGGACGGTAACGGAAGGATTCTGTTGCCGAAGGAACTGCGGGAATTCGCCGGCCTGGACAGGCAGGTGATGCTGATCGGACAGGGCAACAAGTTCGAGCTCTGGGACGAAGAGCGGTGGAATACGCGGCGCGACGAATGGCTGGCCGACGAGGCGGGGGAATACTCGGACCTGCCCGAGGAACTGGAATCCCTGTCGTTGTAACGCCGGCGATGACTCGCTGGCGGTCGGTCGCGCCATGAACGGGGAGGGTGTCAAAGCCATGCCCGACCACAGTCCGGTGCTGGTCGCGGAAGTTCTCGAGAGTTTGGCGTTGAAAACGGACGGTTGGTACGTCGATGGCACCTACGGACGCGGGGGACACAGTGCAGAAATTCTCGAACGGCTCGGACCGCAGGGAAGGTTGCTGGCGCTCGACAAGGATCCGCAGGCCGTGGCTCACGGGCGCGAGAGGTTCGCGGCCGACTCCAGGTTCACTATCCACCACGCCGGTTTCGAAAACTTTCGAGCCGAAGTTGCGCCGTGGCTGGGAACGCAGGGGCTGGCAGGCGTACTGCTCGACCTCGGCGTGTCGTCTCCTCAGCTCGATCAGCCGCAGCGCGGTTTCAGTTTCGGCCGCGACGGCCCGCTGGACATGCGCATGAACACCGAGTCCGGTGTCACCGCTGCCGACTGGCTGGCGACGGCATCCGAGCGCGAGCTTGCGGATGTATTTCGCCGTTTCGGCGAAGAGCCGAGGTCACGCGCGATTGCGCGTGCCATTGTCAGCGCGCGTGGCGAGCGCCCGTTTCTCACCACTGGCCGACTGGCCGAAGTCGTCACCCAGGCTGGCGGCCATGTTCGCGGCAAGGGACATCCGGCCACCCGCGTGTTTCAGGCCATACGCATTTTCATCAACGATGAACTGGGCGCCTTGCAGCAGGTGCTGGCGCAGATCGTGGACATGCTGGCGCCGGGCGGGCGGCTGGCAGTGATCAGTTTTCATTCGCTGGAAGATCGCATCGTGAAGCGCCACTTCGCGCATGCCGCTCTTGGTGATCCGGCCTGGGCCGGGCTGCCGGATGTGCCGCGCGAGGCGCGCCCGCTGCTGCGGCGTGTAGGCGGCCTGATCAGACCTGATGAGGAAGAGATTGCCGCGAATCCGCGTGCGCGCAGTGCGCGACTGCGGGTTGCCGAGAAACTGGACCGGAGCGCGCCGTGATCCGGTCGCCGCTACTACAGATCGCCGCTGCACTGGTGCTCGCGGTGCTGGTGACGGTATCGGGTCTGTGGCTGACCTGGGCCAAGCATGAGGCGCGCAGGCTGTTCGTTGAGCTCGAGGAGCTCAATCGCGAACAGGACCGCATGCTGATCGACTGGGGTCGGTTGCAGCTGGAGCAGAGCACCTGGGCGCGTCACTCACGCATCGAGGAACTCGCGCGTGAGGAACTGGATCTGGCGATGCCTGCTGACAGGGACATCGTCGTTGTTGCGGAGTCCGCGAGGTGACTCAGCGCGGCCAGACACCGGACCTGCGCGGCCATCGCTGGCGCAACGTGCTGCTGGGCGCGCTGCTCGCGGTCGGCGCGGTCAGTCTTATCGCACGTGTGTTCTATCTGCAGATCGTGCATCAGGATTTCCTCGCGGCGCAGGCGGACAACCGCCATCTGCGCACCGTCGAAATCACCGCCCATCGTGGTCCCATCACCGACCGTCGTGGCGAGCCGCTGGCGGTCAGCACGCCGGTGGACAGCATCTGGGCCAATCCGCGTGAGTTGAAGGTGGCGCTGGATCGGCTCGGCGAGCTGGCGCGCGCACTGGATATGGACGAAGACGCGCTGACCCGGCGCGTGACCAGCAATCTGGAGCGCGAGTTCGTCTATCTGCGCCGTCATCTGAGTCCGTCGGCCACGGCCGCCGTGCTGTCCCTGGGTATTCCCGGCGTTTCCACCTTGCGTGAATACCGTCGCTACTATCCGGCCGGCGAAGTCATCGGCCATCTGCTTGGCTTTACCGACATCGATGATCTCGGTCAGGAAGGAATGGAACTGGCATTCGACTACTGGCTGCGTGGCGAGAACGGCGCCAAGCGCGTACTGCGCGACCGCCTGGGCCGGACCATCCGCGACGTGGAACTGATCCGTGCCGCGCGCCCTGGGCGCACGCTCAGATCCAGCGTGGACCTGCGCATCCAGTACATGGCCTACAGGGAACTGCGACGTGCGGTGATGGAAAGCGGCGCGCTTGGCGGCTCCGCGGTTGTGCTGGACCCGTGGACCGGGGAAGTGCTGGCCGCAGTGAATCAGCCGGTGTTCAATCCCAACAATCGCAACCAGCGCGATGCAGCCGTCTATCGTAATCGGGTCGCCACGGATATTTTCGAACCCGGTTCCAGCATCAAGCCGTTCGTGCTCGCAGCGGCACTTGAGACCGGTCGTTACCGGCCGGAATCACTGATCGATACCTCGCCCGGCTTCCTGCGCGTTGCCGGCCGCACGCTGACTCAGGACCGTTCCAATCTCGGCGAGATCTCGCTGACTACCGTACTGGCACGATCCAGCAATGTGGGCGTGGGTCGCGTGGCGCTGGAACTGGATGCCGCGGATATCTGGAACGTGCTGTCGGGTTTCGGCATCGGCCGACTCACCGGCAGTGGTTTTCCCGGCGAGTCGGCCGGCGTGCTCAACGATCACCGGCACTGGCGTGCGATCGGCCAGGCCACATTGTCTTATGGCTACGGGCTGTCGGTCACGACCATGCAGCTGGCCCGTGCCTATGCGGTCATTGCGGCCGGCGGCGAGATCCGGCCGGTGTCACTGCTGGCCGTGGATGAGCCGGTGCCGGGTGAGCGCGTGATCTCGGCGCGTACCGCCGAGGATCTGACACGCATGCTGGAGGTCGTGGTCTCGTCGGAAGGAACGGCGCAGCGCGCGGCGGTTTCAAACTTTCGCGTTGCCGGCAAGACCGGGACCGCATGGAAATCCAGCGCCGGGGGATACTCCCGCGACCGCTACACAGCCGTTTTCGGCGGATTCACGCCGGTAGACGATCCCAGGCTGGTGGTTGTTGTGGTCATCGATGAGCCACAGGGTGAGTCGCATTACGGTGGCGAAGTGGCGGCTCCCGTGTTTGCCCGCATCGCGTCCGGTGCGTTGCGGCTTCTTGCCGTTGCGCCCGATGCGCTGCCGGAACCTGCTCCTTCCATCGTCGCTCATGCGGAGGCGCCGTAATCATGGCGGCGGCAATGCGCATCACCGGCATGACGCTGGGTGAGCTGCTCGGCGATGCCTCCGGCGCGTCGGCCGGTGTACGCATCACCGACCTCGTACTGGACAGCGAAGCGGTGACGCCCGGAGCCGCGTTTGTTGCGGTGCCCGGTGCCCGCAGCCATGGTCTTGACTACGCAGAGCGCGCGTTGGCCCGCGGCGCCAGCATCGTGCTTTACGAACCGCAGTCCGACGGCACGCGACCGGCAACGCAGGGTCTGGCTGTGCCTGGCCTGAAGGCGCGCCTGGGCGAGCTTGCGCAGCGCTTCTTTCCGGCCGTGGCGGCGATGACGCTGACTGGCGTGACCGGTACCAACGGCAAGAGCACGGTGGCCTGGCTGGTGGCCGAGGCCATGAATGCCAGCGGCCGTGCGTCTTCTGGTACCCGCTGCGGCTATATCGGCACGCTGGGTTTTGGTGTGCCGCCGCAGCTGGCCACACATGCACTGACCACGCCCGACTGCCTGACCCTGCATCGCGAGCTGACGCAGATGGGTACCAGCCATGCGGCGCTGGAGGTGTCGTCGCACGCGCTGGCTCAGGATCGCGTCGCCGGGCTGCGATTCGCCGTCGCCGTGTTCACAAATCTCACCCACGATCACCTTGATGCGCACGGCGATTTCGCGTCCTACGGTCGTGCCAAGGCACGTCTGTTTCAGCTGCCTGGCCTTTCCGCCGCCGTGCTCAATCTCAACGATGCGTTCAGCGCCAGCCTGCGCCGCGAACTGGCGGATACTGTCGACGTCACAGGCACGGTACTCGATCCCGGCCATGCGGCCGCTGCGCGCGATCTGTCAGCCTGGCCGGCCGAAACAATGCTGGTCGGCAAACTGCTTTCCACCGGCCTTTCGGGAACGCGTGTTGCGGTTTCCTGGCGGGGCCGGGAAGCGGAACTGAAGTCGCCGCTGATCGGCCGCTTCAATGCCGAGAATCTGCTGTCGGCGCTTGGCGCCCTGCTTGCCAGCGGGCTGGATCTCGACGACGCCTGCGCGGCCCTGGGGAGCGCGGCAGCGCCGCCCGGTCGCATGGAAGTGCTTGGCGGCGGCGACGGGCCGGTCGTCGTGGTCGACTACGCGCACACGCCGGACGCACTCGAACGTGTGCTGTCGGAAGTCAGCGCGTTGACTGCGGGAGCACTGACCTGCATCTTCGGTTGCGGCGGTGAGCGCGATCGGGCCAAACGGCCGCTGATGGGTGCGGCCGCGGCGCGACATGCCGATCGCATCGTACTCACCGACGACAATCCGCGCGGTGAGGATGCGGAAGCGATCATCGCGGATATTCGCGCCGGCATAGCAGATCAGATGCCGGTCACAGTAGAGCGGGACCGCGCGCGTGCGATTGCCGATGCGATCGCAGGTGCCGGGGTCGGTGATGTCGTGGTCGTGGCCGGCAAGGGTCACGAGAACGAGCAGCTGGCCGGCACACAGCGCCTGCCGTTCAGCGACCGCGTCGCGGTGCGTGCAGCGCTGCGTGAGTGTGGGAGTCGACCATGAGCGTCGCGCCCATGACGCGTACCCTGGCATCGGTTGCCGAGCATGTGCACGGGCGTCTGGTCGGCGAGGACAGCGCGTTCTCGGCGGTCAGCACGGATACGCGCACGCTGACTGGCGGCGCCCTGTTCGTGGCCATCGAGGGCGACCGTTTCGATGGTCATGACTACGTGGCCCAGGCGCAGGCAAAAGGCGCCGCCGGTGCACTGGTCGCGCATCAGGTTGAACCATCGCTTCCGCAGATCATCGCCGACGACACACGTCGCGCTTTCGGACGCATGGCGCGCGCCTGGCGCGAGACGTTCCCGATCCCGGCCGTGGCCGTGACCGGCAGCAGCGGCAAGACCACGGTGAAAACGCTGATCGGCGCCATACTCGGTCGCACGCGTTCGGTATGCGTGACCGAAGGCAGTCTGAACAATGACATCGGTGTGCCACTGACGCTGATGCGGCTGGACAGCACGCACGAAGCGCTGGTCGCGGAACTGGCTGCCAATCATGCCGGCGAGATCGATTACCTGGCATCGCTGGCACAGCCCACGGTGGGTGTGCTGACGAACGCAGGTCCCGCACATCTTGAGGGTTTCGGTTCACTCGAGGGCGTGGCCGCCGCCAAGGGCGAACTGCTGGATCACCTGCCGCGCGCAGGCACCGCGGTGCTGAATGTGGATGACGTGTTCTATGCCGAGTGGCGGGCACGTGCACAATGCGAATTCATCATCGGTTTCGGCTTTGCCGCTTCGGCGGACTGCACCGTTGCGGGCGAGATGGATCTCGGGCCCGACGTTTCGCATTTTCGTATGCGTCTCCCCGATGGCACCGAAACCGACATACAGCTGGGTCTGCCCGGCCGACACAATGTCATGAACGCGCTGGCCGCAGCCGCAGCCGCGCATGCCGTGGGTGCCGGGGCCGATGAGATCCGCGCCGGTCTTGCCGCAGCGGCGGCCGTGCGCGGCAGGCTGAACATTCTTGCCGGCCGTCAGGGTGCGCGTGTCATAGACGACAGCTACAACGCAAACCCCGCCTCGGTGCGTGCGGCACTCGATTATCTTGCCGCGCTGCCGGGTCAGCGCGTGCTGGTGCTTGGCGACATGGCCGAGCTTGGCCCCGCGGCCGCCAAATTGCACAGGGAAGTCGGCGAGTTCGCCAACGGCCGCTGCGATCGTCTGATCGCGGTCGGTGAGCTGGCCGCGCAGGCAGCGTCCGGTTTCAAGGGCCATTCTGATGTCTGCGACGGCTTGGCTGGCGCGTTGACCGCACTTGAGCCATTGCTGGCAGACGATCTCACGGTGCTGATCAAGGGCTCCCGCATCATGGGCCTGGAGAAACTGGCCGCTGCACTATGCAGCGCGCCGGCATCGCAGGCGGAGGGCGGATCATGCTGATCTGGCTCACCGAGTACCTGACGCGTTTTCACACCGGCTTCAACGTATTCAGCTACCTGACCATGCGCGCGATTCTGGGCGCGCTGACCGCGCTGGTGCTGTCGTTTGCGCTTGGCCCTTACCTGATTCAGAAACTGACCGTGCGGCGAGTGGGTCAGCCGATACGTCACCTGGGTCCCGAGTCTCACCTGCCCAAAGCCGGTACGCCGACGATGGGCGGTGCGCTGATTCTGCTTGCGATCGCGATCAGCACGCTGCTGTGGGCCAATCTCGGCAATCGCTTCGTCTGGATCGTGCTGCTGGGCACGCTGGCTTTCGGTGCGATCGGTTTCGTCGACGATTACCGCAAGCTGGTGCTGGGCAATGCGAGCGGGCTGTCGGCCAGGACCAAGTATCTGTGGCAGTCCGTGGCAGCGATAGCGCTGGCGCTCGCGCTGTATTACACGGCCGAGAATCCGGATGTCGAACATGCACTGCTGATTCCGTATTTTCCGGACCTTGCGATTCCGCTCGGTCTCACCGCGTATCTGCTGTTCACCTATCTCGTCATCGTCGGCAGTTCCAATGCCGTGAATCTGACTGACGGGCTGGACGGTCTGGCCATCATGCCGACGGTGCTGGTCGGTGGTGCCCTTGGCATCTTTGCGTGGGCGGCGGGCAACGTGGTTTTTTCCAACTACCTGGATATCCCGTATGTCGCGGGTGCCGGTGAGTTGCTGGTTTTCTCTGCGGCCCTGGCTGGCGCCGGCCTGGGCTTCTTGTGGTTCAACACCTATCCGGCCCAGGTCTTCATGGGCGATGTGGGTGCACTCGCATTGGGTGCGTCGCTCGGGCTGATGGCTGTTGTTGTGAGGCAGGAGCTGGTGCTTTTCATCATGGGCGGCGTGTTCGTCGTCGAAACCATCTCAGTCATCATTCAGGTTGCCTCATACAAGTTGACAGGCCGGCGAATTTTCCGGATGGCGCCGCTGCACCATCACTTCGAGCTCAAGGGCTGGGCCGAGCCGAAAGTGATCGTGCGTTTCTGGATCATTACCGTGATTCTCGTGCTGATCGGGCTGGCAAGCCTGAAGATCCGCTGATGGTGGTGGCGAACCGTGAAAGCGACACCAACAGGAATGCTGCAATGACGGCGGCCGGTGATTGCACGCTGGTGGTCGGGCTTGGCGTGACAGGCCTTGCAGTCGCGCGGCATCTGACCGCGCGAGGTGATCGCGTGCGCGTGCTCGATACCAGGAACATGCCGCCGGAACTGCCCGCGCTTGAATCGGAGATGCCGCAGGTTCAGGTTGAACTCGGAGAACTCGACCTGCGCTGGCTGGATGATGCCGGCTGCGTGGTGCTGTCACCGGGACTTGCCACGGACATCCCGCTGGTCAGGGCTGCGCGTGAGCGCGGCATCCCGGTACTCGGCGAGCTGGAGCTGTTTGCACGTGAAGCGGTGAAGCCTGTCGTTGCGATCACCGGCTCAAACGGCAAGAGCACGGTGACGACACTGACGGCACGGCTGCTGCGCGCGGCGGGTGTGGAAGCGCCGGCCGGCGGGAATCTTGGCCCGCCTGCACTTGACCTGCTGCGGCTGCGGCCGGTTGACGCCTATGTGCTGGAAGTCTCCAGCTTCCAGATGGAGACCACCGAATCACTGCATCCGGTTGCCGCAGCGCTGCTGAACGTTGCTGCCGATCATCTGGACCGCCATGGCAGTCTGGAGCATTACGCTGCACTGAAAGCGCGGCTGATTGCCGCGGCCGATGTCGCCGTCGTCAATGTCGATGACGCGATCGTGCGTGAGGCGGCACAGGGGCATCCCGCTGCGATAGCGTTCTCGGTAGCTGCGACGTTGCAGCACGGTTACTCGGTGCAGGACGTGAACGGCAGACGCTGGCTGGCGCGCGATGCGCAGCCGCTGCTCGCCTGCGACACGCTGAAGATGCGCGGCACGCATAACGAAGCCAACGCGCTCGCCGCACTTGCGCTGGCCGATGCGCTTTGTCGTGCCATGGATCTCGGCCCTGCTTCGGACAATCCGGCTGTGCTGAATGCGCTGGCTGCTTTCGCCGGCCTGCCGCACCGCTGTCAGTGGGTAGCCGAGATCGGTGGTGTCACGTTCATCAATGACTCCAAGGGAACGAATGTCGCCGCGTCGCTGGCGGCGCTGGAAGGACTTCGGCCGCCGGTCGTGCTGATTGCCGGCGGG
>JBJHBW010000053.1:0-8708 GCA_050485685.1 Gammaproteobacteria bacterium
GTCGGGAATATTTTCGACACCGACGATCCGGAGGAGGACCGGGCGCTGTATCGCTTTGCCAACCGCATCAATTTCAAGACCCGGGATGCGGTCATCGAGGACCTTCTGCTGTTCGAAAGCGGAGACCTTTTCGAAAGCCGCCTGCTGGATGAGTCGGCTCGACTGCTGCGGGCAAGGCCCTATCTGGCCGAGGCGACGGTGCGCGCCAACGGTTTCAACGAAGAGAACAATACCGCCGATATCAGCGTATACGTTCGCGATGCCTGGTCGTTCCAGCCGGAACTGAGATTCAGCCGCAACGGCGGCGAGAACGAGTACCGGCTTGGGCTGACCGACAGCAACCTGCTCGGCACCGGCAAGGGGCTGACCGTCTATTACAACAGCGACGTGGATCGCAACGAATCCTACCTGCGCTATGTAGACCCCAATGTGCGTGGATCCAGAGCGCGTCTGGATATGACGGTCGCCGACACCAGCGACGGGGAACGACAGCTGTTCGGTGCGGAGCGGCCTTTCTTCGCGCTTGATACCCGCTGGTCGGCAGGCGGAATGGTGCAGAAGGAAAAGCGCATCGATTCCATGTACGACCTGGGCGAAATTGTCGACGAGTTCCGCCACGACATCCGTATCGCCGAAGTTCGCGGCGGCTATTCGCGCGGTCTGAACGGCAGTCGCGCCACACGCTGGCTGGCGGGTATCACATCCGACGAGCGGCGCTTCGCGCCCACAGCGGAGGTGCCCGATCCGCTGCTGCTGCCAGAGTATCGCAAGCTTGTATATCCGTGGGTAGGCATGCAGCTGATCGTCGACGACTTTCGCGAGATGACCGAGCTCAACGACATGGGCCGCGTCGAAGATGTTCCGCTGGGCCTGGACCTGACCCTGATACTCGGATACTCGACCACATCGCTTGGCGCGGACCGTAACGCCACTATTGCCCGTCTGCTCTTCAGCCGGGGCTGGGAGCCTGGCGGTACCGGACGCCTGCTACTGCTGGGCGGGGATGCGACCGGGCGCTGGGAGGGCGGCCGATTACGCAATTCGCTGATTCAGGCCTCGGCCAACTACTACCAGCGCAACCTGGAACGTCATCTGTTTCTGGTCAGCCTGAATGCGATGTCCAGCCATGCGCTGGATGGAGAACAGCAAGTGCTGCTGGGCGGCGACACCGGACTGCGCGGCTATCCGTTGCGCTACCAGGCCGGGCGGCACAAGGCCGTGCTCACCGTGGAGCAGCGGTTCCACACCGATCTGTATCCGTGGCGGCTGCTTCGCGTCGGCTATGCCGCGTTCTTCGACGCCGGCCGCATCTGGGGCCAGGACCCGCGCGCGACCGCAGGCCGCGGCACACTTTACGACGTAGGCGTGGGTCTGCGACTGACGTCTCCCCGCTCCAGCAGCGGCACGGTCATACACATAGATCTCGCGTTCCCGCTGAACCGCGACGGCGACATACGCAGCACCCAGTTGTTGTTCGAAGCCAAGCAGTCATTCTGACGCCGACCAGGCACACGTCGCTCACGCCGTCACGGACTTTCAGAACACGCGGTGCAGTCCGAGCTCAAGGCCGGTGCGTCGAAATCCGTAGAACGGATCGTTGGAGCTGTTGTCTGACCAGCGCAGTTCGGCGGCGAAACGCCAGCCGTTGTTCATCGACCGCAGTCCCGTCAGCGACAACTCAGTGAGATCCTCGGTGCGTGTCACCTCGAGTCGTTGGAATCGGCTGGCGCGGTATGCGAACCCGTACTGCACGGTCCATTGACCTGCCAACGGCTGGCGGAAACGGACAGCCGCGCGCATGCGCTGAGGTGACACACCCGGATCGTCGCGACGATTGCGTTCCCCTTCCAGGCTCATGAAGAGCAGACCGCCATCCAGCCAGTGTTCCACCGCGGCGCGTACGTACTGACGCGTGCCGGCCACATAGGCGTAGAGGTCCTTCAGTTCATCGATATGCTCTGCCGTGCCGCGTAACGCAACGGTGGTGCGTGCACCAACGCCACGGCGCATGTCCAGCGAGACACCGGAGCGGCGCTCGAAGCCATCCCCACCCAGCATCGAATAACTCAGGAACAGGCCCGGATCCATCTGCCAGCCACCGGCCCGAAAGCGCCAGGCGCCGGCCAGTCGCGCAAGGTTCTGATCATACTCACTCGCGTCGGAATAGCGGACTGCGAAACCACTGACATCAAAACGCGGCCCCGACGCTTCGCTGCGTGCGCCCGAATACCAGGCGAACATCTGCAGATAGGCGCTGCTGCCGTCTCGACCCGCCTCCATCAGCGACTCGTCGACCATAACCACGTTGCTGTCATGGCCCACAGCCACATCGAACAGGGCCAGACGTGACATCGAAGCGCGACGCTCCGGCCCGCTGATGCGGTCCAGCATCTCCGCAGCCAGCGCCAGCAGTTGCGGATCGGCCTGTGGATCCTGTCGCACTGATAGGAATGCAGCTTCGGCCTGCGCAAGGCTCTGCAGCCGGAAAAGTGCCAGGCCCAGATTGTAGTTCGCGAGCGGCCGCATGGTCGGGTAACGCTGCGCCACTTCACGGAACTGCTGCGCAGCGTCCGCGTGCCGGCCGGCCCGATAGAGGCTGACACCAAGATTGAACCGCACGGCCGCATCGTCCATGCCGGCATCGATGGCCGACTGGAACGATTCGGCGGCGGCGGAAAAGTCGCCGGCAGCGAAGGCCTCGCTGCCGGCGCGGAATGCAGCCTGCGCCTCACCCGGTTGCGCCGCCGCGGGAGCAGCGAACGCAACCAGGCCAAGCAGCAGCAGGCAGGCTATGCCTGCCCTCACTGCGCAGGCGGGCCGGCCGGGGGAACCGGTGGTGTCACCGGCAGTGTCACCGGTGGTGCGGGCACATCCTCAGGCCTGCGATCACCACCCCTGCCGGCATCTTCCCGAGCCTGTTCGGCACGATCAAGGCCGAACTCACGGCCCAGTTCACGGGCTTCTGCGGCCGTATCCAGTCCGAACTGCCGACGCTCGCGCGCTTCGGCCGCGGTATCGGACGCCGAATCACCACGTTCGCCCGCGCGAGCCTGCGGAGGCAGCTCTATGGTGCTGAGTACCGATGCCGGTCCTGCCGCACCTTCGGGCAGCAGCGTCATCGTCAGTTCCAGGCTCTCGGCCACCGACGGCGGTGGTGCCGCCACCGGCGGCGCTTCTTCTTCCTGGGCAGCCACGCCACCGGAAGCCAGCAATAGCGTCAGGACGGCACCGGTGGCAGTCCATCGCCTCACATTCTGTGTAACAAATTTCCCTGTCATGTCGAATCTCCTTACGGTACCTGATGCACCGTCCTTACCCTTCCAAACACCTGTCAGAACATCATTCATTGACTGATCGTTCACTGCCCCATACCCCCATGCGCCACTCACGCACGCGCGTCCACATCCACCACAAACGTGCGGCGCCTGTCCTGATGCACCACCTCAACCAGAACCTGTCCGCTCCCGACCTGATGCGCCACCACCGGCAGCGTCAGCGTATTCATGCCGCTGTTCAGGTTCGTGCGCCAGCTCAGCTCACGCTCACCCTCGAACCCGGCAAGATCCACGGAGCCACTCAGCAGCACACGTATCTCAACGTTCTCCAGCGACACCGGCGACTCCATGGCAATGGACACATCCCGGCTCTGGTACAGCGACAGCGCCACCTGCGGCACCGCGGCCGACGCGGCCGACGGCGTGCTTTGCGGAATGTCCGGCCGCAGCATCAGAACTGCCAGCACCACGCTGGCCGCAAGCGCCGCACCGGCCGAAACACCGGCCCAGAATACCCGCGACGACCTCAACTTCTGCTGTCGCGACGGCTCCGTACGCAGCGCGGCCCGCATCGCACGTTCGAACGCGCCGGATGCCGGCGTCGGCAAAGGTCGTGCCCGCTCGGCAGCGAGTGCGCGTGACGCCACCACTGCGTTACGACACTCGGGACACGTCTTGAGATGCAGCCCCAGCGGACTGTCGGACCTCGACTCGTGCGCCATTGGCGACAGCTCATTGAAAAACTCTTCACACTGTCTGTTCATGTTCCTATCCTCGCCTGTGCCGCCGAGGGAAGATTCTCACGCTGCAGGAGTCTCCCCAGCCTGGCTCTTGCCCGATGCAGCTTCGACTTCAGCGTTCCTTCCTTCAGACCGGTCAAGGCGCTCATTTCACGCAACGAATAACCTTCAAGATCATGCATGGCGAGCAATGCCTGCTGTTCCCGTTCCAGAAAACCCCACGCGCGTTCCAGTTTCTCGGCCTCGGCGGACCACTCTGCGGCACGCTCGGGACCAGGCTCTGCCGATTCCGGTGCCAGTTCAGTCGCTTCCAGCGACACGACATGGCGGCGCTCGTAGCGGCGCGTCCAGTCGACGAACAGTCGATACATCACACGGACCAGCCAGCTTTGCGGTTGCTCCAGCGTCAGCAACTCCTCCAGACGCGGAAACGCCCGCACACAGACTTCCTGGACCAGATCCTCGGCGTCCTGCTCTGAACGGGTCCAGCGCAGCGCGACCCGAAACAGCATTCCGTAATGCGGTTCGACCAGTGCGGCGAAGCGATCGCCGTCCGATTTTCCACCTGTGATTACCTTCAACCGGGTCATAAGCCTGTTCGATAACTCGCTTTCTGCTCCGTACTTCCGGCCTCTGGCCACCGCCTCATTGCGGTGACAGTTCCCGTGACCATATTGTCGCTGTCTGCAGACACGATTCAGTTGCCATCCGGTTCCCGATTTTTTTGCTTGCCGTATCACAGCAGATTCAACGCATTGCTGAGCGCCTGCAACCGGCGTTTTTCGCGATCTGCCTTTCATTATGTGAAAACAATGGAACCTGATTCCGTCGCATACGTGTTACCGGACTGCAGGGGTATCGTATGCTGCCGGGAACCGACGACAGGCCGCTACGGTAACGGATAGCGAATAAACAAGGAGCGACCAATGCAACATACCGAAGGATCGACACCAGGACATAGCCGTTCATGGCTGACGCCGTTGACCGTGGCTGCCGCCAGCCTGGCGCTGGCCGCCTGCTCGGGCAGCAGCGGAGACCCGGTGACGTCGGGCACGGGCACCCAGCAGGGCAGCCTCTCGCTGTCGCTGATGGACGCACCGGTAGACGACGTTGCGGAACTGTGGATTCGCATCAACACCGTGCGCGTAAAACCCGCCAGCGACGAACCGCCGCTGGAGTATCCGCTGGATCCGGCGCTCGACGTGGACCTCCTGACGCTGGACGAAGACAACGCCGTTCTGCTGCTCGACGCCGAACCGGTCGATGCCGGCGAATACAACTGGATCGAACTGATTGTCGATGCCGAGTTTGACGGCACGTATGACTCCTACGTCATGACCAACACCGGCGGTCAGTATGAGGTGCGCGTGCCCAGCGGCAGCGTGCGACTGGTCAGCGGCTTCACGGTCACCGCAGATGGTCATACCCGCTTTCTGGTCGACTGGGACACAAGGCGTGGTCTGGTGAATCCTCCGGGCCTGCCGGGTTACCTGCTGCGACCGGCGTTCCGGATCATCGACCTGACGGAATACGGCGTACTGAGCGGTACGGTGGCGATGGATCTGGTGCTTGACGAGACGTGCACCAACGATCTGAGTCTCGATACCGGCAACGCCGTTTACGTGTACAACGAACACGATGTCGTTCCTCACGATGTGGACGGCACGGAGCCTGATCCGGTCGCCATCATCAACGTGCGTCAGAACGAGTTCGGCGACTACGTTTATTCCACGCTGCTGTCACCGGGTGACTACACCGTGGCGTTCACGTGCCAGGCCAGCGATGACCATCCGGACGAGGAAGACGAAATCGAGTTCGTCGGCCCGACCAATGTGACGATCGAAGTCGACGGCGACCACGTGGTGGACTTCGAAGCTGAGATCTGATGACAGACTGCGCGCGGCCCGCGCTGCGAAGGGTCAGCCTGCGACAAGTCTGGCCGGGCCGGGCCAGGCCCGCTCCCCCGGCCTGGCCCGGCCGGTCAGACTGATCGCAGGTCATGACCCAGTGTCAACGTCTGAAGGCCCCGCCAATCGGCGGGGCCTTTTTTATCGGCGCGGCAGTCTCCAACTGACCCGGATTTCTAGCTGACCCCGATACGCACCGCGACGACCAGCGCCAGCGCACACACCAGCAGCAGCTTCAGCATCAGCGGCATGATGAAACGCAGCCAGCGGTCGTACGGAATTCCGGCGATCCCGAGTATGCCCATCAGCACCGGATTGGTCGGCACGATCATGTTCGTGAAACCGTCACCGAACTGATAGGCCAGCACCGTCACCTGGCGACTGATGCCGACCAGATCGCCGATCGGCGCCATGATGGGCATGGTCGCAAACGCCTGGCCGCTCCCTGACGGAATGAAGAAGTTCATCAGACTCTGAATCAGCAGCATGCCCACCGCGGACAGTTCCGCCGGCAGGGCGGCTAACGGCGTTGCCACGCCATTCACGACAGTGTGCAGCACCTGTCCATCCTCCAGCAGCAGAGCGATGGAGCGGGCGAAGCCGATCAGCAGCGCCGTGCCGGCCATCTGCGCCGCACCGGCAACGAAGATGTCGGCGGTCCTGTCCCACGGCAGACGCGCAACGACGGCCGAGGCAATCGCAAGGCCAAGAAACAGCGCCGCGATCTCGGTCAGGAACCAACCGCCCAGCCAGATCCCCGTGATCAATGCGACCAGCGTCGCTCCACACAACAGCAGCACGATCACATGGCGCGCTGACAGATCAGGATATTCCTGCACCGGCACCGGCGCCGCCGCCGGGACATCGGCAACCAGACTGGAGGCCGGATCGGTCTGCACCCGCCTTGCGTACCGCAGTACGTGCAGGTAGCCGACAACGAACACCGGCACAATCACCACGGCACGGAACGCAGCGCCAGAGCCGGGCGGAAGCCCGGCAATTTCCTGCGCGATCAGCACCGTGAACGGATTGAACAACGCGACACCATAGCCAATGCCGTAACCGACCACGATGATCGCCACGGCCGCCATGTTGTCCAGGCGCAGCGCGACCGCAAACGCCAGCAGGATACCGACAAAGGCAATGTATTCGGACGCCATGCCGAAGCTGGCCGAGAACAGCCCGAACAGAAACATCGCGGCGAAGATCAGTGGCGCCAGCTGGTCACCAAACCGTTCCAGCACCCGGCCCATCAGCGCGTCCAGCGCGCCGGTGGCCCGCAGCACCGCAATCACGCCACCGATGATCAGTACGAAGAAGATCACCGCCTGGGCATCGGCCATCGCACGCGGCACCACGGTCAGCAGGGCCCACGGCGGCAGCGGACTCACATCCGGCAACGTTGCATAGGTACCCGGCACCACCACCTCCCGGCCGCCGGCACCCGGCTCGGTATCGAAGCTGCCGGCCGGCAGCAGCCAGGTCAGCACCAGTGCCACGACCATCATCGCGAACATCAGCACCAGCGTGTGTGGCACGCGCAGTTTCAACTGCATTTTTCGGTCCCCTGTTGCGCCGGGCCGGCCCCTGAACCAGTGCCGATGCGCCCCGCAGGCGGCCGGCGCGGCCCCGGTCACACTTTAACCGGGAAATGCGGGGCGTCTCGCGTATAATCCGCGCCTTTTTCCAGCCCCCGCAGGCAACCCCATGTTCCCGGCAGACAAACTGCGCAATATCGCGATCATCGCGCACGTCGATCACGGCAAGACCACTCTGGTGGACAAGCTGCTGCAGCAGTCCGGCACGCTGGACGCGCGTATGCAGCTGCCCGAACGCGTGATGGACCGCAACGACCTTGAGCGCGAGCGCGGTATCACGATTCTGTCGAAGAACACGGCCATCAACTGGCGCGACTACCGTATCAACATTGTCGACACGCCGGGCCATGCCGACTTCGGCGGCGAGGTGGAGCGGGTGCTGTCCATGGTGGACGGCGTGCTGCTGCTCGTGGATGCCGTCGACGGACCCATGCCGCAGACGCGGTTCGTCACGCAGAAGGCATTCGCGCATGGCTTCACGCCGCTGGTCGTGATCAACAAGATCGATCGCGACGGCGCGCGTGCGGACTGGGTGCTGGATCAGACTTTCGATCTGTTCGACCGCCTCGGCGCCACCGACAGGCAGCTCGACTTTCCGGTGATCTATTCCTCCGCACTGAAAGGCTTCGCCGGCACCGACGCAGGTGTTGCATCCGGCGACATGAGTGCGCTGCTCGACGCCATCGTCACGCACGTACCGCCTCCGGATGTGCAGCGCGACGGCCCGCTGCAGCTGCAGGTATCGAGCCTGGACTACAGCAGCTATGTGGGCGTGCTCGGCATAGGGCGGATTTCACGCGGCAAGGCGACGGCGAATACGCCGGTATCGCTGGTGCGCCGCAACGGCCAGGTCGTCAATGCACACCTGATGGAACTGTACGGCTTCATTGGTCTTGAGCGTGTGGCCGTTCGTGAGGCCGGCGCCGGCGACATCGTCGTGTTCAGCGGCATTGAAGAGCTCGGCATTTCAGACACCGTGTGCACGCGCAACCAGGCCGAAGCGCTACCGCCGCTGGAAGTCGACGAGCCGACCATCAGCATGACCTTCCAGGTGAACAAGTCACCGTTCGCCGGCCGCGACGGCAAGTTCCTCACCAGCCGGCAGATCCGCGAGCGGCTGCATCAGGAGCTCAAGCACAATGTCGCGCTGCGGGTCGAGGACACCGAAGACCCGGACCGCTTTCTGGT
>JBJHBW010000054.1:0-8228 GCA_050485685.1 Gammaproteobacteria bacterium
TGGTCCGCCACGGCCGGGACTGGGAGCGCTATGCCTACGTCAAGGCTCGCCTGCTGACGGGGCATCGCTACGAAGACGACCTGTTCGACGAGATACTGCGACCGTATGTGTACCGCCGTTACCTGGACTTCGGCGTGTTCGACGCGCTGCGGCAGATGAAGAAGCTGATCAGTGACGAGGTGGCGCGTCGCGATCTTGCCGATAACGTGAAGCTTGGGCCGGGCGGCATCCGTGAGGTGGAATTCATTGCCCAGGCATTCCAGCTTGTACGCGGTGGTCGCGATCCGACGTTGCGCGAGACCTCTCTTCTGAAAGTACTGCCTATGCTGGCGGATGCGAGATTGCTGGGAGCGGATACGGTTCAGTCGCTGATCGCTGCCTACCGCTATCTGCGCACCCTGGAGCATCGCATTCAGCAACTGGAAGACCGTCAGACCCATGATCTACCGACAGGTGCCGACGCGCAGGCGCGGCTGGCCTTTGCCATGGGGGAGCCGACATGGGATGCGCTGCTGGCTACCCTGTCCGTGTACAGGGGAAGTGTGGAGGTCGAGTTCGATCGTATCGCCTGGGATGCTCGTCGCAACAACGAAGCTGCGGTGGATGACGACCAGGCACTGCGTACAGCCTGGGAGAACCAGTCCATCGCCGAGCATCTTGCGGGTGAACCGTTCGCAGGCGCAGCGGAGGCGGGTCGACTGCTGGCCGAATTTCGCGGTGGCGCGCTTTACCAGCGCATGGATGAGGCGAGCCGGCAGCGTCTGGCTGCGGTCGTTGTTCGCATCGTGCCGTTGCTGGGTAACAGCGATGCGCCGCTGCTGACTCTGCAGCGTATTCTGCCGGTGCTGCAGGCAATCTGCAGGCGCAGCGCCTATCTGGCGCTACTCAATGAAAACCCGTCCGCGCTGGAGCGTCTGCTGCGTCTTGCCTCGCAGAGCGCGCTGATCGCCCGCCAGGTCGCGGAACATCCGCTGCTGCTGGATGAACTGCTGGATGCCCGCGTCATAGACACGCCGCCAAGTCGCGAGGAGCTGGAGCAGCTTCTGGCTCAGCAGATGCAGAATCTGCGTGGTGCGGAGTCGGCGGATGTGGAGCGAACGCTGGATGCGATGCGGGTATTTCAGCGTGCGGCCGTGTTTCGTATCGCGATCGCGGACCGCCTGGGTCATCTGCCGCTGATGAAGGTCAGCGACCGGTTGACCGATATCGCCGAACTGGTCGTACAGCTGTCGCTGGATACCGCCTGGCGCGAACTGGTGGCACGCCACGGCCGGCCAAGGCACGGCGAGCCTGGGGCGCTGACGGATTCCGGTTTCGCGGTTGTCGGCTACGGCAAGCTGGGCGGCCTGGAGCTGGGATACGGATCGGACCTCGATCTGGTGTTTCTGCACGACTCCAGCGGTTCACATCAGGAAACCGACGGGCCGCAATCGCTGGACAATGCACGCTTCTTTGCGCGACTGGCGCAACGACTGATTCACTTTCTCAGCATACAGACCAGCTCCGGTCGCCTTTATGAAGTGGACACGCGGCTTCGCCCCGGCGGTGGATCGGGTCTGATGGTTGCCAGCATGGAGGCATTCCGGCGCTATCAGCGCTCCGAAGCATGGGTGTGGGAGCATCAGGCGCTGCTGCGCAGCCGACCGCTTGCAGGTGCGCCGGCAGTGCTGGAAGCGTATTCGCAGGAGCGCACCGAGGTGCTGGTCAATCATGTGGCCAGGGAAAAGCTGCGCGACGAGGTGCTCAGGATGCGCCAGCGCATGCGCAAGGAACTCTCGGAAGCCGGCGCAGGCGAGTTCGATCTCAAGCAGGATCCGGGCGGCATCGCCGATATCGAATTTCTGGTCGACTACTGGGTGCTGGCCAATGCCGCAGACCATCCGGAACTGGTGCGCTGGCCCGATAATATTCGCCAGCTGCAGGCGCTTGAAGCGGCCGGTCTGATCACTGCCGCGCGCTGCCAGGATCTGATCGAAAGCTACCTTACGCTGCGTCAGCGTGTGCACGAGCTGGCGCTGGACGAACGTGGTCGCGTTGTCCCCGACAAGGAGTTTCGTGACCTGCGTCAGCTGGTAACCGACGTCTGGGGTGAGGTGTTCGGCGCGGCGGGCTAGCGAATCACGTATTCGAGCCAGCCGGTCATTGAGCGTTCGTTGCGGCTGCGATCGACGACATCATGGATGCGGCGGTAGCCGACGCTGGCATTGAGCGTTCCTTTGCCGATGCGGCGGGAATTCGTGACGGCAAATTCGACATTCCGCTGGGGCGTCGGCGACAGCGTATGTTCGGGGTTGGGTTGTCCACCGCGTTTGATCTCGGACCGCCTGAGAGCGAATTGCCAGGAACGCTCCGCGTCACCAATCAACAGCACGCTGAACCCAAGAGCCAGTCCGTCGCCATCTATGCCGTGAGCGACGCTGCGGCCCTGGTAACGATAGCCCGGCATATACAGCGGGTGGTCGTAGGCACAGTTGTACTTACGGACCGAGAATCCGATGCCGCCTTCCCTGCAGATGGTTTCTGATATCTCGAAACTGGTGCGGTGTCGCCATCCGGATTCGCCGACCGCACCGGCAAACTCGACTCCCAACTGCCTGAGCCAGCTTCCTATCTGCGGTCCGCCCTGGCGAGAATCTTCGCCTATCCATTGCGCATAGAAGGCCGCCGGTACACGCCAGAAAGCTGGCGACCACCGCATATCGAAGCCGGCCAGCTGATTGCCGGGTTCCTTGTCTGTCGGGACGTTCACGCCACGATTGCTGCGCCCCACCATCAGGTTCCAGAATGCTTCCGCATCGCAGGGTCTGCCTTCGCCGCACCACTGTGCCGTGCGCGATACGCCGAGCTCGAGTCCCGGCAGTGGGCGCGATGCGAACCGCAGTCCGAAAAAAAGCGGATCATCCCGCTCGCGTTCGTCGTCCATTACCCCCAGAAAGGAGCTCACGGTCCAGGGCCCCAGCCAGCGCAGCCAGCCGGGCGAGAACGGCCGAGCACTGTTCCGGTTGATGGCGATCTGTGGCGTGGGCCGTGCGTTCGTCGTAAGAATGAGGCTGCCGTCCCAGCCCGGACCCCACCAGCGATCAGGGTAGCCGACCGTCAGTATCCAGTTGCCGACCATCGCGCCGATATAGGATCCGTCCAGACGCACGCTGTCGCCATCGGCGGGGCGTGAAACGCGCGTCGCATTCAGACGAATCGCGAAGCGATCACCGGTCCACTGGAATCCGCCTCCGATCTCGGCGCGGTCCCGCGGTGTGGCCTCGAAGTTGCGAATGATGCGCGGAGATTCGGCAAGCGCGATTCGTCCATGCATGCGTACCGTTCCACTGCGTGCCGCTGACTGCGAGTGGCGGCGCACCCGTGCATACGCGTCCAGGACATCGGGCGCCAGCTCCGCGGAAGGTGTTGACTCGACGGCCGCAGCAATGTCGTCCCACGCAATCGGCCACGACGATAGAGGAGCGACGAACACGCCAGCGTCGGCCAGCGTATGCAGATCGCTGCGCAGGGCCGCATCGCCGGGCGCTATCCAGAGTCCGCCGGCGGCCACAGGTGCGAACAGACTCAGGAGAGTCGTGAGAACGACGGAATTACGCAGTTTCTGGCGCATGGTCTATATGCTAAATTGCTACGTCGACTCCGAGATACAGCTCCGCGTATGTCACGCTCTTTCGAAGCGCCCACTTTCAATTGCCGATTGTGTTTCGGAAAGGAACTGGAACTCTATTACCGTCAAGGCAATGACGGTCGCTTCAGATACTATAAGTGTAATGGATGCGGTCTGGTTAATCTCGATCTCAGTGCCGGGATTGATCAGTCGCAATACACCGACACGTGGGTCGATCCGCGCGATGATCGCTCGCGACAGAATCGGGAGAATGACGCCTCGTTCGAGTTTATAACCCGGCATGTCCCGAGTCGGGGATGGTTTCTCGATATCGGTTGCGGACACGGCCGGTTGTTGTATCGCGCACGTAAAGCCGGCTGGCAGGTGAAGGGCATCGAGCTTTCGCCCCAGACAGCTGCTCGTGTTGCGGCGGAGCTGAATGTGCCGGTGCGCGGCGGCGATTTCCTGACCATGCCGCTGGATCCCGAGGACACGGGTCGCTACGACCTGATCAGCCTGCGTCACGTGATCGAACACCTGCCGGACTCGCGCCTGGCGATGGCCAGGATCCGGGCGATGCTCGCAAAGGACGGTAAGCTGCTGCTTGAGATGCCGAATATCGAAGCCTGGGACAAGCGTTTGAAGCGCTGGCTGGTGCGCCATGGGCTTTATCGACGCCGCTTCCCGGAGGACTTCGTCGCCGGGCATTGCAACGAGTTCTGTCTCCAGTCCCTGAACTTTCTGCTGAAGGAGACCGGTTTCCGGCTGCTGCGCTGGGAAACCTATTCGAAGAAGGCGATTGGCAACATGGTCTTTAACCGGTTTCCGATCGGAAACAAGGCCAGAGCATTGGTGCAGAGGGTGGATTGAGGCGGTGGCGACATACATTCCATGCCTGAGTCCTGCTGCGTTTCCGTATGCTGATTACGTGAGAACACGGAAGGAGTGTGCGTGGTGCGGACCCGTAGCGGCAGCGTAGCTGAAGACCTGATCGCGCCGAACTCGGAGCGCAGCTATCGCGTTCACAGGGAGGCATTGCCGCTGAGTTGCCCGCTGCCGGGCATGTATCTGTGGAACTCCCATCCCAAGGTGTTTCTGCCGATAGAAGCGACTGGTGAAGCCAAGTGCCCTTATTGTGGTGCGCACTTCACGCTCGTCGACAATGAGCCCTGACCGCTTGCCAGGATCGAACGTTGAGTCGGGACTCAGTGTCTGTCATGTGAATCTCGCGCGCGGTTTCCGTGGAGGAGAGCGGCAGACCGAGTTGCTGGTCAGGGCGCTATGCAGATATACCGTTCGGCAACGTCTCGTTGTGAGGCGGGACGAACCCCTGGGTACGAGGCTCAGGGATCTGCCCGATGTGGAGATCTGTCCGGTGCGTACGCGGCCGGGAGCCGTTGCCGCTCTCTCGGGATTCGATCTCGTGCATGCACACGAAACGCATGCGGCCCAGGCAGCGTTGCTCGCTCACTGGATATCAGGCAAGCGGTACGTCGTTACGCGTCGCGTAGACAACAAGCCAGGGAGCAGCCGTTTTACGCGTGCCATCTATAGTAACGCCGCTCGCGTTGTCGTGTTGTCCGACGCGATCGCCGCGGTCATGCGGACTTTCGATGCATCCCTTGCGGTTGATCGTATTCCAAGTGCCGGCAGCGATCTGAAAAGTGATCGGGACTGGGTGCGTTTATACCGGCAGCAGAACGAGGGCCGGTTCATAGTCGGTTCGATTGGCGCACTGGACCACAGCCACAAGGGGCAGCTGACCCTGATCGCTGCGGCGGAGAAGATCGCGAAGACGAATCCACGGATACATTTCGTGCTGGTTGGCACAGGCCGTGACGAGGCAACGATGCGCCGCGCTGCAGCGCACCTGGACAACGTCAGCTTCGCAGGGTGGTCGGGAGACGTGGGGAGTTATCTGGCTGCCTTCGACCTGTTCGCCTACCCGTCATTGCACGAAGGACTGGGATCCATTCTGATTGATGCGATGCAGTTCGGGCTGCCGATCGTCGCCAGCAGGGTCGGGGGAATACCGGAGCTCGTGACCGACCGGGAGAACGGATGGCTGGTTCGCGCGTCCGATCCGCAGGCGCTGGCCGACGCGATCCTGTCACTGGCAGACGATACGCAGGCGCGCGCTGCGATGTCCGCCGCCAACAGGGAAAAGGCGCGCGCCTATTCAGCGGATGTGATGGCACAGCGCTATGTGGCACTTTATCGCGAAATCGTAGCGGGGGTTGGATAGTGGAAACGCAGGTTTGGCAATGATCGTAGTCACCGGTGGTGCCGGTTTCATCGGCAGCAACATAGTGCGGGCGCTGAACAGGGCCGGCGAGGATGACATTCTGGTCGTCGATGACATGACTGACGGACGCAAGTTCGCCAACCTGGTCGACTGCCGGATCAGTGACTACTGGGACCGGGATCTGTTCGCGAAACGCCTCGGCGAAGGCCTGATCCCAAGGCCCAGGGCGATCCTGCATCAGGGTGCCTGTGCCGTCACCACGGAGTGGGACGGCCGTTACATGATGGAGGTCAATTATCGATTCTCCACGCAGCTGCTGGATTACTGTCTGGCCGAGTCGGTGCCGTTGATCTATGCCTCATCAGCTGCTGTCTACGGTGCCGGCGGCGTCTTTCGTGAAAATGAGGAGCAGGCCGAGCGTCCGCTGAACGTCTACGGATATTCCAAGCTGCTATTCGATCGTCATGTGCGTCGCAGGCTGGGCAATGCAGGGTCGCAGGTCGCAGGCTTGCGTTACTTCAATGTCTACGGCCCGGGCGAGGCGCACAAGGATGGCATGGCCAGCGTGGTCTGGCATGTGCATCGTCAGATTCGCGATGAAGGAGAAGCGCGGCTTTTTGAAGGCAGCGACGGCTTTGCTGACGGAGAGCAGCGCCGGGACTTCATTCATGTGGACGACGTGGCTGCGGTCAACCTGTGGTTCCTGCGTAACCCGCATGTCTCGGGCGTGTTCAATGTGGGCACCGGGCGCAGCGCGACTTTCAATGAGCTCGCGAGGGCAGTCACGGACTGGCACGGGCGGGGCGTGATCCGGTACATCCCGTTTCCCGACAATCTCAAGGGCCGCTATCAGAGTTTCACCGAAGCGGACATCACCGCGTTGCGGGCGGCCGGCTACGACGCGTCCTTCATGGATATTGCCACCGGCGTATATGCCTGTCTCGACCGGATTGCCGGCCGCTCGTGACAGCGCCTGCGCGTATTCTGGTCGTCGGGCCGTCGTGGGTCGGTGATATGGTCATGGCCCAGTCGCTGTACCGGGAGCTCAGGCGCATCGAGCCGCAGTGCCGGATCGATGTGCTCGCACCGCCCTGGTCGGTTGCCGTGATTGCACGCATGCCCGAGGTCAGTGATGCCATAGAGTTGCCGGTGGGGCATGGTGAATTCGGGCTGAAACGCCGCTGGCGGGTGGCCCGTGAACTGGCTGGTCGTGGCTACCACAGGGCAATCGTGCTGCCGAGGTCGCTGAAGGCGGCACTGGTGCCCTGGCTGGCCGGTATCCCGGTACGGACAGGGTTCCGTGGCGAGTTTCGTTACGGCCTCATCAATGACATACGTCCTTTCGATCCCGCGCGCCTTGACCAGACGGTGAAGCGCTTTATTGCGCTGGCGCCTGCTGACCCCGATGCGGCGATGCCGTCGGTGTCTGTGCCGCAACTGCGAGTGGACGGCGAGAATCAGGCAGGACTCATCGCAAGGTTCGGACTGGCAAGCGACCGTTCCGTGGTTGCGATGATGCCAGGCGCCGAATATGGGGAAGCCAAGCGCTGGCCTGTGGATCGCTTCGCGGCGCTGGCGCGGCGGCTGGAGCAGGACGGTCACGTGGTGATCGTGCTGGGATCCGGCCATGAGAAACCGCTGGGTGACCGGATTGCCGCTGCGTCGGACAGCGGTCGCATACACGACCTGTGCGGTAGTACGTCGCTGGCCGATGTTGTTGATCTTCTGGCGCTGGCCGATGTTGCGGTCACCAATGACTCCGGGTTGATGCATGTTGCCGCCGCGGTCAATACTCATGTCATTGCAATCTATGGTTCATCTTCACCCAGGTTCACGCCGCCGCTCACCGAAGCTCGCACAGTGATTCATCTTGACCTGCAATGCAGTCCCTGCTGGCAGCGCCGCTGCCCGTTGTCTCATCTGAATTGTCTGAACGGAATCACGGTGGATGCCGTGTATGCAGCGACGCTGACGGCTTCCGGCAAAGGCGCAAAGTCTTGCGCAGGCGGGTCCGCGGGTTTGGGTGGGCCCGGAGACGCGCATGAACGGTGACGTCAGGGTGACGCCTACGCCGGCAGGTGCGGTGCTTTTCGATGGCGCCAGGTACGATGCGGTTCCGGAGCAATGGTTTGAACGGCAGTACTGGCACGACAGCAACGCGATAGTGGACCAGGCGCTGGGCCGCGGCACCGTACTGGTGGTCAGGCGCGACGATGAGACCTGGGTGCTGCGCCATTATCATCGCGGCGGGCTGGTGTCGCGATTCGTGCACGACCACTATCTGTGGTTGGGTCTTGAGCGCACACGGGCGTTTCGTGAGTGGCGCCTGTTGAGGCACCTGCTCGATATGGGCCTGCCTGTGCCACGGCCGGTGGC
>JBJHBW010000055.1:0-7998 GCA_050485685.1 Gammaproteobacteria bacterium
AGCAACCAGTCGCTGGATCGGCAGATTGGATCACACCTGGATCTGATCGCGCGTGAGTTCAACTCGGTCACGGCCGAGAACGCGATGAAATGGGGCGTGATGCGGCCGGACGGCGTGAACTGGCAATGGCAGCGCGCGGATGCGTTCATGGATTTCGCTGCCGCACACGACATGTACGTCGTCGGTCACACGCTGGTCTGGCATTCACAGATCCCGGCCAGTGTGTTTGCAGATGGCGATGGCGCCACGCTGAATCGCGCTGCGCTGCTGGCGCGCATGGAAGACCACATTTCCACACTGGCCGGGCGCTACCGCGGGCGAGTGCACGCATGGGATGTCGTCAACGAAGCCGTCGATGAAGGCAATGGCTGGCGTCGTTCACCGTGGCTGCAGATCATCGGCGACGACTACATGGAACAGGCGTTCCGCATGGCGCGTGCCGCCGATCCGCAGGCGGTTCTTCTATACAACGACTACAACATGCATCACCCGGGCAAGCGGGCGTTTCTCGTCGACGTGCTGCGAGATTATCTGGACAGAGGCGTGCCCATCGACGGGGTAGGCCTGCAGGGGCATCTGGGCCTTGAGTATCCGGATATGGAGGAGTGGGAACGCAGTATCGCCACCTATGCCGACATGGGGGTGGAAGTGCATGTGACTGAACTGGAGATAGACCCGCTGCCCAGTCCCTATACGATGAGCGCCGAGATCTCGAACCGTTTCGAGTACTCTCCGGAGAACGACCCGTGGCCGGGCGACCTGCCCGATGAAGTGCAGCAACAGCTGGCCGACCGCTATGAGCAGGTGTTCAGGATTCTGCTTCGCTATCGCGACAGTGTCAGGCGCGTCACGTTCTGGGGACTGCACGACGGCATCTCGTGGAAGAACGACTTTCCGATACGCGGTCGCACGAATCATCCGCTGCTTTTTGACAGGACGATGGCGCCCAAGCCTGCTTATCATCGACTGGTATCGATGATTCGCTGATCGCTTGTGCCTGTCCGGATCTCGGGAACTGAGTCAGAACGCGTCGGTGAGATCGACCGGAACGTTCACTCCCGGAATCTGCATGACACCGGCGGAGCGCGTCTCACTCGCCGTATAGCGGCCTTCCTCAGGTGCGGTCATGCGATGCAGGACGCCCTGATTCACATCGATGACCCACAGCTCGGGAATGGCATGGCCTGCGTACAGGTCGGCTTTCCTGCCCAGGTCGAATCGCAATGTCGAGTCACTGACTTCGACCAGCAGAAACACGTCCTCCGGGCTCGGATGGCGGCTTCGATAATGGTCCTCACGTGGCTTGAGCAACGCGAAGTCGGGCTGGGCCTCCGTGTGCAGATTCAGGCGCACGGCGCCCTGAACCGACAGCAGTGCGAGCTCTTCCACGGCCATGATCAGCCGCCTGGTCATCAGCATGACCGTCGCCCCGTGTCGCTCTCCGATCGGCGCCATGTCGATGATTTCTCCGTCGATCAGCTCAACGCGGGCATCGGCGGGCAGCACGCCAACCTCGGCCATCCGGTGGTAGTCGTGCACCGACAGGCGATGTCGCTTCGGCCAAGCGTCGGACTGAATGTTCATGACGGATTTCGCGGCCAATCAGCAGTTCCTCCTGGCAAGCATACGTGAGCGTGTGGTCAACGCTCAATGGAGTCGACGTCCTGCTCATCGTGGTCCGTCGGCTTCCCCGCCGATTCGGTGCATTCCGGACAATGCTGCCTGACACGCGCACCGGCGGCGAGGCAGGAAAATCCGCCGTTTGATGAGATATCCTGATCATCACCATCAGTACAAACAAGGTGGACAGCGATGACCGCAGGGACAGAACAGGACGTCGAAAGTCTGCGACGCGTCGGCAGCATCGTCGCGCAGGTGCTGCACGACATGCTGGCCGCCATCGAGCCGGGCATGACCACGGCCGAGCTCGATGGCATCGGCAGGGATCTTCTGACGCGGCACGGTGTACGGTCCGCCCCGCAGCTGATGTACGACTTCCCCGGCGCCACCTGCATCAGCGTCAACGAGCAGGCCGCGCATGGCGTGCCCGGTTCCCGTGTCATCGAGCCCGGTGACGTCGTGAATGTGGACGTGTCGGCCGAACTCGATGGCTATTTCGCGGATACCGGCGGCACGCGCGTGGTGCCGCCATCCACGCCGCTGAAAGACAGGCTGTGCAGTGCCACACGCATGGCCCTGCGCGAGGCGATGAAGGAGATCCGCGCCGGCAACCGTATTAACCGCATCGGTCTTGCCGTGCAGCGCGTCGCAAAGGCGCAGCGCTTTCGCATCATCCGCAATCTGGCTGGCCACGGCATCGGCCGCAGCCTGCATGAGGAACCCGAAAGCATTCTCGGCTACTACGAGCCGCACGATCAGCGCGTGCTGCACGAAGGCATGGTCATCGCGGTGGAACCGTTTCTGTCGACAAAGACCACGGTGGTGCAGGAAGCCGACGACGGCTGGACGCTGGTCGGTACGCGGGGGAATCTGTCGGCGCAGTTCGAGCACACGATGATCGTCACGCGCGGCGAGCCGATTGTGCTGACCCTGCCGTCCGAGGGTTGAGTGGCTGCTGGCCGTGGCCTGCGCTGTGCGTGACAATGGACGGTGGAACGATTGGGGACAGCTTTCATGCAGAACACGGTGGTGGTGCACTTCGCAAACGGCACGTTGATCAAGGGTGTCACGCAGAACTTCTTCCCTAACAAGGAGAGATTTCACGTGACCGAAAGAAGTACGGGCGAAGTGAAGGAAGTTCCGATGGCGGAGCTCAAGGCGGTGTTTTTTGTAAAGTCGTTCGAGGGCGATCCCGCCTACCGTGATCTCAGCGACGGAGAGCGGGCAGGATTCGGCAAGAAGATCCAGGTGAACTTCAGCGATGGCGAAATCCTGCTCGGCTACTCACATGGCTTTTCGCCGGGCCGCTCGGGCTTCTTCGTGTTTCCGGTCGATCCCGGGAGCAATAACGACCGTATCTTCGTCATTACGGCGGCGACCCGGGAGGTGCGGTTTCTGTGACCTGGGAACCGCACGTTGGTGAACCCGAAGATGCGCCTGATCCGGAAGCCGGTAAATGACGGTGTGGGTGGACGCGGATGCCACGCCGGTTCCGATCAGGGAGATCCTGTTTCGGGCAGCCGTGCGTGTTCAGGTCGAGACTGTCTTCGTGGCCAACCATGCGCTGCGCACGCCCAGATCTCCTTTCATTCGCGCCGTGCAGGTGGCTTCCGGTTTTGACGTCGCCGATACCCGCATCGTAGCCAGCGTGGCGCCAGGCGACCTGGTCGTGACGGCTGACGTGCCGCTGGCTGCGCGCGTCGTGGCCAGGAACGGTGTTGCGCTCAATCCGCGCGGAACGCTCTATACGACGAACAATATTGGCGATCATCTGGCGCAGCGCAATCTGATGGATCAACTGCGTTCGGCGGGCATGGTCAGTGGCGGACCGGCGGCTCCGGGGCGGGGCGAGCTGCAAGCGTTTGCCAGTGAGCTCGACAAATATCTCAGCGCCCATGTGCGTGGCCGCGGCGATTCAGGCTGCTAGCTCGCGACGTTACCGCGCCATCGCCACCTTTTCATACAGCGTCGGCGTACGCCCCTGCGGGTCGTACTGTTGCTTCAGGTCGGCATAGGCGGCGCCGTTGAAGCGGCGGTCGAATTCCTCGCGATCCAGGAACGTGGACGAATACAGCATCTTGATGCCGTCGAGTTCGAAACACTTGTCGTCCATGATCTTCGTGTAGTGATAGGGCTCCTTGCCCTCGGGCCGGCGCACCTGACAGTAGCATCCGAGGTTGAAATACAGCTCGCCGGCCTTCAGCGGATACAGCGTCGGCTGGCGTGGCGTGCGGATGGGCACGGCGGCCCACGGGCGCCCGTCCAGGTTCACGTTCTCGATGCAGAACTCGATCAGTTCCTCGCCGTGCTCCCACGACACTTCCCAGTCCTGGATCAGCGGCTCCAGGCCGCTGCGGTCGCCGCCCAGATACTTCTCCTTCAACCGGTTCCTGGTCGCCGCGTAGCGGGTGTAGAAGCCCGAGTTGCGGTAGCGCATCGGCGCGAAGCGGCGGAACAGGCGGTAGAACCACGTGTCCGGGATGTTCCAGAACCACTCCGGGTCGTAGCGGAAGATGTAGTCCTCGGTGGAGAGATTGATCTCGTCGCGCGTCTGAACCAGCTTGTAGAAAATATTGCGCCGTACGATGTCGTCCTGCTGCGGCACGCTCTCGGCGAAGCGGCCAACCATCAGATAGAAACGGCGGTCCTCGAAGAACAGTCCTTCGACGAAGTCGGCATCGGATTCGGTGGCTTCCTTCATCGCCGCGAGATAGCTCTTCGCGTCGTCGAAGCGGCGCATGCCCAGACGTACGAACGGGCCGGCGCGGTGCAGGCGCACTTTCGCACGCAGGATGTAGCCCAGCGTGCCGTAGGAATTGGCCAGCGCATGGAACAGGTCGGCGTGGGCGTTGTCGGCGCGGGCGGTGACGATGCGGCCGTCCGGCAACAGCACATCGGCTTCGATCACGCTGTCGTGTACGAAGCCGTAACGAAAGCACGTGGACTCGATGCCGATGCCGACGGTCGCGCCGCCTATCGTGATGTGGCGCAGCTCCGGGGCCACCAGTGGCAGGTAGCCGTGCCTGAGCGTGTGGCGAACGATGGTCTCGAAGGTTGCCAGGCCTTCTACCTCGACGGTCGCCGGCCGCTGATCGTCGCCGGGATCAATGCCTATGACTTCGTTGAACTCGGCCAGTGACAGTCGCTGCGCGGGCTGGTCCCGGCGTTCGTAGCGAAACAGGTTGGAGATGGTGCGCTTTTCAAGACGCAGGGGCGTGCCATCATTGCGCCACGCATGTTCAAGGCGTGCGCGCTTGGCTGCGTAATCACTCACCTTTGTAGATATCGGCGCGTGACCAGCGCAGCGTGTTGCGTCCGGTGCGTGCGAACAGTACCTGGAACAGCTGCAGCGTGCCGACTTCGAACGCGGCGATGGAGCCGGTCAGGTACAGCCGCCACGCGCGCACGAAGGATTCGTCGAACAGCTCGCGCACTTTGTCGACGTTTTCCTCGTAGCGCTCCACCCACGCGGCGCAGGTGCGGGCGTAGTGCAGGCGCAGGTTCTCGACGTCGAGCACGGACAGATCCACCGGCTCGAACAGGTCCAGCATCTCGCGCAGCGTGGGTGGGTAGGCGCCCGGGAAGATGCGTTTGTCTATCCACGCGTTGATCGGTGCCGGGCGGTCACGGCCTATGCTGTGCACGAGGCCGCGTCCGTCGCGCTTGATCGAGCGGCTCATCAGCCGGCCCATGTCCTTGTAGTTGCCGGCGCCGACATGCTCAAGCATGCCGATGGAGACGAATGCGTCGTATTCGCCGGAAATGTTGCGGAAGTCGTCCTCGACGAATTCCACCTTGCCATCCAGGCCGCGCTGCTTTGCCCACTCTCGCGCGTGCGCAATCTGTTCGCGCGAGATGTTGAAGCTGCGCACGTTCACGCCGTAGTTCTCGGCCATGAACAGCGCGAAGCCGCCCCAGCCGCCGCCGGCCTCGACCACGGTCTCGCCGGGCTGCAGCTTCAGCTTGCGGCATACCAGGTGCATCTTGGCTGCCTGCGCCTGCTCTATCGTCATCGCGTCGTGGGGGTAGTAAGCGCAGGTGTACTGCAGCGCGTCCTGATCCAGCCACAGGCGGTAGAACTCGTTGCCGATGTCGTAATGGTGATGGATGTTGCGTTTGGACGCGGAGAAATCCGGCGTAGCACGACGCTTGCCATTCAGCAGCATCTGTGTGAACGGGCTCAGGCTCTGCGTGTAGGCATAGGCGGCACGCAGCAGCGTCAGCAGGTCGCCGTTCACTTCCAGACGCCCGGCGCTGTACAGGTCGCCGAAATGCAGTTCCGGGTTCACAAGCAGCTGGTACAGCGCCTTCGGATCGCGGATGCGTACGTGAACGCGGTTGTCGGCCGGCGGGTTGCGCGGTGCATCCCACAGCTCAAGGGCCACCGGAGAGCCCTCCAGGCGGTCACGCAGTCGCGACAGTATCCAGCGGTCCAGCGCGCGGGGCTCACGGCGCGCGGTGGTGGCGGCACTGTCGTCGATGTCTTGTCCGTCGGCGGGTACGCCAAGCGGGTCGAGGCGGCTTCTGTTCATGTGATTATTGTCTCCGCGCCGTATTGTGCCACCCGACGTTGCCGGATGTAACTGTCTGGCGGAACTGATTGTCCGGGCGGTTGCCTCAGCGTTGGTATAATGTGCCGTTCGCACGCCGGACGCGGATGGTCCGCGGCCGCCAGGAGCAGGAAATGCCCGTCACACCGTGGCAGACACGCAACGCGGTAACCGATCGCTGGCAGCGACCGCTGCGCGATCTTCGCATCTCGGTCATAGACCGCTGCAATTATCGCTGCCCGTACTGCATGCCCGCCGAGATCTATGGCGAGGGCCACCAGTTCATGCCCAGATCCCACTGGCTGACGGCCGGCGAGATCAAGCGCCTGGCGGGCCTGTTCGTGCAGCTGGGCGTGACCAAGCTGCGGGTGACCGGCGGTGAGCCGCTGCTGCGGCGCGACATCGTCGATGTGATTGCGGCGCTGGCCGAGCTGTCCGGTGTCGAGGATCTGGCACTGACGACGAACGGTACGCGCCTGGCGGAGATGGCCGGCGAACTCAAAGGCGCGGGTCTGAAGCGCGTGACCGTGAGTCTGGACAGCCTGGACGATGCGGTATTCCGCGAAATGAACGGCCATCGTGGCGACGTCGCGCGCGTGCTGGCTGGCGTAGAGGAGGCTGCTGCGCAGGGCTTTGCGCCGATCAAGCTGAATGTGGTCGTGCAGAAGGGCAGGAACGACCACACCGTGCCGGATCTGCTCGCCCGCTTTCGCGGCACCGGCGTGATCGTGCGCTTCATCGAGTACATGGACGTGGGCACGCTGAACGGCTGGCAGCGAGATCAGGTCGTGACGTCGCGTGAACTGCTGGATCGCATTGCCGCGCGCTGGCCGGTGGAGCCGCTGGATCGCAACTACCGTGGCGAGGTGGCCAAACGCTACCGGTTTACTGACGGGCAGGGCGAGATCGGCTTCATTTCATCCGTGAGCGAGCCGTTCTGCGGTGACTGTCATCGTGCGCGGCTGTCGGCCGATGGCAGCCTTTATACCTGTCTGTTCGCGGCGCACGGCATGGACCTGCGCGGCCCGCTGCGCGCCGGTGCCAGCGATGCGGACCTGGTCGGACTGTTGCAGAACGTCTGGCGTAATCGCGAGGATCGCTACAGCGAACAACGCGGCCGCCAGCGCGAGAAGGAAGCGAAGGAGTCGCGCATAGAGATGTACAGGATGGGTGGATGAAGCTTTCGCATGTGGATGCCGCGAATCGGCCGACCATGGTCGATGTCGGTGAAAAGGCTGTGACCACGCGTACTGCCGTGGCACGGGCCGTGGTGACGTTTCCGCCCGAAGCGCGACTTGCCAGCGGTGAGGAACTGCGCACAAAGAAGGGTCCGGTGTTCGACACGGCGATTGTCGCCGGTGTGATGGCGGCCAAGCGCACGCATGAACTGATTCCGTTCTGTCATCCAATTGCGCTGGAGAACTGCCGCGTGACGGTGGACTGGGGCGCTGATGGCGAGATCGTGATCGAATGCGCGGTGCGCGCGACGCACAAGACGGGTGTCGAGATGGAAGCGCTGACCGGCGCAACCGCTGCGGCGCTCACCGTATACGACATGTGCAAGGCGATGACGCACGCAATACGCATCAGTGAAGTCATGCTGATCAGCAAGACCGGCGGCAAGCGCGATTATGCGCTGGCGCTGGCCACCGATGCGGTGCCGGCTGCTGACGCGGTGTCGGCGGCAGACGCGGTGACGGATGCCAGCAGGCAGACGGGAGGAGGCCAGTCATGATCGACGTGACGGCGAAATATTTTGCTGCATTTCGCGAGCGCGCCGGTATCGATCTGGAGCGGTTCGCGACCAGTGCGGATACAGCCGCCGAGC
>JBJHBW010000056.1:0-7535 GCA_050485685.1 Gammaproteobacteria bacterium
ATCAGGTCGAACGGATAGGTCTCGGCATCGATGAAAGGACCCGACATCGGCGCAACGGCCCGCCAGCGCTCCGGATAGCGTGCCGCCAGATGCCAGGCGCCACCGCTGCCCATCGAGTGGCCAGCCAGGAACGTGCGGCCGCGATCGGCGCCGTAAGTCTCGGTAACGATCTCCAGCACCGTGATCACATCGAGCTCGCTCAATGCCAGCTCCCGCCTGCGCTCGGCGGTGACCGCCGCACGCTGCTGCGCGGCCGCCTCGGACTCACCGAACACTGCCGGCAGACGCAGCGGGTTGCCGTACGCGCCCAGCGGCCTGTAGCCCAGTGGAGAAACGACGATATAACCGTGCTGCTCGGCGAGCCGAAGCAGCAGCCCGTCGCTCATATCGAGATAGGTGTTCTCGTCGGCACCGGCACCGTGCAGGAACAGCAGGACAGGCAGCGCGCTGCTGCCATCCCAGGTCGTGGGTACATAAAAGCGGTAAGGCAGTGTCTCGCCGGTAGGCGGGAAAACGTACTGCCGGTGCTGATCACCGGTCGGCTGTTCAGCCTGCTGCGACCAGGCGGCAACGGCGGCAACGGTGATGAGCACCGACAACGCGATTGCGAACCAGCCGCTTTTCGAACGTGGATATGCCACAGCGCCCCTCCTTCGCTGACCAGCAAAGTCTAGTCACGACGGCCCGCGCCGGCTAAGACTTTCTGGTCACAGCCTTAAGACGTGGCACGTCTATCGCCTGGCTCGATGTTGCGAAATGGCGCCGCACCAGCTTGACGAACTCACGCAGGAGACGGGAGGGATTGCCGCGTCGTACCGCAAGAACGATGGCTACGGTCGGGACCGGATCGCAATCCAGCGGCCTGAAGGTGACGCCGGGCGGGAGCAGCGCTTTCATGGACTCCGGCAGCAGCGCAAACCCCAGCCCTTCGCGCACCAGCTGCAGATGGCCGAGCACGTTGTCCGCGCTCGACACGGCATGCATGCGGATACGCGCTTCCCGGTACAGCGTCGCAGTCGCATCGTGCAGGGCCGGCGACCTCGAGCGTTCCATCGTGATGCACGGCAGGTCATCGAGACTCTTGACCGGAATCTTCTGCCGTCGCGCCAGCGCGTGATGTGACGGCAGCACCAGCACGATCTCTTCACGCACGAGCTCGAAAACATCCAGCTCATCGCGTTCGTCGGCATCATCCGGATAGCGCATGAAAGCTGCATCCAGCGTGCCAGAGCGCAGCCCGGCCAGCGGCTCCAGCGCATACTTGCTGTGCAGGATCAGCCTGAGGTCCGGCAGGTGTTCGGCAATCAGCGGTCGCAGTATCGGCAGTACGCTGACGTCGGCCGACGGGAACGTACCGACCGAAAGATCACCCGCCTGGCCTTCCGCGGCCTGCCTGGCCAGCGTGCTCGCATGATCGACGCGCCCGAGTATGTCTTTCGCTTGCTGCAGGAACACCCGGCCGGCATTGGTCACCGCAACGTGATGGCGGCTGCGATCGAGCAGCTGCACACCGAGTTCCTTTTCCAGCTGTCGTATCTGCTGGCTCAGGGAGGGCTGGGCCGTGTGCAGCCGGGCAGCGGCACGCGTGAAGCTCAGCTCCTCGGCCACCGCCACGAAATAACGCAAATGCCGTAGTTCCACCTGTACCAGCCTAGTGCCCGTGGTGTATTCCGGCAAGCCGCCGTGAGTGACTGGTCGCCCATGGCTAACGCCGGTCGCCGGCCGCAACGCCGCGGCTTCGCAAGTCCGGTGACTCGACCCGGATACCCTCGTCAACATGCAGCACCAGTCGGCGCCCATGGCGAAGCGCACGCAGCGTCACCGCATCGATGTCAAACCGCTGCATCAGTTCTTCGTCGCGCACCGGCGGCATGGGTCTGCGCCGGTCCCTGCCACGGAAGCGTCGCAGGTTGTAGTACGACCACGCGATGATCACCACCGCACTGATCACCACCACGCCGGCGTAGCCGAGCAGCGTCAGGAGATGGCTGCGATCCGCAGGCTCAAGCAGGTAACGGGAGAAACGATCAGCGCCGAACCACCATGCTGCCAGGCTGATCAGCGGCAGGAAAAGATACAGCCACACCATCCACGCAAGCAGCGTCAGGACCGAGTAGATCGTACGCTGTCCGGGACCCTGCAGATCCGGCCGGCGCACGATTTCGGGGTGCCGCAAAAGACGGCGACTCATGGCTTGAGCCCCCTGTCGGGGCTTACCCAGACGGCGCGTTCGCCGATGCGCTTGAGCATGGCCTTGGGAACAGCCACCACGGTGGTCAGCATGTTGATCAGCCAGAACGCGAGCGGATACCAGATCACCCAGAAATACTCGCGCCACAGTCCCTTCTCGTAGCGGCTGTCCATGAGCATGCTGACCGCGAACTGCACAAGACAGGTGAAACCGAGGATCACGCCATTCCACTGCGGCAGCACGGTGCTGACCGTCAACGCCGGCGGCAACGGCATGAACAACCCGAGAAAGAACAGCAGGAAGATGAAGGCCATGGTGTAGGCCCACAGCACGCTGAGCCCGTACTCGATCAGCAGGCCCCACATGCGTCTGCGACGCCATGCCAGTATCTTTCCGGCATAGCGGCGCAACACTTCCACACCGCCCTGGGCCCAGCGCAGACGCTGCTTCCACAACCCGCGCAGGGTCTCCGGCATCCAGATCCAGCACAGCGCGTTGGGTTCGTAACGCACATCCCAGTGATCGGCCTGAACCAGCCACGTGAGGTCGATGTCCTCAGTGACCATGTCGGTGTTCCAGTAGTGACTGCGTTGCAGTGCGGCCTTGCGAAAGGCCGCCACGACGCCTGAGACGGTGAACACGCGGCCGTAAATGCGCTGGGCACGCTTGATCAGGCCGATGATGGAAGAAAACTCGCCCACCTGCAGGCGCCCCAGCAGCGTCGAGCGGTTGCGGATACACGGATTGCCGGTGACCGCGCCCACACGCGGCCCGGAGGTGAGATGGTGCATCAGCCAATGCACCGCACAGGGATGAAGTACCGCATCGCCATCTATGCACACCAGGTACTCGCTGCGTGATGCCAGCGCGCCCATGCGCAGCGCCATTGCCTTGCCCTGATTGCTCGCCAGGTGAATGACGCGCAGCTGGGGAATCTTTTCGCTGAGTTCGTCGAGAATCCTGCCGGTATCGTCGCTGCTGCCGTCGTTGACGGCGATGATCTCGAAGTCCGGATACTCGGTCTGCGCCAGCCAGGTCATGGTCTCGCGCACGTTGCGCTCCTCGTTGAAGCACGGCACGAGGATGGAACACGCTGGCGTTTCGGTCATCGGCGGCGGTGACTCGGGGTCACCGGCGCTCCTGCGTTCCCAGTGGAAGTGATACCACAGACCTCCGACTATCCAGACCCAGGCCATGAACAGCGGAAAATAGAACGCGAAGTTGAACAGCAGCGCGATCGGTCCGGTTGTGTCGCCCCAGCTCAGCATCGGTCAACGCGCCTCCCGGTAGGGGAAGCTGCGGCTGGAAATACCCTGAAACAGCGGCTCACGTGACGGCCGGTCCTGGATGAAATCGTCCGGGTAGTAGCCGAGGTTCACGGCACCGCGACGGATCAGTTCCCGAAACTGGCGTTGCAGTGTCTCGCCAGCCAGCCAGCGATCATCGCGCCAGTCCTTGGCCTGCAGCTGAAAGATCGTCGCCTCCAGTCCCCCGGGATAAGCCGCAACCGCATCGACAAGCGTGTGCAGCCAGGGCAGCGGATCGCCCTCGTAGTCATCCAGTCCCGGCATGGCCATCAGCACCGGATGATCGTAGGCGGCGAGAAAGGCCGGCAGCGTCTGGCTGAAACGCGACTCGGACTCGGGATCGAACACGGCGCGCGCATACAGGCTGCGCGATGTGCGTATCGCCGGACGATAACGCCGCACGCGCTCGGCAAGTTCCAGCGTGAAATCCACCAGCGCCGCGGTTCGATCCGCAGGCGTGAGCCGGTCGCAGGGTCGCGGCAACGGCCGCGCGCCGGGCCAGTCGGCTTCCGGCAGACACGCTGCCGCATCCTCGTCGGCGGCCAGAAACGCGTCGTCGTGGAACAGCAGGCCCGCGATGTGCGCGTGACGCGCCAGGTCTTCGTAGAGGTCGCCGATCAGCGCACGCGCCTGCGGCAGGAACGGGCTCAACCGCTGATGATCGAAGCGCGCCGGCTCCGATCCGCCGTCCGGCAGATGGCGACGCACCGAGAGTTCGTCGGCGCGGCCCGGCTCCACCGGCTCAAAGGCCAGCACCGGCAGCCAGGCGTGCACCACCACATTCGCGCGCGTGCGCAGCTGCCAGGCAACACGGTTGAACAGGTCGGCGCGCATCGGCAGGTGGCGGTTCGGGAAATACAACTCGCGCACCGTGCCCGTACCGTCCGGATCGGCGAACGCCTGCAGATAGACGGTGGAGATCTCGAGCTGATGGATGCGCTCGATCAGGGCATCGAGATTGCGCTCCTGCTGAATCGGATCAGGATCGAACACATAGTCCAGATCCACCTGCGCGACCCGTTCCACGCGCCGCGTCGGCTGCTGTGGCAGATTGATCACGAACCGTTCAAGCTCGGGATTGCCCGTGATCAGCAGACGATTCAGACCCTGCAGACTGCTCGTGTCGTTCACGCCCGTCGTGAGCCCCAGCGACACCACCATGCCAAGTTCGGCGGCCATCGCCTCGACCTGCGCGTCGTATTCGCCGTAGGGCCAGACCATCGCGCGTGGTCGTTGACCCGTCTCGCGCTCGATCGTTTCGACACTGCGCGTCAGATCCTGCCGCACCCGGTCGGCTCTTTCGGCCGGTGTCTCGTAACGGCCGCTCGCCGGGAGCCAGGCGTGGGTCGTCGCCGCGGGCTGCAGATTGCCCTGTGGATTGCCCGCGATGCCGCGGTGAAGATCATGCGAATGACTGGCCAACTCGACCAGGCCGGAGTCGAGCATCTCGCGCAGTGCGGCCCAGCTCACGAAGTCGTCCGCGCCCCGTTCCAGGCCTTCGTACTCGACCACGCCGCCGTCGGCGACGTGCTCCAGCCACCCGGTAGTGATCGCGGCGACCGCGGGATAACCGAAAGCCTGCAGCAGCGGGTAGACACGGGTGTAGAGACTGGCCAGGCCATCATCGAAGCTCAGCAGCACGGCTTTAGGGGGCAAGGCCGCGCGGCCTTCATGCGCGTCGATCAGCTCCTGCAGACTGACCGGCTGCCAGCCGTTCTGTCGCAGCCATTCGAATTGCGCGGCCAGTTCATGCGTTGCAACCGCGAACTGGTCCGCGTCCGTCGCACCGGACACCTCGTCACGAACATCGTGCCAGGCGATTGCGACCCAACCACCGGAGTGGTCCGTCGCCATCTGCGCCTGCGTCTGCATCTGCGCGAAGCAGGTTGCGACGAGTACAAGCTTGCTCGCCAGCAGCGTGGTGACCAGTAGCGTCACCGGCCAGTTGCTCACACCGCGCGTCATCAGAAGTAACCCTCCAGCGCCAGCTGCGCATCCCGGTGGCGCTCGCGGTTGCCGTCGTAAACCCGGCTGGCGATGCCTGCTCCGTAACGCAGTTGCCAGCTTCGGCTCAGCTGCCAGACATGTTCATAGCGAAGCCGCCCCGTGGTGGCGGTTCCGAAGTCCTGCTGCCAGTAGGTGCCGGCCGTGACGGCGAATCGCTGCGTGAAAGCGCGGTCATAGTGACGCCAGGTCAGCCAGTCGTGTTGCACGCCATAGCTCAGCGATGCATCGCGTTGCGGATTGAAGTACAGACCTCCCGTCTGGCTGGCACGCGAGGTGTAGAGCTCTGCATGCCCGGCGGTGAGGTGGTGGGCGCTCGCACGCAGGCGATGATTGGTCGAAAGCACCGTCGACAGCCGCGTGTTGCCGTCGGAGAGCGCCAGACGGCCGAAACTTATGCGTGCATCCAGCGATTCATGCGCCTGCCAGCGGGCGGCCACCTCGGCGTTGCGTCCGCTCAGCCGTTCGTCTCTGGGCCGCAGCGGTGTCTGCAGCGAAAACGTCTCTGCGCGGGTGGCGAAACTCCAGTGATCGCCAACGTGCCAGTCGAAACCGCCGGTGATCCCGGTCTCGGCCGGGCCGGTCAGGCTGCGGCTGAATTCAACATAGGCGTGGCGGCGCTGGTGGCGCCAGTTCAGCCCCGCGCCGGCGCGACGCCATGCGCGATCGCCCTCCGGAAAGCGCGCCGATGCCCAACGCTGGAAGGCATACGGTTGCCACGCATACCCCAGATAGGGCGCGGAGACGCGGGTGCTCAGCCAGCGCTCACGCGAGCCGAAATCGGCGAAACCGTCGCTCTCAAGGTATCCGGCCTCCGTGGCCAGATGCCATCGCTGTCGATCCCGCCAGCGTTGCAGCTCGCGGTCCAGCGTCGGACTATGCGGAAACGCCGCTTCCAGCGCGTCGAAATGTGCATCGGCAGCGGCGAAACGTTCCAGCGCCGCCAGCGCGAGGGCGTGCTCGATCCGGCCCGCCAGCACCTCCGGTTCGTAGGCCTGGGCAAGCTCGATCTCGGACAACGCCCGATTCGGCCAGCCACGCCAGCGATAGACGGTCGCAAGCTCACGCCGCACCTGAGCCGACGCGGGCGCATCCGCGGCCAGGGATTCGAGCCGTGCCTGAGCGTCGCCGGGCTGGTTGGCATAGGCACGAAACATCGCCGCCGTGATATCGACACGCAGACGTTCCCAGTTCGGCGCACGCACAGCGCCGCTCTCATCACCGAACCACGCCGGACGCGCCCTTGCCATGTCATCGAGCAGGTCGATCGCCTCGGCATGCCGCTCGGCCTCGACAAGCGCGTACGCCAGCCCGAGTTCCACCTCGAGCTGGCTTCCGTCCCGCGCGAGCACGTCGCGGTACAGCGTGATGGCTCGCTCAGGGTCACGGCTTGCAAGGTATGCGTCGGCGGCGGCGTGATTGACAAAGGCCGGCGGGGTGTCGGTCAGGCGCTCATAGGCATCCAGCACCTCGGCCGTGCGCCCGTCCGCCCGCAGGGCGACAATGCGATCGTGCTCCAGGCGCTGGACCCGCTGCGGATCCATCTCCGGCGATGCCTGCAGCGTGTCCAGTATCGACAACGCCTCATCGATCCATGAACGGCGAGCCGGACTGTGCTCTTCCTCCAGCAACGCCCAGCGGATACGCACAGCGACCCGGTCCTGTTGCAGGCTGTGGTACTCGTCGGTATCGAGCAGGCCGGGCGTCGTCAGTGCAAGCGCCTGATCCGGCGCGCCCAGCTCGGCCAGCGCCAGCACACGCTGGCGGGCCGCCTCGTGATGCTCCGGGTTCAGCGCCAGCGCCGTACTCGCCGCTGCCAATGATCCCGCCGGCCGGCCCAGGCGTCGCAGCACGTAGGCCTCGGCAGCCGACGCTTCGACGCTATCCGGGTACTGGCGACGCAGGTTCCGCAGCAGCGTCGCGGCCTCTTCGTCACGCTCCAGGTCGCTCAACGCCAATGCCCGCAACACGTCGATATCCGGATCGCGAGGATCGCGTGCGCCCTCGAGTCCAAGCATCGCGACCACCGCTTC
>JBJHBW010000057.1:0-7424 GCA_050485685.1 Gammaproteobacteria bacterium
TGTGCGCAGGGATTGGGCAGGAGCCGCACGTTGTCGCGTGAATCCAGATGCCCCAGGCCTGCGATTTCATACAGGCGGTACTGGCGTCCGGGCGCGTCGCTGTCCTGACGGCGAGGCACGTTGGTTTCCACTTCGTGCATGGTCGGAATCTGGATCAGCGGCACGTCGGTTTCGATGATGGTCGCGCCGGTGGAGGTCGGCAGGAACCCGTCATAGATGCGGCCGCCGCCCGGGGCACGCAGGTACGGATGATCGGGCAGATAGTTGATCAGTGTGGCCGCGCTCATCGACGTGCCGAACAGCACGACACGGCGCGCTGCAGTACCCAGAGGACTGCGATCGCTTTTCAGCAGAGCGCCTACCTGGGCCAGAATCTCGTTCTCCTGGCCGTCCATGACGCTCAGTTCACTGTAGCGTTCCGCATTGAAATCGGTGAACAGCTGCGGCGATGTGGTGACGATTTCAACAGCTGCGTGGCCGGCATCCATCACGTACATCGCATTGAATTCGAAGCCGTGCGCCGAACCGCTGGAGTGCATGGACTCGGCTACCACCAGGCCGGTGAAACGTGACGCATCCGAAGGCATGCGCACGACGACACGTGTGGTATAGGGCCGTCCGTTCGCGGTGCCGGAAGCGAAGTACTCGCGGGTGTCGAAATCGTAGTCTTCAGGGCGATGGCCGGGCGGATGCGACGGTGCGGAGTCAAACATCTCGCCGGGGCCGGTAATTTCCCGCAGGGCCGGGAGCACCACTTCTGCCGGCGTACGGCTGCTCTGCGCCGCAGCGGATCCGGGTGGCTGGGCGTGGCTTGCGTTTATGAGCGCGACGGACGTGACCAGCAGAGCGCAGGACAGCGTGAAAACGGCAAGCCCGTTGCCGTGGAAAGCAGGACCGGTCGGGCAGATTCTTGTGATTGACTTGGTGAACAGCACGTCGACTTCCCCCTGAAGCGGCGAACGAGTTTCTGAACATACGTTAATCCTTCCGAAACCGGAAGTCCGTGCGCGCAGGACGCTGCAGTTATAGACTTCGCCGGGTGTTTTTCCCATGCCCGACAGTCACTCCATGGCGCTGAAGCTGCTTGCGGTCGGTGATCTTCACCTCGGCCGTTCGCCGACGCGCCTCCCGGAGAGCCTGGTGGCGCGGGCCGGCGATCTCGGGCCGGCCGGCGTCTGGCGGCGCATTGTCGAACGTGCCATCGCTGAGCGCGTGGATGTGCTGGTGCTGGCCGGTGATGTCGTCGAGCAGGAAGACGATTATTTCGAGGCCTATCGCGCGCTGGCAGGCGGTGTGCGGCAACTGCTGGATGCCGATGTGCGTGTGCTCGGTGTGGCCGGCAATCACGATGTGAAGGTGCTGCCTCGGCTGGCCGATCAGATCACGGGTTTCCACCTGCTTGGCCGTGGCGGACAGTGGGAGCAGGTGACACTGGCGGCCGGCGGCGAGACGCTGGTCCTGCACGGCTGGTCGTTTCCACAGCAGGTGGTTCGCGACAGCCCGGTCACGAATTTCAGGTCCGATCGCCAGACACCCATGCAACGCGGCGACGGCGCACGTGCCGTGCAAATCGGCCTGCTGCACTGCGATCTGGATCAGCGCGGCAGCCGTTACGCGCCTGTGACGACAGCGGAACTGGAAGCTACCGGTCTCGATGGCTGGCTGCTTGGCCATATACACGCACCTGCTCCGCTCACCGCGCAGCGCCTGCTCGGTTACCTGGGCTCAGCCACGGGCCTGGATCCCGGTGAACCCGGAGCGCGCGGCCCGTGGTGTGTCCGCATCGCCGAGGGTCGTATTGCTGCAGTGGAGCAGTGGACGCTGGCGCCACTGCATTGGGCACCACTGCCGGTGGATCTGTCCGGAATCGACGAACCTGAAGCGGCGCGCGACCGCCTGCTGCAGGCAGTGCAGGCGCTGGATAGACAGCTGGCGATGCATACGCTGAGTCCGCAAGCAGCGGGGTTGCGAGTAACCCTTACCGGGCGCACACGTTTCGCCGCCGACGTGCAGGCCCTGTTTGCCGCCGAATGGCCGGACGAACTGTATTCCGGTGATCGCGGTACGCACTATTTCATTGAACGGCTGCGGCACGAGGCGTTGCCGGAAATCGATCTCGTGGATCTTGCGCGCCGCAGCGATCCGCCGGGCCTGCTGGCACGACGGATCCTGGCGCTGGACGAAGGGCCCGGGAATCCCGATTGCGACGATCTTGTGCGCCGCGCACGCCAGCAACTGGAAGCACGTGCCCGCCTTCCGCAGTGGACAGCGCTGCGCGAGGCGCGGGCCGGCAATACAGAATCTCCTTCTGACCTGCTTCACGAGCGGGCGGTCGTCGCCTGGCTGCGCGAGTCCGGGCTGGCCGCGCTGACCGCATTGCTTGCTCAGCAGGAGAGTCAGCAATGAAGCTGCGTCGCCTGACGATCAGCCAGTTGCCGGGCATCACCTCGGGGTTTTCGCTGGACGATATCGCTGACGGCATCAACATCGTCACCGGTCCCAATGCGGTCGGCAAGAGCAGTCTGGTGCGTGCGCTGCGCCACCTGATTGATCGCGGCCAGACGAGCGATGACGGCGCCCTGACACTGGAAGCGGAATTCGATGCAACGGCCGGCCGGTACAGCGTGCTCCGATCAGGTTCGCTGATCGAATGGCGCTTGGACGGAAGCCGCACGGAGGCGCCGTCACTGCCCGGTGGCGATTTCCTCAGCTGTTACTGGCTGGGCATGCGCGACCTGCTCGATGCAGGCAGCACCGAGAAACAGATTGCGGCCAGGCTCAGGCAGTCGCTTTACGGCGGCTTTGATCTGGATGGCGTGCGCGAACAGCTGGCGCGTCCGCGAGGACGTGGCGAAGTCGGTCCGCGCCACGGCCAGGCGCAGGCCAGAACCGTGCAGGATTGCCGGCGACGACTCCGCGATGTGGACATCGAGTATGCGGCACTTGAAGCCAGACGCCAGCAACTGTCCGGGCTTGATCGGGAGATCCGGGAAGCGGAAGTCGCACGCGTCCGTGCCGACAGGGCCCGGCATGCGCTGGAATGGCTGCATGCCAGGCGTGCGCTGGCCATCGCACAGGCCGGCGTGGATGCCTTTCCGCAGGGCATGGATCAGCTCACGGGTCGCGAGGCCGACGAACTCGATGCTCTGCTGGCAAGACGTGCGCAGGCCGAATCCGAGGCGATCGCAGCCACAGAGGCTGGAGCGCTGTCCGAGCAGCAGATCAGGGCCACAGGTCTTGCTGAGTCCAATCCGGACATAAGCGTACTGACCGCTGCGCGGGAGGACCTCACCGGCGCTCGCGCGCATGCACAGGAAGCGGCTCGACTGCGACGCGAGCTGGACGATGCCGAAGGCGTGCTGGCCGACATCGGTGGGCGTCTGAGTGCAGGGGGCGGAGATACCAGGCAATCTGTCGGCAAGCATGCGATCAGGCTGGACGGCGCTGCTGTGGATCGTGCAGTGGAGATTGCCGAGAAGCTGCGCGACACCCGTGACCAGATCGTGAAGCTAGAGGCAGTCACAACTGCCGAGCCGGTGGCCGAGGACACGCTGGCACAGTATGAGTCGCTGCTTGCGGAACTGCGTCGCTGGCTGCGTCAGGCGACACTGAGTCGGCAGCGCGGCATTGTCGCGGGCGCAGCATCGGCGCTGATCGGTGGACTGGTCGCAGTCGTTCTCGGTGTGATGGTGCTGGTCGAAGGTGTCACCGGACTGCATCAGGCCTGGCCGGTTGCATTGCTGCTTTCGGCGGCAGTGGCCTCGGCAGGTGGCGTCATCGCAATTGTCGGGCTGCGCCAGTTGCGTAATGAACTGGCCGGCACGATGCAGCGCATCACCGAACATGCCGGAGCCTTGCAGCTGGCAGTGCCGTCTGAACCCACGCCAGAGGTTCTGCAGGCCTGGCTCAATGAATGCGAGCGCCAGCTGGTGACATTGCGATTGGAGGCGGAGCAGGCGCGTCAAGCCCTGCAGAATGCCGAAAAGCTCAAGCCGCTGAACGATGAAAAGGCGCTCTACGAGCGGTTGCATGGGGAGCTTGCGCAGCGCCTCGGGTTCACGCCGCTGCAGACCGCCGAAGGCACTGCGCGTTTCCTGCAGCAGGCACTGGAATACGACCGGGCGCAACAGCGCTGCGCAGGATTGACCGCGCAGCTGGCCTCTGCGCGCGAGGCGCTGAGCGGGGTGATCGCGAGGGTGTCGGCGGTGCTTGCCGGTTATTCGTTGCCTGTCCCCGGTGATGAAGCGGGAAGAGAATCCGCAGACGAACCTGCGCAGGCACTGCCACTGCTGCAGGCACGCATCGATGAGCTGATGACGCGCACCCAACGGCTGGCGGAGGCCAAGCGTGACCTCGCCACGGCGTCGCAGCAGCATCAGCGCGCCAGTGTTCACGTGAAGCAGGTCGATCAGGAGATCGCGCGGCTGCTTGAGAAAGCGGGTCTGCCCGATGCCGATCAGCGGGCGCTGCGCGATCGCTGCGAACGCTATGCCGACTATCGCGCTGCGCTTTCGGAATGTGAGCAGGCACGCATTGTCGAACGTGAACGCCAGGCGTTAGTCGGAAACGATGCCGAACTGATTGCGTCGGTGCAACGCGATGATGAAGCGGGCCTCACTACGATTATTGCGGAGCTTGTGGCACAGGCGGAAAGGCTGGAAGCACATCGTAATGAGGCCGCTGAGATCCGCGCCCGGCTGCAGGTCGCCGGTGAGGATCAGCGGCTTGAGCAGGCACGCCTCGCGCATCATCGCGCTCTGGAAGCGCTCGCCGATGCATTCGACGATGCCCTGCTGGCCGATGCCGGTCAGTTTCTGATCGATGATGTCGCCGCAGAACATCGCGCCGAGCGTGAGCCGGCGATACTCGCATCGGCACGCAACCGGTTCGCGCTGTTCACGAATCATCGCTATCGACTGGAAATCGACAGCGACGGCACGCTGCGTGCTCGCGATAACGAGAGTGGTGTGCTGCATGAAATGGCCGAGCTGTCCACGGGTACGCACATGCAGTTGCTGATCGCGGTGCGACTTGCGTGGTCGGGTGCGATGGAGCAGGGCGCTGAAACATTGCCGGTGTTTCTCGATGAGGCGCTGACGACCACCGATCCGGAACGGTTCGCGAGCATGGTGCAGGCTTTTCAGCAGATGGTGGATGAAGAACAGCGACAGGTCTTCTATCTCTCCGCTCAGCCGCTGGATGTCATGCGCTGGGAAAAGGCCGGCGGCCGCCCTGCCCATCACATTGATCTGCCGCGGGTGCGTTTCGGGACTGCGCCGGCAAGCGCTACGGATTTCGAGTTGCCCCAGGTCAGCAGCGTGCCGGCGCCTGACGCCATGAGCGCGCAAGCCTATGCCAGGATCCTGCGCGTGCCGCCTTTGCAGCCTGTAATGGGCGCCTCTGCAATCCATGCGTTCTATCTGCTGCGCGACCATCTGCCCTTGCTGCACCGGTTGATCAGTGACTGGCATGTCACGCATGTCGGGCCGTTGCGCGAACTGCTGATGAGCGATGCCGCTTCGGCGGCTGTCGGGGATGCCCGTATGCGTGAGCAGGTGCTGGGTCGTATCAGGTCAGCAGAGGTCTGGACGGAGCTCTGGCACATCGGGCGCGGCCGGCCGGTGGATAGAAATGCGCTCGAGCTTTCGGGGGCCGTCACGACAACTTTCATTGACGAGGTCACGACCCTGGCTGAACAGTGCGGCGGCGATGCGCGCGCCCTGCTGCAATGTCTTCATGCGGGCGATGTGAAACGCTTTCAGAAAGCCAAGGCGGAGGAACTCGAGGCTTGGCTGGCCGATCGGGGTTATCTCAGTGACGAGACACCGTTGAGCGCCGATGAACGCCTGCGAAATACGCTGTTGCGTGCCGGTGGGACGGTATCGGTGCCCGACATTCGTGAAGTGGTCGCCAGCCTTGAGGCTGCGTACGTTCAATCTGCGCGCCACTGAACCGACCGGTAAGGGCGGGTAAGGCCCCTCCGGTCAGTCAGAGGCGATAGCCGGAGGTTCCGGTGCAGGCGTCAGATATAGAGCTGGGGATTGATCGGAATCCCGTGTTCCTTGCAGTAGCTCTCGTAGTGGTCGATGAACCAGAACACGTCAACTGTCTGCACGAACTGGGCATGCTCGTCGTAGAAATCGATGGCGCCCTGCATCCAGCCGAACAGCTTGCAGCCGTCAGGGTGATCGGTCACCAGGGTATGTGCTTCGCCCGGTACCTCATGAATGAATGAGCCGGGTTCTGCGACCCAGTCATACTCCAGATAACGCGCGCTGCCTTCAAGGCAGACCATGACGATCTTGCCGCGGTGATAATGTGTGCCGACCACCGCCTTGCGCTTCATCCAGAGGATGTTGCTGAAAATATTGTGGCGCACGTCGAAGGCGAGGTGTTTGATGGCGGCGTTTTCACCGAAAGGCACCCAGGGGCTGTCCTGCTCAGTGTGGCCTACAAACGTGCCGCGTACGCCGCGCTGTTCAAAGATGTGCTTGTACGGATCCGGCACATCCACGATCTTGTTGGCGGACGATGGCGGTGCCTTCATGACAGTCTGTTTCATTCACTGAACTCCTTACGTTTTGGCCGGCAACGCGGCGTGCGTCGCGGTCAGCGCTTCTCTTAGCGCAATTCTTCGATCAGGCCGGTCAGGCCGACCTGCATCTCCAGACCGCCCCAGTTGAACTCCGACTGCAGCACCGCCTGAATGTCTTCGCGCGAACGCCCCTGGGCGTTCATCTCCCGGACCATCTCTGCGGTGTTGCGCAGGTATTCGATGTATCCCTCGATGTTGGCGCGATCGGTCGTGCCGCTGTGACCGGGGATCACGGTATCGAAATCAAGTTCCAGCACGCGCTCCAGCGTTTCAGGCCATTCGGCCATGCTGGCGCCGGCACTGTAGTCGACCACCGCACGGTAAGGCCCGTACAGGGCGAACAGGTCGCCCATGATGACCATGCTGCGGGTGGGCAGGTGGACGATGACATCGCCGTCGGTATGGCCGCGTCCGAACCAGTGCAGATCCACCGGCATGTCGTCGAGCCAGATACGCATGAAGTCGTTGAAGGTGATGCTGGGCAGTCCCGGCTGTCCGCGCTCAACCATGATGCGGCGCGCATTTTCGGAAGCGATGAGGTGGGCACCCACTCCGCGCATACCGGGGTTGCCGCCGACATGATCCGGATGCATGTGAGTGTTTATTACATACAGCACGGGTGCATCCGTCACCTCACGGATCAGTTCCATCATGCCGTCGTGGTCCTGTGGCATCTTGGCATCGACAAGAATCACACCTTCCTCACCGACGAGCATCGTCGAGTTGCCGGAGGTGGCATTACGCAGTGTGTAGATGTTGTCGGCCACGTCGAATCGTGTCAGCTGCGGAGGGCCGAAACCGCCCTGGGCATTGGCTGTGGATACGGTCG
>JBJHBW010000058.1:0-7130 GCA_050485685.1 Gammaproteobacteria bacterium
ATTCCGACTTTCCCTTACGCATGGCTGTGGGGAGAGAGAAGCATTCAGTCGGTGGCGAACCTGACCCGTGCGGACGGGGACGCATTCATGCGTCTGGCGCCGTCCGTGCCGGTGCGCACATCGACCAACGCCTATCCGTTGTCCGAAGCGAACCGTGCGCTGGTGGATCTGCGCGAGGGCCGTATCAGCGGCGCTGCCGTCCTGGTGCCCTGACCGGCGCGACTGCAGGATGGGCCGTCCAGTGGCGATGGATGGCAGAACCAGCCGCAGCAGAGTTGCCGTTACCTTAGTGGTGTGAAATTCCAGTCTTTTGGCAAATCTCGCCAGCTGATAGTATTCGGCGCCACTCCGGGTCTGGCGCTCACGCAGCATCACAGTGCTGCTCCCATGATTTTCAATCAGTTATCGAATCACGTCAGACTGGCACGAAACCTGCTGAATCCGAACCACCGTTCCTGACGAATTTCTCAGCACAAGGATACGCAATGCCGGTACCGCGCCCCTCCAGTTCCGTCCTGCTTGCCGCCGGTATCGCACTGGCGGCTACGATATGGATGCTCACGGGTGCCGGCACCAGCGGAAAAGCGGATGGCGGCCTCCACGACACGAGCGACCATCCGCGCGGCAACACAGGTACCGCTGCCTCCCGTACTGATGACACGCGGCCGGCCATGCGCGTGACGGTACGAAAGTCAGAAGCGCGCATGCTCACACGCGAGATCACGGTCAGCGCCCGCACCGAAGCCAACCGTGCCGTCGAACTGCGTGCCGAAACTGAAGGGCGCGTTATTGCCATCGGTGCTGAGCGTGGACGCATGGTCCGAAGCGGCGATGCGGTGGCAAGCCTGGACCTGCGCGAACGTCCTGCGCGTCTGGAAGAAGCACAGGCGCAGGTGGCTTACATGGAACTGCAGTATGAAGCCGCACAGCGATTGCGCGGCCAGCAGCTCGCCGCTGACGTGCAGATCGCCGAATCCTATGCGCGACTGCAGGCCGCTCGCGCTACGCTGCAGCAGATCGAACAGGACATGGCCAGAACCCGTGTGATCGCACCGTTCGATGCGATCATGCAGGAACGTTACGTGGAACTCGGTGATTTCGTCAGTGTCGGGGATCCTGTCGCACGGTTGGTGGACACCGACCCGCTGATCATCGTTGGCGAAGTCAGTGAACGCGAAGTGGCCATGCTGGAAGCTGGCAGTCATGGCAGCGCGACGGCGGTTGACGGCACGGCACTTGAAGGAACGGTTCGCTATGTTGCACCAGTGGCCGACGAAGCTACGCGCACTTTCCGCATAGAACTTGCCGCACCGAATCCCTCCGGAGCGCTGCGTGCGGGTCTCAGCGCCGAGCTCAGGTTGCAGGCGGACGAAATCGAGGCCCACTTCATTTCCTCTGCCCTTCTTGCGCTGAGCGACGCCGGCGCCGTCGGCGTCAAGGCCGTCGATGACAGCAATACCGTGCGCTTCTATCCGGTCGATATAGTCAGCTCCGCCAGCGACGGCATCTGGGTCTCTGGACTGCCGGATTCAATTCAGATCATTTCAGTCGGACAGGGCTTCGTCTCGCCCGGCGAAACCGTGGAGCCGGTCATGGAAACCTCAGGTTCCGGGGCACAGCCGCGCTGACGGCCGTGGCTTGTGTGCCGGTCGATTCGACAGTGAACCCATGAATGCCCTGATCACAGCGTTCGTAAATCATCCGCGGCCGGTACTGCTGGTCCTGCTGGTGCTGCTGATCGGTGGCTCGGCAAGTTACCTGACCATTCCCAAGGAAGCCGAACCGGATGTCGCCATTCCGCTTCTGTATGTGAATGTCAGTCACGACGGCATTTCGCCTGAAGATGCCGAAAGGCTGCTGATCCGCCCCATGGAAAAGGAGCTGCGCACGGTTGAAGGCCTGCGCGAACTGCGCGCCAGCGCGGCGGAGGGCAGCGCCGTACTGGTACTGGAGTTTGAAGCGGGTTTCGATTCCGCCAGGGCGCTCGCCGACGTACGTGAAAAAGTCGACATGGCCAAGGTCGACCTGCCTGCCGATACCGATGAGCCCACCGTCAACGAGGTGAATATCGCGCTGTTCCCGGTTCTGGTCGTGCAACTGCACGGCAACGTGCCGGAACGTGCGCTGGTCTCACTGGCACGCAACCTGCGCGACACGCTGGAAGGCCTGCCCGGAGTGCTGCGTGCCGAGGTCGCCGGTGATCGCGACGAGCTGCTGGAAGTCATCATCGATCCCGTGAGACTGGAGAGCTACAACCTCGACTATCAGGACGTACTCAACTTCGTGGCGCGCAGTAACCGGCTGGTCGCGGCCGGCGCGCTGGATACCGGCAGCGGCCGATTCGCGGTCAAGGTCCCCGGCGTGTTCGAGGATCTGGAAGCGATACTGACTCTGCCGGTCAAGACCGACGGGCTGCGCACGGTCACATTCCAGGACATCGCAACCGTCAGGCGCACGTTCAAGGATCCGGAAGGCTACGCGCGGCTGAATGGCCAGCCCACGGTTGCGCTCGAGATTTCCAAACGCATAGGCGCAAACATTGTCGACGTCGTCGACATGGTCCGTTTCACAGTCGAGCAGGAACGTCAGTTCTGGCCGGAGAACGTCGAGGTGACGTTCACACAGGACAGCTCGGAAGACGTACGCATGATGCTCGGCGACCTGCAGAACAATGTGCTGGCGGCCGTGCTGCTGGTCATGATCGTCGTGCTTGCGGCGCTGGGTCCGCGCTCTGCAGGTCTCGTAGGACTGGCCATCCCCGGCTCGTTCCTGACCGCGATCCTGGTCCTGGCCGTGGCCGGCTACAGCATCAATATCGTTGTGCTGTTCTCGCTGATCATGTCGGTAGGCATGCTGGTGGACGGCGCCATCGTCGTGGTGGAGCTTGCCGACCGCAATCTGCGTGACGGCTTCACACGCACGCAGGCCTACATTCTTGCCGCAAAGCGCATGGCCTGGCCGATCACCGCAGCCACCGCGACGACGCTTTCGGCGTTTCTGCCGCTGCTGTTCTGGCCGGGCGTAGCCGGCGAGTTCATGAAGTACCTGCCGATCACGCTGCTGACCACGCTGACCGCCTCGCTGGTCATGGCGCTGCTGTTCGTGCCAACCGTCGGTTCGCTGATCGGCAGACAGCAGGCGCTGGCCTCGGACGGCGCTCCCGTAGGTGCGACACGCGCAATTACCGGCGACGAAGACGTTGCAGCGAGACTCGCCGCGGTACGCGGCGCGGCGGGCGTCTACATCACCGTGCTGCGCGGGGCGCTGCGGCATCCGGGAAAGATCTTCATCGGCGCAACGATCATGCTGGCTGCCGTATATACGCTGTATGCCCTGTACGGGCGGGGATTCGAGTTTTTCCCCAGCGTCGAGCCGTCGCAGGCCGTGGTCAACATTCACGCGCGCGGCGACCTGTCCGTGGCGGAAAGAGATGCGCTGGTACGCCAGGTCGAGTCTCGCATTCTGGGCATGCCGGAGCTGAGATCGGTCTATGCGCGCAGTGGCCTGCGCTTTGACGATGAGGCCGACGAGGACACGATAGGTCGCATCCAGATGCGATTCGTGGAGTGGCATGAGCGCCGGCCGGCGGCGCAGATCCTGGCTGAAGTCAGGGAACGCACGGCGGATATCGCCGGCATCATGATCGAGACCCAGGGTCAGGAGTCGGGACCACCCACCGGCAAGCCCATACAGCTCGAACTCGCCTCAAGGCGCGTCGACCTGCTCACCGATGCGATTGCGCAGGTACGCGCAGGCATGGAGTCTCTGGGTGGGCTGGTCGATATTGCCGACACGCGGCCGATTCCCGGAATAGAGTGGCGCCTGCAGGTCAATCGTACCGAGGCCGCGCGCTTCGGCACCGACCTGACCACCGTAGGCAATGCGATACAGCTCGTCACCAATGGCATACACATCGGCGATTACCGCCCCGATGATGCCGATGACGAGGTGGAGATCCGAATCCGCTTCCCGGAGGAATATCGCAGCTTGCTGCAGCTGGACCGGGTGCGTGTGACGACGCCAGGAGGGCCGGTGCCGGTTAGCAACTTCGTGCAGCGCACCGCCTCGCCGCGCGTGGGGACCCTGCAGCGCACGGACGGCATTCCGGTGATGCGCATCAGCGCCGACGTGGCGGACGGCGTTCTCGCCGACGACAAGGTGAGGGAGCTGCAGCGCTGGCTGGAAACCGCGGACCTGGATCCGGCTGTGAACGTGGTGTTCAAGGGCGAAGATCAGGACCAGCGCGAAGCAGAGGAATTTCTGAAGACTGCATTCGCGGTGGCGCTGTTTCTGATGGCCATCATACTGGTCACACAATTCAACAGCTTCTACCAGGCCCTGCTGATCCTGTCGGCCGTTGTCTTCTCAACCGTAGGCGTACTGTTGGGACTTCTGATCACCAATCAGCCTTTCGGCATCGTCATGAGCGGCATAGGCGTGATTGCGCTGGCCGGCATCGTCGTGAACAACAATATCGTGCTCATAGACACCTTCAACCTGATCCGCCGTCAGGGTGTGGCCGTGCGAGATGCGATTCTGCTGACCTGCGCGGAAAGACTCAGACCGGTACTGCTGACCACGGTTACGACGATACTCGGTCTGATGCCTATGGTACTGGGCCTGAATATCAACTTCATTACCCGCGAAATTCAGAGCGGCGGTCCATCCACGCAGTGGTGGACGCAGCTGTCGACCGCGATCTCGGGCGGTCTGGCATTCGCGACGGTACTGACGCTGATCATGACGCCGTGTCTGCTGATGCTCTGGGGGAACGCGGCGGATCGTCTGCGCCGGGCACAGACATAGCGCCACTGGCTCTAAGTTCCTCGAGAAAACCCAGGGTGCTGAGATCGTGCATGCGCTGAGGGTAAAGTATTCCATCCAGGTGATCGCACTCATGCTGCACGACGCGGGCATGAAATCCGGACACGTTCCGATCTATGGTCACACCGGTGGGATCAAACCCCTGATAGCGTACGCGAGCATGTCTTGACACCCGACCACGCAGACCGGGCACACTCAGACATCCCTCCCAGTCTTCTTCCATCTCATCATCCAGCGCTGTGATGACAGGGTTCACGAGCACAGTGAAAGGCACCGATTCCGCCTGCGGGTAGCGTGGATTCGCCTCAAACCCGAACACCACCACACGCCAGGGTTCGCCGATCTGCGTCGCGGCAAGCCCCGCTCCGTCGAAAGCATGCATGGTGTCTATCAGGTCGGCCACCAGGTCCCGCAGCCAGGGTTCGTTGAACGCCGTCACCTGTGCAGCCGGCTGACGCAGACGCGGATCGCCTGCCCGCAATACGGTTCTGACACTCATTGACCACTCCTGTGTTGTCCGGCGTCTGCGTTGATCTGACGCGTTGACGGAAGAAGACTGCGGAACGAGCTTTCTGAGCGGCCGATTACCGCAAGACCCTGCCCGCCGAGAAACTCAGCAATCCCGTCCAGATAACGCGCCTCATCGCGCAGGCTCGCCTCGTTGTGTGACCCTGTCAGCTCAAGCAGCTGCGCGTTTCCGGCCACTGATTCATACAGCGCCTCTCCATGATGGAAACGCGCCAGTTCGTCGTCACGACTGTGCACGATCAGGACCGGGCTGTCGGTGCTGGCCAGATACTCTCGGGTGGGATAATGGAAGCGGCTCAGCCAGCGCACCGGCAGATACCAGTACAGCTCCTGCCCCAGATCCGGTATGGACGTGAACGCACCTTCGACGATCAGCGCGCCGGGTGACTTCTGCGCCGCCAGCCAGGCGGCGATGGCACCTCCCAGTGAACGCCCGAACACGACGACATCGCGCGGCGCAACGCCGCGCTGCTCGGTCACATGACGCCAGGCCGCGCGGGCGTCGCGGTAAGTGCCCTGCTCGTCCGGCCGGCCCTCGCTCTGTCCATAGCCGCGATAGTCGATGATCAGCACCGACATGCCAAGACTGCGAAACTGGCGCAGCGAATGCAGGCGGTGCGAGATGTTGCCCGCATTACCGTGAAAAAACAGCAGCGTGGTATCGGTTTCTCCAGGCAGCCACCAGCCGTGCAGTGTCACGCCGTCCTCAGTGGTCAGCGTGACATCCTCATAGGCAAGACCGACGGCTTCGGGCGTGGCGGTCAGTGCCCGCCCGGGAATGTCGGGCAGATACAAAAGGCTGTGCTGGGTCAGAAACATCAGTCCCACCAGCGCCAGATAGCCGCCTGCAATGATCAACAGCGCCTTGCGCATGAGTTTTCCGTAACCGTGCTGCGCTCGCCGGACTCCAGTATAGTTTCAACGCAGATTCACGGGGCACATTCACGGGCAGGAAGCCGGGATGAAGAATTCGATCTGGCCATGGGTAGCAGCCATCGCACTGCTGTTCGCGCTACTGGCCGCAGGCATTCATTACTTTCTGAGCGGCAGCGGAGCGCCTGCAGCACCCGATTCCGCCGCTTCGGCGCCGGCGCCTTCCGAGCCTGCCGGCCTCACACGTATAGAACGCCCGCCGACCGAAACACCGCCGGCCCTTGCCGCCGGTGCCGATCAGCAGCCGACACAGGCGCCGGAGGTGCCCCTTCCGCCGCTGGACGACAGTGACGAAGAAGCACTGGACTGGCTGGCCGAACTGCTGGGCGCGGACAGGCTGACTGCGCTGCTGGTGACGGAGAACGTGGTTCGCAATGTTGTCGTCACAATCGACAACCTGCCACGCGATCACATCAGTGAACGCCAGCGCCCCGTAGCACCTGTGCCCGGCAGCTTCATGGTCGCAGGCCCCGAGGATAGGCTGGTGCTGAACCCTGAGAACTACGACCGCTACACCGGGCTTGTGGACCTGCTGGCACGCACCGACACTCGGGCGACCGCAAATCTCTACCGACGTTTCTATCCGCTGCTCAGACAGGCTTATGAGGAACTCGGACACGGCGACGGCAATTTCCACCAGCGCCTGCTCGAAGTGATCGAACATCTGCTCAGCGGCCCGCAACCCCGAGGCGCAATAGAGCTGACCCAGCCGAACGTTCTGTACGAATACGCCGACGGGGAGCTGGAAGCGCTCTCCGCCGGGCGCAAGATCATGATTCGAATGGGGCCGCAGAATGCCAGCGTGGTACGCCAGTGGCTGAGAGCCTTTCGCGACGACCTCAGCT
>JBJHBW010000059.1:0-6588 GCA_050485685.1 Gammaproteobacteria bacterium
GTCTGTGATCGCACTGGCAACAGCGCTGGCAGCGCAGACCGTTCACCACTCCGGAACCTGGCGCAGCCTGCTGCAGTCCCTGCTGTTCGTGATGCTGGGCCCGCCGTGGCTGCTGGCCGCGCTGTACCGAAGATTTCGCATTCCATACTAACCCGCCGCGAACCGCCGTCAGGAGCACCATGTCGGATTCCTCCGCCAAACACTCACCCTGGACCATGCTGAGCCGACGCACGGTATACGAGAACCCGTGGATACGGGTGGAGGATCATCGCGTCATCAATCCCTCCGGCAGCGAGAGCCAGTACGGCAAGGTCTGCTTCAGAAACATCGCTGTCGCGGTGATCGCTCTCGATGATCAGGACAACATTTTTCTGGTCGGCCAGCACAGGTACACGCTGGATCATTATTCCTGGGAGCTGCCCATGGGTGGTGCGAGGAAGGGTCGTGCAGATGCCCGTGACGATGACACGGAGGCCGGCGAACATCCACTGGCCGCGGCCCGGCGCGAACTGCGCGAGGAAACCGGGCTGTCCGCGGCACGCTGGCGTGAGCTGATGCGCCTGCATACATCGAACTCGATCACTGATGAGCTTGGTATTGTCTATGTGGCCGAGGATCTGACGCCCGGCGATCAGGCACCGGAACCCACGGAGGAACTGGCGGTCGGGGCTTTCCCGTTTGATGCAGTGGTCGCCCGGGTGCTGGCCGGAAAGATCACGGACGCGATCTCGGTAGCGGCAATCCTTCGGCTCGCCCTGGAACGCTGTGCTGCGGCAGCGGAGGGGCTGGAAATCCGATGACACGAACAACCCGGTGGACCCTGTGCCAGGCAGGCGCGAGAATCCATTCATGACTGCCAGCAGACTGGTCGCCGTCGTCGAGGACGAAGCCGCGATTCGTGATAATTACATCGCCGCCCTGCGTCGCCAGGGTTACCGCGTCAGCGGGTTCGCCTCGCGCCAGGATGCATTGACCTCGTTTCGCGATCGGCTCCCGGATCTTGTCATCATAGACATCAATCTCGGCGCCGAGGTCGAGGGTGGCTTTGAGCTGTGCCGCGAGCTGCGTGCGCGTTCGGCGCGTCTGCCCATCATTTTCCTGACGGCACGCGAAAGCGAGCTCGATGCGGTGTCGGGCCTGCGACTGGGCGCCGACGATTATCTGACCAAGAGCATCAGCATCGATCACCTGCTCGCCAGGGTCGCGACCCTTTTTCGGCGCATCGATGTATTGAGCTCCGAGGATGGCGCAAGTGAACCCCTGACACGTGGAGATCTTGTACTGGACCGCGACCGCATGAGCGCGATGTGGAAGGATCAGCCGGTGGGACTTACGCTGACGGAGTTCTGGGTCGTGCACGCACTGGCACAACACCCCGGCCACCTGCGCAATCGCGAACAGCTGATGAAGGCCGCGAATACCGTCATGGACGACAGCAGCGTCACGTCGCAGGTTAAACGCATACGCGCCAAGTTTGCGGCTGTGGACCCGGACTTCAATGCAATAGAGACGGTCTACGGCATGGGCTATCGCTGGCGCACCGCATGATCCGCCTGCCACCATCGCACTAGTCGGATGTCGCTGCGCACGCAACTGCTGCTGGTCGCTCTGCTCACTCTGGTGCTGCCGTGGGCGGGATGGCGCTACGTCACCGAGATGGAGGGCGTGCTGCGCACCGGACTGGAGCAGTCACTGCAGGCCAGTGCAACGACGATGGCCGGCGCGTTCGCACCGGCAACGCAGATCGCGGCCCGTCATCCCGGCAGCGACGGCGAGGCGGTCATTTACGCGCACGCCCTGCCCGCCGCGCCGCGAGTCGACGGCTATCGCGACGACTGGGGCCTTGGCGAGGAACACGACAGACCGCTGGGAAACAACGGCAGGTTCAGGGCCGGCATCTACGACCGCCACCTCTACCTGCACGTGGACATTGCGGATTCGCAGGTGGTGTATCCCCGCGCACCGGGACAGTCGCCCTACGGCGACCGGCTGCTGCTGGCAACCGGCGTCGATACTCAGCGCTGGCTGGTCCTGAATACGGCCGCGCCCGGTGTGGTGCCGGCACGCGGCACTTCGCCCCCCGCCTTTCTGCCCGGCAATACGATAGAAGAACGCGTGTTTGCGGTCTGGGTGACAACGCAGGCCGGCTATGCGGCAGAAGTTCGCATACCTCTGGAGCTGCTCGGCTCCGAACCCGTGCTGGGCCTGGGCGTGGTGGATGTCACGCCGGGCAGCGGTGCTGACGCAGGCGGCTACACCGCATCGCTGGCGACATCGTGGCGTCATCCCCAGTTCGCACCAGGACCACTGATCTACCAGCAACCCGAGCTCGCCGGGATTGCCGCGCCGTTCCTGCAGCCGGGCCGACGCCTGCGCATCGTCGATGCCCAGGGCTGGGTGCTTTACGACGGCGGGTCGCTGAGATCGATCCCGCGCCCGGACATGCCGGCAGACGACGAACAGGGCTTCTTTGCGAATCTGCTGCGCCTGATTCTCAGCCGTGAGGATCCGACCTATGACGGCTTCGAGCAGCCGCCCGGATTTCTCGCCGAGCCGGCGCTGCGTACCGCATTGAACGGCGAGGCACAAACCCGCTGGTACCGGCGCAGTACGGACGCCAGCTCCATCGTGGCCGCAGCGGTGCCGATCGTGGGCACCCAGGGCGTGCAGGGCGCGCTGATCCTGGAGACCGGCAGCGACGCTATCCTGACACTGACCAACGACGCGCTGGTGCGGCTGCTGGGGTTCACGCTGCTGGCCAGTGTAGTGGCCGCGCTGGCGCTGCTTGGATATGCGACCTGGCTGTCGGTGCGTATTCACCGGCTGGCGTACGCGACCGGCACGGCCATGGGGCCGAAAGGCGATATCAGGGCATCCGTGCCGGGCCAGAAGGCGCGCGATGAAATCGGTGCGCTGTCGCGCAGCGTGGGCGACCTGCTGCGTCGCCTGCGCGATTACACGGACTACCTGCGCAGCCTCAAGGGCAAGCTCGCGCACGAACTGCGCACTCCGCTGGCCGTCGTGTCCACGTCGCTGGACAACATAGCCCGCGAACAGCCGCCGGCAGCGCTGGCACCGTATCTGGGCCGCATACGCGAAGGAACGGAGAGACTGGATGCGCTGATCAACGCAATGAGCGAGGCCACCGCAATAGAACAGGCGGTGACCGACACCGCAAGGCAGCGCTTCGATCTGGCGGAGGTCATCAGCAGCTGCGTGATTGCGTACCGCGACGTGCATGCGAAACGCCGCTTCCGGCTCGACGGCAACGGCTTTTCCGGCTCCAGCGCCATTGGCGGTGCCGGTTCCGGCACGATGATCGCTGGCTCCCCGGACCTGATCGCGCAGATGCTGGACAAGCTCATCGACAATGCCGTCAGCTTCAGCCCGGACGACAGCGAGATCGTTGTCGAACTGAAGCACGAAGGCGGGCTGGTTGAGCTGGCGATGACAAACGAAGGTCCACCGCTGCCCGAACACATGAAAGACCAGCTGTTCGACTCACTGGTTTCCGTACGCGACCACGACGGCCGGTCGAATCGCCACCTCGGCCTCGGTCTCTACATCGTAGCCCTGATCGTTCGTTTCCACGGCGGCACCGTGTCCGCAACCAACCGCGACGACAACAAAGGCGTCACCATCCGCGCACAGTTCCCCGCCGCGGCGCACGATCCTTCACCCGCATCAAAGTCCCGAGGGTGATCTGCGACACGGTCGAGTCACTCACCTCAGCTCGTCAGGCCCAAACCGCACCCCGGTCCCCCCGGCCCCGCAATACCCGGCCGGATTCTTCGCCAGATACTGCTGGTGATAATCCTCGGCATACCAGAATCGCGTCGCAGCAGTGATCTGCGTTGTAATCTCGCCGCGGCCGGCCGCGCTCAGATGCTGCTGAAACAGCGCGCGACTGCGCACCGCCAGTTCGTGCTGCTGAGCGTCAAAGGTGAAGATCGCAGAACGATACTGGCTGCCGATATCGTTCCCCTGACGCATGCCCTGGGTCGGATCGTGTGACTCCCAGAACAGTTTCAGCAGCTGGGCAAAGGTGATCTGCCCGGGTCGGAACACGATCAGCACGACTTCGGCGTGGCCGGTACCGCCACCGCAGACGCGGCGATAGTCCGGGTTGGCAAGGGTTCCGCCGGCATAGCCCACTGCGGTGGTCACAACGCCCGGCTGTTGCCAGAACATGCGTTCCGGCCCCCAGAAACAGCCCATACCGAAAAGGGCTGTCTGCGAGCCTTCGGGAAACGGAGGTACAACCGGCACTGCGAGGACGGCATGCGCAGGCAGCGGTTCGCCCGGCGCCGCTATCAACTGCGCGTCCTCATTCGCTTGCCTGCTGCCGTCAATCAGAGGATCCCCCGATCAGAGCTGCCTCTCAGACACCAAGATAGCGCGCGATGCTCTTCGCCGCCTCACGCCCCTCGAATACAGCGGTGACCACGAGATCCGAACCGCGCACCATGTCACCGCCGGCGAACACCTTCGGGTTGGTCGTCTGGAAGCGGTTCTCACCGAGACGGCTCACGCGTATACGCCCGTTCGCATGCGTCTCGAGATTGAAATCGGTGAACCAGTCCGCCGGGCTGGGACGAAAACCGAAAGCGATCACGACCGCGTCGGCCGCCAGCACCTTCTCGGTGCCGGGCACGACTTCAGGCCTTCGCCTGCCGCCGGGACCGGGCTCGCCAAGGCGGGTTTCAACGACTTTTACGCCCTCGACGGCCGTCTTGCCGACGATCTCAACCGGCTGGCGGTTGAAAAGGAACTGCACGCCCTCTTCCCTGCTGTTCATGACTTCGCGGCGCGAGCCGGGCATGTTTTCCTCGTCGCGACGATAAACGCAGGTGACACGCTTTGCGCCCTGGCGAATCGCGGTGCGGTTGCAGTCCATGCCGGTGTCGCCACCGCCAAGCACGATCACGCGCTTGCCCTTGAGATTGACGAAACGGTGCGAGTCTTCTTCCAGATCCAGCTGCCGGCGGATGTTTCCGATCAGATACGGCAGTGCCTCGTACACACCGGGCAACTCCTCGCCCGGAAATCCGCCGCGCACGTACGTGTAGGTACCCAGACCGAGAAACACCGCGTCATATTCGTCGACCAGATCCTGGAACGGGATGTCACGACCGATTTCCGTGTTGAGCACGAACTCCACACCCATGCCGCGCATCAGTTCCTCGCGACGGTCCACGACTTCCTTCTCCAGCTTGAACGGCGGGATCCCGAAAGTGAGCAGGCCGCCTATGCGCGGATAGCGGTCATACACGACCGGCTTGATGCCATTGCGCACCAGTACGTCGGCAGCGCCAAGACCCGCCGGCCCCGCCCCGACCACGGCGACACGCTTGCCGGTGTCTTTCACGTCGGAAAGATCCGGCTTCCAGCCCTGCTTCAGCGCTTCATCGGTGATGTATTTCTCGATGTTGCCGATCGCGATCGCGCCCAGACCATCATTCAGCGTACACGCACCTTCACACAGGCGATCCTGCGGACAGATGCGGCCGCAGATCTCCGGCAGCGAGTTCGTGCGATGCGACAGCTCGGCGGCCTGGAAGAGGTTTCCCTCGTTGATCAGCTTCAGCCAGTTCGGAATGTAGTTGTGTACCGGGCACTTCCACTCGCAGTACGGGTTGCCGCAATCCAGGCAACGCCCGGCCTGGTCGGCCGCCTGCTCGGCGGCGTAATGACCGTAGATTTCCCTGAACGTACGGATACGCTCTTCGGCCGCGGTCTTATCCGGGTCCTGGCGCGGAATCTCGAGAAATTGCAATGGACGTTTATCAGTCATGACAGATCCGCCGCTCAGGCGGCACGGCGCAGTGAATCGATCAGCTCGTGCAACTGGGCCGCCTTGGGCTTGACCAGCCAGAACTTGCCAAGGAACGAGCGGAAATCATCGAGAATCGTCTGCCCCCACGCACTGCCGGTGAGTTCAGTGTGCTCGACAATCAGCTCGCGCAGATGCTGCAGGTGCGACTCCAGGTCCTCGGTGTTGATGCGATGGATGTCGATCAGCTCATGGTTGTAACGATCGACGAAATCGCGCTCCAGATCCAGCACGTAGGCGAATCCGCCGGTCATGCCGGCACCGAAGTTCAGGCCCGTGCGGCCCAGCACCGCAACCACACCGCCGGTCATGTATTCACAGCAGTGATCGCCGGTGCCTTCCACGACCGCGACGGCGCCGGAGTTGCGCACCGCGAAACGTTCGCCGGCGAGACCCGCGGCGAGCAGGCGGCCGCCGGTCGCACCGTACAGACAGGTGTTGCCTATGATTGGCGTATGCCGGCTTTCGAACTTGCTGCCGGCGGGCGGGCGGATGATCAGTTCCCCGGCGGCCATGCCCTTGCCGACGTAGTCGTTCGCATCGCCTTCCAGGAACATGCGCAGTCCGCCGGCATTCCATGCGCCGAAGCTCTGGCCAGCCGTACCGGTCAGCTGTACTTCTATGGGCGTGTCGCTCATGCCGTAGTTGCCCCAGCGGCGGGCGATCTCACCGGACAGGCGCGCGCCAATGGAACGATTGTAGTTGCGAACCTCATAGGCGAACGTGCCACCGGACTTCGACTCGATCGCCGCCAG
>JBJHBW010000060.1:0-1674 GCA_050485685.1 Gammaproteobacteria bacterium
ACGCTTTCGTTCCGCAATGCGACCTCGCCGCTGCCCATGGAATTCAATCCGCGCAAGGTGTTCATGCAGCTGTTCGGCGAGGGTGATACGCCGGAGGAGCGCGAGGCCATCGCGAACCAGACGAAGAGCATTCTGGACATGATCGCCGAGCGCACGTCCGAGCTGCAGCGTACGCTGGGTGCCGGCGATCGCAGGGTGTTGAGCGAGTACCTCGATACCGTGCGCGAGATCGAGCGTCGCGTGGAGCGCGCCGAGCAGCGCGACCTTTCGGGTGTCACGCTGCCCGCAGCCCCCATAGGCGAGCTCGATTCCTTCGACGAGCAGGTCAGGCTGATGTTCGATCTGATTGCGATTGCGTATCAGGCGAATCTCACTCGGGTCGCGTCTTACATCATGTCGGCCGAGGGCACGAATCGCACCTACAACCATATTGGTGTGCCCGATGCCTTCCATCCCCTGTCACACCATGCGAACGATATCGGACGGCTGGAACGCCTGGTGCAGATTCAGCGATATCATGTGCAGCGTTTCGCCGACTTCGTAGCGAAGCTCGCAGCCACGCCGGACGGCGATGGCACGCTGCTAGATCACTCCATGTTGCTGTACGGCTCGAACATGAGCAACAGCGACCGGCACAACAACTATCCGCTGCCGAACGTTCTGGTTGGCGGGGCCAACGGCACGCTGAACGGCGGCCAGTTCATCGATCTGCCCGAATTCACGCCGCTCACCAATCTGCACCTGACCATGCTGAACAAGGTCGGGTTCGAGCTGACGGAGTTTTCTGACAGTACCGGCGAAATCGCAGGGGTCTGAACGCGCGATGGTGTCCGCCGGTGTAACCTCTGCCGGGCGCCGCGCTTTCCTGCACGGTGCGGCGGCAACGCTGGCGGCCACTACGCTGCCGTACTGGCCCGGCACTGCGCGTGCAGCCGACAGTGTGCAGGTCACTTCGCCGGGTGACGGATTTCACCTGATTTCCGGCGCAGGCGGCAATGTTCTGGTGCGCAGCACGGCGCAGGGCCGCGTGATGGTCGACAGCGGTGACGCCCGGTTCACGGCCGCGCTGATCGAAGCGCTTGCGGATCTGCCGGGCGGCGATCGCGTGAGTACGCTGTTCAACACGCACTGGCATCTTGATCATGTCGGCGGCAACGAATACTTCGGCGATCGCGGCACCACCATCATCGCGCAAGAGACTACACGGCAGAGACTCTCCGTGCCCTATTACGTGCGCGAGCAGGACCGCTTCGTGCAACCGTTGCCGCCGGCCGGGCGACCGTCGCAGGCATTTTTCAGCAGCGGGTACGTCGACGTGGACGACGAACGCATCGACTACGGCCATCTGCTGCTCGCTCACACCGACGGTGACTGTTTCGTTCACTTTCGCGAATCGAATGTGATTGCGGTCGGTGATGCGCTGTCGCCGTGGCGGGATCCGGAGCTGGACTGGTTCGGTGGCGGCTGGATAGGCGGGCGCGTGGATTCACTGGAAATGCTGCTTGCGCGCAGCGACGACAACACACGCTTCGTGCCCGGGTACGGGCCTGCCGTGGGTCGAGCTGAAGTTGAAGCCGAGCATGCGCTGATGAACGAACTGTATGACCGGACAACCGTGATGCTGCGCGGCGGGCTGAGTGCCTCGGAAATGCTCGAGGATGGTGTCATGGATGG
>JBJHBW010000060.1:1774-3984 GCA_050485685.1 Gammaproteobacteria bacterium
TTGCACTACGCCGCGCGATCAGGCTGCACCGCGTGCGTGGCCGCGCTGCTGGACGCCGGCGCCGATCCGGACCGGCCCAACCCCGATGGCGTCAACGCGCTGATGCTGGCACTCGAGAATTCTGCTTACGACACCGCCGAGCTGTTACTGGAGCGTGGTGCGAATCCGCACCTGTGGGACTGGTGGGGGCGCACACCGCTTTACGTGGCGGTCGATGCAAGCTCCTTCGGCCGGCCGGCTACCCGTCCGGCGCCCGGCGAGACCGGCGCGCACGACATCATCGCGCTGCTGCTGGAAGCGGGTGTGAATCCGAATCCTCAACTGAACATGCACCGTCCCACACGTGGCGGCAACAGCGGCCGCTTCGTGGACGATCTGCTGACCACCGGCGCCACACCCTTGCTGCGCGCGGCCATCGGACACGACGTCGACGCGATTCGTCTGCTGCTGGCACACGATGCACTGGTGGATCTTCCTAACGTCATGGGTGTAACACCGCTGATGGCTGCAGCCGGTCAGGGCGTTTCCAATCGCGACCGGCGCTTCAATCTCGGCGGCGATGTGCAGGGCCGGGTGATTGCGACGCTGCAGGTGCTGCTGGACGCCGGTGCCGACATCGACGCTCGCGTGACGGATATCGCCAGTCGCAACGCGCGCATCGCAAGGCCCAGCACGATGTCTGAGCGGCAGGGTCAGACAGCGCTGTTTGGTGCGGTGAAGTTCGGCTGGACCAGGGTCGTCGAGTTTCTGATCGCGCAGGGCGCGGATGTGACCATCACCGATGCGATGGGTTTTACGGCCGAGGACGCGGCGCGCGGCCGTACCGGCGGGCGCGACAATACAGAGTCCGAGCAGATCGCGGCGATGCTGCGGGCGGTTGCGCGAGCACATTAGCCGGCAGTCACACCCCCCCCAATTGGGAGTGTTTCCGTGTGCCGACACCCGATTACCATCCGGATCCGGGTCATGCTGATCCGGGTTTGTCATCGTCTCGGGTACAGGTCGGATTCAAAGGGGAAGACCTCATGCTCAAATCAATCGATGTCCGTGCCACGCTGTTGCGTGTGCGCAGGTTGGCCAGGCTGCTGCCGTTGGCTGTCCTGCTCGCTGTGGCTGCCTGTGGTGGCAGCAGTCCTGAAGCCGGTGCGGAGCGCGCCGCGCGTCAGTGGCTGGATGCCCTGAATGCCGGCAATATCGCCGCGGCCCAGGCCGTCAGTGCCGAGCAGACACGCGCCATGCTGCAGATGGCGGCGGCGATGGGGGAATCCGGCGACATGGGCCCGGGCCGGTACTCGATCACCGACGTCACGGCCAGCGGTGAAAATGCCGCCCGTGTGACGGTCCTAGACGAGGATGGTGACTACGTCGTGCTGGATATGGTCCGCGTCAATGGTCAGTGGCTGGTTGCCGCCGGCAAGTAATCGCGGTCCGGCATCCGGCTGCATCGTCGTCATTGTCTGCGTCATCCTGTTGTGCGTCAGTCAGGCGCTGGCACCGGTCCGGGCCGGTGTCGTCGCGGCGCAGCCGCATGACATCCCGCTGCGCGCTGGTGATGTGGTACTGCGCCACGGTCATGGCCTGTGGAGCCGACTGTTTGCGCAACTGAACGCACGGGATCAGCGATTCTCCCATGCCGGTGTCGTGATTCTGGATGCGCAGCGACAGTGGCGCGTCGTGCATGCCGACGTCGATGACCGCACCGGCAGCGGACGCGTACGCATGGAGAGCTGGCATGACTTTGTCGATCAGACATCACAGATCGCACTGCTGAGGGTCGGTGATGAGCGTGTTGCGACCGGGATCGTCGATGCGGCGCTGGCCATGCACCAGGAATTGCTGGCGTTCGATCTGACCTTTGATCTGTCGCGCAGCGATGCCGTGTATTGCACGGAGCTAGTCTGGCGGGCACTGACTCTGGCCTCGGGGCGCGATCCGCTGCCGGTCAAACCGTGGGTCAACGGCCGCGAAGTCGTGCTGATCGAAAATCTCCTGCACGACATTCCCGAACTGGCGGTCATCTACGTCACGCAGTGAAGGTATTGCCGGCGTAACGTGGCGGAAGACTGTGCTCTTTGAGACCGGCATCTGCGTAGCGGCTATGATCGCAGCGTGAAGGTGCTGCATCTTGAATCCGGTTTACATCTTTATGGTGGTGCTGCCCAGGTCGCGGGGCTGGTGGCCGGACTGAAAGCTGCTGATGTGGAAAGCCT
>JBJHBW010000060.1:4084-6511 GCA_050485685.1 Gammaproteobacteria bacterium
CGCCATCCGCGACTGCACCTGCTGCTGTTCGGGCAGGGGGCGTTGCAGGCGTCGCTGCAACGCAGCGTGCAGCGACTCGACATTGCCGATCGTGTCCGTTTCGCCGGCTTTCGCAGCGATCTTCCCGCGCTGCTGCCGGGCGTGGATGTGGTCGTGCATCCGGCGCAGCGCGAAGGCCTGGGCGTGGCCCTGCTGGAAGCGATGAGTGCCGGGGTGCCCGTCGTGGCCAGTCGTGCCGGCGGTATTGTCGATGTGATACGCGACGGTGTGGATGGCTTGCTCGTGCCGCCAGGCGACGGGACAGCGCTGGCCGCGGCACTGGATAGAATGCTGGCCGACGAACCGTGGCGGCGTGCGATCGGTTCGGCTGCCCGGCAGCGCATAGCGGACCGCTTCTCGACGGCAGCGATGTGCGCAGGCAATCTCGCGGTTTATCGCAAGGTGCTGGGTGAGGTCTGAACGGGCAGGGCGGGTAGGCATGGCGCCGGATGACGCACAGCTTTTTGTACTGGCACGACGGCTGGTGGACGCACTGACCGTGCGACGCTGGCGTATGGCGACGGCCGAGTCGTGCACTGGCGGCTGGATCGCAAAGGCAATTTCCGATGTGCCGGGCAGTTCGGCGTGTCTGGAGTGCGGCGTAGTGACCTATTCCAACGCCGCCAAGCAGCGACTTCTGGGCGTGGATGAGGCGCTGCTGGAGCGACATGGTGCGGTCAGTGAGGCTGTCGTGCAGGCCATGGTGGCGGGCGTGCTGGCCATGCCCGATGTCGACATCGCTGTCGCAGTCAGCGGTATTGCCGGGCCCGGCGGTGGAACAGCCGACAAGCCGGTTGGCACCGTGTGTATTGCCTGGGCAGGGCCTGGCTCTCTGGCTGGCAGTGAACAATGCCGCTTTGACGGCAACCGCGAGGAGGTGCGACGCCTGACCGTTGAACGTGCGCTGCACCGGCTGCTGGAAATCGCCGGCTGATGGCGCATGGCAGGCGCGTGTTCTTTGCGTTGTGGCCGACGCGCAGGGTTCGTGAGCGGTTGGTTGCGGCGACTCGCGATGCGGTCGCCAGCGCGGGTGGGCACGCGGTTCGCCCTGCGAACTATCACATCACGATTGCGTTTCTCGGTCAGGTGGATGAGTCCGCCCTGGACCGGTTGCTGGCGGTGCCTCCGGTGCGTACCGGCCCCGTGGACCTGGCACTGGACAGACTGGGCGGATTCGGCCGCGCCCGTGTGGCCTGGCTCGCACCCGCGCGCATGCCATCGGCACTGGCAGCTCTGGAACAGGTGTTGTGGAGGCGACTGGAAAACGCCGGTTTCAAGCGCGAAACCCGGCCGTTTCGACCGCATCTGACGCTGGCGCGCAAGGCGCGACCGGTACAGGGTATGCTGGAGCCGGTGCGCTGGCGCGCGACCCGGCTGGCACTGGTCGAGTCGGTTGCCGGTGTCGACGGCGTACGCTACCGGCCGCTTGCGTTCTGGTCGCTGGGCCGGGCGTTTCTCCCCGCAAGGCCCTGAAATCGGCGCTGGCGCCAGACCATTTCTATGTAATAATAAACAGTAGTTTTCGATCGCAACGACCGCAGCACACCCTCTACAACCCGCGACAACCCTCAGGCTGGACACACTTATGGACGACAATCGCAAGAAAGCACTCGCCGCCGCACTGGGCCAGATCGAGAAGCAGTTCGGCAAGGGCTCGGTGATGCGCCTGGGCGATTCCATCGCCTCGCGTGACATCGAGGCCATTTCCACCGGCTCGCTGGGGCTGGATGTGGCGCTGGGGATCGGCGGTCTGCCGCGCGGTCGTGTGGTCGAGATCTACGGGCCGGAGTCCTCGGGCAAGACCACGCTGACGCTGCAGGTGGTGGCCGAGGCGCAGAGACTGGGCGGCACCGCGGCGTTCGTAGACGCCGAGCATGCGCTCGATCCGGTTTACGCGGAAAAAGTCGGCGTCAATGTCGATGACCTGCTGATCTCCCAGCCCGACACCGGTGAGCAGGCGCTGGAAATCACCGACATGCTGGTGCGATCCGGTGCCGTGGATGTGGTTGTTGTGGACTCCGTCGCGGCGTTGACACCGAAAGCGGAAATCGAAGGTGAAATGGGCGATTCCCATGTCGGTCTGCAGGCGCGGCTGATGTCGCAGGCACTGCGCAAGTTGACAGCCAACATCAAGCGTTCGAACACACTGGTGATCTTCATCAACCAGATCCGCATGAAGATCGGCGTCATGTTCGGCAGCCCCGAGACCACAACCGGCGGCAACGCGCTGAAGTTCTACAGCTCGGTGCGGCTGGACATCCGTCGAACCGGTGCGATCAAGAAGGGCGATGAGGTGCTTGGCAACGAGACCCGCGTCAAGGTGGTCAAGAACAAGGTTGCGCCACCGTTCCGCATGGCAGAATTCGAGATTCTCTACGGACACGGCAT
>JBJHBW010000061.1:0-6485 GCA_050485685.1 Gammaproteobacteria bacterium
CGTGTAGGCGCACAGGCATACGTCGGTCATGACGATCAGTTCTTCGCCGAAGGCCCGCTTGAGGTTCGCGACCGCCGTCTGCACCGCGCCGTCCGCGGCGGCGGCTGCGGCGGCATCCGCCGATTTTGCGCCGGCCGGCGGCTGGCCGAACAGCAGCACGCTGCGTATGCCCAGCTTGAGATCCGACTGCACCTGAGCCAGCAGTTCGTCCTGGCCGAGCTGGGCGATGCCGGGCATGGAGGCGATCGGCTGGTTGGCCCGCTTCACCGGCAACACGAAGTGCGGCATCACCAGTTCGCTTGCGCTGATGCGTGTCTCCGCCACCAGTTCGCGTAACACTCTGGTACGACGCAGACGGCGCGGGCGTGCGCGCTCCGGCAGCGTGATGTTCAGGTCGTCCATTGCATGGCCTCCAACAATCCATCCAGACTGGGTTCGCGCGCTTCGCGCGTGACCGCAAGACCCGCTTCCCGTGCGCGTTCGCTGGTGGACGGTCCTATCGTAAAGACCGCCGCCTCGCGATCGAATGCCACCTGATTGACAAGTCCGGTCACTGCCGACGGGCTGGCGAGAAAGATATTATCCGCGCCCAGCGACGACAGTGGCTGTCGGGGATGACGGGGCGGCGCGGGAATGGTGCGATACACGGCAATGCGGACAACGGCAGCGCCGGCCGCACGCAGCCTGCGCTCCAGCAGCGTGCCGGCATTGTCTGCCAGTACGAGCAGCAATCGCGATTCTGGGCCAATCTCTGCGGCGCCGAGCAGTGTCTGGGCCAGTGCGGCGGCTGTTCCTCCCCTGGCTTTCGCGATGCTGTTGCCGCTGCCGTCGTTCTCGCCTCTGCTTTTGTCGACAGCCCGATCAACGTCCTGAGATGACACAAGATCCACTCTGCCGAGCATTGCTTTGCATGCGGCGGCGGTCGTCTCGCCGACCGCCGCGATGCGTGTGTCGTCCAGTAATGCGCGGGTGTCGTCATCGGCCGAACCGGTGAGACGGCAGAAAGCCTGCACGCCGCGTCGTGATGTGAATACGATCCAGTCCTTCTCCCGCGCTTCCTGCTGCAGTCGTGCACCCAGTTGCGGGGTATCAAACCACTCCACGCTGATGCACGGCAGCACCACGCTGCGGATGCCGTGTGCGTTGAGTTCTCTCGCCCATGTCTCGCTGTCGTTGCGATCACGCGTAAGCAGTACGGTGCGCGCTGCGGTGTTTTCTGTCGCGATCACGTGTTCAGTGTCGATCGGGTGGTGAAGGTCAATGCGGTAACAAAGCTTAATCGGCAGGTATCTGATGTCGCGACGGCGACAGAATCTGCGGCATGGGCGGCTGCGCGGACAGCGTGGCGAATGCGTGCGCCGGCAGCAACTCGGGTTGCGGGCCACTGACGTCGGCATGCAGCACTTCGCCATCGCGCTCCAGCATGATGGTCAGTCGCCAGCTGTTGCCCTCCGGCTCGGCTTCGCAGAAGGCGCCGAAAGCGGTGTCGCAACCCCCTTCGGCCATGGCCAGCGCTGCGCGCTCGACACTGACGGCAAGGTGAGTGGCACGATCATCCAGCGCTGCGAGCAGGTTCCTGACACGCTCATCATCCGCCCGGCATTGCAGCGCCAGCGCACCCTGCGCGGGCGCTGCGACGAACTCGCGCGGCGCCAGGCGCAGCAGCGACACGTCTTCCAGCAGCGGTGCGAGGTCACCATGACGGCCGCCGAGGCGATTCAGTCCCGCGGCGGCCAGCAGGATGGCGTCGTATTCGCCGTCTCTGAGACGATTCAGCCGCGTCGGCACATTGCCACGCAGCGGCACGATCTGAAGGTCGGCGCGCAAATGATGCAGCCATACGTTGCGGCGTGCCGAAGCGGTTCCGACCCGCGCACCTTTGATCAGTGACGGACTGGCATGTCCGTCGCGAGCCTCGGTGTCCCATGCCCGCGGGTGCACCAGCAGTACGTCGGCGGGATCTTCCCTTGCCGGCACGGCAGCGACCAACAGATCTTCGGGTGAGCTGGTGGGCAGGTCCTTGAACGAATGCACGGCCAGATCGATGCTGCGATCCAGCAGCGCCTGCTCGATTTCGCGCACGAATACGCCCTGTGCGCCTATGGAGCCGAAACTGGCCTGCTGGTTGCGATCGCCGGCCGTGCGAATGACGGTCAGCTCCGCCGCATGGCCGGCGTCGTTAATGGCCTGTCGTACCGTGCCGGATTGCGTCAATGCCAGTGCCGAGCCGCGTGTGCCTATGCGCAAGGTCATCGACTGTGCTCCTTGATGTCGGCCAGCGCCTCGCCCTGCAATGCCGTCGCAGCAGGTTCGGGAGCTGCGTATTCGCCTGGTCCCGTCCACTCTCCGCCCGGCGCTCTGGCAATGGCAGCACGCAATTCATCGGCGAACTCCGGTTCAAGTTCACTGAGGAACGCCTCGATGGAGCCGTCGGGCCCGGCATGCAGCAGCCCGCGCAGGCCCATGCAGGGGATGTGCGCGAACCGTCGTGCCAGTACTTCGCACCAGCGCTGTATGGCCTCGCTTTCCGCGTCACCCAGGCCCGGAAGCTCCTTCTTCAGTAGTCTGTTCATCCCTTCCAGTGCTGTCTGACGGTAACGGCGCTGCAGTGCGCCCAGCAGCGGGCCGTAGTAACGTTCCGTGAAGCGCTCGCGCAGCTGAACCAGCGCCGCGTCCACCTGTTCGCGCGCCGGCGCTGCCTGCATCAGGCGCGCATCGCGATTCTGCTCCGCGGCCCGCACGATGTCGTTCATTCCGATGCGGGTGATGCCGAGCTGTTCGCAGGCCAGCGGATCGATGTCAGCCGGAATCGCCATGTCTATGACCAGCGGTGCCTGCCCGGACTCGGTATGTGCCGCCAGTCGCTCAAGATCAGCGCCGTTGATCAAGACGCCCGGCGCACCGGTGGCGCTGAGCAGGGCTTCCACCGGGGGTGGCGTTTTCAGAAAGGTATCCAGCGCCATGTGGTCGCCGCCGCAGCGCGCGGCTGCCTCGGCGGCGCGCGCAGGGGTGCGATTGACGAACAGCAGCGGGGTTCTGTCCTTTGCCAGGGATCGTGCCGCACGCTCGGTCATCGGTGAGACGCCGATCAGCGCCACCGTGCCCGGTGTGCGCGACAGGCGTTCGCGCAGATGCTCGACAGCGATTTCCGCCAGCGACACGCGACCTTCGCCCAGCCTTGTCTCGCCGCGAACCCGTGCGGCCAGCCGCAGGGCTGCGTCGAATACCAGTTCCAGTGCCGGGCCGGCCAGACCGAGTGCGCGGGCGCGCTCACGACAGTCGCGCACCTGGCCGACGATTTCGGTCTCTCCCACGCACGCCGAATCCAGGCCCGCGGCAATCATGAACAGATGTTCGGCAGCACCTTCGCCGGCCCAGGCGCGCAGCCGTCGTGGTGCTTCGCCGGGATTGCCGCGACGGCCGGTCAGCAGCCGGAAGGCCGCCTCGCGCAGATCACGCGCCGGCGTATCGGTATCGAACTTGAAAATCAGCTCTATGCGGTTGCAGGTGGCCAGGTACGCCAGTTCCTCCAGCCCCTGCTCGCGCGCGAACGCGGCCAGCCGCTCGCCTGCCTCGGCGTCCGGCAGTGCGAAGCCGGCCAGCGATTCCGCGCTGCCCTGACGCCATGAGACGCCGATCAGACCGAGTTTTTCCAGCAATGCAGCAGTCCCCGCGTTCAGTCATGCCAGTCCGGGCACAGGACGGCGCTATTCATAGCAAAGCCGGGCGGGGGTTGTGTCACGGTGCTGTCACGATGAGTGTCGGTGAATACCGAAAGCATCGGCGACGATGACGGTCATCGCATCGCGGCTGTCGCGCAGCGACTCGGCGAGTGCGAGCTGGCCGACAGCACGGGCGAGGTTGTGCGCGCCGGCGCTGGTGAAGCGTCCGGCATCCCACGCGAAGTAGTTTTCGTTCAGGGCGTCGGCACAGAAACGCACGGCCAGTTCCAGGGCGATCGTGAAGGCGGCGTCCGGTATCGCCGTGATCTCGGCGCGCGTGAGAAGGTTTTTGGCTGTGGTGGCGTAGCCTTGCATGGCAGCCTTGAACAGCGGCATGGAAAGGTTTGCTGCGGTGGTGTCCTCAGTCGCCGGATTGCACCAGGACCGGACCGCGTCACCCAGTTCCAGCGCAACGGGCATGCGCGACAGGGTGTCGAGGTCCACCAGACACAGTGCGCGGTCGCTGCCGTGCTCGAATACGATGTTGGAAATCTTCGGGTCACCGTGGACGACGCGGTCGGGTGTGGCCGGCACGGCAGGCAGTCGTTCGGCCATCATCAGCAGCCTGTCGGCGAGCGGCAGCACGGCCGGCATGTTCGCGTGATCGCGGTGTCGGATCAGTGTCTCGCGCAGTCCCTGCAGGTGAGCCGCGGTGTCATGCACCCCCAGGCGTGCATTGCGGAACGGCGCGTCGAAGTCCGCCAGCGCGTCGTGAAAGCGGCCCAGTATGCGACCGGCCTCTCGTGCCTGTGCGGATTCCGTTATCGCATCCAGGGTGTAGCCCGGGATGCGGGTCAGCACGCGCCATACGTGATCGTCATGCCGCAACCAGACGGCACCGCCGGTCGTGGTCAGCAGCCTTGGGGTGATCAGGCCTTTGCCGGCGAGGTGCGTTGTCACGGCAGCGATGTCGTCGTTGACCTCGGCAGCGAATATCGGATTCACGCGCTGCAGCACGGATTCGACACCATCCGCAGTGCGCACGAACCAGCCACGGTTGATCAGACCGGTGGTGATCGCAGTCAGTGTCGTTCCGTCCAGCCGGAAGGCGGACAGCACCTGTGCGGGCGGTGTCTCTTTGTCGCGCAGGGTTGAAGTCATGTTGCGGATGGATGGTGATGCGGCGCCTGCGAATGCACTGGTGTGCAGCCGCGGTCGCGAAGGCTCAGGGAAGCGCCGCTTCCAGCAATGACAGTGGCAGCTCCGTGCCGTTTACCGTCAGTGTGCCCTGGCGTATGGAGATGGTGGCGGAGTAGTTCTCGCCAGCATCTGTGACCAGTCCCTGGGCGGACAGCACCAGCAGGATGAGGTTGGCCTGGGCCGCGGCCATGGCGTCGATCTCGTCTTCATTGACCGGGCGACCGGCTGCCTGAGCGTTCAGGATCTGTGTGCGTGCGACGTTGGCGGCCAGTTCCTCCAGCAGGGTTTTGGCGACGGTTGCGTCGGCTTCCAGATCGATCATGTCGAAAATGGCCAGGGGATCATCGATGCCTGCCATAAGGTTGTCAGGAACGCGATCGCCGATCACGGCAACGCGCAGATTCGCCAGGACCTGGTCACCATTGAGGACGAATGACAATGGCGCCACAGCCAGTTGCGGTCCTTCGGCCAGCAGTTCGCGCATCAGGGGTTGCAGGCGCGTGATCATCACCGCTTCGGGGCTGGCACCGGTGGCGACCTGTCGGGATTCTGCGAGTAACCGTTCCCAGGTTGCTGCGTGCAGGTTCGAAAGCTCCATCTGCAGCTGCGCGTCTGCCACTCTGACATCCTCACCCAGCGTCATGCTGTCGAATGCAATGCCGAGTTCGGTGTCCAGCAGCCGGTGTTGTGCGTCCGGCGTGTTGGCGCCGTACACGCGCAACTGGCCGACACGAAAAGCCGCATCCGGTCCCAGCATGGGCACGGATATCGCGATGCGGTCAATGCGCATGTCTGCCGGCCCCAGTATCAGATGTCGACTGACCAGCGTGTTGTCGCCCTGAAAGTGCACGCCGCCGATCTCGACGCGGCCGAAGCCGAAGTCCACATCCAGTTCGTCGAACCGCAGATCCCACTTCAGGTCTGCACCGCTTGCCCGACCGTGGGACGTCGCGCCGGAAAAGCGGATCAGCGCACCCGAATAGGTGGTGTTGACAGACGGAATGACCGCGTTGAAATCCACCGCGCCACCGAAGGACGTGCGCGCGTGGAAGTCGAACAGCGAGGGCAGGTCCAACGCTGCATGGCGTGCGGCAATACGGGTGTCGTCAGCATCGGTGGTTGCATGAATCGCGGATGTGCCGAAGTGCATTCCGCGGCTGCGCGGCAGCGGCCCGTGCGCAATAGTGACGCGAACCGCGACCGGCTCAGCCAGCAGCGCATAGACGCCCGCCAGCGCGACTTCGGCCGGGTCGGTGGGCGCCGCATCCATGGCGAATGGTGTTGCCGACTGCGGTGCGCGGACGAGAAGCCTTGCGCTGCTGGAGAACCAGCCGCGACGGTACTCTCTGATCTGAATATCCAGCATGCCGGCTTCATTGATTTCACTGACGCGCTGATTCACCTGACTGCCGGTGAACAGGCCGAACACGCCCGGCAGAAGCAGCAGAACCGCAAGCAGGACCACAACGATGATGCCGGTCTTTTTCATTGCCGTTGTCCTGAATCCGTTACGGTGGTCGGGCCCGACCGATCAGAATGAAGCGCCGGCCTTGCGCAGGGCCTGTGTGCCGGAAGTTTGCGGCCTGCCCCGAAGGGTTGCCGCGTGTCCCGTCTGTGCCGCGT
>JBJHBW010000062.1:0-6034 GCA_050485685.1 Gammaproteobacteria bacterium
GCGTGAGTTCGTGCCCTGCAGAATCTCATCGAGCAGAAACAGCAATGGCGGCGAACTTTCACACAGCGACTGAATGCTGCGCAGACGCTTGATCTCGGCATAGAAACGCGAGCTGCCTTCCTGCAGGGAGTCGTTCACACGCATGCTCGCGCCCACCTGTAAGGGTGTGAGCTTCATCCTGCGTGCACGCACCGGCGCACCGGCCATCGCCAGGACGGTGTTCAGGCCAACCGCGCGCATCAGTGTGCTCTTGCCCGACATGTTCGATCCGCTGATCAGCAGCAGACGCACCGGCTCGCCAATGCTGACGTCGTTCGTCACGCAGCGCGTTTCCGCGAGCAGCGGGTGACCGATGTCCGTCGCTTCAAGCCCGGCCTTGCCCTCCACAAGTTCAGGAAAGACATCCCGTGGATGCTCGAAATGGTAGGTCGCCAGCGACAGCAGCGCTTCGAACTCGCCGATCGCATCCAGCCACGCCGGCAGCTCCTGTGCATGCCGGCGCCGCCAGCTTTCGGCAAGGCGAGCGGCATGCACCGAAAACATCAGTGGCACATCGAGTACACGCAGAATCGGGTTGCGTCGCGATTCGATGAGCTGGCCGGCAGTGAGCAGACCCGCAAGCTTGGCCGCGGCGTCCTGGTCGGGGCCGGATCGCAGTTTCCCGGTCAGCGCCTGCAGACCCGGTGTCCGGAACTGACGATTCTGCAGTCGTCTGAGCAGGCCCAGCAGCAGCTCCAGATCGTCCAGCGCCTGCTCGGTGCTGCCCAGCGTGGCCTGCAGCTTCCCGCGCAGCGGCACCATCACCGCCAGCTGCACCAGCAGTATCCCGAGCAGTGGTGCAAGCAGGCCCGTCGTCGCCCACAGGACAATGCTGGCGACCAGCAGTGCCGGCAACACCCAGGTCACAGGCGCGATCCATTGCTGCGTGAGCTGGTCAGGTTCCTGAGCCCAGCGCCGCAGCGCATCGCCGTCGAGCGCGATCACATCGCTGTCGCCTGGCGTATACCACTGCTCGCGAAAATCGATCTCCGGGGCCAGCTCCGTGACAGCCTGCTGTCGCTGCCGGATCGTGTCCAAGTCGGCAGGTTCGAGCAGCCAGTGCGCCAGTGCCTGTTCGCCGATCGGCGTGCGCGCGGCTGACAACAGTTCGAACATGCCGCCGGCACCGAACAGGTCAAGATCGCCGGCATAGAAGTGATGCGGGTCATCGAAGCGTGAACCGTCTGCGCCGTGTCCGGCCCAGTCGTGTTCCATACGTTTCAGGCCGTTGCGATAGAACGCCGCGGCGCGCCGTGCGTGGCCCAGCGCACGCCGCAGCCGGCCGTGCCGGACGACCGCCGCAATGAACGCTGACAGTGGCAGCAGCAGCCACCACGGTGAGAAGGCTGCGAGCTGAATCGACCACCACGCGGCAATCGCCAGCACGGTGAACAGCGCCAGCCGCAGCGTGCCCATGCGCGCAAACCGCTTCTCCAGCAGCTCGCATTGCTGCTCGCGGGCAGCCAGGCGCTGTCGGTACTCCCCGGCCGGGTCGTTCACGGGAGAACCGGAATCGGGGTGAGGGCCTTCAGGGCCTGCAGCGCCTTCCGGGCCTTCGGCAAGGACCTCAGGAGAGCCTTCAGGATTTCGCAATGCTGACGACCTGGGGCTCCATATAGTTCTTCAGCCCGATGATGGAGTAGGTGCGCCCGAGTCCGGATTCCTTGGCGCCGCCGAAAGGCACGAAAGCCGACGTCGCGCGGTGCTGGTTGACCCAGGCCGTGCCGACTTCCAGGCGCATCGCGATCTCGCGGCCACGTGCCGGGTTCGACGTCCACACCGAGCCGCTGAGTCCGAAACGCGTGTCGTTGGCCCGCTGGATGGCGTCTTCCAGATCGTCATACCTGAGAATGGGCACCAGCGGTCCGAACTGCTCCTCGCGCACCAGGCGGCTGTCGTCGTCAACATCCGTGACCAGTGTCGGCGGAATGAAGTAACCGGGGACATCCGGAATCTCACCGCCGGTCAGTATGCGTGCGCCGCTGCGCTTCGTGTGCTCGAGCAGGTCCAGCACTTTCTCGTATTGCATGCGGTTCTGCAGCGGCCCGAGCTGCGTATCGGGATCGAGCCCGTTGCCGATACGCGTGCGTTTGGCTTCCTCGACCATCGCTTCGCACAGCGCGTCGTAGATGCTCGCATGCGCGTAGATGCGCTTGATCGCCATGCACACCTGTCCGCTGTTCACGAACGCGGCGAAGAACACCTTCTTCGCGATGGCTTTCGGGTCGACGTCATCGAGGATGATGGCCGGGTCATTGCCGCCGAGCTCCAGTGTGACGCGTTTCAGCGTGCCTGCGGACGACGCAACCACTCGCTTGCCGGTGGCCACGGAACCGGTGAACGAAATCTTGTCGATCTGTGCGTGTTCGGTGATCAGCTGTCCGAGTTCGTCGCCGCCGGCGAGCACGTTGACGACTCCGGCAGGGAAGAACTGCGCGGCGACTTCTCCCAGCTTGAGCGTGGACAGCGGGGTATACGGCGAGGGCTTGAGAACGACCGTGTTGCCTGTGTACAGCGCCGAGGCCAGCGGACCCAGTGCGAGGGTGACCGGCGCGTTCCAGGGCGTGATGATGCCGGCGACGCCCAGCGGCCGGTAGTGCAGTTCTATGCGACTCTTGTCGTTGTCGATCAGCACTTCGGCCGCGATCTCGATATCCGTCATCTCTTCGGCCTGCACGGTGCCGCGGTCGATTTCGGCCAGTGCCTGGGACAACGGCTTGCCCTGTTCGCTGGTCAGCAGGCGTGCCAGATCATCCTGTTGTTCACGCAATGCGGCGCAGAACGCCTTGACGCGCTCGCGTCGCTGCGCGTAGCCCAGCGCACGCCAGGCAGGCAGTGCGGCGCGCGCGGCATCGACTGCTTCGTCCAGTTCCTTGCGGCCCGCCGCCGGGCAGCGTGCAAACACGGCGCCGGTCGCGGGGTTGATAACGTCCAGGTGTGTGGCCGCGTCACGGGCCTGTCCTGCGATCAGTAGCGTAAAATCGGTTCTGAGTGACTTGACACCCTGCAGTTCTTCGGCTCGTTTCGCCATGGCGGACGGATCTCCCGGGCTGATGCGGATTTCGGTTCCCAGACCCCTGGCCGGACGCAGCGGAAAGCGACGAGAGGGCGCCGTGACAGCGCCTGCATGCGCCACAGGCCGCGGTACGCGGGCCGCGGGGGCTGTGATAACCTAGCTCGCACGAATAATACACGATCGCTTCGGCGCCACAGGTTGGTTCGACCTGCCGCGGCCGCTGCCGTTGTCACTTCGACCACAACACATGCGTATCAGGGCGGATGCCGGGGCGGAGCCCGATGGCCGTTCGGCTGATTCGCATCCGGCGCACGAACGTCACCATGATGCCGGTCGGGTCTTGCGAAGCGATCACGGACTTGGCGAACTGAAGACAGGGATTAGTGGAGGATGCGATGAAGATTGTGATGGTTGGCCAGGGTGCTTTCGGACGCAAGCACCTGGACGGGCTGAAGAATATAGACGGCGTTGAAGTCGTGAGTCTGGTAGGGCGCAGCCCCGATTCCACCGAAGCCGTCGCCAGGCAGTACGGCATTCCTCACTGGACCAGCGATCTTGGCGAGGCGCTGGCGCAGCCGGGTGTGGATGCGGCGATCATCACGTCTCCGACGCAGGTTCATGCCGAGCAGGCCGTGCAGGTCATGCGTGCCGGGAAGCACGTGGAGATCGAGATTCCCATCGCCGACAACCTCGCCGATGCCGAACAGATTCATCGCGTGCAGCAGGAGACCGGGCTGATCGCGATGGCCGGCCACACGCGGCGCTTCAATCCATCGCACCAGTGGATTCATCAGCGCATACAGAGTGGCGAGCTGAAGCTGCAGCAGCTGGTCGTGCAGACCTACTTCTTCCGTCGCCAGAACATCAACCTCGAGGGCAAGCCGCGCAGCTGGACCGATCATCTGCTCTGGCATCATGCCTGCCACACGGTGGACCTGTTCCAGTACCAGACCGGCGAGACGGCTTCCGACGTGTTCGCGCTGCAGGGGCCCATGCATCCGGATCTCGGCATTGCGATGGACATGAGCATAGGCATGAAGACGCCGTCCGGCGCCGTCTGCTCGCTGTCGCTGTCATTCAATAACGAAGGTCCGCAGGGCACGTTCTTCCGCTACATCTGCGATAACGGCACCTACATCGCCCGTTATGACGATCTCGTCGACGGCAACGAGAAGCCGATTGATCTGTCCGGTGTCGCCGTGTCGAAGAACGGTATCGAGCTTCAGGATCGCGAGTTCGTCGCGGCGATACGCGAACGGCGTGAGCCGAACGCCAGTGTCGCGCGGGTGCTGCCCGCGATGCAGACCCTGGATCGTCTGGAGAAGTCGCTGAAATGAGCAGCCAGGACAGAGTGATTCCGGTCTGCATGGCGCCGGATCCGGATACGCACACGCCAAAGTACAAGGCGCCGCCCGGCGCCTGCGACGCGCATTGCCACATCTTCGGGCCCGGCGACCGATATCCGTACGCGCCGGACCGCAGCTACACGCCGCCGGACGCACCGCTTGAACGTTTCATCGAGCTGCAGAAGACGCTGGGGCTTGAGCGCGCGGTGCTGGTCAATGCCAGCTGCCACGGCACCGACAACACGGTGATCCTGGATGCGATCGCGCAGAGCGGTGGCAGGTATCGCGGCGTGGCCAACGTCGACGAAAGCGTCACCGATGCGGAACTGGAACGTCTGCACGAGGGTGGCGTACGCGGCATCCGTTTCAACTTCGTGCAGCACCTCGGCGGCACACCCGATCTCGACGAGTTCGATCGTCTGGTGCATCGCGTGGCGCCGCTGGGCTGGCATGTGGTGCTGCATTTTGATGCGAAGGACCTGCTCGATTTCGATGCGCTGCTGGGCAAACTGCCGGTGCCGTTCATCATCGATCACATGGGGCGCGTGCCGACAAAGGATGGCCTTGATCAGGAGCCGTTTCGCATTCTGCTGAACGCACTGCGGCTGGACAATGCCTGGGTGAAGATCTGCGGCGCCGAGCGCATTTCCTCGGCCGGGCCACCGTTCACCGATGCGGTGCCTTTTGCGCAGGCGATTCTCGACATTGCACCCGACCGCACGCTGTGGGGTACCGACTGGCCGCATCCGAATATCAAGAAGCACATGCCCAACGATGGTGACCTGGTTGATCTGATTCCGCTGTTCATGCCGGATGAGGGCCTGCAGAAGAAGGTGCTGGTTGATAATCCGCACAGGCTGTACGGGTTTACCGGATAGCGCGAACCGCTTGTCGGCTTTTCGCCAATATATGTAAAGCAATTCCGGTAGTGGGACCTGACTGGAGGCCATGGAGATCCGGATACGAAAAAAAATCGTTTGCAAAAAATATCGCCTGTGCTAAATAGCTTTTCGTCCGGTCACTGAATAAACAATTCAGCTGCCTGAGACTGAACGAACCAAAAAAAGCCGGGCACGGTCTCGGATCCTGTCGGGTACGCTGGCAAACTTTCTGTTCCGCGACGTCAGCCACGAACTTGGCAATACGAGTTACACGGGTACAACGCCGCAGCGACAGTTCCCCCGCGTGGAAAAGACGACGACCTACGAGTACGAGGTCGGCGGCCTCGCGCACGGCCAGCATCTTCGCACCATCGTCAACGATCCGACGTTCAACACCACGTACGGCACGGTCACCCAGGTGGTGGAGACCATCACCCAGCCCTCGACAGCTGAGCAATGGCAGTCGACGACGTTGCTGAACCCGCAGCATAACGAGACACACTGGTGTCTTGGGCTGCCCGGGTTGGTGCAGACCACGAACACCGCACCGGGCGTGAGTGCCGCGGTGCGCAGGCTCAATCATGTCTGGGACAGCAACACCTGCAGGCCCACGCAGATCACGGACGAATCTCACGCGCAGAATGCGAAGCGCCTGCGCACGACATTGGCCTATCACGCCACCTTCGGTCATGTGACGTCGATGACCGAGCGCGATGTCGCAGCCACGCAGCCGGCGCGCACGACGAACTTTG
>JBJHBW010000063.1:0-6033 GCA_050485685.1 Gammaproteobacteria bacterium
GGCTGGTGTCGCGATTCGTGCACGACCACTATCTGTGGTTGGGTCTTGAGCGCACACGGGCGTTTCGTGAGTGGCGCCTGTTGAGGCACCTGCTCGATATGGGCCTGCCTGTGCCACGGCCGGTGGCTGCCAGAGTGGTTCGTCAGGGTCCGCTCTATCAGGCGGATATCATCACCGCTTACCTGGCCAGTGCACGTGAACTGGCCGAATACCTTCACGATGGCGATCTGTCCGAGGCCCAGTGGATGCGAATCGGTGCAGTACTGAAGCGCTTTCACGACCTGGGCGTCGATCACCCGGATCTGACGGCGCAGAACATCCTGCTCGATCCCGATGGTCAGGTTTATCTGGTGGACTTCGACAAGGCTGTGATTCGACGTCCCGGCCGATGGCGGGATGCCGGCATAGCGCGTCTGCAAAGATCGTTACGCAAGGTCGCGCTGGAGACCGGATCCACATTCGCCGCGGACAGCTGGGATGCGTTGCACGCCGGCTACGATCGTGGCGACAGTGGCGGCGACTGAGTCCGGCGGTGCGCTGCCCGCGCGTCCAGCGGGATTGAACAGCCGCTTCAGGAATTCCTGTAGACATCGGGATACGGCGGCGGCCGACCCTTGAATTTGCGATAGGTCCACAGGTACTGCTCAGGAGCGAGGCGGATGTAATCCTCGAGCATGCGGTTCAGACGGGCGGCATCTTCAGTGGCATCCTCGGTCGGGAAGTCGTCCAGCGGACTGACATCCACGACATAGCCGGAGTCATCGGGCAGTCTGCGGAAGAAATAGGTCAGTACCGGTGCGCCGGAGATCCGTGCCAGCTTGCTGGTCACTACGTTGGTCATTGCCGGTTCGCCAAAGAATGGCAGCAGCACGCCCTGGTTACCGACGTAGCTCTGGTCAGGCACATACGCAACGATCTTCCTCGCCTTCAGGGCCCGCAGCAGTCCGCGCACATTGTCGCGTTTGATCTGATCGCCGGCGAAGCGGCTGCGGCCGCGCCGAATCATCGTGTCCAGGAACGGATTCCGCTGCGGCGCATACATGAAGACACAGCCTGGAATCAGGTCCTGGAACAGGGAGCAGCTGGTTTCTATGGTCGTGAAGTGTGCGGTGAAAATGATCGCGCCCCTGCCGTCGCGGACGACTTTCTCCAGATGCTCGCGGCCACGTACGGTCACGAGTTCACGCAGCTGTTCTATTGGCGCGAACCAGCCAAGCCCCATTTCCACGAATGAAGCGCCGACCGCTTCGAAGTGACGGACGAGCAGGGCATTGCGCTCATCCGCTGACAGTTCCGGAAAGCAGATTTCGAAGTTTCGGCTGGCATTTCGCCTCTCTCTGGTATTGAAACGGCACGCCATACGGCCCAGCGCCTTCCCGATGCGGATCTGCCAGCGAAACGGCAGCTTGACCAGCGTGCGCATGGCCAGCCACAGCAGCCACATGGGCCAGTAGCGTGGTCCGCGAAAGCGGGCGAGCGACAGATCGTCACCGGATTTCATGGGTCTTTCTGACATGCGCGGGCCGGCAGGTGCTGGAATCGGGCCGACGCGGATTCTAGCAGTGCTCGCGGCATGCGCGTTGCCGGCGAGCTGCCATTGCACCAGGAAACTGGAACCGAAAGCGCTTGAAATGCTCTAATTGGCGCTTATATCTGGAACCACTGCACGGATTGCATACTGGAGATTCTATGAAGCGGATTGCGCTGTTTCTGGCTACCAACATCGCGGTACTCGTTGTACTGGCGGTTGTGATGCAGCTGCTGGGCATCCAGTCGATTCTGGATGAAACCGGCACGCAGCTGGATCTGCGGGCGCTGCTGATCTTCTCTGCCGTGATCGGCTTTGCCGGTGCCTTCATCTCGCTGGCTATCTCCAAATGGTCAGCCAAGCGCATGACCGGTGCGCGCGTCATCGAGACGCCGCGCAACGCGACCGAAAGCTGGCTTCTGAATACCGTCAAGCGTCAGGCTCAGCAGGCAGGTATCGGTTGTCCGGAAGTGGCGATCTACGACTCACAGGATGTGAACGCATTCGCTACCGGCATGAATCGGAACAACGCGCTGGTCGCAGTGAGCACCGGCCTGCTCAGTCAGATGAACGAGCGAGAGGTCGAGGCTGTGCTGGCGCATGAGGTCAGCCACGTCGCCAACGGTGATATGGTCACCCTGGCATTGATCCAGGGTGTGGTGAACACGTTCGTCGTATTCCTGTCACGCGTCATCGGTTTCCTGGTCGACCGGCTTATATTCCGCAATGAACGCGGCTATGGCCCCGGTTTCTTCATCGTCAGCATCATTGCGCAGATCGTGCTGGGCATACTCGCAAGTACCATTGTCATGTGGTTCTCGCGTCAGCGGGAGTATCGTGCCGATGCCGGCGGGGCAAGGCTTGCCGGTCGCGACAACATGATCAGCGCACTCGATCGCCTGCGCCGCATCCATCAGCCCAGCGATCTGCCGGAGTCCATGCAGGCGTTTGGCATCAACTCCGGACACATGGCCGGTCTGAAGCGGTTCTTCATGTCGCATCCTCCGATAGAGGACCGCATCGCCGCCCTGCAGAAGCTGGCCTGATCGCGCAGTGAATCTGTGGGTTCGGCAGTACCTGAGTTCGTGCACCGCGAGGCCGGTCTGATGCGCTCCATGTCGTTTCGATTGTGGTCGGCGGCGATGCTGCTGTCATTGTTCGCCGCCGGCGCTGCCGCGCAGCAGAGCCTCACGCCGCACCTTGAAACCGCGGACCTGGTGCTGGTGGAAAAATCCAGCCGGCAGCTGCATCTGCTGCGAAACGGTTCGGTGTTGCGGACGTTTCCGATCTCGCTGGGTCAGATGCCCGAGGGACACAAGGAGCGTGAAGGCGATTTTCGCACTCCCGAAGGACGCTATCACCTCACCGCGCGCAATACCGAGAGCACTTACTTCCTGTCCATTCTGATTTCGTATCCGAACGAACGCGATCGCCAGCATGCACGATCCCTGGGCGTGGATCCCGGAGGCGCGATCATGATCCACGGTACGCCCAATGTGCCTCGCTTTGACGAGGATCGTTACGTGGGCTGGGACTGGACTGATGGCTGCATCGCGGTGTCGAATTCCGACATGATCGATATCTGGCTCATGACCCGAGAGGGCACGCCCATAGAGATACGCCCTTGACCGGCAAATTCTCTTCGAATCGGAGGGATGCCTGATGGATGCGCTCATAGAACCGCAGGGAAGTCTGGAAACCCTGGCGCATTCGGAAGTGAATCAGCTGCGCGATGCCAGCTCCGGCGGGCTCTATCAGCTCTGGCGACAGTGCTCCCTGGCCATCCTGAACTCCGGCGCCGAAGATGACGACGTTCGTCGCATTCTGCGGGCGAACGAGAAATTCGATATAGAGATCGTGCCGCAGGAACGCGGTATCGCTCTGCGCTTATCCAATGCGCCGGACAGCGCATTTGTGGACGGGCGTATGATACGGGGCATTCGCGAGCAACTGTTCGCGGTCATGCGGGATCTGCTCTATACCAACGACGACATCAAGAACAGCCGTCGTATCAATCTGGGCACGTCTTCCGGAATCACCGATGCCGTATTTCACATCCTTCGCAATGCCAGAGTGCTGCACCCGCGTGTAGAACCGAAGCTGGTCGTGTGCTGGGGTGGTCACGCCATCAGCCGACTGGAGTACGACTACACCAAGGAAGTCGGCTATGCGCTGGGTCTGCGCGGGCTGGATGTGTGCACCGGCTGTGGTGCCGGTGCCATGAAGGGGCCGATGAAGGGCGCGACACTGGGACATGCCAAGCAGCGCATCAGAGACGGTCGTTATCTCGGACTGACCGAACCGACCATCATTGCAGCCGAGAGCCCGAATGCCATTGTTAACGAACTGGTGGTTCTGCCTGATATGGAGAAGCGCCTCGAGGCGTTTGTCCGCGTCGCTCACGGTATCGTCGTTTTTCCGGGGGGCGTGGGAACGGCAGAGGAAATCCTCTATCTGCTGGGAATACTACTGAGTCCCGGCAACGAGGATATGTGTCTTCCACTGGTGTTTTCGGGTCCGCCGCAAAGTCGCGCCTATTTCGAGCTGATGCATGAATTCATAGGGCGGACACTGGGCAGCAGGGCGCAGGGACTTTATCGCATCATCATCGGTGATCCGGATGAGGTCGCGCGGGAAATGCACAAGGGCGTGGAGCAGGTACGTACGTTTCGAGTCGGCGCTGACGATGCGTATTACTTCAACTGGCTGCTGGACATAGATCTCGATTTCCAGCAGCCGTTCGAAGCGACGCACGAAAGCATGGCACAACTGCCGCTGAGTGCGGATCTGCCGGCAAAAGAACTGGCGGTGAACCTGAGACGGGCGTTCTCGGGCATCGTAGCCGGCAACGTGCGCGAAGCGGGCATCAAACTGGTGGAAGAGCATGGACCGTTCGAGTTGCGCGGTGACCGTGAAATCGTCACGGCACTCGACCAGTTGCTGACCGACTTCGTGGCATCGCGGCGCATGAGGCTGTCCGATCCTGCCGACTATGTTCCCTGTTATCGCATTGTGACCTGAACAGTGCCTGCGTCGTGGTGATTCACTGCTGTTAAGTTAAACAGCTGCGGCCTGAGCGCCGCTCGGCGACATCTGTCTGTGACTCAGTTCCTGTGAACGCGAGCGCAGCGCCGCTAACCTCTGTTGCATCTGCCACGGACCGTTGTCGGGTGCGATGAGTCAACAGAAAACACATCATTTCCGTCCGCCCCTGTATCACCGCCAGGAATCTGCTGCCGGCGGCAGCGGTCAGGTAAGGACACCCGCAGCATCCAGCGCATCATCGCGTGCCAACGACAGCGATCGCCAGGGCTGGGACGCCTATCGCCGCTGGCTGGGGCGCACCGGAGAGAAAGCGCCCGCGGAACGCGCACCGCTGGATCCGGCCATCTACAGCTGGAAGGGCTACCAGAACTGGGCCGACAAAGTGCGGCAGAACTGGAAGTCCGAGGACAAGCAGTAGTCCGGTCCGCAGCCGGCAGGCGCGTCACGTCTTGGAGTTTCTGCTTCAGTGGCTGGACGAGCTTGACGATCTGATCGCGCTGCTCGGCGCGAAACTTCTCTCCGGTCAATCCCGCAGGTTGCTGCGTTCACCCTTGAAACCGCGCGGATCAGCCCCATCGTACTCCGATACCACGTTAACAGCATGGCAATCGGGAGGTTGGGATGACGGAGAAGGAAACCGGACAGACGTTCGGGTTTCAGGCGGAAGTGAAGCAGCTGATGCACCTGATGGTGCACGCGCTGTACAGCAACCGGGAGATATTTCTCCGTGAACTGATCTCCAACGCTTCGGATGCGAATGACAAGCTGAGGTTCGCGGCACTCGCCAATCCGGAGCTGACAGCTGATGCATCCGGACTGACTATCCGCATAGACCTGGATCCCGACACCAGATCCGTGTCCGTCTCCGATGACGGCATTGGCATGAGTCGCGACGAGATCATTGAGCAGCTCGGCACCATCGCACACTCCGGCACCGCTCGCTTTCTCGAACAGCTCGGCGAAGATCAGAAAAGCGACTCTCGCCTGATTGGCCAGTTCGGTGTCGGATTCTACTCGGCATTCATCGTTGCCGGTGAAGTGGAGGTCGTCAGTCGCAAGGCCGGGCTGTCGCCTGATGAGGCGGTGCGCTGGACTTCTGACGGTCAGGGAGAGTTTCGCGTCCAGCAGGCACACCGCGAACAACCTGGCACGACGATCAGATTGCGTCTCAAGGACGACGCCGGTGAGTTTCTCGACGCAGCGCGCATACGCGGCATCATTCGCAAGTACTCTGACCATGTCGAGTTTCCGGTGCTTCTGCGGGCTGCGCCCGATGCAGAACCGGAGACCGTTAATCAGGCCAAGGCGTTTTGGACAAGGCCACGAGGCGAGATCAAGGACGACGAGTACAAGGCGTTCTACCGGCACATTGCACATGACTTCAGCGAGCCACTTACCTGGAGCCACAATCGTGTCGAGGGTAAGCGCGAGTACACCAGCCTGCTGTACATACCGGGCAC
>JBJHBW010000064.1:0-5933 GCA_050485685.1 Gammaproteobacteria bacterium
TTTCGGACAATTCCGAAAGGGCGAGCGCAGAAACCACGCTGAATCTGCGCGGCGCCTATACCGTAGGACGCGCGACCTTCTACGCGGATCTGCTCAACGCGCTGGATCGACGCGGTCGCGACATCGTCTACTGGTATCAGGCCCATGTGGATGGCTTTGATCCCCCGGGCCTGGGCGCTGACGACATCGACTGCGATGTCATCAACTGCCGGGTGAGTCGGGCCATGGAACCGCGCACCTTGCGCGTGGGTGTGCGCTTCGCGTTCTGACACTATTGCAACCACGCGGCGGGGTTGTGAGCGCCCCGCCGCGTGATCCATAATGCGCGCGACCTCCGGGGTGGTCCTTACTGGACCTGAGAGGCCGAATCGTCCGCTGAGCGCTCAGCCGGCAGACACCATCGGCCAACCCGACGAACCTGATCCGGTTAGTACCGGCGTAGGGATGAGGAGCTCAAGTCCATTGACTTCCCCTTCGCTCACGGCCGGATCTCTTTTGATTGTCAGGAGAGATCCCATGATGCATTTACGTACCGCAGCGCTTCCTGTTGCGCTCGCCGCCACACTGGCGACATCACCTGTCGTCGCGGATGACCTCGACGAGATCATCGTCACCGCGGAGTTTCGCGCCAATCGCCTCGCCGATGTGCCGGCCAGTGTCAGCGTGCTGGACCGGAACACGATTCAGGACAGCGGCGTGCAGCATCTGGAGGACCTGATCGATCTGGTCCCGAATATGAACTGGTCCGGTGAGACTTCGCGGCCGCGGTTTCTGCAGTTGCGCGGCATAGGCGAACGCAGCCAGTACCAGGGTGCGCCGAATCCGTCCGTCGGATTCGTCGTCGACGACATCGACTTCAGCGGCATAGGCATGGTCGCGACGCTGTTCGACGCCGAACAGTTCGAGGTGCTGCGCGGACCGCAGGGCACGCGCTATGGCGCCAACGCACTGGCAGGGCTGGTCTACATGCGCACGCGCGATCCGGGCGACAGGTTCGAACTGGATTCGGAACTCACGGTCGGCAATGACGGCGCGCAGGGCCTGGGTCTGGCTTTCGGTGGCCCGCTCTCCGACCAGTGGAGCTACCGCCTTGTGACCCAGCGCTGGCAGAGCGACGGGTTCCGCGAGAACGTGTTTCTGGGCCGCTCCGATACCAATCAGCGCGATGAACTGACGGCGCGCGGCAAGCTGCGTTACGCGCCGCACGAGCGGCTCAGCATCGATCTGACCGCAATGCTGGTGGATCTGGACAACGGCTACGATGCCTGGTCTTTGGACAATACGTTTGTCACCCGATCGGACCGGCCCGGCCGCGATGCCCAGCGATCCGGAGCCGGCGCGGTGCGTGTGGACTGGCAAGCTGCCGACGCATTCCGCCTGCTGTCGATCACAACCTACGCCGATTCCGCCATCGAACACAGCTTCGACGGCGACTGGGCCAGTGACGAGTACTGGGGAGAGTTCGGTCCTTACGATTTCTGGTCGCGTACCGATCGCAGCCGGCGCACGGTGAGTCAGGAGCTGCGGTTGGTATCCGAACCCGGTGCGGGCCTGGCCGACGGTCGTGTCGAGTGGCTGGCCGGCGTGTATGCGCTGACGCTGGATGAGCGCAACGACAATCTCGATCTCTACAATGGCGAGATCTATCGCGAACTGCGCAGCGACTATGAAGCGACCAATGTTGCCGCTTTCGGTCAGCTCGATATCGCGTTGACCGACACTGTGGAGTTGTCCGCCGGCCTGCGCGCCGAGCGGCGCAGCGCGGATTATGCCGACAGTGCAGGTGTTTCGTTCGATCCCACCGAGAATATGCTGGGCGGCGCACTGACGCTGGTCTGGTCACCCGCCGCACAGTGGTCTGTCTATGGATCGCTGTCGCGCGGCTACAAGGCCGGCGGTTTCAATATCGGCCTCAGCATTCCCGAAGAGCGGCGGCAGTTCGATACCGAATTTCTTTGGAACCTTGAAACCGGCGTAAAAGGCAGCTGGCTGGATGGGCGTCTGCAGAGTTCAGTATCTGTGTTTCATATGCGCCGGCGCGATCAGCAGGTCAGCACATCGGCACAGCTGGATCCCGGCGATCCGCTGACGTTCGTGTTCTTCACTGACAACGCCGCGCGCGGCCACAACTACGGGGCCGAAGGCGAGCTGCGCTGGCGTCTGCAGCCCTCCTGGACGTTGTTCACCAACGTGGGACTGCTGCGCACCCGCTACAGTGAGTTCGTTGCCGGACCCGAAGGCCGGGAACAGGCGCATGCGCCGCGTTGGCAGTATGCGACGGGGCTGCAGTATCGCGATGCCTCCGGCTGGTTCGGCCGCGTTGAAGTCACGGGCCGTGACGCGTTCTACTTTTCCGACAGTCATGATCAGCGTTCCGAGCGCTACCATCTCGTGAATGCCCGTTTCGGCTGGGATGATGGGCGACTTGCTGTCTATGCGTGGGGGCGCAACCTGTTCGACGAGACCTATTCGGTGCGCGGTTTCTTCTTCGGCAACGAGCCGCCGGATTTCGCCGACACGCTGTATCTGCGTCGCGGCGATCCGCGCCACTTTGGCGTAACCTTGCGCTACCGCATGTGAGCGGTGGAGCCAGCTGTCATGAAGAACAGGTGTCAGGCATGAAAGTGACCGCGGAACTGAGTCTGTATCCGTTGGGAAGCGAGAACCCGATTGCGAAGGTGATTGCTTTCATCGGAGATCTCGAGGGCAATCCGGATATCGATATGGTTGTGAATCAGGTCAGCACGCAGTTGCGGGGGGAGCTCGACGACGTGCTGACCGTGATCGGCAACGCGATGCGCAACGCGTTCGCATCCGGGGATGCGGCCTCGCTGGTCGTGAAATTCCTGAACGCCGACCTGCCCATCGCGGCCCCGCCGGACCTCAGCCGGTCGCTCTGAGCGCATCGTAATGTCGCCGCTGGAAATCGCGGCGGTCGCGTTCGCGGTCGCCTATCTGGTTCTGGCCATTCGTCAGAACATTCTCTGCTGGCCGGCGGCGCTGGTCAGTGTGGCGCTGTCGCTGGTGGTGCTGTTCGACGCGAAGCTGTATATGGACTCGGCTTTGCAGATTTTCTATGCCGCCATGGCGGTATACGGCTGGCACCAGTGGCTTTACGGTGGCCGTGAACGCAGCGGTGTACGGGTAGGGACCTGGCCGCTGCGCAGGCATATGATCGTCATTGCGATGATTGTTGCGATCGGGTTGTCGCTGGGCTGGGTGATGAGTCTTACGGATGCGGCGTTTCCATACACCGACTCACTGACCACGGTCGCGGCAATCGTCACCACCTACATGGTCGCAAAGAAGGTGCTGGAAAACTGGATCTACTGGTTTGTTATCGATGCGGTGTCGGTCTACATATACTACGCGCGGGATCTCTACCTGTTCGCGGGTCTGTTTGTGTTCTATCTCGTGCTGATCGTGATCGGCTACCGCGCCTGGCTGGCAGACATGCGTCTGCAACAGCGGGAGGAGGCTGTCGTTGCTGCGTGACGAGGCTGCACTTGCTGCCGTACGTGCGGCCGTGGGCGAGCTGCTTGCCGACCGCGATCGTGAACGCAACGTCGAACTGATGATCCGGCCGCTGTCCGGCGGCATCGGAAACCGCAGCTATCTGGTCATCGCCGCCGGCCAGCGTTGGGTTGTGCGCCTGCCGAAGCCGGCCTCTGCCGGCAGTACGCTGGACGTGGTCACGGAGCAGCGCGTGATGGCTCAGGCGGCTGCGGCCGGCCTTGCACCGCCCGCGCTGGCAAGCGACAGACAGGCCGGCATTCTCGTGACCCGCTACGTGCCCGAGGCGCGCGCCTGGACCAGCGGGGACGCGCGCTGGACCGACAACATCATTCGCCTTGCCGAGCATCTGCGTGCGCTGCACGCGCTGCGGGCGGATTTGCCGGCCTTCCAGGCCGAATCAGCAGCCGACCGTTATCTTCTGCGCGCCCAGGGTGCCGAACAGCTGGCGCCTGAGCAGCATGACTGGGCGGATGAACTGGAAAGGCTGGCGCGTGAGTACGATGCGACCTGGCAGGCGTCGGTGCTTTGCCATAACGATCTGGTGGCAGCCAATATTCTCGACGACGGGCGTCTGTGGCTGGTGGATTTTGAATATGCGGTATCGGGTGCGCCGGTGCTCGATCTGGCTGGCGTTGCGGGCCTCAATGATTTCGACGAAAGTCGCAAACGCAGTCTGGTGCAGGCCTACTTCGGAGATCGTGAACCGGATTTCGGTCCCGATGAACTGGACCGCACGATCCGTCTGGTGCGGCTGCTGGCCTATTTCTGGGCAGTCGCGTGTCGTGTGCGCGCTGCCGATCCCGAACCCTTCGAACGCTTTGCCAATCATACGGCGGCGGTGCTCAGGAACTGAGGTAGGATGCGGGCATGACCGCAAGGACAAAGGTCGCGTTCATCGGGTTGGGTGTCATGGGCTTCCCCATGGCAGGCTGGCTCGCACGAGCCGGCCACGAAGTGACGGTTTTCAATCGCACCCGCGAGAAAGCCGAGCGCTGGTGCGCAACCTGGGACGGACGTCTGGCTGAAACGCCGGCCGAGGCGGCCGCCGGTGCCGACGTGGTATTCACCTGTGTCGGCGACGATCCGGATCTGCGCGAGGTCATCTTCGGGTCCGCGGGCGTACTGAGTGCCATGCGTGACGGCGCCGTATTCTGCGATCACACCACGGCTTCCGCCGACATTGCGCGCGAGATTGCCGCCGTTGCCGGCGCACGCGGCATTGGGGCGCTGGATGCACCGGTGTCCGGCGGTCAGGCGGGCGCGGAGAGCGGCCAGCTCACGGTGATGGCCGGCGGTGAGCCGGCAGCATTCGAACGCGCCGAGCCTCTGATCCGTGCCTATGCGGGTCAGGCGCGTCTGCTCGGGCCGGCCGGATCGGGTCAGCTGGCCAAGATGGTCAACCAGATTGCCATTGCCGGCCTGGTGCAGGGACTGGCAGAGGCGCTTAACTTTGCGCAGCGCGCGGGTCTGGATCCTGCTGCTGTGGTCGACGTGATTTCCCGCGGAGCGGCACAGTCCTGGCAGATGGACAATCGCTGGCAGAACATGATCGCCGGGGAGTTCGATTTCGGTTTCGCCGTTGAGTGGATGCGCAAGGATCTTCGAATCTGTCTGGAAGAGGCGCGGCGCAACGGTGCCGAACTGCCGGTCACCGAACTGGTCGATCAGTTTTACGCCGAAGTTATCGAGTTGGGCGGGCGGCGCTGGGATACCTCCAGTCTGATCGCGCGTCTGACTCGTAATGAGGGTCGCGATGAAGCTCACGACGACGGAGGGCAGCATGCATCCGGTGCTGACTGATCTTTTGACGCTGCTCAGGCTGGAGCGCATCGAGGAGAACATCTTTCGCGGCGAGAGCCGCGACATTGGCAGCTCCCGCGTGTTCGGCGGACAGGTGCTGGGCCAGGCGCTGACCGCTGCCAGTTATACGGTGGATGAGCGCGAGGTGCATTCTCTGCACGCCTACTTTCTGCGTGCCGGTGACGTGAACGCGCCCATAGTCTACGAAGTCGATCGTGCGCGTGACGGCAAGAGTTTCAGCAACCGGCGTGTGGTTGCGATCCAGCACGGCAGGCCTATTTTCAATATGGCTGCTTCGTTTCAGGTGCCGGAGCAGGGCCTGGAACATCAGGCCGCAATTCCGGACGTGCCGCCGCCGGAGTCACTGACCGATCTGAGGGAATTGCCGGAGGAACTCCTTACCGGCCTGTCGGCACCCATGCGCCGGTTTCTGACCCACGAGCGGCCGTTCGAGATGCGTCCGGTGGATCCGGTGCTGCTGCTGACTCCCGAACCCACTGCCCCACGTCGCGAAGTCTGGATACGAACACGCGATCGCATTGCCGACGAACCGGAGCTGCACCGAAACCTGCTCGCTTACATTTCAGACTATCAACTGCTGGGCACATCCATACTGC
>JBJHBW010000065.1:0-5565 GCA_050485685.1 Gammaproteobacteria bacterium
CGATACTGCCTGTCCCGCAGCGCCGCCACTTCACGCTTTTCGAGGTCATGCAACCGCTCCTGCTGCCGCCGCAACGTGCCTTGGCGGCTATCGAGCATGGCCGATACCTGTTCGTGCACGGCCGATGCGCGGTCGGTCCACCTTTCTCCGGACAGGACCATCAGCACATCGCCGCGACTGACGGATTCCCCCGCTCGTGCCCGATGCTCGATCACGACACCGTCTTGCGAACTCGACAACCGCACCATGCCCAGGTCCGGCACCAATTCGCCGTACAGCGTGACCTGACTGGAATATGCACCCAGCGAAAAAAACGCGACGATCCCCGCAACGAAAGACACGGCGATACCCGACAGCACGCGTAACGGAGGCGGCGTACTGACAATTATGCTGCCGAACAGATCAATGCGACCGGCATTGACGGCGGCAGATCGGAACAGGGCTTTCGGTTCCGGCATGACTGACTCCTGATGACCGAGACATCATGTGACCGGGCCTCCTAACACCACAACCACCATTCAGGCTGCAAACGTGCAGTTTCGATACCCGCCTGCTTCACGAACCGCCGCGTAGCGTGACCAGTCGGCAGCGCAGCAAAGCAGCGGCGTCACGCGAAACTGACGTCATCGCATGAAAACTTCTGCTGCGATCACAGGCATTGCTGCGCAAGACTGCGCGCATCATGATGGGTGTGGACCTTTCCCTGACCGGCTCGCGCAGCCGCCTGCCCGGCATCATCCAGTCGGAAGCCAGTGAATGCGGACTTGCGTGCCTGGCCATGCTCAGTGCCTACCATGGACGACATGTCGATCTTGCCGGGCTGCGACGACGATTCAGTGTCTCCCTGAAAGGCACAACGCTGCGCGCACTGATAGGCATCGCCGCGCGCATGAACCTGATGACCCGCCCGCTGCGGCTGGAACTGGAGCATCTGGGTCAGCTCAGACTGCCCTGCATCCTGCACTGGAACTTCAATCACTTCGTCGTGCTCAAGGCGGTACACCGCAAGGGCGTGACGATTCACGATCCGGCCGTCGGCGAACGGCGCGTCGACATGGCGGAACTGTCGGCAGCGTTCACGGGCGTGGCGATGGAAGTGTGGCCGGGCACCGACTTCACGGAAGGCGACGAACGTCGCCGTGTCAGCCTGCGCGACCTGACCGGGCCGGTGACGGGCCTGCGGCGGGCCGTTGCGCTGGTGGTGCTTCTTGCGCTTGCGCTGGAGCTGTTTTCGCTGCTCAGTCCGCTGTTCATGCAATGGGTGATTGACCACGTCCTCATCAGTGCCGACACGAGCCTGCTGACGACGCTGGCCTTCGGCTTCGGCCTGCTCGTACTGCTGCAGCATTGCACCAGCACCCTGCGTGCCTGGCTGATAATGCATCTGGGCACGCAACTGGCAGTGCAGTGGCAGGCGCGGGTTTTCGATCACATGCTGCGGCTGCCGCTGTCGTGGTTCGAGAAGCGTCATGTCGGCGATACCGCGTCGCGGTTTCGCTCGCTGGAAGTGATACGCAGGACGCTGGCGACGTCATTCATCGAAGCGGTTGCCGACGGCTTCATGACGCTGGTGACGCTCACGGTGATCTTCATCTACAGCCCGCTGCTCAGTCTTATCTGTTGCGCGGCGGTGGCTCTGTACGGCCTCTGTCGCTGGCTGACGTTTCAGCCGCTGCGGACGGCCGCGCGTGAACACCTTGTCCACGCCGCCCGACAGGAAAGTCATTTTCTTGAAACCCTGCGCGGGATCCGGCCCGTAAGGCTTTATGCCCGCGAGCCTGATCGGCACGCGAACTGGCTGGCGCTGGTCAGCGACCAGATCAATGCCGGCCTGCGCGGCGAACGGCTGCAGATCCTGTGCGGCATGGTAAACGGCGTGGTGTTCGGTCTCGAGAACGTGTTCGTGATCTGGCTGGGTGCCCTGATGGTGCTTGAGGGAGAGTTGACGGCCGGCATGCTGATCGCGTTCATCGCCTACAAGAACCAGTTCGGACAACGCATTGCGGCGCTGATCGACCGACTGGTGGAACTGCGGGCACTGCGGGTTCATACCGAGAGGCTCGCCGATATCGTCATGAGCGAACGTGAACCGGAAGGCGATGTCGTGAGGGAAACCGATTGCGCCCCACCGCCGGCTTCGGCATCCGGAGAAGGCTCGGAACGGAGCATGACAACGGCAACAGGTGCGGAATCGGGCCGATTGCGCGATACGGCCGGCACAACGCGACACGACCGGAACGAAGTCGTGATCGATGTGCGCGCTCTGTCCTTTCGCTACGGCGGCCACGAGCCGTGGATTGTCCGCGACATCACCTTCTCGATTTCACGCGGTGAGACTGTCGCCATCATCGGCCCGTCGGGCTGCGGGAAGAGCACGTTGCTGGCCCTGCTGCTGGGCCTCATGGAACCAGGCAGCGGCAGCCTGCGCATCGACGGCCACGACGCCCGCGGCAACCGCAGCGCGCAGCGTGCCGCAGGCATGGCCGCGGCGCTGCAGGATGACCTGCTGTTCGCAGGCTCCATTGGCGACAACATCGGCTTTCTAGATCCCGACTATGACCATGCGCGCGTACAACGCAGCGCCGAACTCGCCGCCGTGCACGAGGACATCAGCGCGATGCCGATGGGCTACCACACGTTTGTCGGACACATGGGATCAGTGCTGTCCAGTGGCCAGAAGCAGCGCATACTGCTCGCGCGCGCGCTTTACAGTCAGCCGCGCATTCTGCTCATGGACGAGGCCACCAGCCATCTTGATCCTGAGCGCGAGACCATCGTCCAGCGCAACCTCGATGGATTGAACATGACACGCATCGTGGTCGCACACAGGCCGGAGTCTGTTGCCGGTGCTGACCGGGTCCTGGTCATGAGCGGCGGGCGCATCGTGCGCACGCTCTGTCGCCGCAGCGATTCAGTCGGGGCCGCTGCAGGTCAGCCCAGCGATTGATCCACGAAAGGAAGCAGCTTCGACAAGGCGTCCGGAGAATCCACATCGCTGTCCAGCAATGGCAGCCGCAGCTGGGGCAGCCCCGAAAACTCGCGATCAATTCGCTCAAGATACTGCTGTTCGCGCTCGACACGACGATGGAAGAACGGCTCGCGCGTGTCGGCCGGCAGCAGGCGATTGACCACCAGGGCCGTGACCGCAATGCCGTGCGCCGACAGCTCCGCGATACCGCGCGCAGTCTCGGCAATCGGAAGCGCCTCGGGGATCATGACGAAGACCACGCCGCACGTGTCGGCATCGAGCAGCAGCCTGCCGGCTTCCACGAGCCGGCGACGACGCTCGTGAAGCAGGTCGAATACCGGATCCTCGGGTACCTCGCCGGCACCCAGCCAGCGGGTGCGGTCCTGATTGCGCTGTGCGCGGCGATGCAGCAGGCCATCCACCCAGGCGCCCATCAGTTCCGGCAGGGTCAACAGACGAATCGTGTGGCCGGTTGGCGCCGTATCGAACACGATCTGCTCGTAGTCGCCGGCAAGATCCAGCAGCACCGCGACGACGCGCTCCAGCATGGCGGCTTCGGCGGCGCCCGGGGCCCGGCCGGCGAGATCTATCTGGCGTTCAGCCTCGTCCAGCATGGTCGAGCTGATCAGGCGCCGCATGTTGTCCTTGACGGTGGCGAGATAGCGGCGTGTTTCGCCATCGGGGTCTATTTCGAGCGCGTCCAGATCCGCTTCCACGCGCTGAATCGCGCCACCACCCAATGTGACGCCGAACAGGTCGCCAAGATTATGCGCCGGATCGGTGGACACCAGCAGGGTCCTGCTGCCACGGCGCGCCGCGGCCACAGCCGTGGCCGCGGCGACAGTGGTCTTGCCCACCCCGCCCTTGCCGGCCAGGAAGACAATCCGACGACTCAGCAGCACCTCAGGTGATCCAGCGGTGAGCGCTCCATGCCCATGCGTCGGTGCCAGTCATGAAATTCCTCGAGCAGCAGCGGATACAGTTCAAGCGTGTACCAGCTCGCAGGGTTGGGCAGCCCGTAACACTCCGAAAAGCACAGCAGCATGAACAGGTCGTCGGCCTGATCCAGCTCCTGCTGCACGGCTGACTCGTGACCGACCCTGAGAGCGCGGTCCCAGCCGTCGAGCAGCCTGCGCAGCCATTCGCGCGGCCCGTGCTCAGCGACCACCCGCTTCGTCCCCTGCGGCCTCGGCAGGCTCATCGTCGCTGTCGGCCAGTGCCATCAGCTGATCGCGCTTGCCGAACAGGCGCACCGCCTCCAGCAATATCCACAACGCGAACCCGAGAATGATCGCACCCAGCGTGAAAAGCAGCAGGTCGCCGTCGGCGGCACCCATGCCGGACCAGTTGAACACCACCTGCTGCGTCATGGCCCACACGGTCATGATCAGAAGGAACGTCATCGGGATCAGCGTAGGCAACGGATTACGCCCGGAACGGTAAAGCCACAGCGAGATCAGCATCAGCGTGATCCCGGCGAGCAGCTGATTGGACGTGCCGAACAGCGGCCACAGCAGGTAACCGCCGGAACCGAATCCGCGGCCGCCATCGGGCAGCAGTACCAGCAGCGCGGTGAGGCCCACGGCAAGACCGGTGGCCACATGACGCCGCGAAAGCTGCGGCACGCGATACTCCATGCCGAGCTCGCCGATGATGTAACGCATCAGGCGCACCGCCGAATCCAGCGTCGTGGCCGCGAACGACACGATCATCAGGGCCACCAGCGTGGCTGCGACATCAGCTGGTATGCCCAGCCCCCCGGCGAGCTGCGCGGCACCCTGGATGAAGTAGGACAGACCATCGGCACTGGCCACCGCGAAGCTGGGATAGCTCTGCAGGAAGTCCGCCTGTGTGAGAAACACGGTGGATACGGCAATGATGGTGATCAGTGCCAGCGTGCCCTCACCCACGGCGCCGAGATACCCGACCGCGCGGGCATCGGTTTCCCTGTCCAGCTGCTTGGACGAAGTCCCCGAGGCCACAAGTCCGTGAAAGCCGGAAATCGCACCGCAGGCGATCGTGATGAACAGGATCGGGAACCACGAGATTTCGGCCGTCGTGTTGTACATGGGTGCGGTGACGGCCGGTGCTGCGACGAAAAGTCCGCCATACAGGATCAGCAGTGCAAACAGCAGCTGCTGCGCATTGATGTAATCGCGCGGCTGCAGCAGTTTCCATACCGGCAGCGTGGAGGCGATGTACACATACGTCAGCAGGATGCCGATCCAGACCAGGAACGAACTGCCCACTGCCCCGAGTCCGAGAAGGCCGGGTGCGCCTTCGCCACCGAACCACTGCACGAAATCGACCTGCAGCCATTCCACGCGCGTCGTCAGCACCGCGGTGCCGTACATGGCGAACAGCGCGATCAGCGACGGCACCAGCATGCGTCCACCGCGCCTGATCACCGTGTAGCCAAACCAGATCGCGATCGGAATCTGCAGCAGCACCGGCAGCACCGATGCCGGATTGCTGATGAACAGGTTCGCGATAATCCATGCGAAGACTGCGTTCACCATCAGCACGAGAATCAGGATGATGAACAGAAACAGTATCTTGGCGCGTCTGCCGATCAGTCGATTCGCCAGCGTGCCCAC
>JBJHBW010000066.1:0-5539 GCA_050485685.1 Gammaproteobacteria bacterium
GTCGACACCAGCCAGTGGCTGGGGTTGTCGTCCATATTGGCGATCAGTCCGAAACCGCAGCTGTCGCGTTCGAAGTCGGGTCGATACAGTGTGTCTGAACCTGGGGTCATGACAGCCCTCAACGACGCCCGGAAACGTCGCTTATGTCAAATTGTCTGCAGTGGGCTCCGGCGCACCGCCGCCGTTGTCGGGCAGGCCGCCGATTCGGTCTCGTCTGAACGGAGGCGGGAATCCAGCCGCCCGTGGCCTCAGCCGGCCGTTGCCGAACGGTCAACTATAAGAATAGGTCCGTTGTGCCGTCAAATTCAGCCGGTTCCTGGCGACGCCCGCACGCGCGTGGCACGCGTTACTGCACGGCCATTGTCGCGCTCAGGGGCACCTCGCCGCGCGTGCGGAACGGCAGCGTGCGGCGCTGGCGCGGATCCAGCGCTATGTAGCCATCGAGCTCGTAGGACAGCGAGTCATCCGGTCCCTGAGCAAGCGCCAGCAGGCGCCGGATCGACGACATCAGGTCGGTGGACACTTCCAGTCGCAATGTCTCCTCCCCGCGCGCCGGCAGTGTCATGCGCGAACTGGTACCGCCGGCCAGCAGTCCTTCGCCGCCAAGACGAATGTTGAACCGCAGGTCTTCGACCGGGATCGGAATCGGATTGGGATTGGCGACACGCAGCGTGACTCTGAAGTCCTGACGGTCGCTTCCGGCTCGCAGCAGCGAAAGTCCGGTCAGTTCCACCGCCGGTGGCGCCAGCGCCCTTGGCAGACTGCTGCAGGCCGCAACCACGGCCAGCGCGATCAGCACGCCGCCCGCCATCAGTGCTCTGAGTAACCGGCGCCGCGCCCGCGGGATAGTCAAGTTCAACACAAGGTTCCTCCGTATCGGACCCGGCCGTGGCCGCAACCAGCACCCGCCATGCCACCCTGCGGGCCCGCCCTGCAAGGATGCCGGCACGTCATTGTATGCTGCCCGTGCATGCACGGAACAACGTAACAGGCTGGTCGCGCCTCACCTCAGCCATTATCTTAGTCACCCGTGCCCGCCGGGTGCACTACGCCCCGCGGCAGACATACGAACCGATTGCGATAACCACAAACCAGGCCGGCGAGCGGTATGCCGGCACAGGGAGCCAGAACCGAATGCGAAACCAGCCCGCCCGACGCGTTGCCATCATTGGTGGCCTGCGCATCCCTTTCTGCCGCGCCAATACCGCGTACAGCCACTGTTCAAACCTGGAAATGATGTCTGCCGTGCTCGCGGCGCTGGTGGAACGCTACGGGTTGAACGGGCAGCAACTGGGCGAAGTGGCGCTGGGCGCCGTGCTCAAGCATTCGCGCGACTGGAATCTCGCCCGCGAGGCAACGCTGTCGTCGGGCCTGGCTGCCGAGACACCCGCCTTCGACATACAGCGCGCATGCGGCACCAGCCTGTCAGCAGCCATTGCCGTGGGTGCGAAGATCTCTGCCGGCCTGATCGATGCCGGCATTGCCGGCGGCACGGACACGATTTCTGATATGCCTATCGTCTATCCGGACGGGTATCGCCGCCTGCTGCTGGACAGTGCACGTGGCCGCACACTGGGCGCGCGCCTGAAACCATGGCTGGGCCTGCGCCCGCGCCATTTCAAACCGACGCTGCCGCATGTGGTCGAGCCGCGCACCGGCCTTTCCATGGGCCAGAGCATGGAAATCACAGCGAAACAGTGGAACATTTCCCGCGAAGAGCAGGATGCGCTGGCGCTGGCCAGTCATCGCAATGCGGTCAGTGCCATACGCGAAGGGTTCTACGCCGACCTGGTCACGCCATATCGCGGCGTGGAAGAAGACAACAACCTGCGCGCCGACACCAACCTGGAAAAGCTCGGCAAACTGTCGCCCGCTTTCGACCGCAGCGGTGCGGGCACGCTGACCGCCGGCAACAGCACGCCGTTGACCGATGGTGCGTCCGCCGTGCTGCTGGCTTCCGAGCCCTGGGCACGGGAGCGCAACCTGCCGGTACTCGCATGGCTCACCTGGGCACGCGAAGCCGCCGTTGATTTCGAGCGCAAGGAAGGGCTGCTGATGGCACCGGCCTATGCGGTCGCATCCATGCTGAAGGAATCAGGCATCGCGCTGCAGGATTTCGACTACTACGAAATCCACGAGGCATTCGCGGCGCAGACGCTGGCCACGCTGAAAGCCTGGGAATCGGACGAGTTCTGTCGCGAGCGTCTTGGCCTGGACCGTGCACTCGGATTCATAGACCGCGCGAAACTCAATGTTAAGGGCGGCAGTGTCGCGATCGGGCATCCGTTCGCGGCCACCGGCACGCGGCTGATGGCGACCATGGCCAGACTGCTTGCCGACCGCGGCACCGGCCGCGGCCTGATCTCGGTGTGCACGGCTGGCGGCATGGGTGTAACGGCGATCCTCGAGGCAGCCTGAACGACAATCGTCGAGCCAACCGGCAAGCTGAACGGCCAGGCAGAGGAAAGCTGAGCGACGGACACAAACGGCATGCTGGGACAACTGCTGGAGATCGCAATACCTGCGCGTCCCGTGGCTGAGACGCTGACGTTCTATTGCGGACTGGGGTTTCAGCAGATAGAAGTCGGCGATCAGCCGCACTCGGCAGCCGCCGTCGTGATCTGTCCCGGTGTAGCAATCGGCCTTCATGACAGCGATCTCGATGGACCCGTGCCGACCTTCGTTCGTCCCGATCTCAGCGCCCATGCCCGGGCATTACGGCATGCCGGCGTGTCACTGGAGTTCGCCAGCCTCGCGGAAGATCAGTTCAACCAGGCCGGATTCCGTGACCCCACGGATCGACTTGTTCTGCTGCTGGAGGCACGCACCTGGTCGCCGGCAACGTGGAACCAGGGCAATGTGTCGCTGTGCGGCGAGTTCCTGGAACTGAGCCTGCCCACCCACTCCACGCAGGACTGCTGCAGGTTCTGGGAAGCGCTGGGCTGCGAGTTGACCCTTCACGACGAACAGCCGGCCTCAAGAGCGCGCCTGGAAGGCTACGGGCTGGCGCTGGGATATTACGAAGCCGGCTGGTTCCCTGCCGGCCTGACTTTCATCGCGCCCGATCTGGCTGCTCGCGTGGAGTTCCTGAAGGCCAAGGGTTACGCCCCGCGACACGGAGCGCCGGTGGCCGCGGCAGGGCGCCCGGCCGCTACGCTGCTTGCACCCCAGGGCACCGCGATCTATCTGCTGGAGCCGTGAGTGCAGCGTCCGATGTCCGGTGTCCGGTGTCCGGTGTCCGGCGCGAGAGGCGCTCACTGTTCCGGCGTCTATTCAAGGTCGGGGCATCGTCCCTGTCAGCCCGACCTCGATCCCAGTCCTGCCAGCGCCCGGCGAATCGAACCGATATAACCCTCGCCGAACAGGTTGTAGTGATTGAGCAGGTGGTAGAGATTGTAGATGTCGACCCGCTGCGCGGCACCGGCCGGCAACGGGTACTCCGCTTCGTAGGACGAATAGAACGCGTCACTGAAGCCACCGAACAGTCTGGTCATGGCGATGTCGGCCTCGCGATCGCCACGATAAACGGCCGGATCGAAAACATAAGGGTTGCCGCTGCGATCCGCGCCGCGGTTGCCACTCCACAGATCGCCGTGCAACAGCGACGGCGCCGGATCGTGGTCCCCGAAGAGTTGATCGAGACCTGCCAGCAGACATTCACACGCCTCCGCGATTTCTGCCGGCAGACCTTTCCGCACCGCAAGCTGCAGCTGAAACCCGAGTCTCGCCTCACGCACAAACGCACTCCAGTTACCGCGTTCGCCGGACGTGTCAGCAACCCGGTCCCATCCTGCATGTGAACGACCACGCGCCCCTGTCTTCGCCACTGCACGTTTGTTTCGTTGCGGCGTCGTGCCGATGAAATTATCGCGATGCCAGCCGAAGGCTGCATCGGCCTCGGCGCCGGTACTTCGGTGCATGCGCGCCAGCTGCCGGCCCAGAATCCGGTCCGACTCGACCGTGGCACGTGCAAGATCCAGCCACTCAAGCGCCAGAAATGCGAACTGCTCCGCGCTGCCGCATGTCAGCACACGTGGCACCGACACGGCACCGGTGGCGCGCAGCGCGTCAAGACCGTCAACTTCCGCTTCGAACAGGTTCAGACTCTCTGCCGCATTGACCTTCAGCATCAGCGGCCCGGCCGCGCTGTGCACGTGCAATGAAGTGTGGATGCAGCCGCCACCGACAGGTGTGCCATGTCGGCCCGAAACGATGATGCCGGCCTTGCGCAGCGCATCTATCAGAGCAGGTGCAAGTTCCATCGCGCTGACAGCCTGTTCGAATCGCCCGGCGTTCTGAAGACAGAGGAGTCGGGCATCGCCCTTCAGATGTCGGCGAAGACCTTACCGAAATCACGGCGCGGTCTGGCGCGCTGCAGATCGCCGAGCAGACGGGCATGCAGCGGACTGGTGCGCGGGAAATGGCTGAGCAGGTATTCCATCTGGTCGGCGAGCACACGACGGCCTTTCAGATAGATGTACTCGGCATAGGTCGGCGTGAACGGCACCGCGATCAGCTGCATCTGCGCCTGCTCGGGTGTGCGTCCGCCCTTATGGTTGTTGCAGCGCCGGCAGGCCGTGACCACGTTGGTCCAGGCGTCCTCGCCCCCACGGCTGATGGGCGTGACGTGGTCTCGCGTGAGGTCGGATGTGCGAAACACATCACCACAGTAAAGGCACAGATTGGCATCACGCCTGAACAGTGTGCGGTTGTTCAGCGGCGGCGTGTAGTCATCGCGATTGCGGGAAACGGTCCGTGTGTCGCCCTGGGTGGCAATGATGGAGCTGACTTCGATCACACTGCGCACGCCGGTGCGGGCGTTGCAACCGCCGCGCACACGATAAAGCAGGGAGCCGCAGGCGTAGGCCACCTGGCCCATGTGGTAAAGCGTTGCGGCGGCGCGGTAATCGATCCACTCCAGCGGCATGCCGGCCACGTCGGTGCGCAACACTTCCTGACTCAGACTGGATAGGTCGGTCTTCATCGTGCACCGCTGATTTGTGTCAGCGCGACAAGTTTCACTGAGTCTGCACCGACAATCAATGGCTTGTGGTGTTCCTTTGTGTCATCATCGGGACGCAAGCACCGGTGGTGGCCAGTGGTGGCAATCGCCCGGATACCGGACGGTCCGCCCGCCGCGACGAGCCTGAACAACAATACAGCCTCATTACCCGAGGGAGTCCTGGATGCCTCTGAACATAGGGGTGCTGCGGGAATCCATGGCCGAGGAAGCCCGCGTCGCACTGACTCCGGAAGTCGCTGCCAGACTGGCAGGTCTGGGCGCGAGCGTTCATATGCAGGCCGGCGCGGGAATGCGCAGTCACCTGGCCGACGCCGATTTCGAGCATGTTCAGCTGCATGACGACGCGGACGCGGTGCTGTCGGCAAGCGACGTACTGCTGAAGGTGCAGCCCCCCACGCTCGACGAAGTGGCGCGCATGCCCGAAGGCTGTGTCGTCATCGGCTTCATGCAGGCACACAACCATCCCGATCTGGTCCGCAGTCTTGCCGCACGACGCATCACCAGCTTCGCGATGGA
>JBJHBW010000067.1:0-5183 GCA_050485685.1 Gammaproteobacteria bacterium
GCGGCCGTCGTTACCGTGACGGAGCACCGCACTGGTGTCGTGCGGCGCAAACCATCCGCCGCCGCCCCAGGCGGCCATGATCGCGATGTACTGCACACCGTCGACCATGTAGGTCATTGGTGCGGCCAGCATTGATGTACCGACTTCGATTTCCAGCAACTGCTCGCCGGTCTCGGCGTGATACGCGCGCAGGTGCCCGGTATCGGCACCCTGGAAAACCAGCCCTCCAGCCGTGGCAAGCACGCCGCCGCGATCCCAGTAGCCGACGCCTTCCTGTTCCCAGACCACTTCACCACTGTGCGGATCGAAGGCCTTCAGTGCCGCACGCGAATGATGCTCGCCGGCTTCCTGCACTTCACGCAGTTTGGAACGCAACGGCTCGGCATAGGTGTCGGGGTCTGCGAGCAGCATGTTGCCGAACAGTGTGGAATTGCCGCTGTTCGGCTGCATGGGGCGGTAGACGTGGCCGTCGGTAGGATCGTAGGTGATGGCACCGCCTTCTATGGTCGGGATGTAGACCAGCTGCGTCTCGGGGTTCCAGGCCTTCGGATTCCAGCTGTGCCCGCCCATGCCCGAAGGCACGATGAACACCGGCCCGTCGCTGTAGTCGGTGTTCTCAGGCACCATGGCCGGACGGCCGGTCTCAAGATCCACATGCGTGGCCCAGTTCACCGGCACGTAGGGATCAGCAGACAACACTTCGCCAGTCGCGCGGTCGTAGATGTAGAAGAACCCGACTTTCGGTGCCTGCATCAGCACCTGACGCATTTCGCCGTTGATTTCGAGATCCGTGAGGATCATGGGCTGCGTCGCCGTGTAGTCCCAGGCCTCGCGTGGCGCCTGCTGGTGATACCAGACCAGTTCGCCGGTATCCGGGTTGATCGCGAGCACCGAACACAGAAACAGATTGTCACCGCCGGAGGGACTGCGTTCATCCGGGTTGAACAGCGCCGCGTTGCCGGTGCCCACGTAGAGCAGGTTCAGCACCGGATCATAGGACATGCCGTTCCATGCAGTGCCGCCACCGCCCACGTCCCATCGGCTGTCGGGATCCCAGGTGCGTGCCGCGTATTCCATTTCAGGGTGTTCGAATCCGAGTTCGGGATCGCCCGGCACGATGAAGAAACGCCATGCGAGCTCGCCGCTCTTGATGTCATAGGCCGAGATGTAGCCGCGTGCATCGTAATCCGCGCCGCCGTTGCCGATTACGACGACATTGCCAGCCACTTCCGGCGCGCCGGTGGATGTGTAGGCCCGGTCCTTATAAATAAAGGTATCGACTTCCCAGACCACGGTGCCGTTCTCGGCATCGAGGCCGAACAGGCGTCCATCCAGCGATGCCACGTAGACCATGCCGTCCCAGACCGCGACCCCACGATTGACTTCATCGCAGCACGCGTAGCGGTTCACCTGACCATCGTTCTGAGGATCGAAGGCCCAGATCTCCTCACCTGTCACGGCGTTCAGCGCGTAGGCGCGACCTGTGCTTCCCGACGTGTACAGGACGCCATCGATGACGATGGGCGTAGCCTGCAGGCCGCGCTGCGTATTGGTGTGATACTCCCAGGCGAAACCGAGCCGATGGACGTTGTCGACGTTGATCTGATCCAGATGCGAGTGATGCGTCTTGCCGAAATCGCGGCCGGACGTCATCCATTCGCCGGGTTCGGAGTCGGCCGCCAGCAGACGCTCCCACGTAATGTTTGCGAACGAGGTTGGCGTGAAGCCCGCCGGTGCAGAGCGTGAGGCCGTCGTGCCATCCCGGGCTGCGACGCGATCATCGCTGCCACCACAGCCGGCCAGCAGGAAAGCCGCGATGGCGAACGCCGCGCAGCCGACGCTACGGGGAACGAGCGCAGTCGCAGCATCGAACGGGAAAACAGCGGCGCGGTTGCGCACGCGGCAAGGGACAGAAATCATTGCGGCTCCGGATCGTCGTCTTAGTTATATTCGGAGTAAGCGCCCGATTGTATGGCCACCCCGGAACGATCACAACGTCAGAGCTACTTCCGAAGGCTGGAATAAACGGCGCAACCTTTCGCTGACACAGCCCTCTCAGTGCGTCAGCGTATAGACGGCGATGTTCACACCAAGGCGCAGGCCGTAACTGGCACTCTCGGACGGGTAGCGCGGATCATCCGCCCACTGCCAGGAATCGGCGACATCGTTATTGAACGCAACCAGCACCATCAGCCGTCCGTGATCGTCTTCTATGCCGCGCCATTGCGGAACGCGGCCGTCGCTGAGCCAGCCACCACCGCCGCGCAGAAGGGAATTCATGTTGGGAATCTGCACACGGCTGACTTCGGCCAGGTCATAAACGATATGGAACACCGGGTGATCGTCTTTCACCTCGATGATGGGTCGATCCGGAAAGACCCGGCGCAGGCCGGCTTCGAAACCGACCCAGTCGCGCGATCCGAAGAAGCTGTCGGCAAACAGGAAGCCGCCGCGCAGCAGATATTCACGCAGTTTCTCGACCTGGTACTGGGTGAGCTGCCAGTTACCGGGAAGGCCCACCATCAGAAACGGCCAGTAAAAGACGTCGTCGCCATCGTTCAGGTTGACCGGCTGCTCCACGGAGCGTACGTCCATCCACGTGAAGCGGCGCAGCAGTTCGGCAAGCATGCGATCGCCGCGAGGATAGTCGACTGTCCACGGCGTGCCGCCACGCAGCCAGTCCCCTCCGCGCCAGCCGCCGCCACCAGGATACATGAGTCGCCCCACGACAAAGTCAGCCGGCTCGTCCCAGTCCGGAGGCAGCGCCATTTCGCTGTCCTCACGCTCGAAGCTTTCGTAGACGCGAAATTCCCGCTGGGCCCAGGCACCGGCGGTGACCAGCAGAATCGTGAGAAAAACAACAACAGTCCGGATCGGCATGCGCATGGCACGATCCTAGCCTGAGGGTGATTGGAAGTCATCCCCGAAGGACGTCGCAATCGTCGCGGCGTTCAGCGCCCCCGCTGGCTGTCTTCGTACACCTTGATGAAGAAACCGCGCACCGCCGACTCCGCTTCGTCCCGGCTCATCAGCTTCTGCTCGGCCAGGACCGCTGCGATATCCCTGATACTGCGCCGGCTATCGACCAGCGACAGAATGAAAGCGTGTACGCGCGTGGCGAATGCCTGCATCTGCACAAAATCGGAGTGCGGCACCGGGGCTTCGCCGCGCACCAGCCAATCCGGCAGCGCCTCGTGGCGTGGCACACGCCTGATCCTTTTGACTTTTTCCGCACTCCAGGTCACCACGTCCTCGGTGCGGCCGTGACGGCTGGCCGGCGAACACATGTAGGCAAGGCGGGTTTCGGAAACAACAGGCGCCGAGAATCCGCTCGCGCCCAGCACGTCGGCACACTCCGCGATACCGTAATGTGCCTCCGGATCAGCGCCGGCAAAGGCCAGCGAACCGAAGTTGATCCAGCGTCCACCATCGGCGAGCAAGTTGTTGATGCGCGCTGCGAAGTGCTCAAGCCTTTCGGGCAGGATGTCGATCAGCCACGGCGTCAGCACGGTATCGAACGCGCCCGCCCGGAACGGGGGGCGCAGTGCGTCGCCCAGCACATGCACAAGTCCTTCGCGCGCCGGCGCCGGTGCGCTCAGACGGTTGAGTACGGCGCGCGGGCCACGCGGCGCGATCGGCCATTCATACAGTTCCAGCGCCTCGCCGGCTGTCACGCGATTGGCAATCGTGACCAGCAGCGGGTTGAAGTCCAGCGCCACGGTGAACTCAGCGCCCGTTTGCATGTGCAGATCGTAGGCCAGGCGCCCGGCACCGGAGCCGAGCACCAGGACGCGAGAAGGCTCATGACCGGCGAGCGCTGCGCGCACGACAGTCAGCGATGCGGCATTCTCGGTCTCCCCCCATGCCCAGTCGCGATGAACGTTCTGGTAGTAAGTCGCGATACCCTGATCGGATGGCGGACGGGTGCGCAACGCGAGATAGGTCGCCTTCTCGGCCGGCTCCGGCAATTCAAGTGGCGCGAGCAGTCCCGCAATGCGCACGGCATGATCGGTGAGGGCTTCGCGCTCAGCGACGAGGCGGTTGCGTGTTGACTCGTGCAGATCCTGACGCGCGAGTGCGTCGGTGACGCGCTTGCCATCGTGTTCAGTCTGACGGCGCAGCATATTGAAGCGCGCCCGCCACTCACCGAGCGCCGCCTGTGGTTCGGCGAACAGCCACGGCACCCCGCCGATTCGGGGAAAGTCGACCCGGCATCCCTCGCAACGATGCCCGGCTTCGGCCGTCGTCAGCGCACCGTCGCAACGCGGACAGGCCAGCAACGCAGTGAGCGCATCGCTCATCTAGCGGATCGTGCCGCTCACAATGGGATTGAAGGCCGTCAGCCGATCGAGATTGATACTGTTACCCAGGCCATGCCCCGGGAAGCGCTGGTCGAACAGCGACTGCTCGCCGTGCAGCGCCATGTAGTTGAGCAGTACCATCTGCACCAGCAGATTCACGTTATTGGCACCCGGCGTACTGGAACGCTGCACGTCACCGTTGGCCGTAAAGTATCCGATCTGCTGGTGACGTAGTGCTGGTATGTCATCGCCGGTGAACAGCTGTGGTCTTCCGGCCGGATTGTAAACCAGGATGAATGACGCAGCTGTGTCCTGATTGTCCGATGTCCACTCACCCTTGCCGCGGCCCTGCGCGGAATCATCGATCACGCCGTTGCTGGACAACGATCCGTCGGTGAACACATAGAGCATCAGCGGAACGTTGTGCCTGGCCGCATATTCAAGGCATGCACCCATGCAGCGCCCGGCACGAAAGTCGCGCACCTCGCCGACGGCTCGCGCGCCGCCGTGATAGTCATATCCGCCCATCGTGATGCAGCCGGCGCCGGCATAGCCCTCTATGACCATCTTCATCACAGACGCGGTCTTCTGGAACTCGCGCTGGTCCGTGCCACCACCGAAAAACTCCGCCGCGCTGAATATGCCGCCCGGCCCGACGATGTCGGGATCGGAAGCCGGATCCAGCTGCGAAGGGTCGCCAAAGCGCGCGGCGATGTCGGCAGCACTGATATAGCCGCACTGCACCAGATCCTTGACGACTTCGTCGCGGGTCACCAGCGGCGAACCGGGATTCGGGAAATCCAGGCCGGTCTTCACCCTGGCCATCTTCTGCTCGCTGATGCGATACATGGATTCCATGACCGCCACCGCATCGTCCTGATC
>JBJHBW010000068.1:0-5104 GCA_050485685.1 Gammaproteobacteria bacterium
CATCGATCAGGCTGCCGGCGTAGTAGCCGCTGAGCGCACCCAGCAGCCCGCCCAGCACCGTGGTCAGCACAGCCACCAGCAGGCCGATCTCGAACGCGACCTTGGTCGAATACAGTGCGCGCGCGAGAATGTCCTGGCCGTTGCGTGTGGTCCCGAACCAGTGCTCGGACGAGGCCGCGGCGAAACTCGCATCGGTAATCACGTGCCAGTCCTGGCCCAGCCAGCCGAGCCACACACCGCAGGCCACGGCCAGATACAGCAGCACCACGGCCAGCGCGGCCATACCCAGCCAGTCATGCAGCAGCTTCTGGAAACCGCGACGCCACTGCGATTCACCGCTACCCGACAGCCTCGCGATTGACACGCCCGCCGCACTCATTTCAGCGTCACCCTGGGGTCCACGACGCGATAAAGGATGTCGTTGATGATGATCACCAGCACGAAAAGCACCGCAGTCACACCCACCACCGCCTTCAGCACCGGCTGGTCCCCGGTGGTGATGGCGTCATACGTGGCTTTGCCCACACCCGGAATACCGAAATACGCCTCCACCAGCAGACTGCCGGCAATGACGATAGACGGAATCGAGAACATGATGCGTGTGATGATCGGGATCAGACTGTTCTTCAGCACGTGTCTGAGCAGGATTTCCAGCGCGCCGGCGCCATACGCCCTGGCGGTGCGCACATGGTCGCGAGTCATCTCCTCGACCACGACCGCACGATAGAAGCGCGTGTTGTAGCCCAGCGATACGAACACGATCGCCAGCGTAGGCACGGTGACGTAATAGACGTAATCGGCCAGGTTGTAGACTTCCCAGCCACGCACCGGAAAGTAATTGATGCCGTAGCTGGAGGAGAAAAAGAGCTGGAACGCAATGATGATGATCAGGAAGCTGATGCTCATGCCGACCACGGACCCGGTCATGATCAGCTTGTCCACCCAGCCACCGCGGAACCAGCCGGCCACCAGCGCCAGGCCGATGCCCAGCAGATTGCCGATCACGAATCCCGGCAGGGTCAGCAGCAGTGACACCGGCACGGTGCGGGCCAGCAGTTCCGACACGCGCTCACCGGTGGAAAACGAGCGGCCGAAATCGAACGTGATCAGTTCGCGCAGGTAGTCGATGTAACGCACGAAGAAAGGCTGGTCGTAGCCAAGGATAGAACGCGCGCGCTCGATCTGCTCCGGCGTCGGATTGCGGCCTACCAGTTCGAAAGTCAGGTCGGGACCGAACCAGACCATCAATACGAAACTGATGAACGTGACGCCAAAGATCAGCGGAATGCCGTAAAGAAGCTTGCGCAGGGTATAGGCGAGAAAGTCCATCGCTGTATGTGCCGCCGCGACCGGGCCGGGCGGCTACATCTGGCCGTTCGCGTCGGCCGTCGCGATATCGACGAATCGCAGCCAGTATCCGCCCAGCACCTCACGGTCCGGCAGTCCGATCACATCACGGTGCCACAGGTGAATGCGCTGACGCGCGGCGCCCATGAGGCCTACGCAGTCGTCGATGACGATCTGGTTCATCTGTCTATACAACTCGGTGCGTTCAGGTCCCGGCTGCATCACGGCCGCCCGCTCGAACAGCGTGTCATATTCGTCATTGCGGTAGTTGGCGCTGTTCGCACCGGGCGACTCGTTCGGCCCGTACAGCACCTGAAAAATGTAGCTCACATCGGGATAGGCCAGACTCCAGCCGTGGCTCATGATCATCAGCTCACGGTTGCTCATCGCGCGACTGTAATCGCCGAAGTTTGCGAAGGTGCGCGTGCCGATACGGTTGGCGGGATAACCTATGCGCGTGAGGTAACCGCGAAACTGCTCATACATCTCCCGCTGCAGGCTGCCGGACACCATCCCGTACTCCAGCTGCGGCAGATTCTCGGCCGTCCAGCCGGCATCGGCCAGCCGCTGACGCGCGCGCTCGATGTTCTGCGTCACCGACTCACGGCTCAGGTCCGGATCGAACTCCGGCAGCGTGGGCGGAATCAGTCCTGGAAAGATCATCGCCAATCCCGCGTAGAAGCGGTCGTTGCGCTCATCCCAGCTGAACGCGTCGCGTATCGCGCAGCGCAGCTCATGATTCATGCGGTTGCGATCGGGATCGGGATGAAAGCCGATGTCCGGATCCTGCATGTTGAACATCGTAAATACGAGACCGGACTCCGGACCGGTGTGCATGAAATAGCGTTCGTCGAACTGCGGCCGCAGCGTGATCGGATCGGTGGATGCAAGCACGGTGTTCACCTGCTCCACCGGCACCGTCGTGTAGCGGATCTCCCGCCCCGATATGAACGAAGCCCAGCGTGACGAGGGCTCCTCGATGAAATCGATCTCCAGCCTGTCCACGAACGGCGGCACCCGCCCCGCCAGTCGTTCCAGGCCCAGGTGCCCCTGACTGGCAGCGTCGTAGCCTTCGAACAGCAGGTCGAACGGCTCTTCACGAAACTTCTCGTTGCGCTCCAGCACGGCTCTTGATGTACGGAAGTCCACCATGCGATACGGGCCCGATCCTACCGGCCGACGGCCGATCTCCTCGCCATGATGATCTACCGCCTCGCGAGGCAGCACGGAGGCGAAACCCATGGCCAGCGTGTGGTCGAACTGCGGGAACGGCTCGGTCAGGCGAATCTCGACGGTGTAGTCATCCAGCACGCGCAGGCCCGCGACCTGTGCGTCATAGTCGCCACCGGCCGCCACCCAGTCGTCCATGCCGACGATGCGCCCTTCCCACACCCAGGCGCCCTGCGAAATGTTGTCCGGATGAAAATGCCGCTTCATCGAGTAGACGAAATCCGCGGCAACGACCTCGCGCCCGACCCCACCGGGGAAAGCCGCGTCATCGATGAACTGCACGCCCTGCTTCAGTCTGATCGTGTAGGTGAGCCCATCGTCGGACACTTCCGGCATGTCCACGGCCAGGTTGGGCACCAGTTCGTACGGTCGGGCAAGATATTTGTAGCGGTACAGCGTGTCATACACGGTGGCCAGCATCAGGTTTGCATACACGGTGGATGCGCGCAGTGGATCGAGGCTGGTGGGCACGCCGTCTTCGGAGTGCCGGTAGACCGTCATGCCGGCGAAACGGTCGTCGCGTCCGCAGCCCGTGGCCGCGATCGCAATCAGCAGTGCAGCAACGATTATCCTGATCATGTCCGCATTATACGGACCGCGATCATGCTGTCGTCCAGCCCTGCGGCGCGGTTGTACGCCGACTGCAGAGCCGGTACCTTTCGGCAGATCAAACCCTGTACGCGGCGCGACGGCGCACAAGTTCGTGCTCGCACTGAAACGCGGCGTACAGGCTCGCTCCCGAAAACGGCCGCAAGAGGTTGCCGCATGCCCACAAGACGCGTCGTTGCCCGTGCGCTCAGCCTGGCCGTCTCCCTGCTGATCGCCGCATGTGGCGGATCCGGATCGCCGGCCCCGGCGCAGCCGGTCACCAGCCAGACAGACGCTGGACCAGCCGCCGCGGCACAACCGGCCGCACAGGCGGATGCGCAGGCCGGAGCGCCTCGTGCCGCCGCCGTGGACCGCGCCCGGCTGCTGGCGGCCGATCAGGAGCCCGGTCAGTGGATGTCACACGGGCGCACGTGGACCGAGGAACGGTTCAGTCCGCTCACCGACATCCACACCGGCAACGTTGCTTCGCTGGGACTCGCCTGGTACGCGGATTTCGGCGTCGGGCGCACCCAGCAGGCTACGCCCATCTATGTGGACGGTGTGCTGTACGTGACTACCGCGTGGAGCAACGTCAAGGCGGTAGACGCGCGCAGCGGGGAAGTAATCTGGACCTGGGATGCCCAGGTGCCGGGTGAGTGGGGCATTCGCGCCTGCTGCGACGTGATCAACCGCGGCGCGGCCGCCTGGAACGGACGGATCTTCGTGGGCACGCTGGACGGACGCCTGATGGCGCTGGACGCGGCCAGCGGCGAACCGGTCTGGGAAGCCGACACGCTGATCGACAGGGACGTCGCCTACACGATCTCCGGAGCACCGCGCGTGGTCAACGGGCGGGTTGTGATAGGCAATGGTGGTGCCGAGTACGGCGTGCGCGGCTATGTGTCCGCATACGACGCCGACAGCGGCGAACTGGCATGGCGCTTTTACACGGTGCCGGGCAACCCGGCCCTGGGCTTCGAGAACGAAGCCATGGAGATGGCGGCCGAAACCTGGCATGGCGAGTGGTGGCAACTCGGCGGTGGCGGCACAGCCTGGGACTCCATGACCTACGACCCGCAGCTGAACCTGCTGTTCATTGGCGTGGGCAACGGCTCACCCTGGAACCGTTCCCTGCGAAGCCCCGGTGGCGGCGACAACCTGTTTCTGTCGTCCATTGTCGCGCTGAATCCGGACGACGGATCCTACGTATGGCATTACCAGACCACACCAGGCGAATCCTGGGACTACACCGCCACGCAGCACATGATCGTGACCGATCTCGATTTCGACGGCGAGGTCCGCCGCGTGATCATGCAGGCACCGAAGAACGGTTTCTTCTATGTGCTGGATGCGGCCACCGGCGAACTGATATCAGCGGAAGCATTTGCCGCCGTGAACTGGGCGACCGGCATCGACCCTGAAACCGGCAGACCGATAGAGAACCCTGACGCCCGCTACGACGAGACCGGCCGTGCCTACGCCGTGCAGCCATCCTCACAGGGCGCACACAACTGGCATCCGATGGCGTACAGCCCCGATACCGGCCTGGTGTATCTGTCGGCCGGCGACACGGCGCTGGTCTACGCAGCGGATCGCAACTTCGATCCGCACCCGCTGACATCCAATCTCGGTATCGATATCGCGGCGGGCATGGCGGAACTGGGTCCGGACGCGATGGCGGGCCTGCCGATGGGCTTTTATACGCTGGCCTGGGACCCGGTGGCACAGCAGGAAGTCTGGCGCGCCGACGGCCCGTTCGCAGGCATGCTGGCCACCGCCGGCGGCCTGGTGTTTCGCGGCACCAACAACCGGCTGGTGGCGCTGTCGGCCGAGGACGGTACCCTGCTGTGGGAGTCGCAGAACCTCAATACCGGCGTGGTCGCCGCACCGATCAGTTTCGAGCTCGATGGCGTGCAGCACATCGCAGTCGTTGCCGGTC
>JBJHBW010000069.1:0-4678 GCA_050485685.1 Gammaproteobacteria bacterium
TGGTCGATGTGCGCACCGGCACGGACGGCGCCAGACGCATGAATGCGTCCCCGTCCGCACGGGTCAGGTTCGCCACCGACTGAATGCTTCTCTCTCCCCACAGCCATGCGTAAGGGAAAGTCGGAATGTCGGACATGTGAATGCCGCCACAGATGACACGGCCGCCCGGTTTCACCAGTCGCAGCGCCGTCGGTACGAGTTCGCCGGCCGGCGCAAAGATGAGCGCTGCATCCAGCGCCGTGTCCGGCACTTCGGTGGAATCGCCTGTCCACACCGCCCCGAGTTCGCGTGCGAACTGCTGCGCTGCGTGATCCTGGCGACGGGTAAACGCATAGATGCTGCGCTCCTCGTGCCGGGCAATCTGCGCGACGATATGCGCGGCGGCACCAAATCCGAACACGCCGATCCGGCGGGCGTTGCCTGCGAATCTGAGTGTGCGATAGCCGATCAGGCCGGCGCAAAGCAGCGGAGCAGCATCAGTGTCGGCATATGCATCGGGAATGGCGTGACAGTAATCGGCATACGCAACGGTGTACTCGGCGTAGCCTCCGGGCAACTGGTAGCCGGTGAACTCGGCCTTGTCGCACAGGTTCTCGCTTCCGGTGCGACAGAACTCGCATTCACCGCAGGTCCTGCCCAGCCAGGGAACGCCAACGCGCTGGCCGGGCGAGAATCGATCCGTACCGGGGCCACGGGCGACGACTGTCCCGACGATTTCGTGTCCGGGAATCAGTGGCAGGTGAGGTGCGGTCAGCTCGCCATCGACGATGTGCAGGTCGGTGCGGCATACCGCGCATGCTGCAACGCGCAGCAGGATCTGGCCGGGCCCCGGTTCGGGGATCGGCAGCTCGCGCAAGGACAGTGCGCTGCCGGGTCGGTCGAGGACGGCTGCCAGCATTCTGTTACCGGCAGCCGCCAACGATTCATCCCGATACGGAGGGTACGAAAGCCGCCGTCTTACGCAGCGGCGCCCGCGTGTCGTGCCGGCAGCAGCGTGTAGCCACGCAGCTGCTGTGCAAAATCCTTCAGTGCGCGTATGCCGCTGGCTTCTGCCTCGGCACACCAGGCCTTGAGTCGCGTCAGGCGATCGGTTTCGCCATCGGCCGTCTGACTGCACAGTGCGATCAGCCGCTGCTTGAACTCATAAATCGTCTTCAGGGTGCGATCCGGCTGCACGGTCTGTTCCAGCCATGCGCGGCTGGCAGGGTCCGTCGTCGTGACATGTTCGCGGATCATCAGATTGCGCAGGCGTCTGAGCTGACTGCGTGTGGTCGCCATGCTGGCGGCGTGCTGGCGTATCACCGGCTTGATAACGCGACGGCCATACAGCTTGAGCACGTGAAAGCGGTTACCCAGCACGGCCTGCAGGGTATCGGTATCGACGCCGTCCTTGTTGCGCGCGAATGCGGCCTTGGGCGCGCTGCGACGTACTTTCGCAAGGCCCACCATCTCCATCATCCGGATGTAGGCCCAGCCGATATCGAACTCCCACCACTTGTTCGACAGTCTTGCCGAGTACTGGTAGGCGTGATGGTTGTTATGCAGTTCTTCGCCACCTATCAGGATGCCGAAAGGCACGATGTTGCGCGACGCATCCTGGGTCTCGTAGTTGCGGTAGCCGAGATAGTGGCCTACGCCGTTGATGACGCCGGCCGCCCAGAACGGAATCCACAGCATCTGCACGACGAAAATCGCAAGTCCCGGCAATCCGAACAGCACCAGATTGATGACCAGCATCAGGCCGACACCGCCCCAGCGGTAGCGGCTGTATACATTGCGTTCCAGCCAGTCATCGGGCGCGCCGCGACCGTAACGCTCCAGCGTCTCCTGGTTCATCGATTCGCGCCGGTACAGCCAGGTGCCGGCGAACAGCACCGTCCAGATGCCGGCCTGCTGCGGGCTGTGCGGATCCTCTTCGGTCTCGCACTTGGCGTGATGCTTGCGGTGCACGGCGATCCACTCGCGCGTCACCATGCCGGTGGTCAGCCACAGCCAGAAGCGGAAAAAGTGGCTGGAGATCGGGTGCAGCGACAGGGCGTTATGCGCCTGATGGCGGTGCAGGAAGATGGTCACGCTGGCGATCGTGATGTGGGTGAGGCCCAGCGCAACGGCCACATAGCCCCAGAAAGTGAGGTTCACTAAACCTTCAGTAAGAAAAGATTGCAACGTCATCACTCCTTATCAGGCTACCGCAGCCACTGATTCTGGCACAGGTCGCGTGGGCAGACGGTAGCCCAACAGCTTTTCTATGCCAGCCAACAGTTTACGTTCGTCCTGGCTGATCAGCGACAGGGCCAGTCCGTTCCGTCCGGCACGACCGGTGCGTCCGATCCGGTGCACGTAGTACTCAGGCACGTCCGGCAGATCGAAGTTAACTACATGGGGCAGCTGATCGATGTCAAGCCCGCGTGCGGCGATATCGGTAGCGACCAGCACACGCACGGCGCCACGCTTGAAGTCATCCAATGCGCGCGTGCGGGCGGCCTGGCTCTTGTTGCCATGAATGGCAGCTGATTTCAGGCCGTCCTGCTCCAGCTGACGGGCGAGGCGGTTTGCGCCGTGCTTGGTGCGGGTGAATACCAGCACCTGGCGCCAGTTGCCTTCGCCTATCAGTCGGGACAGCACGCTGCGCTTGCGGGCCTTGTCGACGTTATGCACCAGCTGGGTAATACGGTCGGCAGTCTGGGTGTCGTGAGCGACATCCACCTGCGCGGGATCCGTCATCAGGCGTCGTGCCAGGTCGCGGATGGCCTGCGGAAAAGTGGCCGAAAACAGCAGGTTCTGGCGTTTGCCGGGCAGGAGCGCGAGTACACGCTTGATGTCCGGCAGAAAGCCCATGTCCAGCATGCGATCGGCTTCATCCAGTACCAGAATTTCGACACCGGAAAGGTCCACACAGTTCTGGCGGGACAGATCCAGCAGCCGGCCGGGGGTGGCGATCAGCACATCCACACCGCGCTTCAGCGTCGAGATCTGGCGGTTGATGTTCACGCCGCCGAAGACGGCTGTCGAGCGCAGCGGCAGGTGCCGGCCATACTGCGACACGCTCTCTTCGACCTGCGCGGCCAGTTCCCGGGTGGGAACCAGGATCAGTGCACGCACGGGGCGCGCGCCGCGCGCCGGCATCTGTTCGCTGAGGCGGTGCAGCAGCGGCAGTGTGAAACCGGCGGTCTTGCCGGTTCCGGTCTGTGCGCCTGCCATGACGTCGCGGCCCGCAAGGACTACTGGTATGACGGCAGACTGAATGGGAGTAGGACGGGCATAGCCCTGTTCGGCCACGGCACGCGAAATCGCGGCCGAGAGGCCCAATTGATCAAAAGACATATAAAGCAGCTCCGCGAGGGCCTCGTCCGCGTGTCTGATTCAGACGGTTGCGGATTACGGTCAGGCCTGTCGGGTAAGGGTTTCGCACCGCTCAGGATTAAGGCGGTGGACACTGGCGCAGACCGATTGTGCGCCTGAGGTGGACGCACTATACCAGAACCTTTGTGACAGGAATGTGAATTCTCGCACGCCGGCTCAGGACGGGCTCGGCCCCCTAAGTGCGCTCTCAAGCGCCGCGGCCAGGTCGGCTCGCGTGTAGGGCTTGGTCAGCAGGGGAAAGTACGAGGCGATCCGACCCTGTTCCATCAGCACATCCTCACTGTAGCCGGATGTGAGTAACACCCTCAGTTCCCGGTGCAACCGCAGCGCTGCCTCTGCGAGTTCCTTGCCGTTCATGCCGCCGGGCATCACGACGTCTGAAAACAGCAGGTCAATGTCGTTGCGTTGTCTGAGTATCTCCATGGCCGACGGGCCATCCTCCGCCTCCAGTGTCTGGTAGCCCAGGGCATTGAGCTGGCTGAGCGCGTAGGCACGCACCATCTCGTTGTCTTCCACCAGCAGAACCGTTCCCGCGCCGGTGGGCGGTGATGGACGTGTGGTGGGTGGCAAAGTCACCGCTTCCGTGGCGCGTGGCAGGTACAGACTGACCGAAGTGCCCTCACCCGGTTTTGACTCAATGGTGACGAAGCCGCCGGACTGGTGAGCGAATCCGTAGACCATTGGAAGCCCTAGCCCCGTGCCCTTGCCGATATCCTTGGTCGTAAAGAACGGGTCGAATACCCGCGCCAGCAATTCCGGTGCAATTCCGCAGCCGGTATCGGCGACGGTGATGGTCACGTAGTCGCCCGCCGCGGCATCCGCTATGTCGGCGGCCTCAGTGTCGTCCAGGGAACGGGCAGACGTGGTGATATACAGATGGCCGCCGCCGGGCATCGCGTCGCGGGCGTTGATACACAGATTCAGCAGCGCGTTTTCCAGCCCGCCCGGATCGACCTGGGCGGGCCAGGAGGCGTGGTCGGATCTGACGATCACATCGATGTGTTCACCCAGCGTGCGGCGTAACAGTGCCGCCATGCCGGCGACCACCTGGTCAGTGTCCGTGGGCCTTGGATCCAGGGGTTGCCGTCTGGCGAACGCCAGCAGTCTGTGCGTCAGTTCCGCGCCGCGCCTGGCGGCGTCACTGATCGCGTCGGCGATCTGCCGTGTGTCCTCATCCTTTCCGACCATGTCCGCCAGCAGTTCGGTGTTACCGAGTATGACCGTGAGCAGATTATTGAAGTCGTGCGCGATGCCGCCGGTGAGCTGACCAACGGACTCCAGGCGCTGCAATTGCCGCTGGCGTTCCTCGGCCTTG
>JBJHBW010000070.1:0-4583 GCA_050485685.1 Gammaproteobacteria bacterium
CGCCCGTCCGACGTGCCGCCGCTGGTTGACAGCTCAGGCGTCAGGCCGGTTTCCTCGCGCACGGCTGCCGTGACCGCGTCGGTCAGCACGCCCGGCTCCGTAATGAACGGCATGCCGGCATTGCGCCAGCGTATTTCGTAATCAATGCCCAGACGTTTGAGCACCCCTTCCACATGCTCGGCCAGCGTCTCCTGCGTCCATTCGGTGGAATACCGCAGGTTGAATCGGCAGGCGAGTTCTCCCGGCACGACGTTCGGCGCACCGGCGTCGCAGTGCACGTTGACCATCTGGAACGTGGTCGGCGGGAAATGCGCATTGCCATGATCCACCGGCTCGCGCGTGAACTCCGCGACGAAACGCGACAGCGCATGGATCGGATTCTCGCGCGGCAGCGGGTAGGCAACATGCCCCTGGGTACCGCGAATCGTCATGATGCCGCTGAGACTGCCGCGCCGGCCTATGCGCACCGTGTCGCCAAGCTGTTCACTGCTGGATGGTTCACCGACCACGCACCAGTCAGGCAGCTCGCCGCGTGCGGCCAGCGCCTCCATGACCTTCAGCGTGCCGTCGTCCGCCGCGCCTTCTTCATCACTGGTGATCAGCATAGCGATCGAGCCCGGATGATCCGGGTACGTTGTGGCAAAGCGCTCAAATGCCTTGACCATCGCCGCCAGCCCCGACTTCATGTCCGCCGCGCCACGACCGGTCAGCACGCCGTCACTTATGTCGGCCGCGAACGGATCAACACGCCACTCCTCAACCGGCCCGGATGGCACGACATCGGTGTGACCGGCAAACACCAGCAACGGGCCGTCACTGCCGCGCCGAATCCAAAGGTTATCGACATCGCCGAACCGCAGGTGCTCGGCGATGAATCCGACCGGCTCCAGCAGCGACGCAATCAGCGCCTGGCAGCCGGCGTCGTCCGGCGTGACCGAGCGGCACTGAATCAGGCGTCGTGTCAGCGCCAGCGCGTCCATGGTCTCGTCACCCTCGCGCATATCAAAGACGCAGCAGTTCGTTGAGGCTGGTCTTGGCGCGCGTCTTTTCGTCCACCTTCTTGACGATCACCGCGCAGTACAGGCTGTAAGTGCCATCCGCCGACGGCAGGTTGCCCGATACCACCACCGAGCCCGCCGGCACGCGACCGTAGTGAATCTCTCCGGTCTCGCGATCGTAGATGCGTGTGCTGGCGCCAATGTAAACGCCCATGGAAATCACGCTGCCGCGCTCGACGATCACGCCTTCGACGATTTCAGAACGTGCGCCGATGAAGCAGTCATCTTCGATGATGGTTGGCGTGGCCTGCAGCGGTTCGAGTACGCCGCCTATCCCTGCGCCGCCGGACAGATGCACGTTGCGGCCGATCTGCGCACAGCTGCCGACCGTGGCCCAGGTGTCGACCATGGTGCCGCTGTCCACGTACGCACCTATGTTCACGTAGCTCGGCATCAGCACCACGTCGGAGGCGATGTAGGCACCGCGGCGCACGATCGCGTCGGGCACCACGCGCGTGCCCGCGCGCGCAAAATCATCCGCCGTGTAGTCGGCGTATTTCATCGGTACCTTGTCGTAAAAGCGCGAATAGCCGGCATCGATGATGCGGTTCTCGTTGATTCGGAATGACAGCAGCACAGCTTTCTTGGCCCACTCGTTCACGACCCATCCGCCGTCTGATGGCTCCGCCACGCGCAGTTCACCGGTATCAAGTCTGGCGAGACTCTGTTCCACGGCCTCGCGTACCTCGGGCGCGCAGTCACGTGGCGACAGTGCGGCGCGGTTGTCCCACGCAGCTTCGATGACATCGGACAGTTCAGTCATTTTCTCTCCTGTTATGCCGCCGCATCCGACAGCTCGACTTCCAGCGCCGCGCGCAATCGCTCGGCGCAATCCTGATCCAGTGGCTGGCCTTTTTCATCCGTGACGAAGAATACGTCTTCGGCGCGTTCGCCTATGGTCGCAATCTTTGCATTCTGCAGCGCCACCTTGTGCTGTTCGAGCATCTTCGCGACCTGGAACAGCAGGCCGGGTCTGTCGCCCGCGACCAGCTCGATTACGGTGCGGTGGTTGATCGTATCGGTGGATATCGCCACCTGCACGCGCGTGGAGAACATGCGCACCTGGCGCGGCGCGCGTCGGGTCACTTTCAGCGCTGCCGATTCCGGCGCCGTCAGCGCGCGCAGCAGGCGGCTGCGGATTTCGTCCAGCCTGCGCCGGTCGCTGATGGAGCTGCCGTCATTTTCGAGCACGAAGTAGGTGTCCAGATTGTGCCCGCGGGTCACCGGCACGATGCGCGCGTCGACAATGTTAAGGCCAAGCTCGTCCAGCAGCGCCGTCGCGCGTTTGAACGACTGCACCTGCCTCGGGCCATAGACGGCGACGGCGGTCAGTCCGCCGGCTACCTCCTGATTGAGTTCCACCAGCACGTCGGCAGGCCCGCCGTGGCGGGCGATCACTTCGGCATGCCAGGCGATCTCCTCGGGACGATGACGCAGGAAATACTCCTCCGTCACCTGGCGCCAGACCCGCTGCCAGATCTCAGGCGCCAGGCCGCGCTCGGTCAGCAGCCGCTCTGCCTGTGCCTGGGTCTCCAGAATCAGCTCTTCCTTGTCTATCGGGTTCTCGGCGCCGCGGCGCAGCGCGCGTTTCGTCGCGTGATAGAGCTCGGCAAACAGCGTCTCTTTCCAGGAATTCCAAATCTTCGGATTCGTGCCGCGCACGTCGGCCACGGTGAGCAGATACAGGTAATCCAGATGGGTCTCGTCACCCACCTGCTCGGCGAAGTCGGCGATCACGTGCGGGTCGTTCAGGTCTTTTTTCTGCGCGGTCAGTGACAGCAGCAGGTGGTTGGCGACCAGCCAGGCCACCAGGCGCGCATCGTAGCGGCTCATGCCGTGCTCCAGGCAGAACGCCTCGGCATCCACCGCGCCGAGTTCGGAGTGGTCGCCGCCGCGACCTTTGGCGATGTCGTGGAACAGACCGGCCAGATACGCGATCTCCGGCTTCTCCAGCCGCTGCATGATCTGGCTGCAATGCGGGAACTCGTGATCGAAGCGCGGCAGCGAAAAGCGACGCAGGTTCTCGACCACGAACAGCGTGTGCGCGTCGACCGTGTAGGCGTGGAACAGGTCGTACTGCATGCGTCCGACGACGCGGCCGAAGGCCGGAATGTAAAGGCCCAGCACGCCCCAGGTATTCATGCGCTTGAGTGTGCGCGTCACGCCCTGCGGCGCGCGCAGGATGTCCAGGAACAACCGGTGGTGGCGCGGGTTCTGCCGGAATCCCTCGTCGATCAGCCAAAGATGCTGCTTGATCAGTGCGATCGTGCGCGCGGCGACGCCCTTGAGGTCCAGATGCTGCTCCAGCAGCAGAAAAATCTCCAGCAGCGCGGATGGTTCGTTTGCGAACACCTGGTCATCAATGGCTTCCAGATAGCCATTGCGTGCCTGGAAACGAGGTCCCAGCGGTACCGGCGGCTGATTGCGATCCAGAAAAATCGCTTCCTCAAACAGCTGCAGCAGCATCTCGTTCAGGCGGCTGAGTTCCATCACGGTGCGGTAATAGCGCTGCATCAGCTGCTCCACCGCCAGCGTGTAGGTCGCGTCTTCGTAGCCCAGCATCTGCGCGAGCTTGATCTGGTGATCGAACAGCAGCCGGTCCTCGCGACGGCCGGTCAGCACATGCAGTCCGTAACGGACCCGCCACAGGAACGCGCGGCCGCTGCTCAGGATCCGCAGTTGCCCCTCGGTCAGGAAATCGTGCCGGACCAGCTCCGCCAGATCGCGGGCGCCGAGATGCCGGCGCGCAATCCACGAGATGGTCTGAATGTCGCGCAGTCCGCCGGGGCTGCCCTTGACGTTCGGTTCCAGGTTGTAGGCCGTATCGTGATAGCGGTGATGGCGTTCGTTCTGCTCATCCACCTTGGCGTTGTAGAACGCGCGCGCGTCCCACATGCGGTCCGGCCCGGTGCGCTGAGGCAAGTCGCCGAACAGATCGCCGCTGCCGTCCAGCAGACGCGCCTCCATCAGCGTGGTCAGCACCGTGACGTCCTTGCCGGCTTCAGTCTCGCAGTCGTCCAGCGTGCGCACACTGTGTCCGACTTCAAGGCCGATATCCCAGAGGAATGTCAGGAAAGGCCCGGCATGGGCATCGGCAGCGGCACGGCCGTTGTCGCCGAGCAGCACCATCAGGTCTATGTCGGACTGCGGGTGCAGTTCGCCGCGCCCGTAGCCGCCCACCGCGAGCAGGTCGCTGACAGCGCGCAGCGGTGCGGCAAAGTGCCGCCAGGCCGCTACGATCACCTGATCGACAATGCGCGCGCGCGCATGCACCAGCGACTCTATCGGTTCATTGCGGCGAAACCTGTCGTCGAGTTCCTGCTGGGCCGCAGCCAGCGCTTCGCGCACGGCGACTACGGCGTTTGCGCCGTCGGTCAGCGCTCGTTCCAGCAACGCCGGATCCAGCGGTCCGGCAGGGACAGGGGAGACATGGGGCGCGTCGGCTGCGTTGTTCATTTAAGAATTGATCTTGAAAATCTGGCAGGGGGTAACACTCGGGTCTGAGGTCAGTGCTCGCCGCATCGC
>JBJHBW010000071.1:0-4391 GCA_050485685.1 Gammaproteobacteria bacterium
GTGCCGACGGCCGCGCCGATCACCAGCGACGCCGCCTGCTCGAAGTTGATCGCCTGACTGTGCAGCGCGGTCAGCGTGGTCGCCACCGCCGCCGATGACGACTGCATCACCACCGTCATCACGATGCCGACCACCATGACGATGAAGTGGCCGATCAGTCCCGTGGTCGGCAGATCCGACAGCCTGAAGACGCCGGACAGATTCTGCATGCCCTCCTGCAGCACCGAGATGCCGATGAAGATCAGGCCGAATCCGGCGAGCGCCAGACCCAGTGAACGCTTCGGTCCCTGTGCGAGCAACCGCATGAACGCACCCACGCCCACCAGCGGCAGCGCGTAATAGCCAATGCTGACGTTCAGGCCCAGCACTGACACGATCCAGCCCGTGCCCGTCGTGCCAAGGCTGGCGCCGAACACGATACCCACCGCCTGCGGAAAGGTGATGAGACCGGCACTGACGAAGCCGATCACGGCCACGGTCGTGGCGCTGGAGGACTGCACCATCACCGTGGCCAGCGCGCCGGAGAAGAACGCCTTCATCGGCGTGCCGGTGAAGCGCAGCAGCGCACGCCGCAGCGCATCGCCGGCGAAGGTTTTCAGCCCGTCCGTCAGCAGCGTCATGCCGAGCAGGAACAGGCCTATCCCGCCCAGCAGTTGGAACAGCATGGCTGTCATGGTCGCTCTTCGCTGTGATCAGCTGTCAGCAACGGACGCGTTCGATCAGTCGCGAAAGTTCGTGAACTGCAGCGGCAGTCCCAGATTGCTCTCTTTCAGAAGCTGAATCGCATCCTGCAGGTCGTCGCGTTTCTTGCCGGTGACACGTACCTGGTCGCCCTGAATCTGAGCCTGCACCTTGAGCTTGGACTGCTTGATGGTCTTGACGATGGTGCGCGCCGAATCGGTATCCACGCCGTGCTTCATGACTACCTGCTGGCGCGTGCGATGCAGCGCGACTTCGGGCTTGCCCGCATCCATGGCACCGACGTCTATGCCGCGTTTGGCCAGCTTCTCGGTCAGCACCGGCATCATCTGCTGCACCTGGAACGCTTCGGGTGCCTCCAGCGTCACGGTCCATTCGGCGAGTTCGAACTTGGCACCGGTCCCGCGAAAATCGAAGCGGTTCTCGATCTCGCGGTTGGCCTGATCGACGGCGTTGGACAGTTCATGGGCATCGATTTCTGAGACGACATCAAATGAGGGCACGGCGGGGTTCCTGCTGGCTGTGAACTTTCGCTTGCCAGTATCCCGCAGAGCAGGAAGCGGTGAAAGGGTGTATGGCCACGCTGACCCGGGGAAGTGCCGGATATAGCTGACAACCCCGTACGCTGCATGCGATATTGCGCCGCAGCGAATCCGGGGGAGGGGGTATGGATCGTACAGCACGACGCGCCGCTTACTGGCGCACCAATCTGCGTGTGATTGCCGGTTGCCTGGCGATCTGGGCTTTCGTATCGCTGGGGTTGGGCATATTTTTCGCAGAGCCGCTGAATGCGATTCGTATCGGCGGCTACGGCCTTGGCTTCTGGTTTGCGCAGCAGGGTTCGCTGTACACCTTCATCGTTCTCATCTTCTACTACGCCTGGCGCATGAATCGTCTGGACCGTGAATACGGTGTAGACGAAACGTGAACAGCAATCTTCAGGTATTGAGCCTCGTCGTCGTCGGGGCCACATTCGCGCTGTATATCGGGATCGCGATCTGGGCGCGGGCGGGAAGCACCAGCGAGTTCTATGTCGCCAACAAGGGCGTGCATCCGATAGCCAACGGCATGGCCACGGCGGCGGACTGGATGTCGGCGGCCAGCTTCATCTCCATGGCCGGCCTGATCGCGTTTCTCGGCTACAGCGGCGGCGCCTATCTGATGGGCTGGACCGGCGGCTACGTGCTGATGGCGCTCCTGCTGGCGCCATACCTGCGCAAGTTCGGGCGCTTCACGGTGCCGGAGTTCATCGGCGACCGCTACTACTCCAAAGGCGCGCGCGTGGTTGCAGTGCTGTGTCTTCTGGCCATGTCCATCACCTACGTGATCGGGCAGATGCGCGGTGTGGGCATTGCGTTCTCGAACATCCTGCAGGTGGATCTCGGCGTGGGACTGGTGTCCGGCATGGTGGTCGTGTTCGCGTATGCGGTGTTCGGCGGCATGAAGGGCATCACCTATACACAGATCGCACAGTACGTGATCATGATTTTCGCGTACACGGTGCCGGCGGTGTTCATTTCGCTGCAGCTCACCGGCCACGTGCTGCCGCAGACCGGGCTGGGCGGCACGGTGGAGGATGGCCGCTACCTGCTCGAGGCGCTGGACCGCACGCTGGTGGACCTCGGCTTCGCCGCGTACACCGCGGTCGGTGCCGGCATGTCGCAGTTGAACATGACGCTGCTGACCCTGTCGCTGATGATAGGCACCGCCGGCCTGCCGCATGTGATCGTGCGCTTTTTCACCGTGCCGCGCATTCGCGACGCGCGCCAGTCCGCCGGCTGGGCGCTGGTGTTCATCTGCGTGCTGTATACGACCGCACCGGCCGTGGGTGCGATGTCGATGTGGAATCTGCTCAAGACCGTGCAGCCGGGCGAAGTCGGCAGTCAGACCGGCAGTCTCGCCTACGACGAGCGCCCGGACTGGATGCAGCGCTGGGAGCAGACCGGGCTGCTGGTGTTCGAGGATCACAATGCCGACGGGCGCCTGCAGTATTACAACGCCGCGAATACCGAGTTCGCGCAGATGGCCGAGAGCGAGTTCGGCTGGCAGGGCAATGAGATCGTGCGCCTGGACCGCGACATCATCGTGCTGGCGACGCCGGAGATTGCCGGCCTGCCTGACTGGGTGATTGCGCTCGTGGCGGCCGGCGGCATCGCGGCTGCGCTTTCCACGGCGGCCGGCCTGCTGCTCGCGATTTCATCGGCCATTTCACACGATCTGCTGAAGGGCACGTTCACGCCACGCATCACGCAGAAGCAGGAGCTGCTGGCCGCGCGCATCAGCATGGCCGGAGCGATCGTTTTTGCCGGGTATCTGGGCTGGAATCCGCCGGGGTTTGCCGCGGAGGTCGTAGCGCTGGCCTTCGGACTGGCCGCGGCCACGCTGTTTCCGGCGTTGATGATGGGAATATTCATGCCGCGCATGAACCGCGCCGGTGCGATCGCCGGGATGCTGGCGGGACTTGTGGCCACGGTGGCGTACTTCGTGACCTACAAGGGCTGGTTCTTCTTCCCGCAGACCGCATTGTTTCCGGATACGGCCGAGTACTGGCTGTTCGGAATCAATCCGACCGGCTTCGGTATCGTCGGGGCGGCGCTGAATTTCGCGGTGGCCGCGCTGGTGTGTCGTTTCACGGCGCCGCCGCCGGCGGAGATCCGCGGTCTCGTCGAAAGCGTGCGGGTGCCGCGGGCTGATTGACAGCCGACTGACAGCGGAACCATGCGCTGCCGGCAGCGGTCGTAAAGGCACAAGATAAGAAAGGGAGCGCGAACATGAATTACCTGACGGGACTTTTCGCAGCGGCGGCACTGGCCGTGCCTGCCGGGGTTCTGGCTCAGCCGTCCACCGGCGGCGCCGAGCCTGTGAAGGAATGGACAGTGGAATACGGCGGGCGCAGTCGCGATCCGTACGTCGCGCCGGACGGCAAGGTCTGGTTTGTAGGGCAGGCCGGCAATTACATCGCCTGGTTTGATCCGGCTACCGAGGATTTCCGACGCTATGAAATCGAGGACGGTACCAATCCGCACAATCTCATTGTCGATGAGGACGGTATCGTCTGGTATGCAGGCAATCGCAACGGCCGTATCGGCAGACTGGATCCGGACAGTGGCGACATCGAAGTATTTATGACCGGTGAGGCACGCGATCCGCACACGCTGGTGTTCGATGGTCGTGGCAACATCTGGTTCACGTCGCAGCAGTCCAATCGCATCGGTCGCTTGAGCATGGCAACCGGTGAATACGACCTGCTGACACCCTATGAAACGCCGAGCCGCCCCTACGGTATCGTGATCGACAGCGAAGGTTATCCCTGGGTCGCATTGTTCAATACCGATGCCGTGGTGCGCATCGATCCCCGGACGCTTGAGATGACCCACTTCCGCAAGGCCACCGAGCAGTCGCGTTCGCGGCGCATCGAGGTCACCGATGACGGTTATGTGTGGTACGTGGATGAGCCGCGTGGCTATCTGGGGCGTATCGATCCGCGAACGCGTGACGTGTCCGAGTTTTCGATGCCCGGTGGCGATGATTCACGACCCTATGCGTTGACGCTCGATGACCGGCAGAACCTGTGGATCTCGCAGACGGGGCCCGAGAAGCGGCTGGTGGGATTCGATCCCGGTTCCGAGCGATTCTTCTCGGTCAACGAGGTTTCACACAATATCCGTCACATGATGTTCGATGAACGCACG
>JBJHBW010000072.1:0-3816 GCA_050485685.1 Gammaproteobacteria bacterium
GTTCCAGGAACGCTTCCCAGTCAGGTTCGGTGCACTCGTAGTGGAGCATACGGCCTCCCTGAACCTCGGCCCACTGTTTTGTCACTGTGACCGGCTCGGTGTAGAAAATCGGATCGGTCATTGTCAGCTCAGCCGTTATGACGCGGCGCCCTTCCTCGGTACGGCCGAGGTTATAACGTTCGACGATTCTGGCCTGCTCGCTGTGCGCAGCCGCCTGGTCGACCTGTTCCATCAGCGCCATGGTTTCTATGACCAGCGTGTCGCCGTCCCAATAACCTGTGGAGAATCCGTTCCGGGTCGGGAAAAGGTCAGTCGGATCGATGTCCCTGCCGTCCATGTACACACGCCGGATCTCGGTGTGCGCTTCGTAGATGATCGTTATCTGTTCCGGTCGCTGGATGATTTCCATCGGATAGCCGCCGGAACCCAGCATCGAACCGGGCATGCCGGTGCCCAGGCAGAAGTCGCCCGGCGTGGCGCCCGTCCCTTCCACCAGCCGTCGGTAGGCTGCGACCTTCTCACGCGCCTCCTCTGTGAATGGCGGGTTCTGCGGCCACCGTCCGCCGGCACCGAATCCGGGTCCGCCGAAATTGGTCCATACGCCGGAGAAATCGGGTCGATCGTTGGCGACTGCGGCACCGGCCAGCACCATCGCGCCGGCAGCGCAAAGCAACCATCCTGCAGAACTGCATCTGACACGCTTCATTGTATTTTCCTCGCTCCCCCTGGATGCCGGCATGACGCCGATCTGGCCGATTATGCCGCTGGAACGGGCATCTGGCGACCTGCCTGCGGCATACAGAGATGCCGGCGTTGTGACTGCGATCACTCAAGGCGCGCGCGGCAACCTGTACGCTGAAATCTGATCGGCCGTTCACTATTTCCCGGATTCGGTAATGAAACAGCTCCAAGCCCTGTTTTCACTGGCCACGGACATGCTGTGTGTCACCGACATGGACGGTCGTTTCCTCCTCGCGAATCCTGCATTCACCAAGGCGCTCGGGTGGTCCGCCGACGAACTGAGCGCCACCTCGCTGCAGGATCTCGTGCACCCGGATGATCGCGAAAGCACCGCCTTGGAACTTCGCAGACTGGGCTCCGGTGAGCCCTCCATACGCTTCGAGAACCGGTGCCGGCAACGGGACGGCGGATACAAAGTCCTGACGTGGACCGCCGAAGCCGACTTGCGCGCCGGCGTGGTCCATGCCGTCGCACGTGACGTCACTGCGGCCCGACAGTCGCTTGACCGGCTGATGGACGACCTCCCCGGGATGCTCTACCGATGCCGCCCGGATGATGACTGGACAATGGTCTATGTCAGTGCAGGCTCCAAGGATCTGACCGGGTATACACCGGACGCGCTGCTCGCACCCGGCGATCCGACGCCTGCCAGCATTACCTTCCCCGAAGACCGCGAGCGCGTCAGACAGGAGGTTCAGGCGGCCGTTGCGGAGAACCGCGAGTACGAGATCGAATATCGGCTGCGCACCGCCGATGGCACGGAGAAACTCGTATGGGAACGCGGGCGCGCGATCACAGGCGAGAATGGCGCCCCGCTTCTACAGGGCTTCGTCGCCGACATTACCGAAAGGCGAATGCTGCGATCAGAGCTGCAGCAGCTGCAGAAAATGGATGCATTGGGTCAACTCACCGGAGGTATCGCGCACGACTTCAATAATCTGCTGACCGTTGTGATCGGCAATCTGGAACTGATGGAATCCATCGCCGGCGACAACCCCGAGATGACGGCGCACCTGGGCGAAGCCATGGAAGCGGCCTGGCGCGGCGTCGACCTCAGTCAGCGCCTGCTCGCATTCTCTCGCAAGCAGATGCTTGCCCCGGAAGTCATTTCCGTCAATGCGCTGATTGGCGATATGGAGGTGCTGTTGCGACGTACTCTGGGCGCCGGTATCGACATCGAGGTGAGTCGGGCGGATGAGCTGCCGCTGGTGCGCGTGGATCCCGGCCAGCTGGAGAACGCGATACTGAACCTGGCCATCAACGCACGCGACGCCATGCCGAACGGCGGCACCATGCGAATACGGACCGGTCAGTTCAAGGCCGATCGTCGCTACGCCGATGCCAGGCCCGATGTCGAGCCCGGAAGGTACGTGATGATCGAGGTGGCAGACACCGGCATCGGCATGACGCCGGAGATACGGGAACGGGCGTTCGAACCCTTCTTTACGACCAAGGAACGCGGCAAGGGCACGGGACTGGGCCTGAGCATGGTTTACGGACTGCTCAAGCAGTCCGGCGGCCATGCGCGCGTCTACAGCGAACCCGGTCACGGCACATCGGTGAAATTGTACCTGCCCGAAACGGATCCTGACGCCGCGGACCCACCCACGAATACGGTCCGGCTGCTGCGCGAGCATGGCGGCAAGGCCGAGCGGATTCTGGTCGTGGAGGATGACGATGCGGTGCGCCGGCTGGTCGTCACCTCACTGAAAGAACTTGGATATCGAACCATGGAGGCGTCCTCGGGGCCCGAAGGACTGGAGGTTCTGGAGCAACATGGCAGGGACATCGATCTGCTGCTTACCGACCTGGTCATGCCCGGCGGCCTGAACGGGGTCGCTCTGGCACGGCAGGCCAGGGACCGGTTCGCCCACATCCGCGTCCTGCTCACTTCCGGTTTCTCGGAAGAACACGCATCGCTACAGGGGGAGTTCCCGCTGCTCAGCAAACCTTACCGCAAGGCGGAACTGGCGCTGGCCGTGCGTGCCGCCCTTGACGCCGAAAACGCCACCGGCAACTGAACATGTCGCAGACAGCAGACAGGAACCATGACTCACACAACTCTTGAATTCTTGTGCCAGCGCGGGTATGACGGGCCTTCGGCGGCTCCCCTTCACACGGGAAGCGTCACCAACGGCGCCCGGAATGGATCGCTGTCCGCAACACGGGTGGCAGCAAGCGTATGACAAGCCCGGCCGAGTACTTCGACGTCAGCGCCGAGGATCGCGCACCACGGCTTCTCGTTGTCGATGACGAACCCCAGATCTGCACCTATGTGGAGCGTGTGGCCACGCGGATCGGCTTCACTGTCCGCAGCCTGGTTGAGCCCGAACACTTCGCGGATGCGCTTGCGGTCTTTCGCCCCAACCTGCTCATACTGGACCTCAAGATGCCAAATAGCGACGGCATCGAGTTGTTGCGTCGCACTGGCGATCTCAGCCCCGAGACCCGCGTGATCGTGATGAGCGGCATGGACCAGCGGGTACTGCGTGCGGCGGAGAATGTCGGTCGCAGCACCGGCGTGGATGTGTACTGCGTACTACAGAAACCTATCCGGCTGCGCGAACTGGAAGACGTCCTGGCCAGGGCAATAGGTCATGGCGCGTTGCTCAAGGGCGGAGAACTTCGCAGCGCAATCCAGGAGGGCCAGCTTGTCATGCACTACCAGCCCAAAGTCTGGCGCGAGGACGGGCACTGGGCCGTACGCGGTGTCGAAGCGCTGGTGCGCTGGGACCATCCCCGGTACGGAATGCTTCTGCCGGGCAACTTCCTGGAACTTGCCGAATCATCCAGCCTGATGGATGAACTCACCGGCTACGTGCTCAACCAGTGTGTGGCGCAGGCAGCGCGATGGAAGGCCGACGGCCTCCGCCTAAACCTTGCGATCAACATCCCGGCCGGCACATTCCGCGACGACGAGTTCCCCGACCATTTCAAGAGCCTGCTTACCACCCACGGTGTGAGCGGCTCCTGTATCACGCTGGAAATCACCGAATCCGCCGCGATGGAAAACTCGCAGCGGGCCAAGAACGCCTGTCTGCGGCTGCGCATGACCGGTGCCGGCTTGTCGATCGA
>JBJHBW010000073.1:0-3769 GCA_050485685.1 Gammaproteobacteria bacterium
ACGCCGGCAGCGGTGTCTGCTCCAGCGCCCAGGGCATGTGGTGATGCACGTCGTGATTGAGATCCGCATGCGTCGCTGCGGACAGTGGAGCCTCGAGCCGCTCGCCTGGCAGCGAACTCCAGGCCTGTACCAGCTTGCCGCCCCAGACAGGCGTCCACGCAAGTCCCGACACGAAGAAAAACAGCAGGAACAGCGAAATCCATGCGCCCACCGCACCGTGGACGTCACGCCAGCGCCTTCGCCCGCCAGTGTTCAGGGCAGGCATCAGTGCTGATCGCAGCGTGCGGCCCTGGCGCGGCCACCACAGATAAAGTCCGGTGACGATCAGCAGCACGCCGAAGCCGGCTGCGATCTCTATGACATAGTCACCGAAAGTTCCAAGCAGCAGTGTGCCGTGCAGCTTCTTCGCCCAGGCGTAGAGGGTCTGGTCGGCGTTGAACTCGCCAAGCACGGTCGCCGTAGTCGGATCGACGAAGACCGTAAGGGCCTCCTGCGGGCCATGTCCACCGTGGTCGGCGGAGGCACCCGGTGGCGCAAGATCGAATCGGGTGCTTGCCTGCGCCGACGCCTCGAACCGCAGCGTTGCAATATCCCAGTGCGGAAAGGCTTCGGCGACGGCCGCGGCCTGTGCCGTCGGTGACTGATGGACACCGGTGCCGGCGGTGGTGAAAAGGTCGGCATGCAGGCGGCGGTCAAGCGGCTCGCCGGCGAGCATCGCAAGTCCTGACACGGCCAGAATGATCGTCAACGGCAGTACAAACAGCCCGGCGTAGAAATGCCAGCGCCAGATGGCCAGGTGAAAACGCCAGTGGCGACCTTGCGTGCTGCTATCCGGGTCGGCCGGGTTCTGCTGTGCCTTCATACCAACCGGTAACGCTATGCCTGACGGCGCCGAACGACAATGCGACCAATTGTCGCAGGGCGGGAATTCGCGGTCGCTCCGGCAACCTGCGGCAATTGGTCGCATTGGAACCTGTTCGGGGCATTCGTAGACTCGCTGCGTTCAACGTTCCGCCACCGGGAGTCTTCGCTGTGCCCTTTGCTGCCTCACGCACCTCGTCGGGACTTCTGGCGATCGCGCTTGTACTTGCGAACCCGATCCTGCCGCTACCGGCCTTCGCGCAACCTTCGGCTGGCGATGTCGACACGATAACGGTGTACGGCCGAGCGATGCTGAACGAGGAAGCTGCGCTCACGCCTGGTGCCGTGACAGTCATTGATACTTCCACGCTGCGTGAGCGCAACGCCGGCCATATGGCTGATCTGCTGCGCTACGTGCCCGGTGTCTGGGCTACGAGCGCTTCGGGTACTGACGGCGTTTTCTTCTCCAGCCGCGGCTCGAATCTCGACTCGCTGCATTACGACTTCAACGGCATGAAGATGCTGCAGGACGGCCTGCCCGTCACGGCCGCCGACGGCAACAACCACAACCGGCTGATCGATCCCCTGAGCGCGAGCTCTGCGACCGTCGCACGCGGCGCAAACGCGATGAAATTCGGTGCCAGTACGCTTGGCGGGGCGATCGACTTCGCCACCCCCACTGCACGCGGCGGCGCACGTTCGGAGGTGTTCTTCAATGGCGGCAGCCACGGCCAGGCGCAGCTGCGCGGAACTGTCGGTGGCGAGCTGAACGAGCGTACCGACGCGCTGGTGACGTTCGAGACGAAGGGCTGGGACGGTTACCGGGACCACAACGAGCAGCGACGCTACGGGATGTATGCCAATGTCGGCTGGCAGTTGTCAGACCGGACTTCGACCCGACTGTACGCCACATACGTCAGCAACGACCAGGAGCTTGCCGGCGTGCTGACACGCGCGCAGTTCGAAGCCAACCCGACCATGGCGGAAGCACGTGCTGTAACGGGCCATTACCAGCTCAACGTCGATGCGGTGCGGCTTGCCAGCAAGACGACTGTCGATCTGGACGATAACCGCAGCATCGAGTTCGGCCTGTCGTTCGAGGAGCAGTCGCTGTTTCATCCGATCGTCGATCGCGTGATGGTGCCGATCGGCGGTGAACTGGTGGAAGTGTTCAGTCTGCTGATCGACACCGAGCAGCGCGATCTGGGTACGATGCTGCGCTACCGTCACCGGGTCGGCAATCACGATTTCCTGGTCGGAATGAACTACGGCGTGAACACCGTCAAGGGCGGCCAGTACCGCAATCTCGGTGGGCAGCCGAACGGGCTCACGACGATCGTCGACAACGCCGCCAACAGTCTGGAAGTTTTCGCGATGGACCGCTGGCAGGTCGCGGACCGCTGGATGATTGAGCTGGCCGCACAAGGGGTGAGCGCCCGTCGCGAGATTCGCAACACGACGGTGTCCAGCGGCGCGTTACGCAATCCCAGCGGCCGTTTCACGCGATTCAATCCACGCGCCGGCTTCATCCGCTCCATCGGCAACCATGTCAGCCTGTACGGCAACCTGAGCAGTCTTTACGAGCCGCCGACGAATTATCAGCTTGAGGATGAGGCATCGGGCAGCGACGCGATCCTCAATGCGATGCGAGGCACGGTGCTTGAAGTGGGTGCACGCGGAGAAGGGACGCTGCTCCGTGATGGTGTTCTGTTCTGGGACGTCGCTTTGTATCGCGCCGGCATTCGCGACGCGATTCTGTCGATTGATGACCCGGAGGCGCCCGGCACGAGCCTGAGCGCGAACATGGACCGCACCACGCATGCCGGGCTCGAAGCGATCGTTGGCGCGCGTCTGCCTGTCGGGTCCGGTGGCGGGGCGATTGCGCCACTGGTCAGCGTCACGGTCAACGACTTCAGGTTCGACAACGACGCGGTCTACGGGAATCGCACGTTGCCGGCCGCGCCCGGCCACGTGGTGCGAGGTGAGGTGCTGTACAGGCTGGGCAACGGCGTCTTCGTCGGGCCGACCTTCGACATCGTCGACAGCCGGTATGCCGACTTCATGAACACCTACCGCATCGATTCGTACCGGCTGTTCGGACTGCGTGCCGGCTGGACCGACGACCGCTGGCGGATCTTCGGCGAGCTCAGGAATGCGGCCGACACGAAGTATGTTGCGTTCCACAACGTGCGCAACATCGCAGCGCCTGATGACGCAATCCTGCATCCGGGCGAGCCGCGATCCGTGTATTTCGGGGTGCAGCTGAGGTTTTAGACGAACGGCCGCGGTGCAATGCAGGCACGTGCTGTTCGACGTGCCGCCGGCAGCACGGTGCTGTCGCCACCTGGCGACAGCTTTCCGCCGCCGGGCCGCGGCAGGCAGGATGACGGTGCGGCATTTCCGGAGAACGTATCGTCCGAGGCAGCCGCGGCCACCGGGCGGATCCCAATCATGCGAAAACTGTTGTCAATGGTCGTCGCCTTCGCCTTTGCGCTGCCTGTCGTCGCGCAGGCGGAGCCGTATCGCATCGACTGGCACATCGGACTTCAGGCCGGCGTGGACTTCGCCGACGTTGCCCTGGAAATCGAGGATGGCTGGCCGGTCCGGCGCATACGATTCGACTTCGATCCGGCGCGCTTCCAGGACTTTGATGCCGACGGCGAGCTGACCATCGCCGACGGCCGCGTCACCTGGGTGCCGCCACGCGAAAATGCGCGACTCAGCTACCGGGTACGCATCACCCGCGAGCGCGCCAGTCAGAATCGGGACGAAAGCTACGATGCCCTGATCACGGACGACTGGGCGCTGTTTCGCGGTGACCGCCTGATTCCGGGCATGAACGTCACGACACTGAGCGGCGCGGTCAGCGAGGCGTGGCTGCACTTCTCTCTTCCGGATGGCTGGAACG
>JBJHBW010000074.1:0-3451 GCA_050485685.1 Gammaproteobacteria bacterium
GCCGCGAACAGCGCATGCATTCGGAACACGCGATCCCGCCACACAGGCGACATGCGGTCCAGCAGCAGATTCACGCGCGCATGCACACCATCCAGCGTCGCGATGATCAGCCCGCCGCCGGCCGCGAACAGCACGACAGCCTCGACGATTTCAATCGAACCCAGCAGCGGCACGCGGATCTGCCGGCCGACCATCGCCAGCGAGTCCACCGCGACGGCAATCAGCAGCGCGCCGCCGGCGATCCAGATCAGCGCATTTCGCATTCTTGTCAGCATGCTTCATACATCCACAGCATCGGCGCCTGACGTCGCAGGCTCGGTGCCGGCAGTTCCGCTTCCCTGCCGATCCGCTCCAGGTACGCGATCACGGCATCGGCCCGCTCGTCGGCTACGCATAACGGCATGCCGGGCGGTTCCACCCACAGCGGCACAACACCGCAGGACAAACTGCCATCCGCATGCGCAATGACCACACCCAGTGCGCCGTGCACGGCCTGCGGATGAAACGGCGCCAGCGTATAGCGCGGATCCGGTTCAAACCCGAACAGCTCGCGACGCCGGGCGACCCATGCGGCACGCGCCGGATGATCCTGGCCCGGCGCCAGCGCATGCGTGACCACGCACGCATTGCCAAGGCCATGAAAAACAGGGCGCCCGTTGCTCAGCTCCAGGCCGCGCAGCAGATGCGCGTGATGACCGACGACGATATCCGCGCCTGCCGCAATGGCTGCTGCGGCGAGCGGCCGTTCATAGGGTGCAAGTACCGCCGGGGTATGCACGATGCCCTTGTGCAACGCGACGATCACGATGTCCGCGCCGCTGCGTGCCGCCGCGACATCGTCGGCGAGCTGACGCAGCGCCTCATCGGTTGCGTGCGTCAGGGGTCCGGCCGGCGCGACCGGGCTGCCGTCAGCGGTCGCGATGCGCAGGAAGTTGCAGCCGGCCCGGTTCGCGGACGCCCACGCCGCTTCAGGTCCCACGCAGTTGTAACTCAGCACCGAGATCCGCCGATCGCAATGCTCGATGCGCGCCGGTTTGCGCGCATCGTCCAGCGTTGCACCGGCACCGGTATGCGCGATGCCGAGTGCATCCAGGCGCGCGATCGTATCCTCTATCCCTTCCCGCCCCCAATCCGAAATGTGATTGCCGGCCAGTGTCAGTGCCGTGAAGCCGCAGGCCTTGAGCGCATCCAGATGCTCCGGCGGCGCCGCAGAGGCCGGCACATCGCCCGCGAGTTCCGTGCCGCGACGCGTGTGCGGCACTTCGAGGTGACCGATCGCCACATCCGCGGCCTTTACCGCCGGCGCGATGCCGGAGAGCCAGTGCTCGGGCTCATCAGCATCGAGCACGAGATCCCCGGCGAGAAGAATCGACAGGTCGCCAGGCTTGTCGGCCACTGCGGCCAGATCAGTCAACACGAAAGTTTCCTGCTCTACAGGGCAACGAGTGGCAGTTCGACGCGTGAACCGGTTGATCCGCCAACGATCAGCTCGATGTTGGGCGACGGCACGATACGCACGTCTTCAAGATTGCGTTGACGCGGATCCGCGCCTGTCACAACAAGGCGCAGACTGTGACCGGCAGGAATAATCTCGGATGCCGGCGTCAGCGCGAAACTCAGCAGCACCTGTTCGTCGGGCGCCACCGGTGCGTGGTCGGCTTCAAGGCCCGTATGCCACGGCAGGCCAAGAGCGTCGTAAGGCGCATCTGCGGTCTTGCGATACGCCGCGGCCAGTCGGCCGAAAGCGATGACTGCAACCGTGCCGTCGGACGCCAGTGTCTCCAGATAGGCAAACAGCACCGGTTCGGACTGATCGGACGTCACGGTCAGATGTACGACCGGATAACCGATCAGTGCGTGGTCGCGGGTCAGAGGTTCGGATGTGAAACTCAGGCCACGACCATGCTGCGACTCGGCCCAGAACGCGAAATATTCACCGGCACCGACATCGTAGTCGACTTCAAACCCGGGCCGGCCGGCCGACGCCGCGTCGCTCTGCAACGTCAGCTCGCCGCGAGCGCCTTCGGCGAGATACCACGTGCGGGTCGGCGCCTTGACGCCCGGCCAGACATCGTCACGCTGCCAGTTCTGTCCCGGCTGTGCGCCGTCCAGCCACCAGGTCACGCGGGCAGTAGACTCGCTCGCCGGCTGATCGCGCAGGTGTTCGTTGAAATAGCTCAGCAGCTCGGCGGTGAAATCGAAGCCGCGCGGCGTCGCGCAGTGCGTGCCCGGGCCCAGCAACAGGCGGCTGTCCAGATTCTCGGCCGCAAGAATCATCTGCGCGGTCGGCTCATCACGCCAGTTGCTGAAGAAGTAGGTCGCGATGCCGGAGTCGCGCAGTGCGTCCAGGTAAGTGTAAGGACCCACCTCCTCCCAGAAGCGATTGCCGGTCAGTGCGGACACGCTGTCGCGAAACGGCATGCCGTACCACAGCGGCGCCATCGGTGTGTTGTGCGCATGTTCGGCGACCGCGACGCGCAACAGGCTGCCATCGTGATCGGTGTCCATGGGTACGCTCATCAGATCGTCACTGAGCGGCTCATCCGGACGCGTATTGAACTGCGCGGTAACGCCACCCTTGCGCACGAAGCCGAACTTGTCGAGGTCGGTGGCGCCGGCGAAGATCGCGCGCAATGCGGGCGGCGCGGTCGTCGCCACGTGCAGTGCGGAACCGCCCAGGTACGAGCAGCCGTACATGCCGACATTACCGTTGGACCATGGCTGCTCTGCCAGCCACTGCACCAGGTCGTGACCGTCCAGCGCTTCGGTGCGATCCTGAAAGCCGCGCCTGGCGCCGAAAGACGCGCCCTTGCCACGCACATCCGCGATGGCGAGCGCGAAACCCGCGGCCAGCAGTGCCTCATCCGCAGCTCCCGCGACAGCGGGGCCGACGATACGGCCGTTGTCGGCCCGGTAACGTGCGCGATAGGGCGTGAACGCGAAGATCACCGGCTGCGGCGTGGTCAGCAGCCTGCCGTTCTCGGCCGGCCGCAGCACATGCATCGCCAGCAGCGTGCCGTCGCGCACCGGCACATAGCGAGACTCACGGAGCGGACCGCTCGGGGGCGGCAGCTGCTTCTGGTCGATGCTCCAGCGTTCGTCCGCGCAAAGGCGGCAGTCCTCGCCGGCAAAGTCCCAGCTCGCATCGGCGTCTGTCTTCAGCTGCCAGTCCAGCCAGCGCGTACTGACACGCGCCCACTCACCCCCGTCGGGCTGCGAGAACGTGCCGCCGTGGCCGACGGGCAGCGCGCCGAAGAACACCGGCACGTGATTGATGCGTTCAACATCGTCGAGCGCATTGACATGCGCAACGTCGGAGGGCCCTCCGCTGAGGTAGAGCAACGGGGCGTGCAGGCGCTCGAGCTGAGACTTGTCGATCTCGACCCGGCTGCGGCCGCCGCCCGGCGTAATATAGATCCCGCTGTTCAGCACCAGGGTTGTTGCGATGCGC
>JBJHBW010000075.1:0-2366 GCA_050485685.1 Gammaproteobacteria bacterium
GAAGTGGCGCAGGATCAACCAGTTCGCTTCCGGTGAGACGAAGCGTTTCAGCCCCCCGGCCAGTATGCGATGCAGCAACCGGGATGCGGACCAGCGCTTCGGCAGGACTACCTTGATGATCTGAATCAGGATGATCATCGCCCGGGCCAGCGGGCGCACGAATGGCAGCAGGTACTGGCGCGATGCGGAACTCGAATCCTTCAACCATGCCTGCTTGACCGCATCGGGCAGCGGTGTGCTGTGGTCCAGATGCAATGCGAGCCAGGGGTTGGGGTCGCGCGGATCGTGCTCCCGGGCGAGAAAATCGGGCGCGTGTTTCATGCGTCGGCATCCATGATGTGCTGGAACTGCATCAGGTAGAGCTGTGCCGTACGGCGTGCGGTGTCGTGAATCTTTCGTGTCATGTCGGGCTGGATGCCGACAGCGAGTTCCACCGCATCGAGCCAGCGCTGCAGGTGATGTTCGTCGTTCGCACCGTGGTACTCGAGAAAGCGAAATGCAGTTGGCGGTAGTTCGAGCTGGCGACGCAGCAGTGGCAGCAGTGCCGGCACGACGCGCTGGCCAGTGCCCTCGATGATATAGATTGCGCCAAGCAGGCCGAGCGGATTTTCAGTTGCGGCCAGCGCATGCAGGTAGGCATTCAGCGCCTCGCCGCCCGGGTTGCGGCGCAGCGCGTCCAGCGGCTCCCGGCCGCCGGCGGCGACGTAGTCTTCGTAGAGTATGTGATAGTCGTTCTGCTCCTCGCCCGCGTGTGTTTCGATCAGGTCGCCGAGGGCAGCGAACGGTGCACTGAGTGAGCTGACGGCCTCGCGCATCCACAGACTCCCCTCTCGCACCTGCGGCACCCATTGCGCGGTCCAGTGGCGATAGTCGGCGATCGTGAAACGACCGGCAACCACCTTCCGCACCACCGGCGTGCGCCACACATCGGACCGATAGTCATGCCAGACGCCGGCCAGTTGCGTGAGCAGTCGGCGCAGGTGGGCCGGTGCGTGGTCCGGATCGTGGGGCGGAGCAGGGTAGGGATCGTGCACCGATGCCGATGCCGATGCCGACGTGGACGTCGGGCTCAGCGACGGCCGGCCGGGTTGGTGTTCGGCGGACTCGACTTCAAACAGCATCCAGGCTGCGCTGATGCGACCGGATTCCGGGACGAAGCACAGAATGGTGTCGCCGGGGCGCAGCGTGCGGGTGTCGAGAAACTCGGCGAGCATGATGTAGATCGATGCCGCGCCGGTATTGCCGCGTGTGGCGAGGTTGCTGAACCAGCGTTCGCGCGGAATCGCCAACCCGGCCTTGTCCAGCAGATTCTCGACAACCGGTGCGAAGCGTTCAGACGAGTAATGACAAAGAAAATGATCGATGCGCGCGGCATCGACCCAGCCGTCGCGCACCAGCGTCACGTATTCGTGAATCGAGACGTCGAACAGATGCGGCAGCAGGCGGATATCCTGACGAAGGGCGAGCGCGCCGTCGGCCTCGGCCGCCGACGATGACGGATAGTCGAGATACGAGCGTGCACGGTCGGCCGACAGCCCCAGCTGCATGCACACCGGATAGTCACCGGCGAAGCTCTTCTGGTGCACCCACCGCAGTTTCAGGCGCAGCCCGTTGCGCTCTCCCGGGCTTCGCGTGAGCAGCAGTGCGCCTGCGCCGTCGGACAGCATCCAGCGCAGAAAGTGGGCGTCGAAGTCGGTGTCATAGCCTTGCGGCGCGAAGCGACTCTTCTTGAACATCCGCGAAGGCATTTCGGCGGCTGCAGCAATCGCGTGCCTGTGTTCGCCAAGTTCGATTGCCTGCGCTGCATGCTTGATTGCCAGCACGCCGGCAGCGCACACGCCCTGACTGGACAGGGTTTCCAGCGGCCGCGTACCAAGTTCACCGTGAATCATGCTGGCGAAGCCGGGCATGATCGCATCGCCGCCGGAAGATCCAACCGCGAGCAGGCCGGCATCGTCCAGTGCAAACTCCGCCCGCGCGGCGCAGTCGCGAATCGCCGCGGCCGCCAGCGCCGCGTGCGACATCGTTGTGTTGCCGTCAATGTCGAGTGCGTAGTGGCGCTGCTCGATGCCGTTTTCTGCAAGGATGCGAGCGCGGATGCGCGCCGAGGCGCGATTGATCGGCGCTATGTAGGCATCCATCCCCTGGTTGTCGATCGGCGGGCCGGGAAGGTGGAAGCCCGCAGCCTCGACGTACACATGGTCGAAACGGGTGGGCATCGGGCGGTCTCCGCAGCGGGCATCGCGCTCGCGTCGCGGCGATTATACGGGCTTGTGTGGTCGACTGCGGCCGCAATCGTGCCGCACTGGACCACGTGGGGGGACATGGGGTGGAAAATTTTAACGGTCGCCACGGTTTGGGGAGGG
>JBJHBW010000075.1:2376-3449 GCA_050485685.1 Gammaproteobacteria bacterium
GGGGGGGTCCCCCGGCGCCCCACCGGGCCCCCCCCCCCACCACGTGGGGGAACTTGCCGTGAATCATTGAACCGGTCGCCACGGTTGTGACAGGGGTCCGGCTCGAGGTTGTTCAACGCGTTCCTGCCGGCGCGCAGCGCTGTTCGATGACTGTCGTCGTGCGCTGCTCGTCGCGATTGTCCTGTATGCGTCTTTGAACCCGGCGACCGATAACCGCACCGGCTGCGGCACCGACGGCCGTCGTCAGATCCCGGTCGCCGACGTCGCGGGCGACCGCTCCGCCGACTACGGCACCGATAGCGGTGCCGGCGATCGCATGCTCGTCACGCCGCCCTTCCTGCACGACGACTTCCTCGTCCCAACACTCTTCCAGTGCAGCCGTTTGCGCTGGCGCTTGTGCAGCCGCCGGGTTTGCGGTCATGGCAGCCGGTGAGGGCGCGGACTGTGTTGTGCGCGCCGGTGCGATAGGCTCCGGATCGATGACCAGAGCGCTGCCGGTCGCCTCTTCGACTTCGACCCCGGCAGCCGCTATGGCGGGCTGTTCCGGGGCCTTGCCGAACAGCTGATAGCCTGCGACTACGCCGCCGGCCGTCGCGATCGCAATGCCTGCAGTCATGCCGATCAGCATGGATTTGTTCATCGGATTTCTCCTGTCCCTTGGTTCATATTGCCGTGCCACCCGGTGGCGCCGTGACTGCAACCGGATACGTTTGAAGTGGTTACGCTCTTACCGGAAGGCTACTGTGCCTGCGGCTCGCATTGCCGGATGTGACGGAGTTCACGCGGAAGGGAGGAAAGGAAGGTGACGGAAACGCGCTACTGAAACAGTGCCCTGAACCCCGGCGCGCGCGACAGCAGCAGGTCGAGTGCCAGTACCACTGCGATCGTCGCCGCGGCGAGTGGAAACGCGAACGACAGCGCGAGCATGACGACCACGGCGCCTCTCCACACACCTGCATCGCGCGGCAGGGGCGGAGGTACGATGCGCCACACGCCGGCCGGCCGCCGCGCCCACCAGGCCGCGATCGCCGCAGCACCCATGCCGATCACGGCGATGCACAGCAGTATGTTGA
>JBJHBW010000076.1:0-3303 GCA_050485685.1 Gammaproteobacteria bacterium
CAGAACGCGGCGATCCAGATTGCTGCATAGACGATGGGCAGCGATGTAGTCCACACGGCCAGTGCCATGACAATGGCAAACACGACCATGGTCAGCGCCGGCAGCGTCAGGAATGCGCGCGCATCCCTTGCCGCGGCACGCGACGTGATCGCGCCGCCGAGCATGGCGCCGAGCCCGCCGCCTATGCCGATCGCCATGCCCAGGTGCAGTGCGAATGCGCCGGGTGTCAGATCATGGATGCGTGTGATGAACGTCGGCATCCACATGTTCATGCCGTAGCCGCACAGCGCGGACGGCGCCGCGCTGTAGCTCATGATGCGGAACGTGGGGCTGGACCAAAGTCCGCGTATCGTGTCCCAGAACGGCACGTCCTCATGCGCGCGCAGCACCGCGGCATCGGCCGGATCGTCCAGGCCGCCGCGCACCGGTTCGCGAATCGTGAACAGCACGATCAGTGCGAGCAGCAGGCCCGGTGCGCCCAGCGCCACGAACGTCCAGCGCCAGCCTATCCAGTCGACCAGGATGCCGCCGAGATAGATGCCCAGAAACGTGCCCAGCGGCACGCCCAGCGAGAAGATGCCCAGAGCGATCGGCCGCTGCGCCTTGGTGAAGTAGTCCGATATCAGTGAGTGCGAGGCAGGTCCTGCGCCGGCTTCGCCAACGCCGACACCAATGCGAAACAGGAACAGCTGCAGGAAACTCATTGCGGCGCCGCACAACGTGGCCATCAGGCTCCACAGTGCGAGCACGCCGGACAGGATCTTCACGCGACTGTGCTTGTCGATCATGCGGGCGATCGGAAAGCCCAGCGTTGCGTAGAAGGCAGTGAACGCGATGCCCATGACCAGACCGATCATCGTGTCCGAGAGGCCGAACTCGGCCTGTATGGATGGCGCCAGAACCGAGATCGACGTGCGGTCCAGAAAGTTGTTGAGATTCAACACCACCAGGATGAACAGCACGTAGTTGCGATAGGCAGCCGAATAGCCCGGAACGAGATCGTTATTGTTCGACATGATTGCTCCCCGTCCGGCACAATGCGGCGGACCTCCGCTCCCGTCTTGACGCGGGTTGCGGAACACTATGGGTTTGCGCGTGCGGAGTCCAGCCCGAAAGATAATCGGGCGTCCCGGCATTCATGTCGCTCGGTTCCGTCAAGCGGATCACGATAATTCGAAACGAGGGCGGGTTATGGCAGTCGAGCATGTCAGGCACTGGCAGATCGGGGACGTTCAGGTCACCCGTATCGTTGAGGTGAACGCGCATCAGGATCCGTTCACGATGCTGTCCGGAGAATGCGAGCCGGATATGGGCAGGCATTATCCGTGGCTGGCCCCTCATTTTGTTACGCCGGAAGGTCACATGAAGATTTCCTTCCAGGCCTTCGCACTGAAGACACCGGGCAGAACCATCGTCGTCGATACCTGTATCGGCGAAGGGCGCCAGCGCGACTACGATGTGTTCACAAACATGCAGTCCGATTATCTGAAGGATCTGATCGCTGCGGGATACGATCCTGAAACGGTTGATTTCGTCCTGTGCACGCACCTGCACTTCGATCACGTGGGCTGGAACACGCGTGAGGAGAACGGCCGCTGGGTGCCTACCTTCCCGAACGCACGCTATCTGTTCGGTCGCGGCGAGTACGAGCACTGGCAGGCGGCGCGGGAAGCCGGCGATGACAGCCACGTCAGTCATTTCGCCGATTCCATAGACCCGGTCGTTGAAGCCGGCCTCGTCGACCTGATCCCCTATGACCACCAGGTCTGCGAGGAAGTCAGTCTGTTCCCGACGCCCGGTCACACGCCCGGACACGTCAGTGTATTCATCCGCTCACGCGGCGAGGAAGCGGTGATCACAGGCGATCTCATGCATCACCCGATTCAGCTTGCGCGTCCCGATCTGCCGATGAATGCCGACAGCGACAAGGCGCAGGGCATCGCGACACGTACCGCTTTCTGTGAACGTTTCGCGGATACGGACGTGACCGTGATCGGCAGCCACTTCTGTGATCCCACTGCGGTGCATATCGTCAGCGACACGAAGAACTGGCGCCTGAAAGCGTGACATGAGCGAGGCAGCGGAAACGTTCGACTATGTCGTGGTCGGCGCCGGATCGGCCGGCTGCGTGCTCGCGAACCGCTTGTCCGAGGACGGCCGCCACAGCGTTTGCCTGATCGAAGCCGGTGGCCGCGATTCGCATCCGTTCATTCACGTGCCGGCGGCGGTCGGCGCGATCCTGCGCAAGCCCCAGGTGCAGTGGAGCTACTGGACCGCGCCGCAGAAACACCTGAACAACCGCAAGCTGCCGACGCCGCGCGGCAAGGTGCTGGGGGGCACAGGCGCCATCAACGGCATGGTCTATTACCGTGGCCAGCCCGAAGACTACGATGAGTGGGCCGGGATGGGATGCACAGGCTGGAGCTTCCGCGAGCTGCTGCCTTACTTCATACGGTCGGAGAACAACCTGGACTTTCGCGATCCGCGCTGGCACGGCACCGATGGACCGATGGCCGTGTCGACGATACGCAAGGTCAATCCCCTGAACGCGATTTACCGCGAAGCAGCCGAGTCCAACGGCATCGCGGCCTGCGATGATTTCAACGTACCGCGCGCCGAAGGCGTGGGCCTGCGCCAGGGCACGATACGCGATGGCCGTCGTGTCACCAGCGCCACGGCGTTTCTTCATCCGGCACGCTCGCGCAGGAACCTGCATGTACTGACCGACGCGCTGGTGCGGCGTGTGGTGGTGGAAAGCGGGCGCGCAACCGGCGTTGAAATCGAAGCGAAAGACGGCACGGTCAGGACCATAGGCGCACGTGCCGAGGTGGCGCTGTGCGCCGGTGCCTATGGCTCGCCGCAGATTCTGATGCTGTCCGGCATCGGCGATGGTGAAGCGCTGTCGGCGCTGGGACTGCAGGTGCACGCTGATCGCCGCGAGGTCGGCCGTAACCTGCATGATCACATCGCCGCGCAGATCAAGATGCGCACGAAGGACACGCGACCCTATGGTGTATCAGCGAAGACGCTGCACCGGGCCGTGTGGAATCTGTTCGAATACCTGTTGTTCCGGCGCGGGCCCCTGGCCAGCCATGTGTTCGAATCGCACATCGTGCTGAAGTCACGCCCCGAGGAGCCGCGGCCCGACCTGCAGTTCCCATTCTGGACCATGCTGCCGAATGCGAACCTGTTCCCGATTCCTTTCGGTCACGGCTATGCGATCTCGGTCGTCAACAACCGCCCGGAGAGTCGTGGTGCGGTCACACTGGCCAGCGCCGATCCGCACGACGCGCCGCTGATAGA
>JBJHBW010000077.1:0-3161 GCA_050485685.1 Gammaproteobacteria bacterium
GCCGTCGGGCCCTCCGATATCCGGCGCTCAATACGATACTTTCCGAGTTTCTGTCTCGCTCGCAGCAAATTGTCAGGATTCAGATAATGTGTATCCGACCGTCGCGCAACCTGCCGCGACGGCTGCCTCCCTTGTTATGCGGCAATCATCGGTTGCGCACGCGTTGCGGTCAATTGTCGTTTGTTATGGGTCGGTGCCCGTCAGGCTGCTAGTATCAGCGCCGATGACACGCAGCCGAAACGAGCGCCTGACCATAGGTCAGCTGGCCAGCCTTGCGGGCGTTTCCCGTTCCATGCTCCGTTACTACGAAGAACAGGGCCTGCTCAGACCCGTGGACCGCACCAGCGCCGGCTATCGCCTGTATGCCCCGGATGCGGCCGAAACCCTGCTGTTCATCCAACGCGCTCAGCGACTGGGATTCTCGCTCAGCGACATCCGGCTGCTGATGGCCGGCGCCGCAACCGGCGATGAGGCGAACGAAACCGTCACGCAGATCGCGCAGCGGCGTTACCTCGCCATTGAGCGTGAGCTCACTGAACTGCTGGTGCAGCGGCACGAAATGGGCGTATTTCTGAAGGATCTGAATGCCCGTACCGCCGCCCGCGACAGCGGGACTTCCGACGTCTATCAGCGCCTGGTACAGCGGGTCTGCGGCCATGCCGACCATGATTCGGCGGCCGGCTCCACCCTGGCCTGGCTGCTGGACCTGACGGGCTGTCGCCTCGCCAGCATGGAACGCGACACGCTGCTGACGGCGCTGCAGGGCCGGCATGTTCATATCTGGCGCGACGGCGACAGCTACCGGGTGCTGATACCCGGCCACGAACCGGCACTGCAGGGCGCGCTGGAAGCCATTGCCCGCGTCGAAGCGGACTGTCACACCCATCAGGCGCCGCAGCTTGAAAAGGTGGACGAGGGTTTCGAATTCAGCGCCGCCGGCGAGCATGCATTCCTGTTCGCACAGTTCTTCCTCGATCTGACCGACGGCAACACCGCACATCGCTGACACGGCGCTTGACCTTCAACCCCGGTTGAGGGTCCAGACTGGCCGGCATGGACAGTCAGACCAGGGACGCCGATTCCGCATTACGCCCGTTCCGGTTTCGCGTGCAGGGCATGGACTGCGGCAACTGCGCAATGACCATACAGGAGAGCCTGAAACACCTGGCCGGCGTCGAAGAAGTCAGCGTGAGCTTTGCGACCGGCACCGTGCAGGGCCAGGGTCGCGCAAGCACGAGCGCGATGCGCGAGCGGGTGGCCGCACTGGGCTACACGCTGGAAGAGGCGCGCGACGGTGCATACATGGCGCCGGCCGCTGCGCACAGTCGGGGTTTGTCCGGCTTTCTGCGCTTCCTGATCGGCGAATCCCGTTTCCGCATCGCGCTGGCACTGGCCGGGGTCGTACTGGCTACATTGCCGCTGCTGCTGGCCGGCGTGGGTGACGGCGCCGCGAGGGCCATCGATGCCCTGTGGGTGGCGACCATCCTGATCGCAGGCTGGCCTCTGGCGCGACGCGGCCTTGGTTCACTGCTATATGCGCGACGTATCACGATAGAACTGCTGATGACGGTCGCCGTGATCGGTGCCATCGGAATCGGCGCGATCGGCGAGGCCGTCACCGTCGTGCTGCTGTTCACGCTGGGCGAGGCGCTGGAGGGCTATGCGGCGGCACGCTCGCGGGATTCACTGAGCCAGCTGCTCGGACTGAAGCCGGCGCATGCAACGGTCATCGTCGGGGGCTGTGACGACCACGATCATGAACATGCGAATGCGCATGCGCATGCGCATGAGCACGACCACAGCCACGTGCATTACGAACGCATACCGGTAGCCGAGCTGGAACCCGGTCACCGTGTACTCGTGAAACCCGGCGAGAAACTACCGGCGGACGGGCGCGTCGTTTCAGGCTCCAGTGCAATAGACGAATCAGCGATCACCGGCGAGCCGGTGCCGGTGCATCGCGAAATCGGCCATGAAGTGCATGCCGGCACAATCAATGGCCGCGGCACGCTGGAAATCGAAGTCAGCCGCGTCGCCGACGACTTCACGATTTCGCAGATCGCGCGCCTGGTCGAGCAGGCCCAGGCACAACGTTCACCGGCCGAGCGCGCCGTGGACCGCTTCGCGGCCTGGTATACACCCGCCGTGGTCGCGCTGGCAGTGCTGGTTGCGACCGTGCCGCCCACGCTGTTCGGTCAGCCTTTCCTGACGCCGGCCGGCGAAGCGCCGGGCTGGCTTTACCGCGGTCTTGCACTGCTGATCATCGCCTGCCCGTGCGCGCTGGTGATCAGCATTCCAGTCACCGTGGTCAGCGCGCTCACGCGGCTCGCACAACTCGGTGTGCTTGTTAAAGGCGGTGCACGCCTGGATGAACTCGCTCACGCGCGCGTGTTTGCGTTCGACAAGACCGGCACGCTGACACATGGGCGTCCGGTACTGGCCGGCACGCGTTCGCCGGATTGCGAGCATCCCGCCAGCGAGTGGAGCGGCTGCGCGCCCTGCGATGAACTGGTCGCGGTGGCCGCGGCCGTGGAGCGCGGCTCCGAACACCCGCTCGCGCAGGCGGTGCTGGGCGCAGCCACGCATCATCGTCTGCAGGATCGCTACGGACCGGCCACCGACGTCAGTGCCCATGCCGGACGCGGCGTAACAGGCACGCTGAACGGCAGGCGCGTGACGGTCGGCCATCAGGCGCTGTTTCCGGATTCGCCCGAGGTCGACGCCCTGCTCCGCGACGACGCCGGCACTGACAGCGGCGACGCCGCGCAATCACTGATGCTGGTCGGTGCCGACGATGACGTGCTCGGCGTGATCCGCGTCGAGGACAAGCTGCGCACGTCCACACGCAACGCACTCGCGGCGCTGAAATCCCTGCATCCGGACTACCGCTTCGTCATGCTCACCGGCGACCGTCCGGAAGCCGCTGCGGCGCTGGCCCGCGAACTGCCGGAGCTCGACGCCGTACACGCCGGCCTGCTGCCCGATCAGAAACTCGATGTGATACGGCAGCTGCAGCACGAGCATGGACACGTGGCCATGCTCGGGGACGGCATCAATGATGCACCTGCGCTGGCTGCGGCCAATCTGGGCGTGGCCATGGGTGGTGCCGGTTCCGACGAGGCCATGGAAATCGCCGATATCGTGCTGATGCAGGATGACCT
>JBJHBW010000078.1:0-3046 GCA_050485685.1 Gammaproteobacteria bacterium
CTTCGTCGTCCGGGGCCTCCGCCGACCATCAGCAACAGCGGCGCCATTCTTGGCGGCACGATACGCGGCTGGATCACCCGCAACGCAGAGTTGAACGGCTCGGTACTGCTCGATCGCTCACTGCGCAGCGGTACCGATGCAGTGCTGGAATTCGGCGGGCAGTACTATCTGAACGATTCGTTTTCCATCGGTGGACGGCTGCGTCTGGATGACGACGACAGCACGCTGTTCCTCGGCGGCCGTTATCATTTCGGCAATCTGATTCGCGGCAACCGCTGACACGCTTGCACTTCCGGCGTCAACGCTGATTGCGCCCAGGCGCTGAAACCCGGGCCGCAGGAGATACAGTCACCTGCGGCCCTTTTCATTTGCGACGACCACTCACTTGCCGGTACCTGCGGCAGCCAGACCGTCGGCGGGCACCTTTTCACCGGTCTGCGGGTACAGATGACAGTCGACCAGATGCGGGCGGGCGTCGGAGCGACTGGTATTCGTCGTGACCGGCCGCACGGTGCGGCATTCCGGCCGTACTTCAGGACATCGTGTATGAAACGGACAGCCCGGAGGCGGGTTCGCCGCTGACGGCACGTCGCCGGGCAGAACGATACGGCGCGACCTGCGCTGCGGATCCGGCACCGGCACCGCCGACAGCAGCGCTCTGGTGTAGGGATGTCTGGGTTCCCGGTAGACACGATCCGCCGGGCCGATCTCCACGATGCGCCCGAGATACATGACGGCGACATCATGCGAGACGTGCTGCACGACCGCCAGGTCGTGCGAAATGAACAGAAAGGAAAGTCCCAACCGTTGCTGCAGGTCCGAGAGCAGGTTCAGCACCTGCGCCTGCACGGACACATCCAGCGCCGATACCGCCTCGTCCGCAACCACCAGTTTCGGGTCCAGCGCCAGCGATCGCGCAATGCCTATTCGTTGACGCTGGCCGCCGGAGAACTCGTGCGGATAGCGTGGCAGAGCCGCAGCACTCAGGCCTACCAGTTCCAGGAGCTCGGCAACGCGCTGACGGCGTTCAGCAAGCGTGCCTACGCGATGCAGATTGAGCGGCTCCAGCAGCGTCTGCATGATGGTACGACGCGGATTCAACGATGCGTAAGGGTCCTGAAAGATGATCTGCATTTCGCGCCGGCGCCGCGTCAGCTCGCGGTGGGAAATGCCGGTCACCGGCCGTCCATCCAGTGTCACTTCGCCGGCTGTAGGCTCGAGCAGGCGCAGGATCGCGCGGCCCAGGGTGGACTTACCGCAACCGGACTCACCTACCAGACCCAGCGTGCGTCCACGCTCCAGCGAGAAGCTGACGTCGTCCACGGCCTTCAGCTGTGCGACCACGCGGCGCAGCAGTCCGCCACGGATCGGAAAGTACTTCGCAAGGTGACTGACCTTGAGCAGCGCGCTCATGGCAGCGGCACCGGATTGTGGCAGGCGGCGCGGGCAGGTCCGAGTTCACGAAGATCCGGAGATTCGTCACGGCAACGGGGCTGCACACGCACGCAGCGTTCCTGGAAACGACAGCCTGCCGGCAGACTGGCAAGATCGGGAACACGGCCCGGTATCGTCGGCAGCCGCCCAAGCCGGTCCTCGCGCACGCGCGGCACGGATGCAATCAGCCCGGCACTGTAAGGATGGCGCGGCGCAGCGAACAGCGAAGCGACCGGCGCCTCTTCGACGATGCGCCCGCAGTACATGACACAGGCACGCTGACAGGTTTCGGCAATGACGCCCAGATCATGGGTGATCAGGATCATCGCCGTGCCGGTATCACGCGTCAGGGTCGCGATCAGTTCCAGGACCTGAGCCTGTATCGTGACATCCAGCGCCGTGGTCGGCTCGTCGGCGATCAGCAGCTTGGGTTCGCACGACAACGCCATCGCGATCATGACACGCTGACGCATGCCGCCGGACAGCTGATGCGGATAGTCGTCGATGCGTTTCGCCGGTTCAGCGATGCCGACGCGATCCAGCCATTCCACGGCCGCTGCACCGGCGGCCCTCTTCGACAGGCCGCGCTGGCGGCGCAGGACGGTAATCATCTGACTGGCCACCGTGAGCACGGGATTCAGCGCCGTCATCGGCTCCTGAAAGATCATCGCGATTCCACGGCCGCGTACGCGCGCCAGTTCACGCTCTGACAGCCCGACCAGTTCACGGCCCTGAAACCGCACCGATCCGCCGGCGATGCGGCCCGGCGGTGTCGGCACCAGGCCAAGCAGGGCCAGCGAGGTCACGCTCTTGCCGCAACCGGATTCACCCACCAGACCCACGGTTTCGCCGCTGTTGATCGTCAGCGACACCTGATCGACCGCACGTACCCGTCCCTGCCCGGTCGTAAACTCCACGCTGAGCCGGTCCACTGCCAGCAGAGGGGTCTCGACCGCACTCATACCGTCGGGCCACCGCCGCTGACCTTCTTCGGATCCAGCGCGTCCTGCAGCGAATCGGAGAACAGGTTGAATGCCATTACCAGCACGAACATGAACACGGATGCGGCAATGAAGTTATTGAAGAAGCCCGCCGTCACTTCACTGGTGGACTGCGCAATCATCACCCCCCAGCTGACGCCGTCCTGCGTGCCGATACCAAGGAACGACAGGATCACCTCGGCCTTGATCGCGGTCACAAACACGATGGTGGCCTGCACCAGCAGGATGTGTGCGGTATTCGGCAGCACATGGCGCAGGATGATTACAGGACCTGGCACCCCCAGCGCACGCGCTGCCTCGACAAACTCCAGGTTCCTGAGCTTCATCACCTCGCCGCGCACGATACGGCTGGTCGTGGTCCACAACGTGGCGACCAGTGCCACATGCATGCCCATGGGATGTCCCTGCATCGCGAACGCCACCGCAGCCACGAACAGGTAGAACGGAATCGCGTCGAGCACGCCCTTGATCCAGAGCACGAACTCATCGATCAGGCTGCCGGCGTAGTAGCCGCTGAGCGCACCCAGCAGCCCGCCCAGCACCGTGGTCAGCACAGCCACCAGCAGGCCGATCTCGAACGCGACCTTGGTCGAATACAGTGCGCGCGCGAG
>JBJHBW010000079.1:0-2531 GCA_050485685.1 Gammaproteobacteria bacterium
GATGCGCTGATCGCGGGCCCTATCCAGGCGCAAAGCTCGCGAGCGGGCACATTCATCGCGGCAACCGCTTCCTCCAGCACGCCAGCAGCAAGTCCGCGCCAGCCTGCATGCGCCACGCCCACCCGGCGACCATCCCGATCGCAGAACAGCACCGGCAGGCAGTCTGCCGTCATCACCACGCAGACCACGCCAGCGCGACCGCTCACAGCACCATCCGCGGTGCGATCCAGCGCTTCGCTCCCGTCACGGTCGAAATCCACGATTCGGGTGCCATGCACCTGACGCAGCCAGCGCGGCTCCTCCGGCAACGCGAGTGCGGCACACAGCCGGGCGCGATTGATGCGCACGTGTTCAGGGTCATCGCCTACATGGTCACCAAGATTCAGACTGGCATAGGCGCCTTCGCTGACACCGCCATCACGCATCGTGACGCAGGCCCGCACGCGGGGCGGTGCTGGCCATTCGGGGGTGAGCCACGCAACCGGCGCACGCGCCTGCGTCATCGCGCGGAATTCCGCGCCGCGAATTCGGCAGCGTCCTCACGCAGCACTGCCAGCAGGTGTTCGAAATCGGCCGGCGGCGGTTGCTCCAGACTTAGTTCCTCGCCTGTTTCCGGATGCGTGAGTCGCAGCCGCCAGGCATGCAGTGCCTGACGCCGGAACGACGACAGCACAGCCCTCAGCGCCTCACTCGGTTGTGGCGGAAAACGCGGGCGGCCGCCGTAGTCCGGATCACCGACCAGCGGCATGCGCTGATGTGCAAAATGCACGCGGATCTGGTGGGTGCGACCGGTTTCAAGATCCACTTCCATATGGGTATGGGCGCGAAAGCGCTCCAGCACCCGGTAATGCGTGCGCGCCGGTCGGCCCTTTTCCGTCACCGCCATGCGCGTCCTGTCCCTGGGGTGGCGGCCGACCGGGGCATCCACGGTGCCGCCGCCGGTGGCAACACCGGTGCACACCGCGCGATAGGTGCGATGGATTTCGCGACGCTCCAGCTGCGCGACCAGCGCGGTCTGGGCCGCCGGCGTGCGGGCGATCAGCAGCAGTCCGCTGGTGTCCTTGTCCAGCCGGTGGATCAGGCCGGCACGTGGCAGGGTCGCCAGCCTCTCATCGAAAGCCAGCAGCGCATTCTGCAGCGTCCCGGCACGGTTTCCGGCACCAGGGTGGACGACAAGACCGGCGGGCTTGGCGATGACCAGCAGGGCCGGATCCTGATGAACGATCTCCAGCGGGATGGCCTCCGGCTCCACGGCCACTACCGGCTCGAGGGTTGTTTCCAGCTGCAGCGACTCACCGCCGCGAACCCGCTGTCTGGGCAGCGCCGCTTCGCCATCCAGCGTCAGGGCGCCGCTTTTCAGCCAATCTGCCAGGCGGGTCCGGGAAAACTCCGGCAACAGCGCCGCCGCCGCCTGATCCAGACGTTTGCCGGCGAGGTCGTCCGGAATCACCAGTGTGCGAGAAATGTGCTCCAATGCCTTGGGTCCTGCCCGGCTCAGGGAACGGCAAGTATAGTCAGGCGCGACGCGGCACGGTGACCGGGTGGCCGGACGGCAGGAAACTTTCCGCTATACTTCGCGCTCGAACACTCAAGGTAGCGCCCGTTACGCGGGCAATGGTTCGCAGACGTGATACGCACACTCAGATTGCTTGTTGCCGGACTGCTGGTTGCCGTCACGATCGGCGGCTGCGGTGGCCGTGACCGACTCGCTCAGGAATTCGCGCCGGAAGTGCTGTACGAGCGTGGCCGCGCCGCGATGCTGGCGTCCAACTATGAGGCGGCGACGAACAACTACCTGACCCTGATCGCCCGCTACCCGTTTGCAAACGAATCGCGTCAGGCGCATCTGGACCTCATCCATGTGTTCTGGGCCAGCAATCAGCCGGAGCGCACCATCGATGCCGCCGAACAGTTCGAGCGCGAGCACCCCACACATCCGCAGGTTGCCTACTCCATCTACATGCGTGGCCTGGCCTGGTTCGACCAGGATCCGAACGTGCTGGAGCGCCTGTTCCGCATCGACATGAGCGCACGTCCGCCGAAGGACACACTGCGTTCATTCGAAATGTTCGAGCGACTGATACGCGAATTCCCGGACAGCGAGTATGTGCCTGATGCGCGTGAGCGCATGGTGTTCCTGCGTAACCGGCTGGCCGCTTACGAGAACCATGTCGCCGATTACTACCTGCGACGCGAAGCCTTTGTCGCCGCTGCCAACCGCGCCAAGTACGCCGTGGAGAACTATGCCGGCGCACCGGAGCTCGAGCGTTCGCTGGAGATCATGATTGAAGCCTATGAGCGGCTGGGCATGACCGAGCTTGCCGACGACGCCAGGCGCGTCATGGTCGAGAACTTCGGTCGCACGGCCGGCACCGCCCGTTCGCGCTGAGTCGGCCCGGTTATCCGTCCGACTCCTTCTGACTGATCCTGGGGGCCCGCATTACGCGGGTGCTCTCGCTGAGGTTGTCGCTGCGCCCTATGGTTTCCCAGCGGTGCTTGCGCCCGAACAGCCAGTGCATGAGGCCCTGCAG
>JBJHBW010000080.1:0-2282 GCA_050485685.1 Gammaproteobacteria bacterium
TCACCGCCATGCACATACTTGAGCAGACCGCCCTGCTCGATCTCGGCCAGCGGATCGAACGCGCGGTTCAGCAGCGTGCGTGCGTCCTGTTCCAGATCCGCGAACGTCGCGCCGCGGATGCGACTGACCGTACCCTTGAAGCAGCGATCCACGACGTCATCGTCCAGACCCACGATCTCGAACAGCTGCGCGCCGCGATAGCTCGCAATCGTCGAGATGCCCATCTTGGACATGATCTTGAACAGGCCCTTGCGTATGCCACGACGGTACGAGCGACCCAGCTGCCTGCGCTCACCTTCATCGACGCGGATCTCACCGCTGCGACGCATGTCGGTCAGCACCTGATAGGAAAGATACGGGTATACGGCCGTGGCGCCGTAACCGATCAGGCACGCGAAGTGATGCGGATCGCGTGCGACACCGGTCTCGATCACCAGATTGCAGTCGGCCCGCAGCCGCGCGGCCACCAGATGATGATGTACGGCACCGGTGGCCAGCAGCGCGTGCACCGGCACATGATCGGCTTTCAGGTAGCGGTCGCTGAGCAGCAGCAGCAGCTTGCCGCCTTCGCGCACCGCGCGCTCGGCGCGTGCGCACAAGTCGTCCAGCGCGTCTTTCAGTGACACATCGGCAGGGTAGTTCAGATCGATGAACTCATGACTGATACCGGTGCGCTCATTCAGCAGCTGACGCAGCTTGGCCTGCGACAGCACCGGTGAATTCATCACGATCTGGCGCGCGTATTCCGGCTGCGGATCGTGCAGATTGCATTCCGGACCGATCTCGGTCTGCGTGGACATGACGATGCGCTCGCGCAGCGGATCGATGGGCGGATTCGTGACCTGAGCGAACTGCTGACGGAAATAGTCGAACAGCGAACGCGTGTGCTGCGACAGCACCGGCATGGGCGTGTCGTCGCCCATGGAGCCGACCGCTTCCTGCTCCGCTTCGGCCAGCACGCGCACGACCTGGGTACGCTCTTCCGAAGACAGCGCAAAGGCCTTCTGGTAGATGTTCAGCGTCTGCGTATCCATGGGCTCCGCAGCCGTCTGTACGTCGACCAGCTCGGACTCCAGGTAACGCACACCCTGCTTCAGCCAGCGCTTGTAGGGATGACGGCGCTTGAGGATCTCATCGATGGCGTGGCTTTCCAGGAACTCGCCGGTCGCAAGATCCACGGCCACCATCTGTCCCGGTCCCAGACGTCCCTTGGCGACCACCGACTCGGGGGCGTAGTCCCAGACGCCGATTTCCGAAGCCAGCGTAATGTGACGATCGTCGGTGATCACATAGCGCGCCGGCCGCAGGCCGTTACGGTCCAGCGTGCAGGCGGCGTAACGCCCGTCACTGAACACGATGCCGGCTGGCCCGTCCCAGGGCTCGAGGTGAAAGCTGTGGTACTCGTAGAACGCACGCAGATCCGGATCCATGCCGTCCACGGCCTGCCAGGCGGGTGGAATCAGGATGCGCATGGCCTGCAGTGCGTCCATGCCGCCGGCGAGCAGCAGCTCCAGGGCGTTGTCCAGACTTGAGGAATCCGAGCCGCTCAGCGACACCAGCGGCTGGAACTGCTCAAGATCGGGCAGCAGCGCCGAGGCGAACTTGCGCGGCCCGGCCAGCACGGAATTGCGGTTGCCCTGCACGGTATTGATCTCGCCGTTGTGGGCGAGATAGCGGAACGGCTGGGCCAGTTTCCAGTGCGGCCAGGTGTTGGTCGAGAAGCGCTGGTGAAACACACAGGCCGAGGACTCAAGGCGCGGGTCCTTCAGGTCCTGATAGAAGGTCGTGAAGTAGGCCGGCATGACCATGGCCTTGTAGGACAGCGTCGTCGCCGACAGGCTGGCCACGTAGAACACATCGTCGCTGCCGTCCAGGCGCTTTTCAACGAGCCGGCGCGCGACGAACAGCGAGCGGTTGAACGTCGCAAGATCCATGCCTTTCGGCGCGTTCACATACAGTTGTTCGATGCGCGGCAGGGTGCGCAGGGCTTCGTCACCGCAGGCACTGGTATCAACGGGCACGAGGCGCCAGCCGGCGGCCTCAAGACCCTGGCGGGACAGTTCCTCGGCGAATGCCTTGCGCGCCTTTTTGGCAAGCTTGCTGTCGGGGTTCAGGTAGACCGCGCCGACCGCGTACAGCGATGCCGTCGTGATACCGGCTTCCTCGGCCATCGCACGCAGGAAGGCATCGGGCTTCTTCAGCAACAGCCCGCAACCGTCGCCGGTCTTGCCGTCGGCGGCAACTGCACCACGATGGGTGAGCCGCTCCAGCGCCCTGACCGC
>JBJHBW010000081.1:0-2221 GCA_050485685.1 Gammaproteobacteria bacterium
CAACTCCTGCAGTGGCAGCGTGATGCGTGCCGCAACGCCTCCGTGTTCGTTGCCGGCCAGCTCCAGCTCCCCGCCAAAGCGTTGCAGCGCAACACGCGACAGCAATACGCCAACGCCAAGGCCATCCGCTTTCGTGGTGACGATGCGTTCACCAACCGCATCGCGCACGTCGGGCGCAAGACCGCCGCCGTTGTCTATCACCGTAAGCTCGATGCGATCGTCGCGACAGCCAATCCGAACGATTACAGCCGGGCACTCACTCTCCATCGCAGCCTGGGCAGCATTGTCGAGCACATTGCAGATCGCCTGCTCCAGGGTGTCCTCGGCAACAATACGGGCCTCCGGCAGCGGTGATTCGTGCACGACGGAGAGTTCGACATCCGGGTGCGCTGCCCTGAATGAATCGAGCAATCGCGCGACGAATCCGCTCAACGGCTCGGCCCGCGCGCCGGCACTGCGGGCAACGCCTGCCCCGGCCGCGATAGCAGAAAGCTTCGCGCTGATGGTGTCTATCTGTTCCTTCATCACCTCGGTTTTCGTCTTGAGGCGGGAGTCCTTGTCACCGCCCTCGCTCAGTTCCTCCACCAGCAGCGCCAGTGTGCCCAGCGGGGTGTTGATCTCGTGCGCAGCGCCGGCCGCGAAAGTCCCGAACTCGACGATCTGCCGTTCACGAAGGGCCGCTTCGCGCATCGCCGTCAGCTCGCGATCGCGCTTGCGTACCAGCGCACTCATGCGGCCCACAAAGTAGACGATCAGCGTCGCGGCAATCAGGAAGTTTACCCACATGCCCGCCAGATGCAGATCGAAGTCGCCGACATATTCACCGTGTTCACCATGCCCGCCATGCATCGGTGGCAGCGGAATGTTCACGTAGAGCAGGATTGTGTAGGCCAGCGCGCACAACGCGCCGAGGGCCCATGCCAGTCGCGCAGGCAGGGAAGTCGCAGCCAGCGCTACCGGCACCAGATACAGCGACACGAATGGATTGGCCGAACCGCCGGTCAGAAAGATCACTGATGTGAACGCGATGATGTCGACGGTCAGATGCAGCGCAACCTCGCCATGATGGACCCGCTTGCCGGTGCGGATCCGGTAGCCCGCCGCGATATTCCACGCACCCAGCGCGCCTATGGTCAGCGCCAGCGGCAGCAGCGGAAGCTGCATCTGCATGGCGAAGTGCACGTACGAAATCACCGCCAGCTGCGCGACTATTGCGACCAGCCGCAGACGGAACAGCAGTCGCAGCACTGCCACCGGTTCCTGGTCGTCGTTTCGGGTCAGCCACATACCGTGATATTACGCGTCGCGGGTAAGGGCAGATTGTCCCACGGATGCGCGCTGGACCGGCGCCCGCACCGTGGAACGAGGACCCCGCGGGGCCCATGCCGTCCTGATTTCGTTCAGAAGCGCCAGGTGACGCCGAACATCGGCCCGCTCATGCTCATGTCTATCGCAGTCCCTGAATCACGGTAGTCGACCTTGAGATGACGATAGCCTGCGGACAGATACAGCTGGTCGCGCAGGCGCCGATTGGCCGTCCCCAGCATCTGCCAGGTCTGCTTCGAGCCCACGCTGAACCCGCCGAAATCGGCATAGAAAGTGCCCGACCAGCGCTGTGAGAATGTGACGCTCGCGCGCGCGGCCAGAATGGGATCGATAAAGGTCTGGCCCGAGGACCGCGTCAGCGCGCCACCGGCGACGTTGACCGCGCCGCTGGCCGACCAGCCACGCAAGCCGCCGAACACGTCGACATTCACATCCGGCCCCTCCACCACGCGGTACCCGGCAGCCAGCGTCAGCGAACTCTGCTTCAACCGGCCCGACGCAGGCGCGGGACCCACACCCGGCACCAGCGCAATGCCGGAACGTGACGAAGACGTGTAGCTGAAGTCGCCGAGCAGGACGTAGCGATCCTTGCGCGCAAAGCCTGAAACGAACAAGGCACTGTCAAGACTTTCCAGAACATCTGACAGCGACTGGCTGATACGGATGGACGGTGCACCGGCAAAAGGCCGCATCGTGCCGCCGATTCCGGCACCCCAGACGTAAGGCGAAATCTGAGTCGTCCAGCCTGACGCCGATTCCTCTGCCGAAGCACTGGCGGCGAATCCGGAAAAGACAGCAAACAGACATGCTGCAGCCATACCCGGCAAACAACGCCGAATGAAACTACGCGTCGAATTCCTCACAAGGTGTCCTTATACACGCGACCGTTCTTGAT
>JBJHBW010000082.1:0-2114 GCA_050485685.1 Gammaproteobacteria bacterium
GGCCCCCTGGGATTCGCGGCCCTGTCAGTTGCACTGAGGGAACTGGGTACACTGCGCTAGACCCGCCTTACAATCTCTGCATTCGCCATACCGAGTGCGCACCGCCGATACCTGAACAGACTGCTGCAAGGAGTCCCGATACATATGCCGCACAAACAAACCGCCACGCCCGGTCGCCTGGTCCTCATCCGCCACGGCCAGAGCACCTGGAACCTGGAGAATCTTTTTACGGGTTGGACCGATGTGGATCTGACCGATCAGGGAATTCGCGAGGGGCACGATGCCGCCAGAGTGCTTGCGGCCGAAGGGTTCAGCTTCGATGTTGCGCACACCTCGGTGCTGGTACGCGCGATTCGCACACTGTGGCTGATACTGGACGACATGCAGCTGACCTGGATTCCCGTTCACAGGCACTGGCGCCTGAACGAGCGTCACTACGGCGCGCTGCAGGGCCTGGACAAGGCAGAAACCGCCGCCCGCCACGGCGCCGATCAGGTCAAGGTGTGGCGACGCAGCTATGACATTCCGCCGCCGGCGCTGACGCCGGACGATGAGCGGCACCCTTGTCACGACAGACGCTACGCCGGCATTGCGCCGGGTTCGCTGCCGGGCACCGAGTCCCTGAAGACGACACTGGAGCGCGTGCTGCCCTATTGGGACGATCACATTGTGCCTGACCTGCTGGCCGGCCGTGATGTGCTGGTCTCAGCGCACGGCAACAGCCTTCGCGCGCTGGTCAAGATGCTGGAAGGCATCAGCGACGACGCGATCACGGAATTCAACATACCCACAGGCGTGCCCAGGCTTTACGAATTCGGTGCCGGCCTGAAGCCGTCGCCCGGTCGCTACCTTGGCGATGCGGATGCCATAGCAGCCGCCGCACAGGCCGTCGCCAATCAGGCATCCGCGCCACCGGCGCAGCACTGAATTACAGGAGCCCCCGCATGTTTTACAGACTGGGTCAGCATCGTGTCATACGTGACGCGAAACGCTGCTTCATCGCACCCAACGCGGCCGTGATCGGCCGGGTCTCACTCGGCACCGACGTCAGTATCTGGTTCAACGCGACCGTGCGCGGCGATGTCGCCACCATCGACATAGGCGATGAGACCAACATCCAGGACAACGCCGTGATCCATGTCGATGGCGATGCGCCCGCACGCATCGAGCCACGCGTCACTGTCGGGCATGGTGCCACGGTGCATGGCTGTCACATCGGAGAAGGTTCGTTGATCGGCATAGGCGCCACCATACTCAGCCATGCGGTGATTGGCCGGCATTGCATCGTCGGCGCACACGCCCTGATCACCGAGCGCAAGGAGTTTCCGGATCGATCGCTCATCGTCGGCATGCCGGCCAAGCGGGTGCGCGAAGTCACTGACGAGGAAATACTCGCACTGCAGCGCTCCGCCGATCACTACGCGGAACTCGGGCGCCGCTATGCCGCCGAGCTCGCGGCGGATCACGACTGACACGCGCGGTATGGTCTGCCCGGTCTGCCCGGTCTGCCCGGTCTGCCGCAGCCGGAGTACCCGCGATTTTGAAACGGTCGACGATCGCCACTATCTTCGTTGCGAGGAATGCGAGGCTACCTTTCTGGACGCCGGCAGCCTGCCGGCCCGTGACGACGAACTGGCGCAGTACAGGCTGCATTGCAACCGCGTTGACGACGAAGCCTACCGTACGTTTCTGACTCGTCTGGCCACACCGCTGCTCAAGCGGATACGCCCCGCGTCGCAGGGGCTGGACTACGGCTGCGGACCCGGCCCCGCGCTCGCGGCGATGCTGACGGAGGCCGGACATGATGTCGCGCTGTATGACCCGTTCTTCTATCCGGACCGTTCCGTTCTGAGACGCAGTTACGACTTCATCACCTGCACCGAGACGGTGGAACACTTTCATCGCCCGGCGGAAGAATTCGAGCGACTGGACGGTCTGCTTGACGCAGGCGGCTGGCTGGCGATCATGACGTCATTCCAGACCGATGATGCACGCTTCCGGAACTGGCATTACCGGCGCGATCCCACTCATGTCGTCTTCTATCGCGAACACACGCTGCGACGAATCGCCGCCGGACTGGGCTGGCAATGCGAGATCCCCGCAAGGGATGTGGC
>JBJHBW010000083.1:0-1938 GCA_050485685.1 Gammaproteobacteria bacterium
ATCCGCACCCGCTGACATCCAATCTCGGCATCGATATCGCGGCCGGCATGGCGGAGCTGGGTCCGGACGCGATGGCGGGCCTGCCGATGGGCTTTTATACGCTGGCCTGGGATCCGGTGGCACAGCAGGAAGCCTGGCGCACCGACGGCCCGTTCGCAGGCATGCTCGCCACCGCCGGCGGCCTGGTGTTTCGCGGCACCAACAACCGACTGGTGGCGCTGTCGGCCGAGGACGGTACCCTGCTGTGGGAGTCGCAGAACCTCAATACCGGCGTGGTCGCCGCACCGATCAGTTTCGAGCTCGATGGCGTGCAGCACATCGCAGTCGTTGCCGGTCGCTCGACCACGCATTACCGGGCACCACATTATTCACGACTGCTGGTGTTCCGAATCGGTGGTGAGGAGACGCTGCCGGCACCGGTATCGTTCACACCGCCCCCGCTGAATCCGCCACCGTCAACCGCGTCAGCCGACGTGATCGCCCGAGGCGAATCATCGTATCAGGCCAACTGCATGATCTGTCACGACGCGCCCGGCAATGCCGGCGGCATGTTCCGACGCGGACTGTTCCCGGATCTCGCCTACTCGCCATCCCTGCAGAGCGGCGAGCTGTTCGATGCGATCGTACTGGACGGCATCTATGCCGCAAACGGCATGGCGTCGTTCGCGAACGTCATCGACGCGGAGACGTCCGCGGCAATCAGAGCCTACGTCATAGAGCGTGCGAACGCCGCCGCCGGGCCCTGATGGGCATGGACGCTGCGGGAGCGTATGCTCAACAGTTGCGAGACCCGATAAGGTGTTCTGATGACAGGTCCGAAACGATTCTTCAGCGCCAGATTGCTGGCGTTCTCAATCCTGCTGACCCCGGCGGCTTTCGCCGATGAGCTTGTCGAGCTGATGGGTGCCCTTCAGACCCACACCCACAAGCTGCAGCTGTCCCTGGACCACGGCAATCTGCCTCTGGCGGCATTCTATGCGCATGAAGTCGAAGAGCTTGTCGAGGAAGTGGGTGAAGTGGACGAGTATGACGGCTATCCGGTGGGTCAGCTCGCGACCAGCATGCTGACGCCGGTGATGGGTCGTCTGGAGAGCGCGCTGGAAAACGGTAATCTGGACGCTGCAAATCGCGAGCTGGATGCACTGGTCAATGCCTGCAACGCCTGCCACGTCGCGACCAGCCACGGATTCATCGTCATCGCGCGAAACAGCAGCAACCCCTACCTGCAGTCATTCGAACCCTGACTCAGATTTCCACCTTGCGATCAGGGAAGGCCTTCACCCAGCGATTGATCCGGTAACGCGCCCTCAGGCCATTAGTCCAGAACGGGTCGCCGTGAAAGATTTCCTTCACTTCGGCTTCGTTCTCAGCTTCCACGATCCACAGACCACCTACCGGCCGGTCGTTCTCGACATCACGCAAGCCACCTGGCACGAGCACCCTGTCGCTGCAGCTGTCCAGAAAATCCAGATGCGACTGGAACAGCTTCTGGCGGATCTCCTGCACATCCGGCCTGTCTTCGAACTGGACGATGAAAAGCATGCGATTTCCTCACCGCGCGTACCCGATGTGGCGCGTAACCGGGAATTGTAACGCCGCCACGCCCATACACACAGTGCGGACACGAACAGCAGAATCGGACGGCAGAGGCGACTGAGTGCAGTTGGTGTTAACCTGACAGCTGAAGGGGGCACACCCGAAACGGGAGAGACCTGATGCACTGGAGCCGAATTCTCGGAATTGCTCTTATTGTCGGTGGCGGCATACTGCTCTATATGGGCTGGAGTGCCAGCGGCAGCATTGCAGACGAACTGCACGAAGCGGTCACAGGTCGTTTCACGGACGAAACAAGAAATTATCTGATCGGTGGCGGTATTGCTGCTGCGGTCGGTGTCGTGCTGCTGGTATTCGGCGCGAAACGATAGGGTCCGCCGACTC
>JBJHBW010000084.1:0-1558 GCA_050485685.1 Gammaproteobacteria bacterium
CACCACAGTGGTTGTCCGCGCCCGATCGGGGCTGGAACACGCTGGAAACGACATCGCCTCAAGCGGCGACCTCTCTGGTGGTGTTGATCAATCCGCTGGAGATCCCGAACTCACTCGACAACGTGCTCAACAGCCGACTGGTTTCCCTGCTTGGAATTCGCTACTCGGCCCGAAATCCCGATCTTCGGGTGGGAGCGCTCCGCGGATTCAGCGTGATGCAGGATCTGGAGGGAGCGGGCGGCGGCCAGGTGCAGCTGGGTCCGGTCTCCGTTTCCACGAGCGGACTGCCTTACCGGCTCATCCAGCGGCAGATCTGGCTGCGCGGTGACGGTGGCAGTGTGCATCTGCTGTCGGTAACGCCCGCTGACGGAACTCGTTTGCAGCAGGTGATAGACCGAATAGTCGCTTCCGTGCGCTTTGACTCCTGACAGCATCGATTCGCACGATAGCCCGGCCGCCGGCGCGACAATGCTATCCTTGCCCTTCCAATCCCACCATGCATCGAAGGGACAACTATGAGAACTCTGATCTGTTTTGCTGCCGCCAGCGCGCTGCTGTCGCCGCTGGCCTTCGCCCAGGACGACGCTCCCGCACAGGGTGGCGCAAGTCAACGCGCCGCCGCTGCCGGACCGAACTGCGAAGCACCGCCGCCAACGGCAGTGCCGGTCACCGGTGATACGACCCGCGCGGGCCAGATGGCGATGCTGGAGCACGATGATCCGCAACTGGCGGCCAACAAGCGTCTGGTCTGGGATATGTGGCGAACCCTGCTGAACGGATTCCATATCGACCGCGCCGGCGAGTTCATCCATCCGGACTACATTCAGCACAATCCGATGGCCGACACGGGCCTTGACGGTATGCAGAATTTCTTCCGCTCGCTGGGCATCCCGCCGCAGGATATCCCGGACGCCATACCCGAAGGTGTGGTCGACATCGTCGCCGAGCGTGATCTGGTGGTGATCACCTTTCCGCGAAGCTTCACCGACGCCTGTGGCCGTGAGTACACGACGACCTGGTTCGACATGTTCCGTATCAGGGACGGGCTGATCGTCCAGCATTGGGATCCGGCCACTCGGCCCTGAACCCCTCGGCAGCCAGCTCCGGCGAAGCCGGAGCTGGCTGCCTGTCATGACCGCAGCATTCCTGTGGCTGGTCTGCGGGCAGGCGACTTCCACGCGGTCAGATCGGCAGCTACGATGGACGTACCCGGAGCCTGGCGGCGCATCCGCCTAGCCATGGAGAAACAGTCATGCCGACACACCGACGCGTCTTCGTTACCGCACCCGCCCTTGCGCTGATCTTTTCCTGTCACGGGCCACTCGCATCGGACTCGCTGCCGTTTGAAGCGCAGACCCTGGATGACAACGTCAATATCGGCTACACGATCGCCGCGGTCGATATAGACGGCGACGGACTGCTGGACATCGTGCTGGTATCGGCCGATCGCATTGCCTGGTACCGCAACCCGGACTGGCAACGCTTCGTGATGGCCGAGGGCTTCAGCAACGCCGACCACATCGGGCTGGCGGCGCGAGACATCACCGGCGACGGTCGC